>NZ_JBIRFV010000001.1:796540-1057281 GCF_044327655.1 Streptomyces sp. NPDC018029 | reverse complement strand
AAGCCCGGTAACGGGTGGAGGTGACTGGTACTAATAGGCCGAGGGCTTGTCCTCAGTTGCTCGCGTCCACTGTGTTGGTTCTGAAACCACGAACAACCCCGTATGTCGGGCCACGACTACGGTGCGGTTGTCAGTTTCATAGTGTTTCGGTGGTCATAGCGTGAGGGAAACGCCCGGTTACATTCCGAACCCGGAAGCTAAGCCTCATAGCGCCGATGGTACTGCAGGGGGGACCCTGTGGGAGAGTAGGACGCCGCCGAACTCCTTTTGAATGGGAAACCCCCGCACCTTATGGTGCGGGGGTTTTCTGCGTTTAGGGTGCCTGTTTACGACGCCTGCTTACAGGCGGCCGGCCGATTTGAGCGAGAGGTATGCGTCTGCCAAGGCCGGTGCGAGGTCATGCGGGGTGGCGTCCACGACCGTGACACCGCGGCGCCTGAGCTGTTCCGCTGTGCGGTGACGTTCCGACTGGGCTTGGGCGGCCGCTGCGGCCTCGTACACCGCCTCTGTTGTTCCGCGAGCGGTCGCCATTTCCTGGATGTGCGGGTCGGCCACCGAGGCCACCAAGACCTTGTGGCGCTGGGTGAGGCGCGGAAGTACGGGGAGCAGGCCCTCTTCGATGGGGGCGGTGTCGAGGCTGGTGAGCAGCACGATCAGGGAACTGCGGGGGGCCGTACGGAGGGCCGTCGAGGTGAGGCTTCGGGCGTCTGTTTCGACGAGTTCGGGCTCCAGTGTGGCCAGAGCGTTGACCAGGGAGGGGAGGACGTCCCCCGCTGAGCGCCCCTGGACCAGGGCACGTACTCGACGGTCATACGCGAGGAGGTCCACGCGGTCGCCGGCGCGGGAGGCCAGGGCGGCGAGGAGCAGGGCCGCGTCCATGGAGGCGTCGAGGCGTGGGGCGTCGCCCACTCGGCCGGCCGAGGTGCGGCCGGTGTCGAGGACCAGAAGGATGTGGCGGTCGCGTTCGGGGCGCCAGGTGCGGACGGCGACGGTGGACTGGCGGGCGGTGGCGCGCCAGTCGATGGAGCGGGTGTCGTCCCCGGGAACGTAGTCGCGGAGGCTGTCGAATTCGGTGCCCTGGCCGCGCGTGAGCACACTGGTGCGGCCGTCGAGCTCGCGTAGCCGGGCCAGCTTGGCGGGGAGGTGCTTCCGGCTGGTGAAAGGCGGCAGGACGCGCAGGGTCCAGGGGACTTTGTGGCTGCCCTGGCGGGTGAAGAGGCCGAGGGGGCCGTACGAGCGGATCGTCACGCGGTCGGCCTGGTGGTCGCCCCGGCGAGTGGGGCTCAGGCGGGTGGTGAGGCGGCGGCGCTCGCCGGCCGGGACGGCGAGTCGGTGACGGGACGCTGTGACGTCCTTTCCGAGCTGCTGGCTGCTCGGGGGCCAGGCGTCGCGGAGTTCGGCGCGCAGGGGGCGGCCGGACGGGTTCGTGACGGTGAGCTCGACATCGGCGGACTCACCGAGACGTACGGACGTGGCGCCGGAGCGGGTGAGGCCGAGTCGGCGTACGGGCGCGGCCAGGGCGAAGTCACAGGCGCAGGCCAGCGCCAGCGGGGTGTTGACGGCGAGGAGGCCGGTCCAGCTGGGATCCCACAGGCCCACGGGGAGCGTGCCGAGGGCCGCCAGGAGGGCGGTGCGTCCGGTGAGAGCCATCAGCGGGGGACCGGGACGTGAGCGAGGATCGCGTTGATGACGGAGTCGGCGGTGACGCCCTCCATCTCGGCTTCCGGGCGGAGCTGGATCCGGTGGCGGAGGGTGGGGAGCGCCAGGGCTTTCACGTCGTCGGGGATGACGTAGTCGCGGCCGGTGAGCCAGGCCCAGGCGCGGGCCGTGGAGAGCAGCGCCGTGGCGCCCCGCGGGGAGACGCCGAGGGTGAGGGACGGGGATTCGCGGGTGGCGCGGCAGACGTCCACGACGTACGCGGTGATCTCGGGGGAGACGGAGGTCTTCGCGACGGCGGCTCGGGCGGCTTCCAGGTCGGCGGCGCCCGCCACGGGGCGTACGCCGGCGGCGCGCAGGTCGCGGGGGTTGAAGCCGTCCGCGTGCCGGGTGAGGACATCGATCTCGTCCTGGCGGGACGGGAGAGGGACCGTCAGTTTGAGGAGGAAACGGTCCAGTTGGGCCTCGGGGAGTGGGTACGTGCCTTCGTACTCGACGGGGTTCTGGGTGGCCGCGACGAGGAAGGGCTCGGGGAGCGGCCGCGCGGTGCCGTCGACCGTGACCTGGCGTTCTTCCATCGTTTCGAGGAGCGAGGACTGGGTCTTGGGCGGGGTCCGGTTGATTTCGTCGGCCAGGAGGAGGTTCGTGAAGACCGGGCCGGGCTGGAAGGAGAACTCCGTGGTGCGGGCGTCGTAGACGAGCGAGCCCGTGATGTCGCTCGGCATCAGGTCGGGCGTGAACTGCACGCGTTTCGTGTCGAGTTCGAGGCTCGACGCGAGGGCGCGGACGAGCAGGGTCTTCGCCACCCCGGGGACCCCTTCCAGCAGGACGTGGCCCCGGCAGAGCAAGGCGACGACGAGCCCGGTGACGGCGGGGTCCTGGCCGACCACGGCCTTGGAGATCTCGGCGCGCAGGGCTTCCAGGGAAGCGCGGGCGTCGCGGGGAGCTCCGGTGGGCCCGTTGTCAGTGGTCGGGTCCATCATGAGTGGCGTACCTCTCTTTCGAGGGCGTCGAGTTGGTCGGCGAGGGCGATGAGAGCTGCGTCGTTGCCGGGGGTTGGCCCGAAGAGGAGGGGGTGCAGGTCGTGGCCGGGGGTGTGAAGGCGGGTGGTCAGCGCGGGGATCAGGTTCTCGGGCGCGTGGGCTTGTGCGGGGGAGACGCCGACGAGGGGGGCGAGGCGGGTTCGGGCGGCGGTGCGTAGGGCTTCGGATGCGCGGTCGCGGGCGTTCGCCTTGCGGTAGAGGCGGGCACGGCCTTCGACGGCTTCCGAGGCACGGATGGCGACGGGGAGGCGTTCGGCGACGAGGGGGCCGAGGCGGCGGGCACGCCACAGGGCGGCGAGTGCGGCGGCGATGGTGAGTTGCAGGGTGCCCCAGAGCCAGCCGGAGGGGATCAGGTCGAAGAAGCCGCGGCGCTCGGCGTCGGTGGCCGCCTGGTCGTCGGAGAGGGAGGGGAGGTACCAGACCAAGTGGGGGCGGGAGCCGAGGAGTTGCAGGGCGAGTGATGCGTTGCCCTGCTCGTCGAGACGGTCGTTGTAGAGGATGTCGGGGGCGCCGAGGACGACGGTGTCGCCCTTTCCGCGGGGGGCGGGGAGATGGAGAAGGCTGGGCAGGCCGTCGCTGAGGTAGCAGGCCTCGGCGTCCGGAGCCAGAGTGTCGTAGCGGATGCCGCCCATGTCGGCGGTGCCGGCGCGGCGGGCCTCGGGGAGGGAGCAGCTCGGGGAGAGCGTCGAGTCGGCGCTGGTCGTGGGGGCCGCGGTGACCCCGGGGGCGAGGGCGTCGATCGACGGGGTGCCCGGGGTGACGAGGACGGTGCGGCCGCCGGAGTCCTCGGTTGCCGCGTGCAGGCGGGACCGCTGACGGTCGGTGAGGACGTCGGGGTTGGCCACGAGGAGCGTCGTGTCGGGGCCGGCCGCGGACCGGGCCTCATCGGTGCCGGTGACCACGCGGGTGGACACACCCTGGTCGGCGAGGAGTTCGGCGACGGCTCGGCTTCCGTGGGAGTCGGCGGAGCGCGGGTCGAGGCGGCCGTGCTGGGCGCCGGAGCGGACCGCGGCGATGACGACGGCCGCCGCGAGGAGGACGACCAGGGCGAGGACGATGCCTCGGGAGCGGGTCCAGATCCGGCGGGGCGTGGGGGAGATCGAGGTGGGGGACACGGCGGACGGCGCGCCGGGTGGCCGCTGCTCCGGGGTGGCGGGGGGAGAGGGCCGGGCCGGTTCGGCGGAGGGAGAGGGCTGGGTCGGTTCGGTGGAGGGGGCGGGCTGGGTCGGTTCGGTGGCGGGGGTGGGGCCGGTCATTCGGCGGCCCCCTGGGAGCTGTTGCTCGGTGTGGTGTGGGCGGTGCTGGTCAGCATCGGTCTGGTGGTGACCAGGTCACGGTCGAGCTCGGCCAGGCGGAGGTACGCGGCTTCGTCGGCGGTGCGGCCGCCGTACGTCACGTCGTCGAACTCGCGGGCGGCGGAGCGGAGTCGGTCGGTGTGGGCGGGAAGGGTGCGGCCTGCTTCCGCGGCGGCTTCGTCCGCGGTGCGGCCGGGGCGCGGGTCGAGGAGCGCGCGTTCCTCCAGGGCGCGGACCATGGCGCGCATGCGTTCCTGCACGGCCTGGTTCCAGTGGGCCAGCGCGGCGTGCGCCTCGGACGCCGCGCGGTGTTCGGCGGCGCTGCGGGGGCGGTCGTCGAAGAGGGCCGGAGCGGAGGTCGCGGCGCGCTGCGGGGTGCCGAGGCGCCACCACAGCGCGCCGACCAGGAGGACGACCGCCAGCACGATGACCAGGAGGCCGAACCCGCCGCCCGGGGTGGCCCCCGAGGCGGCGGAGAACAGGTCGTCGACCCAGCCCCAGAAGCGGTTCAGGGCGCGCTGGAAGAGGCTCGGATCGTTCTCGTGGTACATCGGCTTGGACAGCTCGCGTTCGGCCGCCTCCCGTGCGGGGTCGCGTGGGATCGTCACCGGTGGGTCGTCACCGGTGCGCACGGCCTCCACGAGTACTGCCCCCGCCGCGGTCACCGCATCAGCTCCCCGATGTGCCGGACGAGGTCGGGCCGTGACCGGGGAGGCCGGCCGCGCGGGCGAGTTCGAGGTCGAGGGCCTCGCGGCGGATCCGCTGGTCGATGTAGAGCAGGACGGTGACCCCGGCCGTGATCGGGAACGTCAGCATGGAGCCGATGACCGAGCCGACCCCGCTGACGATCAGGAACGTCCAGCCCAGCTCGCCGGTGCTGTCGAGGAAGCCGGTGACGCCTTCGCCGCTGACCGCCCCGGCGATGAACGTGAACGGGATGACGATGATCGACGCCACGACGTTCGCGATGATCGCGGCGAGCAGCTGGATGCCGAAGACGCGCCACCAGGAACCGCGGACCAGCTTGGTGGAGCGGATCAGGGACTTCTTGATGCCCTGCTTCTCCAGCATGAGCGCGGGGGAGGCGAGGGAGAGGCGGACGACGATCCAGACGGCGACGACGCCCGCGCCGAGACCACCGAGTACGGCGAGGCCGGCACCGGCGTCGGACGGGCCGGCCAGCGCGATCAGCAGGCCCGGCAGGATGCCGGCGGTGACGATGGCGAAGCCGATGAGCGGGATGAGCAGGGTCAGGCCGAACAGCTTGGCCAGCTGGGGGCGGGAGTCCTGCCAGGCCTCCGTGGCGGTGACCGACTTACCGAGCACCGCGCGGCTGGTGACCATGGTGAGCAGGGCGGTCGCGACGATCGTGCCGAGCAGCGTGATCGCGAGGACCACGCCGGAGCTCAGCATCGTGTCACCCATGGCGCGGGTCAGTTCGCCGACGGTCGCGCTGGGGTCGTCGAGGGCTTCCGTGTCGACGGACTCGTTCAGGACGAGTCCCTGCAAGAGGACGACGACGATCTCCGTGACCACGGCCACGGTCAGGGAGATGCCGAGGACCGTGCGCCAGTGGGCGCGCATGGTCGACACCGCGCCGTCGAGGATCTCGCCGACGCCGAGCGGGCGGAGCGGGATGACGCCGGGCTTGGCGGCGGGCGGGGGGCCCTGCCAGGCTCCCCAGCCGCGGTAGCCGCCAGGACCTCCGGGGCCGCCGGGAGCGCCGGGGCCACCAGGGCCACCAGGGCCGCCGGGTCCGCCGCCCCAGCCCCAGCCGCCGCCCTGGCCGGGCGGCGGGGGCGGGGGAGGCGGTGTGTGACCCGGGCCCGGGGTGCTGGGCGGGGACCACTGGGCGGGCGGCGGCTGCTCCTTGGACCACTTGGACGGGGCGCTCCGGCCGCCGTCGTCGGCGGGTTCGGCGGCGTCCGGCTTGCCGGGGTCCTGTCCGTCGGAGGGGGCAGATCCGGGCGAGGCCCAGCCCGGAGTGTCGTTCATCGTCGCTCCTTCAAGGTGCCCGTCCGCGGGTGCGGCGGCAGGTTGCCAGCCATCGTGCCACGGGGCGGGCGCCAGGTGACCGGGCGCCGTAGCGGCTGTACACCTTCAATTGTCCGTCGGGTACGGGGCAGACTGGGCGGATGGCTGATCAGTACGCGCAATCCGGCGAGGACATACGGCCGACCGAGATCTCCAGGGTTCCCGCGATCCGCTGGGACGAGCCACCCGAAGGCCCAGTACTGGTCGTCCTCGACCAGACCCGGCTGCCGGGCGAGGAGAGCGAGCTGGTGTGCACCGACGCACCCGCCCTGGTGGAGGCGATCAGGACGCTCGCGGTACGAGGGGCGCCCCTGCTGGGCATCGCGGGGGCGTACGGCGTCGCGCTGGCCGCGGCCCGGGGCTTCGACGTGGACGAGGCGGCGGGCTCGCTGGCGGGGGCGCGGCCCACCGCGGTGAACCTCGCGTACGGAGTGCGCCGGGCCCAGGCCGCGTATCGTTCCGCGGTCGCGGGCGGGGCCGATGCCCGGCAGGCCGCGGGTGCCGCGCTCGACGCGGCGCGGGCGCTGCACGCCGAGGACGCCGAGGCGAGCTCCAGGATGGCGGCGCACGGCCTGGCGCTGCTCGACGAGCTGCTGCCCGGTGGCGGGCACCGGATCCTGACGCACTGCAACACGGGGGCGCTGGTCTCCGGAGGGGAGGGCACGGCGTTCGCGGTGGCGCTCAAGGCGCACCGGGAGGGGAGCCTGCGCAGGCTGTGGGTGGACGAGACGCGGCCGCTGCTGCAGGGGGCCAGGCTCACCGCGTATGAGGCGGCGCGGAACGGAATGGCGTACACATTGCTCACGGACAGTGCGGCGGGTTCGCTGTTCGCGGCGGGTGAGGTGGATGCCGTGCTGATCGGTGCCGACCGGATCGCGGCCGACGGTTCGGTGGCGAACAAGGTGGGGAGCTATCCGCTCGCCGTGCTGGCTCGATACCACCATGTGCCGTTCATCGTGGTGGCGCCGGTGACGACCGTGGACCCGGAGACTCCGGACGGGGCGTCCATCGAGGTGGAGCAGCGGGCGGGGCATGAAGTGACGGAGGTCACCGCGCCGCATGTGCCGGTGGTCGGGATGGAAGCGGGAGGTGGGATTCCGGTGGCACCCCTGGGGACCCAGGCGTACAACCCCGCGTTCGACGTGACGCCGCCCGAGTTGGTGACGGCGATCGTCACGGAAGAGGGCGTTCTGTCACCTGTGACAGCAGAGGGCCTTGCCGAGCTGTGTGCCAGGTCACGCCAGGTAACGATTAGCTAATGGGATGATGTCAGGCATGAAGGGACGAGTCCTTGTCGTCGACGACGACACCGCACTGGCCGAGATGCTCGGGATTGTGCTGCGTGGTGAAGGTTTTGAGCCGTCGTTCGTAGCTGATGGCGACAAGGCGCTGGCCGCTTTCAGGGAGGCAAAGCCGGATCTTGTACTGCTCGATTTGATGTTGCCGGGGCGTGATGGCATCGAGGTGTGCCGCCTGATCAGGGCGGAGTCCGGGGTGCCGATCGTCATGCTCACGGCCAAGAGCGACACGGTGGATGTGGTGGTCGGCCTGGAGTCCGGGGCCGATGACTACATCGTCAAGCCGTTCAAGCCGAAGGAGCTCGTGGCCCGGATCCGGGCGCGGCTGCGGAGGTCGGAGGAGCCCGCGCCGGAGCAGCTGGCCATCGGTGACCTGGTCATCGACGTGGCCGGACACTCCGTGAAGCGGGACGGGCAGTCGATCGCGCTGACGCCGCTGGAGTTCGACCTGCTGGTCGCGCTGGCGCGCAAGCCGTGGCAGGTGTTCACGCGTGAGGTGCTCCTGGAGCAGGTCTGGGGCTACCGGCACGCGGCGGACACCCGCCTGGTGAACGTGCACGTCCAGCGGCTGCGGTCCAAGGTCGAGCGGGATCCCGAGCGGCCGGAGATCGTGGTGACCGTCCGTGGCGTCGGTTACAAGGCCGGACCGAGCTGACGTGACCCGGGACAGTTCCACCTCGGCGCCCGGGGGTCCGGGGGCTCGCTCGGGGCGGACTGGCCCGGCGCGTCGCGCGTCCCGGTTCGGGCGGCTCGTCGACGGCGGGCTGCTGCTGCAGGGCGGGGTGCAGGGCAGTCCTGTGCTCCGGCTCTTCGTGCGCTGGGTGCGCCGTCCGCTGCTGCCCGCCGTGCGGCTGTGGCGGCGCAACATCCAGCTGAAGGTCGTCGTCACGACCCTGCTGATGTCGCTCGGCGTGGTGCTCATGCTCGGCTTCGCCGTCATGAGCTCCGTGAACAACGGCCTGCTCAAGGCCAAGGTGAAGGCGTCACAGAGCCAGGCCGACGGTGGCTTCCGCGCCGCGCAGGACAGCGTCAACGCGGCGCGGCAGAGCACCGGGCAGGGCCAGGGCCAGGACGGCAGCACGGTTGACGGGCGTAACGCCGCCGTGTGGATGTCCGACCTCGTCGAGCAGCTCTCCAGCGGTGGGCAGAACGCCTTCGCGGTGGTGACGCTGAGCCCCACATCCGCCGGCGACTCCGGCAGTGTGCGCGGGTCGCGGGCCTCGGGCGGCGTGGAGCCGATACTGAGCGTGCCCGAGGAGCTGCGCCGCCAGGTCGACGACGGCACCGGCGTCTACCAGGCCAATACGCGCGTCGTGTACGACGACGGCCGTGAGCCGCAGTCCGCGTTGGTGATCGGCAAGCGGCTGAACGACCTCAACGGCGATCCGTACCAGCTGTACTACCTCTTCCCGCTGACGCAGGAGGAGGAGTCGCTGAACCTGGTCAGGACGACTCTCGCGACCGCCGGGCTCTTCGTCGTGGTGCTCCTGGGCGCCATCGCCTGGCTGGTGGTGCGCCAGGTCGTCACGCCCGTCCGCATGGCCGCGGGCATCGCCGAGCGGCTGTCCGCCGGGCGCCTTCAGGAACGTATGAAGGTCACCGGAGAGGACGACATCGCGCGGCTCGGTGAGGCCTTCAACAAGATGGCGCAGAACCTGCAGCTGAAGATCCAGCAGCTGGAGGAGCTGTCGCGGATGCAGCGGCGGTTCGTGTCCGACGTGTCGCACGAGTTGCGTACGCCGCTGACGACGGTACGGATGGCCGCCGACGTCATCCACGAGGCGCGGGTGGACTTCGATCCGGTGACCGCGCGGTCGGCGGAGTTGCTCGCCGACCAGCTGGACCGGTTCGAGTCGCTGCTCGCGGATCTGCTGGAGATCAGCAGGTTCGACGCGGGGGCGGCCGCGCTGGAGGCCGAGGCGATAGATCTCCGTGAGGTCGTCCGCCGGGTCGTCGGCGGCGCGGAGCCGCTCGCCGAGCGCAAGGGCACCCACATACGGGTCGTGGGGGACCAGCAGCCGGTGGTCGCCGAGGCCGACGCGCGGCGGGTGGAGCGCGTGCTGCGCAATCTCGTCGTCAACGCCGTGGAGCACGGTGAGGGCAAGGACGTCGTGGTGCGGCTCGCCGCCGCGGGCGGCGCGGTCGCCGTCGCGGTGCGGGACTACGGAGTGGGACTCAAGCCGGGCGAGGCGACCCGGGTCTTCAGCCGTTTCTGGCGGGCGGACCCGGCACGCGCGCGTACGACGGGTGGTACGGGCCTCGGCCTCTCCATCGCCCTGGAGGACGCGCGGCTGCACGGCGGCTGGTTGCAGGCGTGGGGCGAGCCGGGCGGTGGCTCGCAGTTCAGGCTTACGTTGCCGAGGACGGCGGACGAGCCGTTGCGGGGCTCGCCGATACCGCTGGAGCCCGACGATTCGCGGCGCCACCGCGGGCTGAACGACGCGGGGCTGCCCCTCGGGGGCGGGAACAAGCTGGCCACGGTTCCCGCGCAGTCGTCCGCGCAGTCCTCCGCGCAGGCGTCCTCGGCGACGTCCGAGCGGGTTCCGCCGCCCGTGCCGGCGAAGGGGCCCATAGCGCCGCGGCTGATGCACACCGGGCCCGTGGACCCGACGGCGTTGCCCGGCAGCGGGGCGCGGGTCGTGGCGCGTCGGCAGATGGACGACGAGCCGCAGGGTGGGGCCGGCGGCCAGAGCGGACAGAGCGGTCCGAGTGGTGCGAGCGGTCAGAGTGGTCCGAGTGGTGCGGGTGGCGTGAGCGACCCGGGTGGCGTGGGTGGCGCCGGTGACCCGAGCGGCCCGAGCGGCCCGAGTGGCCCGAGTGGCCGGAGCGGTCCAAGTGGCCCGAGCGGTGCACGTGAGGCCAGTGGTGCGAGTGAGTCCAGTCGCCCGAGTGGTGACGGCGCCGGGCAGGCGGACAGGGAAGAGGAGAACACTCGTGGGCGCTGATCCCGACGGGCGCGGCCGCCGTGCGGGCCGCAGGCGTCCCCTGCGCACCGGACTCCTGCTGGGCAGCTGCGGCGCACTCCTCGCCGGGTGCGCCTCGATGCCGGACAGCGGGAATCTGAAGTCCGTAGACGCCTCGCAGCGTCCGGACTCGCAGTCGCAGGTCCGTGTCTACGCCATGCCGCCGCGCGAGGGTGCCCGGCCCATCGAGATCGTCCAGGGCTTTCTGGAGGCGCTGACCAGCGATGACCCGCAGTTCGCGATGGCGCGCAAGTACCTGACGAAGAAGGCTTCGCGGGAGTGGAACCCGGAGGAGTCCACGACGGTGCTCGCCGACGGCCCCAACACCGACGCGGGCAACGCGGGCAACGAGGGAGAGGGCAGCCGCCGCTACTCCCTGACCGGTCACCAGGTCGCGAGGGTCGACGAACAGCACGCCTACCGCCCCGAGGACGGGGCGTACAGCCAGTCCGTGCACCTCAGCCAGAACGGCGGCCCGGGTGGGAACGAGTGGCGCATCGACCAGCCGCCGCCGGGCGTGGTGCTCGGCGAATCGGACTTCCAGCGGATCTACCGGCCCGTCAACAAGTACTACTTCGCCGGGCCCACCGGTGCCGGCGTGAGCGGCCGGACGGGGCTCGTCGCGGACCCCGTCTACATCCGGCAGCGCATCGACCCGCTGACGCAGACGGTGAAGACACTGCTCAAGGGGCCGACCAACTGGCTGCGCCCGGTGGTGCTCTCGAGCTTCCCCAGCGGTACGGAGCTCAAGGACCCCGAGAAGTCGCTGACGCTGGACGACCAGAACAGGCTGACCGTGCAGCTGAACAGCCGCTCGGACGGCGCCGGGCAGACCAAGTGCAAGGAGATGGCGGCGCAACTGCTCTTCACCTTGCAGGACTTGACGCCTTCGGGGGTCGAGCAGGTGACGCTGCAGCGTTCCAACGGCTCGATGCTGTGTGTGCTGAGCCAGGAGCGTGCCGAGACCGTCGCGGCACACCGCAGTGCGGACCGCCCCGACTACCAGTACTTCGTCGACGAGGAGCACCGGCTGGTCCGGATGTCCGCCAACTCCGGGAGCGCGGCGGATCCGGAGCCGGTGACGGGTGTCCTCGGCACCGGCGACCAGCCGTTGCGCTCGGCGGCGGTCTCGCGGGACGAGCAGCGTGCGGCCGGAGTGTCGCTCGACGGCAAGTCGCTGTACACGGGGTCGCTGCTCTCGGACGACCCGCTCGGCAAGGCGGAGCTGCGCAGCAAGGCGAAGTCGGAGGAGGACCGCCTCTCCACGCCCAGTTGGGACGGCCGGGGCAATCTGTGGGTGGCCGACCGTGATCCGAAGCGGCCGCGGCTGCTCTGGCTCGACCAGGGCGTGGGCAAGCCGGTCGAGGTCGAGGTGCCCGCGCTGGACGGGCGCATCCAGGAGGTGCGCGTGTCGGCCGACGGCGTCCGCATCGCCTTCCTCGTGGAGAAGGACGGCAAGCAGTCCCTGTGGATCGGCCGGGCCGAGCGGGGCGTCGGCAAGGGGGAGCGGCCCGAGATCTCGGTCCTCGACCCCACTCCGGCGGCGCCGCGGATGGAAGAGGTCACGGCCATGTCGTGGGCGGGCGGGAGCCGCCTCGTGGTGGTCGGCAGGGAGACCGGTGGCGTGCAGCAGATCCGGTACGTCCAGTGCGACGGCTCGGTGCTGCCGGGCACCGCGCTGCCCGGCCTGACCGGCGTCAAGGAGATCGCGGCGTCCGAGGACGAGCGGCAGCCGCTGGTGGCCCACTCGGACGACGGGATCGTGCGGCTGCCGACGGGTTCGCAGTGGCAGACGGTCGTGAAGGAAGGGCTGGCGCCGGTCTATCCGGGCTGACTCGGCTGACTCCGGTGCGGCCCTCGACGGACGTGTCGTCATCGGCGGGCGGTTGTCCACAGGGGGTTGTCCACAGGGGTGGCCGGGCGGTGGGCGGCTTGGCACAGTGGGGGCATGCGGGGGTGGTGGCAGGACCTCACCGACCTGGTGCTGCCGGCCGAGTGCGGAGGCTGCGGGGAGCCCCGGGCGGCGCTCTGCGACGAGTGCCGTGCCGCCCTGTGCGGGACCGCGCCGCGCCGGGTGCGGCCTGAGCCCGAGCCGCCCGGGCTGCCCGTGGTGCACGCCGCCGCGCCGTACGAGGACGCCGTCCGGGCCGTGCTGCTCGCGCACAAGGAGCGGGGCGCCCTGGGGCTCGCCGCGCCACTGGGGGCGGCGCTCGCCGGAGCCGTGTGCGCAGGCTTGCGGGGCCATTCCGAGCGCGAGGCCGTGTGTGGCGGTCTGCCGGGCGAATCCGGGGCCCGCGGTGATAGCGGGGCGCGAACGTGGGTAAGCGGCACACAGGATGGTCCACAGGGGCGTGTGATGCCGCCGTTGTCCCTCGTGCCTGTGCCGTCCGCGCGGGCCGCTGTGCGGGCCCGCGGGCACGACTCGGTGCGGCGGATCGCCCTTGCCGCGGCGGGTGAGCTGCGGCGGGCGGGAATCCCGGCGCGGGTGCTCGCGGTGCTGCGGCAGCGGCGTGCGGTGGCCGACCAGTCGGGGCTCGACTCCCGGCAGCGGCAGGCCAATCTGGCGGGCGCCCTGAAGGTGACCGCAGGGGGCGGCCGGCTGCTGGCGGGCGGTGGCCGGATCGTGGTCGTCGACGACCTGATGACGACCGGCGCCTCATTGGCGGAGGCCGCCCGCGCATTACGTGCCCTGCGCACGGAAGAGAACGCCGGAGCGGAGGGCGTACGAGAACCGGGAACGGGGGTTGTACGAAGGTCGGTATTGGGCTGCGAGAACACGGTCGACGCCGCCGTTGTCGCCGCGTCGCCGGATTCTTTCGAAATAAACCGGAACTGACTGAGAACTTGCATCGTTGCAGGTGATGAGAGGGTCGTTACACCTGAATGGAGGTACGCCGCAGTAGAGGGTGACGACATCCGTCCGGGCGAGATATGTTCGGTTGTGAGGAATGGCGGACGCCGTCCCTCGCATATCGGAATACCGGTCCGTGCTGGTCTGCGGTTTTCGCAATCACCCGGGCCGGTGGGGTGGAGATCTTGCCCACGGGGGAGGAGGAGGTGGAAGTCACCGAGTCCGAGGCCCCGGGAGTCACCGGGGTCTGGTGCAAAAGGGAGATGCTCCGCATCCGAAGCGGAGCGATCCGGGAACGGAGTTCTGCGTGGACATCGTCGTCAAGGGCCGCAAGACCGAGGTGCCCGAGCGGTTCCGCAAGCACGTGGCCGAGAAGCTGAAGCTGGACAAGATCCAGAAGCTCGACGGCAAGGTGATCAGCCTCGACGTCGAGGTGTCCAAGGAAACCAACCCGCGTCAGGCCGACCGTTCCGACCGTGTGGAGATCACGCTCCGCGGGCGTGGACCCGTGATCCGCGCGGAAGCCTCGGCCGCAGATCCGTATGCGGCGCTGGACCTGGCGACGGCCAAGCTCGACGCCAGCCTGCGCAAGCAGCACGAGAAGCGCCACAACCGGCGCGGCAACGGCAGGCTTTCGGCCGCCGAAGTCGCCGAGCGCGTCCCGGACGCGGCGACGCTCAACGGAGACGGCACCCTCGCGCGCGACGAAGAGCCGGACGGCGTACCGGTCAAGAAGATCGGCTCCCTGGAGATCCAGGGTGAAGGTCCCCTCGTGGTCCGCGAGAAGACGCACGTCGCGGCACCCATGTCACTCGACCAGGCGCTCTACGAGATGGAACTGGTCGGACACGACTTCTACCTGTTCGTCGACTCCGAGACCAAGGAACCCAGCGTCGTCTACCGACGGCACGCCTACGACTACGGCGTCATCCGCCTCAACACCGACCCCATGGTGGCCAAGGCGGAGACGGGCGGCGGAGGCGGAGCCCTCGGCGGCTGACGACCGCCCCATGACAGCCGAGGTGGTGCCCCTGGAGCGCCTGTGCGCCCCCAGGGGCACCACCGTGCGCCCAGTGCGCGCACCGCACCGGCGCCGGGCATGAAATCATGGGCGAGCCGGTCAACCGGTGTGCTGCCGCCTGGGGTTGGCGCAGCAGAAGCACAACAGGCCGCGGCCTTCATGGGGGAGGAACGATGGCGGACAGCTTCGGACCGATGCGTCACCAGGGTGCCGGCGACGGCATCGGCACGGACGCGGGCGCCCCACGCAAGGAGCCCATCCGGGTCCTTGTGGTGGATGACCACGCCCTCTTCCGCCGCGGCCTGGAGATCGTCCTCGCCGCCGAGGAGGACATCCAGGTCGTCGGAGAGGCGGGCGACGGCGCGGAGGCGGTGGACAAGGCCGCCGATCTGCTGCCCGACATCGTGCTCATGGACGTACGCATGCCGAAGCGGGGCGGCATCGAGGCGTGCACCTCCATCAAGGAGGTGGCGCCCAGCGCCAAGATCATCATGCTGACGATCAGCGACGAGGAAGCCGACCTCTACGACGCCATCAAGGCGGGCGCCACCGGCTATCTCCTCAAGGAGATCTCCACGGACGAGGTGGCGACGGCCATCCGCGCGGTGGCGGACGGGCAGTCGCAGATCAGCCCGTCGATGGCGTCCAAGCTGCTCACCGAGTTCAAGTCGATGATCCAGCGCACCGACGAGCGGCGGCTCGTCCCCGCGCCCCGGCTGACCGACCGGGAGCTCGAAGTGCTCAAGCTCGTCGCCACCGGCATGAACAACCGTGACATCGCCAAGGAGTTGTTCATCTCGGAGAACACCGTGAAGAACCACGTGCGCAACATCCTGGAGAAGCTGCAGCTGCACTCCAGGATGGAGGCCGTCGTCTACGCGATGCGGGAGAAGATCCTCGAGATCAGGTGAGGGCCCGCACCAGCTCGGCGGTGAGCTCGGGGCGGTTCACCCGCTCCACCCGCACCGCGTCGCAGCCGACCCAGGACGCCGCCTCAAGCAGCGCCTGCGCCATCGGGGCCACCGCCTTCGGGGTGTCGAGCGCCACCTGCCTGGCGACCAGGGTGCTGCCCTCGCGCGCGGGGTCGACCCGGCCGAGGAGCCTGCCGCCCGCGAGCAGCGGCATGGCGAAATAGCCGTGGATCCGCTTCGGCTTGGGCACATACGCCTCCAGGCGGTGCGTGAACCCGAAGATCCGCTCGGTGCGCGCCCGCTCCCAGATCAGTGAGTCGAAGGGCGACAGGAGCGTGGTGCGGTGCCGACCGCGGGGCGTCGTCTCCAGGGCCTTCGGGTCGGCCCAGGCCGGCTTGGCCCAGCCCTGGACCGTCACCGGCACCAGACCCGAGTCCGCGACCACGGCGTCGAACTGCTCGCCCTTGAGCCGGTGGTAGTCGGCGATGTCCGCGCGCGTGCCGACGCCCAGCGCCTCACCGGCCAGCCGGACCAGGCGGCGCAGACACTCCGTGTCGTCCAGGTCGTCGTGGAGCAGGGCATCCGGGACGGCGCGCTCCGCCAGGTCGTACACCCGCTTCCAGGAGCGGCGCTCGGTGCACACCACCTCGCCGTACATCAGCGCCCGCTCGACGGCGATCTTCGACTCGGACCAGTCCCACCACTCGCCCTTGTTCTTCGCGCCGCCCAACTCCGTCGCGGTGAGCGGGCCTTCGGCGCGGAGCTGCTTGATGACCTGGTCGTACGCCCCGGCGGGCAGGTCGTGGTGCCACTGCGGGCGGGCGCGGTAGGCGCGGCGGCGGAAGGCGAAGTGCGGCCACTCCTCGATGGGGAGGATGCAGGCGGCGTGCGACCAGTACTCGAAAGCGTGCGTGTCCGTCCAGTACGCCGCTTCCACGGTGTCGCGGCCTACGGCGCCCAGGCGTGCGTACGGAATGAGTTCGTGCGAGCGGGCCAGGACCGAGATCGTGTCGAGCTGGACCGCGCCCAGGTGGCGCAGCACGCCCCGGACCCCGGACCTGCGGTCGGGGGCTCCCAGGAAGCCCTGCGCGCGCAGGACCATGCGGCGTGCCTCGTCGGCGGAGAGTTCGATGGCGGGGCTCGGCAGGCTCGTCATGGTCCGAACGATAGGCGGCGGCACTGACATTGGGGCGGGCCCGGTCGGCGCAGGGCCCGTCGCGGAGGGGGCTCACGCCCTCGCGGGCAGGTACGGGTGCGGTGACGGCATGCCGAGGTCCGAGGGGAGCAGGGAGCCGACCCAGCAGTCACGGAGCGTCTCCTTGTTGAGCATGCCCGCGCGGTGGACGCCCTCCACGGTGAAGCCGGCCTTCTCCACGACCGCCCGCGAGCCGGTGTTGCCGACCTCCGCGCGCCACTCCAGGCGGGTGCAGCGCAGGTCGGTGAAGGCCCAGCGGGCGAGGGCGAGCACGGCCTCCCGCATATAGCCGCGGCCCCGGTGCTCCTTGGCCGTCCAGTAGCCGATCTCCCAGGTGCCCGAGCGCGGGTGGTGCAGGCTGGCGGCGGCGAGCAGGGGGCCGCCTTCACGGGGACGTACGGCGAAGGTGTATTCCGTGTCGTTGCGCCAGCCTGCGGGGACCATGGCGTGCACGAAGTCCTCGGCGTCCACGCGCGCGTACGGCGAGGGAATGGTGGTCCAGCGCTGGATGTCCGGGTCCTGGCAGGCCGCGTGGGTCTCATCGATGTCCTCGGGTGTGAAGACACGCAGGAACAGACGTTCGGTGGTGAGAGTGACGGGCTCCATCAAGCGATGATGAGGGGGCGCCGTCCCGGGAGCCAGTACTTTTCGCCCGCCCTTCGCGATCACCTCTCGCGGGGCACTCGGGGGCGCGACCCGGCACCTTCGGCGCCCCTCGTCCGTTGACCTCATGGCACACCTCCCGGCGCGGCCCGGTCCTCGCATACGATGGCCGGTGCCCGACGAGTAAAACCGACCATGCCAGGCCCGACCGGCAAGGAGACCAACCCCCGTGTCCGTCCTCTCGAAGATCATGCGTGCAGGCGAAGGCAAGATCCTGCGCAAGCTGCACCGCATCGCGGACCAGGTCAACTCCATCGAAGAGGACTTCGTCAGCCTCTCCGACGCCGAGCTGCGCGCGCTGACCCAGGAGTACAAGGAGCGATACGCCGACGGCGAGTCGCTCGACGACCTCCTTCCCGAGGCCTTCGCGACGGTCCGCGAGGCCGCCAAGCGCGTCCTGGGCCAGCGCCACTACGACGTCCAGATGATGGGCGGCGCCGCGCTGCACATGGGCTACGTCGCGGAGATGAAGACCGGTGAGGGCAAGACCCTCGTCGGCACCCTGCCCGCTTATCTGAACGCCCTCTCCGGCAAGGGCGTCCACCTGATCACGGTCAACGACTACCTGGCCGAGCGCGACTCCGAGATGATGGGTCGCGTCCACAAGTTCCTGGGCCTGACCGTCGGCTGCATCCTGGCCAACATGACGCCGGCCCAGCGCCGCGAGCAGTACAACTGCGACATCACCTACGGCACGAACAACGAATTCGGCTTCGACTACCTGCGCGACAACATGGCGTGGTCGAAGGACGAGCTGGTGCAGCGCGGCCACAACTTCGCGATCGTCGACGAGGTCGACTCGATCCTCGTCGACGAGGCCCGTACGCCGCTGATCATCTCCGGCCCCGCCGACCAGGCCACCAAGTGGTACGGCGACTTCGCCAAGCTGGTCACGCGCCTCACCAAGGGTGAGCCCGGCAACCAGCTCAAGGGCATCGAGGAGACCGGGGACTACGAGGTCGACGAGAAGAAGCGCACCGTCGCCATCCACGAGTCCGGTGTCGCCAAGGTCGAGGACTGGCTGGGCATCGACAACCTCTACGAGTCGGTGAACACGCCGCTGGTGGGTTACCTGAACAACGCCATCAAGGCCAAGGAACTCTTCAAGAAGGACAAGGACTACGTCGTCATCGACGGCGAAGTCATGATCGTCGACGAGCACACCGGCCGTATCCTCGCCGGGCGCCGCTACAACGAGGGCATGCACCAGGCGATCGAGGCGAAGGAAGGGGTGGACATCAAGGACGAGAACCAGACCCTTGCGACCATCACCCTCCAGAACTTCTTCCGCCTCTACAAGCGCGAGGGCTACGACAGCGGCCTCTCCGGCATGACCGGTACGGCCATGACCGAGGCCGCCGAGTTCCACCAGATCTACAAGCTGGGCGTCGTGCCGATCCCGACGAACCGGCCGATGGTCCGCGCCGACCAGTCCGACCTGATCTACCGCACCGAGGTCGCGAAGTTCGCCGCCGTCGTCGACGACATCGCCGAGAAGCACGAGAAGGGTCAGCCGATCCTGGTCGGCACGACCTCCGTCGAGAAGTCGGAGTACCTCTCCCAGCAGCTGTCCAAGCGCGGGATCCAGCACGAGGTGCTGAACGCCAAGCAGCACGACCGTGAGGCGACCATCGTCGCCCAGGCCGGCCGCAAGGGCGCCGTGACCGTCGCCACGAACATGGCCGGCCGTGGTACGGACATCAAGCTCGGCGGCAACCCCGACGACCTCGCCGAGGCGGAGCTGCGCCAGCGCGGCCTCGACCCCGTCGAGCACGCCGAGGAGTGGGCCGCCGCGCTGCCCGCCGCCATGGAGAAGGCCGAGCGGGCCGTCAAGGCCGAGTTCGAAGAGGTCAAGGAGCTCGGCGGCCTCTACGTGCTGGGCACTGAGCGGCACGAGTCGCGCCGTATCGACAACCAGCTGCGTGGTCGTTCCGGCCGTCAGGGCGACCCCGGCGAGTCCCGCTTCTACCTGTCGCTCGGTGACGACCTGATGCGCCTCTTCAAGGCGCAGATGGTCGAGCGCGTGATGTCCATGGCCAATGTGCCGGACGACGTGCCCATCGAGAACAAGATGGTGACCCGCGCGATCGCCTCCGCGCAGTCCCAGGTGGAGCAGCAGAACTTCGAGACCCGGAAGAACGTCCTCAAGTACGACGAGGTCCTCAACCGGCAGCGCGAGGTCATCTACGGAGAGCGCCGCCGCGTCCTGGAGGGCGAGGATCTGCAGGACCAGATCACGCACTTCATGGACGACACGATCGACGCGTACATCGCCGCCGAGACCGCCGAGGGCTTCGCCGAGGAGTGGGACCTGGACCGGCTGTGGGGCGCCTTCAAGCAGCTCTACCCCGTCAAGGTCACCGTCGAGGAGCTGGAGGAGGCCGCGGGCGACCGCGCGGGCCTCACCGCCGAGTTCATCTCCGAGGCCATCAAGGACGACATCCACGAGCAGTACGCGGCCCGTGAGGCGCAGCTCGGCTCCGACATCATGCGTGAGCTGGAGCGGCGTGTCGTCCTGTCGGTCCTGGACCGCAAGTGGCGCGAGCACCTCTACGAGATGGACTACCTCCAGGAGGGCATCGGCCTCCGTGCCATGGCGCAGAAGGACCCGCTGGTCGAGTACCAGCGCGAGGGCTTCGACATGTTCAACGCCATGATGGACGGCATCAAGGAGGAGTCCGTCGGCTACCTGTTCAACCTGGAGGTCCAGGTCGAGCAGCAGGTCGAGGAAGTCCCCGTCTCGGACGCGACGCCTTCGCTGACGAAGGACGGCGTGCAGGACGCGGTGCCCGCGGGCGCCGGAACCTCGCGGCCGGAGATCCACGCCAAGGGCCTCGAGGCGCCGCAGCGGCCCGACCGCCTGCACTTCCAGGCGCCGAACGCCGAGGGCGGGGTCGACGAGGGCGACTTCACCACGGACGGCTCCGAGGTCCGGTCCGAGGCGGACGGGATGACCCGTGCGGAGCGGCGCAAGGCCCAGAAGGGCGGGCGGCGGCGCAAGAAGTAGGCCGCAGCAGCGTTTGTTGCTTTGAGTGATGTCGTGAGGGGCCGGGCTTCTGTCCGGCCCCTTCGTCGTGGGCGGGGAGAGGGGGAGGGGGCGCGTCTCAGGGGCGTGGGTCTGTTTCGACTGCCGTGCAGCGCCACCTGCGGTCCGCTCCCAGCGTCAGGCGGAACGCCAGCGCGCGCAGCCTCGGGCCCGTCGCGACGCGGGCGAAGACCTCGTACGTCTCGGGGTGCGGCTGGTAGTGGCCGATCCGGTGGATCGTGGGGCGGTGGCCGCCCGCGCAGAGCGGCCTGAGCTCCGCCAGGCGGGCCAAGTCGTCGAAGGCCGTGTTGGCGATGTGCCGGGCCACCCAGTGCATCGGGCGCTGGCCGCTGAGGACCAGGAGCAGGCGTTCCGCGAAGACCTCGGTGGGGTGCGGGGGTGGCTGGGCGGGGATCGTGCCGGGCGGGCGTTCGCGGTTCGAGGGACGGCGGGAGTCCCTCCGGGTCGGCGGGCGGCCCGTGGGCGGGCGGCTCGCGGGTGGCCGGGTGGCTGCCGGGCGGGGGCGGGGCCTCGTCATCACCTTGTGCATGGGGTGCCTCTCTTGTTCGCCTGAGGGTGCGTGCGGGGGTCCGGCTCGTGCTCGGTACCGGGGAGTAACTTCCTGGTGGGGATCTTGTACGGGGGCGGAGGCGGGCGGGGCAAGAGGGCTGAGGGGGTGCGGGGGGTCGCTCTCGGGTTCACCTATCAGGGGGGTGCGGGGGCTCGGGAGCGGTGGGGCGGCGGGGGTGTGGTGGGTGAGATGTCGTACGGGTGTTGACCGCTGCGGGGGTCGTGGGGGGAGCTCGATGGGGGACTCCCGCACGTATATGGGGGGCTCCCGCACGTATCCTGAAGGTCTCTCCACGACCACGAAGTCCGCGTGCCGCGGACACGGATGAAAGCGGTCAGCCCCATGCGCGTCTACGTTCCCGTGACCCTGCCCCGGCTCGCCGAGGCGTACAAGGCGGGGGAGCTGGGGCCCGGGCCGCTCGTCGCCTATGCCGTCACGCCCGCCCTGCGGGAGTGGTACGTCTCGGACGACATCGAGGAGCTCGAGTACGCGGCGCTGAACCGGGCGGCGATGGCGTCGCTGCGGATGGTCGCGGTGGACTCCGGGGCCGCGCGGCGCCGGGTCGTCCTCGCGGCGGACGTGCCGGACGGGGCCGCCGTCGCCGATCCCGACCGGGGGCTCGATCAGGGGGCGCTCGGCGAGGTGCGGATCGGCGGGGCGCTGCCGCTGGGGAAGGTGGCGGCCGTGCACGTGGACGCGGGGGACGCGGAGGCGGACGTACGGGCTGCTGTCGAGGCCTTGGGGGCGGCGGACCAGGGTGACGACGACGCGCGGTTCGTGGTGGACGGGGTCGAGGACCATGAGCTGCTCTGGTTCGCCACGCAGGAGATCCCCGAGCTGATCCGCTGACTTTTCTGGCGGGGCGCCTTGTGCGGGTTTGCGCCTTGTGCCCGTCTGTGGGGCGGGGCCGCGGGGGTATGTGCGTACTCGCCATCCCTGCGCCGCGCCTCAAGTCCAAAGACGCCACAGTGTGCTCGGTGCTCCGTTCGCACATACCCCCACGTCCCCTCGCGAGCGCTCGCGGCTGCGGGCCGGTGGGGCCTTGCCCCCGGTCTGGGCGCTCGCGGTCGGTCGCGGGTCGGGGCGGGTAGATTTTCCGCATGGGGAAGTCGGTGCGCGGGGCGCATATCGTGTGGGACTGGAACGGGACGTTGCTGCATGACATCCATGCGGTGATCGAGGCGACGAACGCGTCCTTCGCGGAGCTCGGGCTCGAAGCGATCACGTTGGAGCGGTATCGCGAGCTGTACTGCGTGCCGATTCCGCGGTTCTACGAGCGGCTGATGGGGCGGCTTCCCACCGATGCCGAGTGGCGGGTCATGGACGCCGTCTTCCACAAGCACTACTGGGCGCGGGCGGAGGCCTGCGGGCTGGCCGAAGGGGCCGCCGAGCTGCTCGCCGCACGGCGGGACGAGGGGCGTACGCAGTCCTTGTTGTCGCTCGCCCCGCACGACCGGCTGATCCCTTTCGTGCGCCGGCACGGAATCCACGAGTACTTCGTGCGCATCGACGGCCGCACCGACGAGTCGCACGCCGGTAAGGCCGAGCGGATGGTGCGGCACCTCGACGCCTTCGAGGAGCGGCTCGACGTCGATCGGGTCGTCGTCATCGGGGACGCCGTCGACGACGCCGTCGCCGCGGCCCACGTGGGGGCGCGGGCCGTGCTCTACACCGGTGGCTCGCACAGCCGGGCGAGTCTGGAGCTCGCCGGGGTGCCCGTCGTCGACAGTCTGGCGGAGGCTGTCGAGGAGGCAGAGCGGCTCGTCGCCTGAGGGCGGTTGCGGTGATTCCGTTCACGCTCCGCGTCGTTCTGCGTACGCTGAGGTCCGGATCCTCGGGACGACGTGGCGGGGGCGGTATCGCGATGGGTTTCGGCTTCGGGCAGCGGCGGGGCGGGCAACTGCCCGCCGAGTTGACCTCGTTCGTCGGGCGGGTGGACGAACTGGCGCAGGTGCAGGCGGCGTTCGCGTACGCGCGGCTCGTCACGCTGGTCGGGCCGGGAGGCGTCGGCAAGAGCCGTACCGCGCTGCGGGCGGCCGCCGGGCTCGGGGAGCGGTTTCCTGACGGGGTGTGGCTGGCCGAGCTCTCGGCCTTGCGGGACCCGGAGTTGATCCCCGCCACGCTCGCGGCGGTCCTCGAACTGCCGGAGCAGTCCGGGATGGAGCCGCTCGACGCGGTCGTGGCGCATCTGCAGGGGCGGCGGCTGCTCATCGTCCTCGACACCTGTGAGCACCTCGTCGACGCGTGCGCGATGCTCTCCGACATCCTGCTGCGCGAGGCCGCCGACGTGTGTGTGCTCGCGACCAGCCGGCAGCCGCTGGACGTGCCGGGGGAGCACTGCTGTCCCGTGTCGCCGCTCGCGCCGGACGACGCGGTGGAGTTGTTCGCGCAGCGGGCCGCCGGGGTCGTGCCCGGGTTCCGGGTGAGCGACGCCAACCGGGAGCGGCTGGTGGACCTGGTGCATCGGCTCGACTGCATTCCGCTCGCTCTGGAGCTTGCCGCGGTGCGGTTGCGGGTCGTTTCCGTCGAGGAGCTCGTGGCGCGGCTCGACGATCGTTTCCAAGTGCTCACCGGGGGGCGGCGCACCGCTCTGTCGCGGCATCAGACGTTGCGTACCGCCATCGACTGGTCCCATGAGCTGTGCACGCCTGACGAGCAGGTGCTGTGGGCCCGGCTCTCGGTCTTCGCCGGGTCCTTCGAGCTGGCGGCGGCCGAGCAGGTGTGCGGGGACGAGGCGCTGCCCGTCGGGGAGGTCCTCGGGCAGTTGATCGGGCTCGTCGACAAGTCGGTGGTGCAGCGGCTCGGGGAGGCCGGGAACCGTTACCGGCTGCTCGACACCCTCCGGGAGTACGGGGCCGAGCGGCTCGGCGAGGTGGAGGGCGACGGGGGCGCGGCGCTGCGGGCGCGGCACTTCGCGTACTACCGGGACATGGGGCGGCGCTTCGAGGAGGGGTTCCTGACCGCCGCCCAGCCGGAGCTGCACCGAGCCGTCCGCGCCGAGGCGGCCGGGTTGCGGGCCGCCCTTGAGTACGCGTACGAGACACAGGGGCGGGAGCGGGAGGGGCTCCGCCTCGCGGCGCGGCTGTGGCCGCACTGGCGGGCCTCGGGGACGCTCTCCGAAGGCGCGTACTGGATCGAGAAGGGGCTGGAGCGCGTCCCCGAGGACTGTTCGGCGCGGGCGTGGGGGCTGCTGGTGACCGGTGCCTTCGGCGTCTGGACCGCGGATCTCGCGACGGCCGTCGAGCGCATGGCGCTCGCGCGGGAGTGCGCGGAGCGTGCGGGCGACGAGGAGGTCGCGCAGTTCGCCGAGGCGTACGGCCAGGGGCTCGCCGCGCTGTGCGGGGACGAGTCGGGCCTTGCGGGGCTCGCGGACGTGCGGCGGCGGATGCTGGAGACCGACAACCGGCTGGGCCTCGTGGTGATGAGTTGCGAGGGCGCTCTGCTGCGGGCCGTCCTGGGGGACACGGACGGGGCCCTTGAGCTCTGCGCGCAGGGGCTCGACGCGTTGGAGGGGGTCGGTGAGCGGCAGTTCTACGGGTCCACGCTGATGGTGCAGGGGCTGGTGCGGTGGCTCGTGGGGGAGCGCGAGGCGGGGGTCGCGTCGATGTGCCGGGGGCTGGAGGCGGCGGGCGAGGTCGACGAGATCCTCGTCGCCGCGATGTGCTGTCACGGGCTGGCGTGGGCGGCCGCGCGGGAAGGCCGGCACGAGCGGGCCGCCTGGCTGTTCGGGTACGCGGAGAACGCGCGGCGGCTCCAGGGAGACCCGATCGGCATGCTGCCGACGTTGCTGGAGCGGCAGGAGGCCGCGCGGAAGTCGGTGCGGGAGGCGTTGGGCGGCAAGCAGTTCGACCGGTGGCACGCGGTGGGGGCGCGGCTGTCCGGGCAGCAGGTACTGGAGGCGGTGAGGAGCGGCGCGGACGTGCCGGGGCGGGCGCCGGCTCCGCGGGGGGCCGGGGCCGGGCGGCGGGTGGCGGGTGATGTGCTGACGCGGCGGGAGCGGGAGGTCGCCGCGCTGGTCGCCCAGGGGCTGTCGAACCGGGAGATCGCCGAGCGGCTGGTCATCTCGAAGCGGACTGCGGACGCGCACGTGGAGCACATCCTGGCGAAGCTGGGGGTGGGGTCCCGTACGGAGATCGCGGGGGCGGCCGAAGTCGGGTAGCTCGGGGCGCGATGGGTCCCTGGGCGGGACGTCTGCCCTCGCCGACAAGGGCAGACGCCCGGCAGCCGGGCACGGGGTGCGATGGGGCGGGTGCCGCCTTGCCACGACAGCCGTGGGGGAATGGACCAGGCACTGTCGGCAGCCCCGCCCCGCGCAGCCCCGTGAACGGCGCAGGACCGAGTCTGTCGGGCGGGTGCGTTTCCTGGCATCGGTATGCCTGAGGATCCGCATACCGATGTACGAGACTCCGTATACCTACCGGAGGGTGTCGCTCCGCATCAGGTGACCGGGGCCTTCGCCCGGAGGACCGTGAGGAACTCCCGCATCCAGCCCGAGTGGTCCGGCCACGCGCGGGACGAGACCAGCGTGCCGTCCACCACGACCTCCGCGTCCTGATAGGTCGCCCCCGCCGCCTGCATGTCCAGCTCGAGCGCCGGGTACGCCGTCACCCTGCGGCCGCTCAGGCCGTCGATCGCGGCGGTGAGGAGCGGGCCGTGGCAGATCTGGGCCACCGGCTTGTCCGCGTCGAAGAAGGACTTGAGGATCTTGCGGAGCTCCGGGTCGTTGCGCAGGTACTCCGGGGCCCGGCCGCCCGGGATCACCAGGGCGGCGTACTGGCCGGGATCCACCTCGGAGAAGGCGAGGTCCGCGGGCCAGGTGTAGCCCGGCTTCTCCGTGTAGGTGTCGAAGCCCGGCTCGAAGTCGTGGATCACCAGGCGCAGTTTCTTGCGGGCGGGGGCGGCTATGTGGACGTCGTAGCCCTCCTCGCGCAGCCGCTGGTAGGGGTAGAGGACTTCGAGTGACTCCGCCGCGTCGCCGGTCACCATCAGGATCTTCGCTGCCATCTTGCCGCGCTCCCCTCGGACGGGCGCTGCCGCTGTCGGCCGGCCCCTCCCGTCAACGTGCCCGCGCGCCGGCCGTTTGCCAAGAGGGGGTGGCGGCCGGGGTCACTGTGCAGACTGTCAAAGTTCCACCCCTGCTTTTGTACACATACGGCTCATGACGGCTTCCGGGTCGGGAGCGATAGCCTTGACCCGTGATCAGCGCGATATCCCGCGGGGGCATGGACGCCCCCGCTCTGCGCCCGGGGAACACGGTGGACAACCGTGCCCGGGGCCTCGCTGACGCTTCTTCGCGGTGCGGCCGGACCGGCCGGGCATGCCATCCGTCAGCGGAACCGCTGAAAATGGCGGAAAGCCGACCGCTCTTCCCGCACCGCGGCATAACGTCGATTCCGGCCGGAGACCCCGGGCCGCGACGTCACGGCACATCACTTCCTTCTACGTCACGCAATGGCGCGCGACAGGAGTCAGAGGACAATGCAGACCAAGCTGGACGAAGCCAAGGCCGAGCTGCTCGCGAGGGCCGCCCGGGTCGCTGAGAACAGCCCGGTCGGAGGGCGCCTGCCGAGCGGTGCACCGACCGGGACGACGAGCGAGGCCACGCCGGACCAGGACACGGCTCTCGCGTTCCTCCAGCGCTACTACCTGCACACCGCCCCCGAGGACCTGGCCGACCGCGACCCGGTCGACGTCTTCGGAGCCGCCTTCTCGCACTACCGGCTCGCCGAGAACCGCCCCCAGGGGACGGCCAACGTGCGGGTCCACACCCCGACGGTCGAGGAGAACGGCTGGACCTGCAGCCACTCCGTCGTCGAGGTGGTCACCGACGACATGCCCTTCCTCGTCGACTCCGTCACCAACGAGCTGTCCCGGCAGGGGCGCGGCATCCACGTCGTGATCCACCCGCAGGTCATCGTGCGGCGTGACGTGACCGGAAAGCTCCTGGAGGTGCTGACCGAGGGGGCCGGCGGCGAGCGGCCGCACGACGCGCTCGTCGAGTCGTGGATCCACGTCGAGATGGACCGCGAGACGGACCGCGCCGACCTGAAGCAGATCACCGCCGACCTGCTGCGGATCCTCAGCGACGTGCGGGAGACCGTCGAGGACTGGGAGAAGATGCGCGACGCCGCGCTGCGCATCGCCGACGAGCTGCCCACCGAGCCGACCGCCGGTGACCTGCCCGACCAGGAGGTCGAGGAGGCCCGCGAGCTGCTGCGCTGGCTCGCCGACAACCACTTCACGTTCCTGGGCTTCCGTGAGTACGACCTCACGGACGACGACTCCCTCGCCGCCGTCCCCGGCACCGGCCTCGGCATCCTGCGCGCCGACCCGAAGCACGACAGCGACGACCACCACCCGGTGAGCCCGTCCTTCAACCGGCTGCCCGCCGACGCGCGCGCCAAGGCCCGCGAGCACCGGCTCCTCGTCCTGACGAAGGCCAACAGCCGGGCGACGGTCCACCGGCCCAGCTACCTCGACTACGTCGGCGTGAAGAAGTTCGACGCCGACGGCAACGTGGTGGGGGAGCGGCGCTTCCTCGGGCTCTTCTCGTCCGCCGCGTACACCGAGTCCGTGCGCCGCGTGCCCGTCATCCGCCGCAAGGTCGCGGAGGTGCTCAAGGGCGCCGGGTTCTCGGCCAACAGCCACGACGGGCGCGACCTGCTCCAGATCCTGGAGACGTACCCGCGCGACGAGCTCTTCCAGACGCCCGCCGACGAGCTGCGGGCCATCGTCACGAGCGTCCTCTACCTCCAGGAGCGCCGCCGGCTGCGGCTCTACCTGCGCAAGGACGAGTACGGGCGCTACTACTCCGCCCTCGTCTACCTGCCGCGCGACCGTTACACCACCGGCGTCCGGCTGCGGATCATCGACATCCTCAAGGAGGAGCTGAACGGCGCAAGCGTCGACTTCACCGCCTGGAACACCGAGTCGATCCTCTCCCGCATCCACTTCGTGGTGCGGGTGCCCAAGGGCGGCGAGGTCCCCGACCTCTCCGAAGCCGACGTCGAGCGCATCGAGGGGCGGCTCGTCGACGCCGCCCGCTCCTGGGCCGACGGCTTCGCCGAGGCGCTGACCGCCGAGTGCGGCGAGGAGCGCGCCGCCGAACTGCTGCGCCGGTACGGGAGCGCCTTCCCCGAGGGCTACAAGGCCGACCACACGCCGCGCGCCGCCGTCGCCGACCTCCAGCACCTGGAGCAGCTCGGCCACGACGACAAGGACTTCGCCCTCTCCCTGTACGAGCCGGTGGGCGCCGCCCCCGGCGAGCGCCGCTTCAAGATCTACCGCACCGGTGAGCAGGTCTCCCTCTCCGCCGTGCTGCCCGTGCTGCAGCGCCTCGGCGTCGAGGTCACCGACGAGCGTCCGTACGAGCTGCGCTGCGCGGACCGTACGCACGCGTGGATCTACGACTTCGGGCTCCGCATGCCCAAGTCCCCGAACGGCAACGGCGACTACCTCGGCGACGACGGCCGCGAGCGCTTCCAGGAGGCCTTCGCCGCCGCCTGGACCGGTGCCGCCGAGGTCGACGGGTTCAACTCGCTGGTCCTGCGCGCCGGGCTCAACTGGCGTCAGGCGATGGTCCTGCGGGCGTACGCGAAGTACCTGCGCCAGGCCGGTTCGACGTTCAGCCAGGACTACATGGAGGACACCCTCCGCAACAACGTCCACACCACGCGGCTGCTCGTCTCGCTCTTCGAGGCGCGGATGTCGCCGGACCGCCAGCGCGCCGGGACCGAGCTGACCGACGGGCTCCTGGAGGAGCTGGACGGCGCGCTCGACCAGGTCGCGTCCCTGGACGAGGACCGCATCCTGCGCTCCTTCCTCACCGTCATCAAGGCGACGCTGCGGACGAACTTCTTCCAGACGGCGGAGAGCGGCGAACCGCACAACTACGTCTCCATGAAGTTCGACCCGCAGGCCATCCCCGACCTGCCGGCGCCCCGTCCCGCGTACGAGATCTGGGTGTACTCGCCCCGTGTCGAGGGTGTCCACCTGCGGTTCGGCAAGGTGGCGCGCGGCGGACTGCGCTGGTCCGACCGGAAGGAAGACTTCCGGACCGAGATCCTGGGCCTGGTCAAGGCGCAGATGGTGAAGAACACCGTCATCGTGCCCGTCGGTGCCAAGGGCGGCTTCGTCGCCAAGCAGCTGCCCGACCCGTCCGTGGACCGCGACGCGTGGCTGGCGGAGGGCGTCGCCTGCTACAAGACGTTCATCTCGGCGCTGCTCGACATCACCGACAACCTGGTCGCGGGCGAGGTCGTGCCGCCGGCCGACGTGGTGCGCCACGACGAGGACGACACCTATCTGGTGGTCGCCGCTGACAAGGGCACCGCGACGTTCTCGGACATCGCCAACCAGGTCGCGGAGTCGTACGACTTCTGGCTCGGCGACGCCTTCGCATCCGGCGGCTCCGCGGGCTACGACCACAAGGGCATGGGCATCACCGCCCGCGGCGCCTGGGAGTCCGTCAAGCGGCACTTCCGGGAGCTGGGCTGCGACACCCAGTCCGAGGACTTCACGGTCGTCGGCGTCGGCGACATGTCCGGTGACGTGTTCGGCAACGGCATGCTGCTCTCCGAGCACATCAGGCTCGTCGCGGCATTCGACCACCGGCACATCTTCATCGACCCGAAGCCGGACGCCGCCACCTCGTACGCCGAGCGCCGCCGCCTCTTCGAGCTGCCGCGCTCCTCCTGGGCCGACTACGACAAGGAGCTGCTCTCCGCGGGCGGCGGCATCTTCCCGCGCAGCGCCAAGGCGATCCAGCTCAACGCCCAGATCCGCGAGGCGCTCGGCATCGAGGGCAAGGTCGCCAAGATGACCCCGGCCGACCTGATGAAGGCCATCCTCCAGGCGCCGGTCGACCTGCTGTGGAACGGCGGCATCGGTACGTACGTGAAGTCGTCGGCCGAGTCCAACGCCGACGTCGGCGACAAGGCCAACGACGCGATCCGCGTGGACGGCCAGGACCTGCGCGTCAAGGTCGTCGGTGAGGGCGGCAACCTCGGCCTCACCCAGCTGGGCCGCATCGAGTTCGCGCGCGCCGGCGGCCGCATCAACACCGACGCCATCGACAACAGCGCGGGCGTGGACACCTCCGACCACGAGGTGAACATCAAGATCCTGCTCAACGCGGTGGTGGCCAACGGCGACATGACGGTCAAGCAGCGCAACAAGCTGCTCGCCGAGATGACCGACGAGGTCGGTCAGTTGGTGCTCCGCAACAACTACGCGCAGAACACCGCGCTCGCCAACGCCGTCGCCCAGTCGTCGTCCCTGCTCCACGCCCACCAGCGCTTCATGCGCAGGCTCGGCAAGCAGGGCCACCTCGACCGGGGTCTGGAGTTCCTGCCGAACGACCGGCAGATCCGCGAGCTGCTCAACTCCGGCCGCGGCCTCTCCCAGCCCGAGCTTGCCGTGCTCCTCGCCTACACGAAGATCACGGCCGCGGACGAGCTGATCCAGACGACGCTGCCCGACGACGCGTATCTGCGGCGGCTGCTGCACGCGTACTTCCCGAAGGCCCTGCACGAGAAGTTCCCCGAGCAGGTCGACGGGCACGCGCTGCGCCGCGAGATCATCACGACCGTGCTGGTCAACGACACGGTGAACACCGGTGGTTCGACCTTCCTGCACCGGCTGCGCGAGGAGACCGGTGCCTCGCTGGAGGAGATCGTGCGGGCGCAGCTCGCCGCCCGCGAGATCTTCGGCCTGAGCGAGGTGTGGGACGCGGTCGAGGCGCTCGACAACGTCGTGGCCGCCGACGTCCAGACCCGGGTCAGGCTGCACTCGCGGCGCCTCGTCGAGCGCGGCTCGCGCTGGCTGCTCAACAACCGGCCGCAGCCGCTGCAGCTCGCCGAGACGATCGACTTCTTCAGCAAGGGCGTCGCCGAGGTCTGGGCCGAGCTGCCGCAGCTCCTTCGCGGCTCCGACCTGGAGTGGTACCAGGGCATCCGCGACGAGCTGACGGGCGCGGGCGTGCCCGCCGAGCTCGCGCAGCGCGTCGCCGGGTTCTCGTCCGCCTTCCCGGCGCTCGACATCGTCGCCGTCGCCGAGCGGACGGGCAAGGAGCCGATGGCGGTCGCCGAGGTGTACTACGACCTCGCGGACCGGCTCCGCATCACCCAGCTCATGGACCGCATCATCGAGCTGCCGCGGGCCGACCGCTGGCAGTCCATGGCGCGCGCCTCCATCCGCGAGGACCTGTACGCCGCGCACGCCGCGCTCACCGCGGACGTCCTCGCCGTCGGCAACGGCGCCTCCACGCCGGAGCAGCGCTTCAAGGCGTGGGAGGAGAAGAACGCCCCGATCCTGAGCCGGGCGCGGACGACGCTGGAGGAGATCCAGAGCTCGGACGCGTTCGACCTGGCGAACCTGTCGGTGGCGATGCGGACGATGCGGACGTTGCTGCGCACGCATTCGTAGTTTCTGTTAAAGGGGGCGCCCCGGGCCGTTTTCGGCCCGGGGCGCCCCCTTGCGCGTGGCGGAGTGCGCCGCGAGCGGATTGGTTGCTTCCGCGGCGCGGAACGGGTGATGACATTCGCCATGCCTCGCCATACCCCATCAATTCAGACATTCGGTCTAAGGTGGGTGAGATTGTCTGATGGCGGTACGAGATCCGATGCGCAGGGAAGGTCGCGAGCGAGGCGATGACGGAAGCCATTCTGCTGGCCGGCGGGCAGGGCACCCGGCTGCGGCCGGTCACGGTCCACACGCCGAAGCCGATGGTCCCGGCGGCCGGGGTCCCGTTCCTCGCCCACCAGCTCGCCCGCCTCGCGGCCGCCGGCGTCGACCACGTCGTGCTGGCCACCTGCCATCTAGCCGAGGTCTTCGAACCGTACTTCGGGGACGGGGCGGCGTACGGCCTGGAACTGGAGTACGCCGTCGAGGACGCGCCCCTCGGCACCGGCGGCGCCATCCGCCACGCCGGGCGGCGCCTGCGGTCCGGCAGCGACGAACCCGTCCTCGTCCTCAACGGCGACATCCTCAGCGGCGTCGACATCCGCGGCCTCGTCGCGGCCCACCGGGAGCGCGGCGCCGACGTCACGCTCCACCTCGCCCGCGTCGACGACCCCCGGGCCTTCGGACTCGTGCCGACGGACGCCGACGGGCGCGTGCTCGCCTTCACCGAGAAGCCGCGGACGCCCGAGGAGATCGTCACCGACCAGATCAACGCGGGCGCCTACGTGTTCCGGCGGTCCGTCATCGACGCGATCCCCGGGGGACGCGCCGTCTCCGTGGAGCGGGAGACGTTCCCGGGGCTGCTCGCCTCGGGCGCGTATCTGCACGGCCTGGTCGAGGACGCCTACTGGCTGGACCTCGGCCGCCCCGAAGCGCTCGTCCAGGCCTCCGCCGATCTCGTACGCGGCGTCATCCACTCGTCCGCCCTGCCGGGGGAGCGGGGCGAGGCGCTCGTCCTGCCCGGCGCCCACGTCGCGCCGGACGCCGGCCTCGCGGCGGGCACCGTCGTCGGCGCCGGGGCCCGCATCGGGGCGGGAGCGGTCGTGCACGGCTCGGTCGTGCTCGACGGGGCGGAGGTGGGGGCAGGCGCCGACATCCGCCGGAGCCTGATCGGCGCGCGGGCCCGCGTCGGGCGCCGCACCGTCCTGGAAGGCGCGGTCGTCGGGGACGGCGCGCGCGTGGGGGCCGACAACGAACTGCGGACCGGGGCGCGGGTGTGGTGCGAGGCGGTGCTGCCCGACGCGGCGCTCCGCTTCTCGCCGGACGTCCCCCACGCATCGCCGACCATCGAAGGGCTTGAGCAGTGACAGTGAACCTCCCCCAGGACATGCCGGAGCACGGCTCGGGGCGCGGCGCCGTGGAGCACGGCTCGGAGCGCGGTGCCTTGGAGCACGGCTCGGGGCAGCTCTCCGAGAGCCTCGCCGCCCGGCTGCCCGAGGCGTGGGCCGCGACGCCGCTGACCGTCGTCATGCCGACGTACAACGAAGCGGGCAGTCTGCCCGGCATGGCCGAGGCCCTGATGGCGCTCCCGCTGCCCGGCCTGCGCCTCCTCGTCGTCGACGACTCCAGCCCGGACGGCACCGGCGACATCGCCGAACGCTTCGCCGAGCGGTACGGCAGCGCCCGCATGAGCGTCCTGCACCGCACCGAGAAGGACGGCCTCGGCCGCGCCTACGCGGCGGGCATGGCGCGGGCCGTCGCCGAGGGCGCGCACTACGTCCTCCAGATGGACGCCGACGGCAGCCACCCCGTGGAGAAGGCCGCCGAACTCCTCGGCGTCGCCCTCGCCACGGACGCGGGCGTCGTCGTCGGCAGCCGGTACGTCCAGGGCGGCACGCTCTCCGACGCGTGGGGCGCCCACCGCAAACTGCTCTCCCGCTGGGCCAACGCGTACGCGGGCACCATCCTCGGCACCCGCGTCCGCGACATCACCGGCGGCTTCAACCTGTGGCGCGCCGACGCCCTGCGCGCCATCGACCTCGCCTCCGTGAACAGCGCGGGCTACAGCTTCCAGGTCGAGATGAAGTACCGGGCGCTGCGCCGCGGCTACGGCGTCATGGAGGTGCCGATCCACTTCGAGGACCGCACGGTCGGCGAGTCGAAGATGAACCTGATGGTGCAGCTGGAGTCGGTCGTCATGCCGTGGAAGCTGCGGCTCGACGGGAGAGCGGGCGGACGGGGCACGGGGGTGCGCGGATGACGGCCCCGGCCTCCACTCTGGCGGAAGCCCCGTCCGCCGCGACCACTGTGGGGCCCGCCGCCCCCGCGCCGTCCCCGGCCGCTCCGTCCACTCTCGCGCGGCTGCGCGGGCTGGTCCTGGAGGTCGTGAAGTTCGGCCTGGTCGGCGGCAGCGGTGTCGCCGTGAACCTCGTCGTCTTCAACCTCCTCCTGCACGGCTTCGCCGCCTCGGGCGCGATGACGGCGACGGTGCTGGCCAGCTGCGTCGCCATGGGCACGAACTACCTCGGCTTCCGCTTCTTCGCCTACCGCGACCGTGCCTCGCGCACCAAGCGGCAGATCGCGCTCTTCTTCGCGTTCAGCGGGATCGGCGTGGTGATGGAGAGCGTCCTGTTCTACGCGGCGTACCACGGGGCCGGCATGAGCGGGCCGCTCGGCTCGAACATCGCCAAGGCCCTGTCGATCGTCCTCGCCTCGGCGTTCCGCTTCCTGGTCTACCGGACGTGGGTCTTCCAGCACGATGCGCGTCGCCACTAAGGGGGTCATACGGGGAGCGGCCAGAGGGGGCGTCCGGGGAGCGGTCAGAGGGTGCGTCCGGGGAGCGGCGCTCCTCGTCCTTGCCCTGCTGCTCCTCGTGATCGTGCGCCTGCCCTGGGCGGGCGACCTGGGCATCCACGCGGCGACCGTCGAACGCCTGCGCCACGACCTGGCCGACCCGGGCAATCCGCTGGTCGACGCCGACACCCCGAGCCCGTACTACTCGCCCTGGATGCTGCTGCTCGGCTGCCTGGCCAAGGCGACGGGGCTCGGCACGTTCGTGGTGCTGAGGGTGGCCGCGCTGGTGGGGCTTGCTCTGCTGGTCACGGGGGTCTGGCACTTCGTACGCACGCTGAGCGCCCGGCGGGGCGCGCCGGCCCTGGCCCTGCTCTGCCTGCTCCTGCTCTGGGGTCCGGGGCTCTTCAACTGGAGCGGCTTCCTCGGCCTCAACTCCCTTGCCCTGACGGTCTCCTACCCGAGTACGTTCGCGCTCGGGCTCTCCTTCCACTTGTGGGCGCTGCTGCGGAAGGCCCTGCGCGGGGACGGGGCGGGGTGGTCGGCCTTTCTTGGCCTCGGGGCGCTGTGGGCGGTGGCGTTGCTGAGTCACCAGTTCACGGGTGTGGTCGCGTCGTTCGGGGCGCTGGCGATGGTGCTCGGGGCCCGGCCGTGGCCGACGCGGGCGGTGTGGGCGCGGCTGGCGGGTGGCTTGGGCGTGGGGCTCGTGGCGCTGGCGATCTGGCCCTACTACTCCTTCTTCGACCTCTTCGGAGTGGGCGGTCTTGAGGAGATCCACCGCTCGCTCTACCGGAACCTGCTGCCGCACTTCGGTCTCGCCCTGCTGGGCGTGGCCGCGCTGGCGCTGCGCCTGCGGCGGGACCGCCGGGACTCGCTGGTCCTGTTCTTCCTCCTCGGCGCGGCGATGTTCGCGGCGGGCGGCCTGACCGGCCACTACTCGTGGGGCAGGGTGCTGCCGGCGGCCCTAATCCCGGCGCAGGTGGCGGCGGCGCTGGAGGTCTTCGAGGCGGGACGGACGGGCGTGCGGCGCGCCTTCGCGGGGGTGCTGGGGGTGGCGCTGCTCGCCGGGGCGTGGACGCAGGCGGGGACGCTGGGATATGTGGTGCCGAAGGGTGCCCTGCCCGGTCCGGTGGCCGCCAAGTACAAGGTCCCGTGGACGGGTTACGACTGGCTGGCGCCGCAGGTGAAGTACGGCGACGTGGTGCTGGCGAAGACGTTTCCCTCCCGCCAGATCCCGGCGTACGGCCCCTACACGGTCGCCCCCGGCTACCCGGACTTCTTCCTGCCGGACCAGGAGGAGCGGTTGGCGGCGGTGCGGGACTATTTCGCGCCGGGTACGTCCCGTGCGGGGAGGCTGGCTGTTCTGCACCGTTACGGGGTGCGCTGGATCGTGCAGTACCCGGGGGACGGGGGTTTGGGGGCGGGGGACCCCGCCCTCCGCCGGGCGGGGGGCGGGCCCGAGGGGCAGGTGCTGTACGAAGTGGTGTGGGGCTGAGCCGGCTGTTGAGCGCCGCGACCACGGGTCACTCGTGGGTGAACTCGTACTGCAACTCGTAGAGGTGGCCCGCCTTCACCATGACGGTGGCTTCGATGGGGCGGTCTCCGTCGCTGTAGACGACGCGCAGGGTGCGGAGGACGGGCAGGTCGGTGGGGAGTTTCAGGGCCTGGAACTGTTCCTGGGTGGGGACTCTGGCGGACACGCGGTCCACGCTCAGGCGCGGTGGGAAACCGAGTTCGGCGAGGAGGGCCGGGGTGCCGCCCTTGATCCTCCGTTTGACCGCGATGGCGGTGCCTCCGGCGATCTCCAACGGGTAGTAGGACTTGACCAGTTCGACCGGCTCGTCGTCGATGGTGAGGATCTGGTGACGGAGGAGTGCTGTTCCGTCCTCCGTGAGGTTCAGGGCGGCCGAGACATCGGCGGGTGGCCGGACCTCTGCGACGTCCAGCAGGGTGCTGTGCGCCGTCGTGCCGTGCTTCACCGCCTCGGTGAGCCAGCGGTAGGGCTCTCCCGGCGGGGCCGGGGCCATGTAGGAGGCGGGCCGCATGGTCCGCTGATGATGTTCACGTACGGTGACAGAGGCTCCCGCTCGTCCCAGGACGAGGCGCTCGTCCTTGAGTACCTGGAGCGCTTTCTGGACGGTCGCGTTGGAGGCGTCGAAGCGGGTCTTGAGCTGGGCGGTCGAGGGCAGTTTGGAGCCCGGGGCCAGGTCACCGCTCATGATTTCGTCACGGAGGTCCGCGGCGATCCGCTCGTGCAGGGAGCGTCGGTCGGTGACAGCGTCGTTGTCGGTGTGGGGCACTGTCATCCGATCCTGATCTCGTAGCGGAGCTGTTGGCGGTGTGCGGGCATGAGCATCAGGTCGGCCTGGAGTGGGTTTCCTCGGGCGTCCAGCGTCACTCGGCTCAGCCGGAGGACCGGTTCGTCCGGACCCAGGCGCAGGGCTTCGCGTTCGTCGGCGTCGGGCATACGGGCGGTCACGTCCTCGCGGACACGTACGCCGACGTGACCGAGGGCGGCGAGGAGGGTCACGGCTCCGCCGCGGATCTTGCCGGTCTCGGCGAGGGGTGTGCCGCGGGCGATGTCGACGGGGTAGTAGGTGTCCGTCAGTTCGCAGGGTGCGCCGTCGAGTTCGATGATGCGGCGGCGGACGATGACCGGGTCTCCGGCGGCGATGCGGAGCAGGCCGGCCACGTCGTCCGGCGCCGGGACCTCGCCTGCGTGTGCGATGCGTTGGGTGCCCTTGCCTCCGCGTGCGGCGGCCTCCTCGGCCCAGGCGTCGGACTGCCCCTCCCTGCGGGGCTTCAGATACGGCATCGAGGTGCTGACCCACGTGCTGTCGGAGTCGCTCACGGTGTCCTCCTGCGTGGCCGGTGAGGGGTGGCCCGGGTGGCCTTGCCGCTTTACACGTTAAGCGAACCACACACCGTGGCCGCCATGGCCATACCTTGCTGCTTTTCGCGAATAGCGATACGTTTCGCGCGACTGTACAGCCTAGGAGCAAGGCGGTGGTTCTCCGTGCCCCTGTCACGGCAACGACGATTTCCCCGCGCCCGTGGATCTGTGCGCGCCGCGCGGACCTTCGCCGTCGAGACCCTCACGGAGTGGGGCGTCGCTGATCGACTGGACGACGTGCGGGTCTGTGTTTCCGAACTGGCCACGAATGCTGTGCTGCACGGCGTTCCGTCGGGGCGGGAGTTCTGCCTGCGGCTTGTCGTCGATGGTGCCTTGGTCCGAATCGAGGTGCGTGACAGTGGCGGCGGGTGCCCGGAGGTGACGCACCCTGACGTCGACGACGAGGGCGGTCGAGGGCTTCTCATCGCCAGGGCTTTGGCCGACGACTTCGGTGTCGTTCCACACGTTCCAGGAAAAACCGTGTGGCTGGTCCTCAAGGTGGGTTGAGAGGTGGGCGGGGGGCCTGTGGCTGGAGGGCAGTCCGCCCACGTGGTGGGGGCGAGTGGGTGGGGAGGGGGCCTTTGGGGGTGGGTGGCGTTGCTTTGGGGGTGGGCAGTGCTGGTTGTTGTCGGGGTGGCTGGGATTGGGGTAGAGCCACGGGTAGGTGGGGGCGGGTGGGTGGGGAAGGGGCGGTGGGGGGCGGTGAGGTGGGGGGAGGCGGTTCGTGTGGGGTGGGCCAGCCCGGCCCCCGGGGGCGGGCTGGTGGGCTGGCCCGGGGGTCAGCGGGTCAGGGTGCCGGCCAGGTGTGCCGCCCTGCGGAGCCGTGCGCCGGCCTTCGCGCCTGCCTTGCGGGCCAGCGGGCGTATGACCTTCGACGTGACGCCCACCGGGGTCCAGCGGAGCTGGAGGCGCCCCGAGGCCCGCCCCTCCGGTTCCACCGTGACCTCGTGGGGCAGCGCCCCGCCCCGGTAGTCCACGCGGGCCCTGAGGGTCGGGAAGGTGAGAGGGGCCAGGAGCAGGGACGTGTTGCGGAGTGTGCCGGCCGTCAGCTGGAGGACCGGGTGGCGCGTGCCCTCGAAGCCGTTGAGGGGAAGCGGGGCCGCCGTCAGGTCCAGGCGTACCGTTCCGTCGAAGACACCCGGGCGGACCGGGTCCAGCCGGAAGGGTGTCTTCATGCGGCGGCGGCCGGGGGCGAGCAGGAGCGTGGCCACCTGGGGGCCGACCGGCAGGCGCAGGCCCGGGTCGTACGTGCGGACGGAGAGGTCGACGGAGGCGCCGGGCCCGCGCTCCACGCGCGTGATCTCGTGGCGGAACTGTGCGCTCGGGAAGGGCCGGGAATCCAGGCCCTGGTCCGTCAGGTCGAGTTCGGCGCGGGACCGCTCCGACTCGGGGACGTACGGGCCCCAGTAGACGCGGCCGCAGGAGTCCGCCGCCGTCTCGCGCGGCGCCACCCCGTGGCCCAGGCCGCGCGCCGCGAGCTGCGCCTCCGGCAGCCGGCCGTCGCGGACCAGTCGGAGGACGACCCGTTCGGCGCGGGGGAGGCGGGCGTAAGCGCCCGGAGACAGTTCCGCGAGGTACGGGTTCACGATGGACGCGAAGCCCGCCAGCCACTCCTCGTCCCGGTAGGGGAGGTCACCCGCGTACATCCGGAAGTCGTGCTTGAGGAACTTGTAGTCCTTGGCCTCCCGCAGGGCCGCCGAGTGGCCGCTCGTCTCCATGAACTCGTCTATCAGGCGCTGGACGTGGACACGGTCGCGGACGTTCGACAGCTTGTGGCGCTGGTTCGAGATCGACGCCGACTCCGCCGCCTCGTACGGGGCGATGTACCAGCGGTAGACGGGGTCGGGGATCACCGTGAAGGACTTCGCGAGGCAGTACGCCTGCGCCGAGAACAGCTGGTCCTCGTAGTGGATGCCCTCCGGGAAGCGCAGCCCGTTCCGGTCCAGGAACTCGCGGCGGTACATCTTGCTCGTCGACAAGTGCTCGAAGAACAGGGCGGGTTCCGCCTCGATGCCCTCGACCGTGCGCCGCTCGGCGACCAGGTGCGCCATCCACGTGGACGTGCGGCCCGTGTCGACACGGACCCGCTCCACCGCTCCCATCACGAAGTCCACGTCCCGTTCGCGGTGCGCGGCGAGCAGCAACTCCACCGCCTGCTCAGGGAGTTCGTCGTCGCTGTCCAGGAACATCAGGAACGGGGCGCGCGCGATCTCCAGCGCGCGGTTGCGCGGCGCGCTGCACCCGCCGCTGTTCTCGGGCAGCCGGAGGTAGGTGATGCGGTCGTCCTCCGCCGCGAGGCGCCGTGCGACGGACGGCGTTTCGTCCGTCGAGTGGTCGTCGCTGATGACGATCTCGATGTTCGCGTGCGTCTGGCGGCGCAGCGAGGCGACCGCGCGCGGGAGGCGTTCCGCGTCGTTGTAGACGATCACCGTGACCGTCACGTCAGGAGTCATGGTCGTCGCTGCGTCAGGAGTCGGAGTCATCGCTGAGTCGCCTCCTCGGGCGTCGGTGCCGGGGTGCGCTCGTCGACGGGGGTGACGGGCGGCAGGGAGTCCTCGCTCTCGCCGAGGAAGACGCGGCGTACGACGCGTTCGGCCGCGCGCCCGTCGTCGTACTCGCAGAAGCGCTCACGGAACGCCTTGCGCGCCTTGCCGGCCTCCTCGTCGCGCCAGGCGTCGGAGGTGAGGAGCCCGGTCAGCTCCTCCTGGGTGCGTGCCACCTTGCCGGGGGCCTCCGCGAGGAGGTCGAAGTAGACGCCGCGCGTCGTCGCGTACGTCTCCCAGTCGTCGGCGTAGATGACGATGGGGCGGTCGAGGTTGGCGTAGTCGAACATGATCGACGAGTAGTCCGTGATCAGTGCGTCCGCCGCGAGTGCCAGCTCCTCCACCGGGTCGTACGCCGAGACGTCGATGACCCGGCCGCTCTTGCGCAGGCCCGCCAGCGGGGAGGCGGCGCCGCCGTAGAAGTAGTGGCCGCGGACCAGGAGCACCGTGTCCTCGCCGAGGCGGTCGGCGAGTGTCGCCAGGTCAAGGCGGGGGGTCCAGGCCGCTTCGTAGTCGCGGTGGGTGGGCGCGTAGAGGATCGCCCGCTTGCCGGGAGCGATGCCGAGCTTCTCGCGGATCGCGCGGATGTCGGCGGCCGTCGCGCTGTAGAAGACGTCGTTGCGCGGATAGCCGTAGTCGAGCGACGTATAGGTGGAGGGGTAGGCGCGCTCCCACATCTCGGTGGAGTGGCCGTTCGCGGAGACGCTGTAGTCCCACTTGTCGACGCGGGCGAGCAGGCTGTGGAAGTTGAGGCCCTTGGCCGCCGCCGGGTAGTCGAGCTGGTCGAGGCCCATGCGCTTGAGGGGCGTGCCGTGGTGGGTCTGGAGGTGGATCGCGTCGGGGCGCTTCACGATCGCGTTGGGGAAGTTGACGTTGTTCACCAGGTACTTGGCGCGCGCCATCACCTCCCAGTAGCGGGGCGTGCCGGGCACGATGTGGTCGGTGCCGGGCGGCAGCAGCGGCACGTTGGCCGCGGAGACGACCCACACCGGGTGGATGTGCGGGGCGAGTTCGGCGAGCTTCGCGGCGATCGCCGCCGGGTTGCAGGCCACGCCGCGGTCCCAGTAGGCCGTGAAGACCGCGAGGTGGGGGTCGACGGGGCGGTCGAGGGCCCTGCGGTAGCGCAGGTCGCGGACCTTGAGGCCCACCTTGTGCTTGCGCGAGACGACCGCCGAGCGGAGCTTGCGCCGCTGCTGGTTGGCGGTCTGGAACGTGCGGTATTTGGTGTACGCGTCCTCTTCGAGGAGGCGGCGCCGCACCCCTTCGAGGCCGCCCGGGTGCTGATGGCCCGCGGGCCGCCCGGCGACCGCCGCCTTCGACGCGCGGTGGAAGAACTCCCTGCGCACCGGGTCCGGCAGGTTCTCGCGGGCGATGATCCGCAGGCAGTCGCCGACCATCACGTCGTAGAGCGCGGCGCGGGGCGCGGCCGGGAGGCCGAGGCGGGTGGCGAGCCGCAGCAGCGACTCGTAGCGGTCGATGACGCCGTAGCGCTCCTCGGGCCGCCCCGTGGGCAGGCTCTCCGTGCGCAGTTCCCGTACGTTCAGGGCGACTTGGTCGAGTGCCGCCGCGCGGCCGGCGAGGAGCAGCGCGGCGTACGCGGCGAACGTCTCGTCGTCGACGTCCAGTTGGTCGCGGTGCGCCCGCCAGAAGTCCGCGCGCAGGACGCGGGTGCCGAGCAGGGGCGTGACCTTCAGGAGGTTGGGGCAGTCCGCGAGGGGCAGGTCGCGGCGGCCCTGCTTGGCGAGGTGCTTCCCGTCGGGGCTCGGCATGCCCTGGTGCCGCCACGTCGAGCGGACGTGGTCGACGACGAGTACGTCCACGCCGTCCGGCAGGTCGGCCGTGCGGTCGGCGACGGCGCGCGGGGCGCCCGTCGGCACGCTGTCCTTGCTGTGCACGAAGTGCAGCCACCGGCCCGCCGCCCGCTCGGCGCCCGCGGCGCGGGCCGCGCCGTCGCCCGTGCCCTCGGGCAGCGGGACGACGGTGACGCCGGTCCGGCCCGCCGCGGCGGCCTGCGCGGAGGCGCCCACCGCGGCGACGATCACCTCGACGCCGGGCGACACCTGCGCGGTCAGGCCGTCGAGGCAGGCGCCGAGATGGCCCTGGACGTTGCGGCCGTGGACGATGACGCTCAGCTGCGGCTGGTCCGGCATCGCGGGGTCCCCCTCGTATGTGCTCATGCGGTGGCCGCCCCTCGGTGGGCGAGCATCCGGTCGACGACGCGGCGCGCGGCCCCGCCGTCGTCCAGGTCGCAGAATTCGGCGCGGAACTCGTCGTACGCCCGCGCGTACGGCTCACTCACCGTGCCGAGGTCGCGCAGCGCGGCGATCAGCTCGTCGGAGGTGGGCAGCAGCGGTCCGGGCGCGCGCTTCTCGAAGTCGAAGTAGAAGCCGCGCAGGCGGTCGCGGTAGTGCTCCAGGTCGTACGTGAAGAACAGCATCGGACGGCCCGTCACGGCGAAGTCGAACATCACCGAGGAGTAGTCGGTGACGAGGACGTCGGCGATCAGGAGCAGGTCCATGATGTCCGGGTAGCTCGCGACGTCCCACACGAAGCCGTCGCCCGCGCCCGGCACCGGCTCCACGATGTGCGCGTGCGGCCGGACGAGCAGGACGTGGTCGTCGCCCAGCTCACGCCGCGCCTTCGCCAGGTCGATGCGCAGGTCGAGGAGGAAGCCGCCGCGGTGGCGCTGCTTGTCCTCGCGCCACGTCGGCGCGTACAGGACGACCTTCTTGCCCTCGGGCAGGCCGAGGGCGCGGCGTACGTGGGCGGCGCGCTCGGCGCGGTCGGGGGCGAGCAGCACGTCGTTGCGCGGGTAGCCGGCCTCCAGGAGCTCGCCGTCGACGTCCCCGCCGAAGCGGAAGGCGCTGCGCATGATCGGGGTGCTGAACCGGTTGGGGGAGAGCAGCATCGTCCACTGGTGGCGCTCGCGGTCCAGGTCCGTGAGGTACTGGGTGCTCGCGAAGTGGTCGTTGTCGAAGTCGAAGCCGATCCGCTTCAGCGGGGTGCCGTGCCAGGTCTGGACGATCTGCTGGCCCTCGCGGCGCTCCAGCCAGCGCGGGAAGTGCGTGTTGCCGACGATGTAGCGGGAGCGGGCCATCGCCTCGTAGTACTCGGGGCTGTGCACGCGGACCGGCTTCGCGGTGGCCGGGACCTCGCACTGGCCGTCCTTGACGACCCACAGGTGCTCGACGGGCAGGCCGCGGCGGACCATCTCCTCGTGGATGGCGCGCGGCGAGTCGCCGTACATGCGGCCGCCGAACACGTCGTACAGGACGGCCTCGCGCAGCGGCTCGTGGCGGGCCGCCGGGTAGGCCTCGGTGCGCAGCCGGGTCTGGCGGTGGCGGCTGCGCTCGTCGGGGCGCAGCTCGGAGTGGGCCATCAGGGCGAGCTGGTCGTACTGGCGGGCCTGCAGCTCGACACGCTTGCCGTGCGCCTCCACCTCCAGGGGGAGGGACGCGTGGACGGGCGGGGCGAGCTGGACGGCGGTGCGGGAGCCGTCCGGCTTCTGCACGGACGGCCACCAGAAGCCGGCGCGCAGGGGGGTGGCGCCGGCGTAGCGGTGGGTGGGGGCGGGGACGAAGCGGGCCTCGAACCGGCCGTCGGCCGCCTTCGCCGGGAACGTGTACTCGTGGCCCGACCAGGTCTGGCGGAGCACCAGTTCCAGGTCGTGGGTGCCCTTCGCCGGGTAGCTGCCGGTGAGGGTGACGGTGCCGTCGGGCTGTACGGAGACGTGGTCCACCAGGGGCTGGACGGGCTGGTCGCAGAACTGGAGGTAGCCTCCTGGGCTGCGCCGGGCGTAGACGGTGCGGGAGCTGTCCCCCTGCGCGAACTGGGCGCCCGAGAAGCCCTCCCGGTCGTCCAGGATCAGCGCAAGACGGGTCGTCTTGACTGGAGCCTCGGTCTCCGCACCCGGCACCGTGGGCTGTGCCCACCCGTTCCGCCGTGCGGAACGCCTGCCCACAGCGGGAGCGGCCTGGCCGTCCGCAGCGGGAGCGGGCTGGCCGTCGGCGGCGGGAGCGGGCTGGCCGTCCGCGGCGGAAGCGGCCTCGGCGGCCGCAGCGGGAGCGGCCTGGCCGTCCGCAGCGGGAGCGGGCTGGCCGTCGGCGGCGGGAGCGGGCTGGCCGTCCGTGGCGGGAGCGACCTCGGCGGCCGCAGCGGAAGCGGGCTGGTCGGCCGCAGCGGGAGCGGCCTGGGCGTCTGCGGTGGGAGTGGGCAGGTTGCTCGTCGTAGGTGTGGTGATCTCGATCGACATGTCCCAGCGGGCTATCGAGCGTTCCGCCTGGGTGGGGCGGAGGCGTTCGTGGTTTTCTCGGACGTCCGTCAGGGACGCCGTGTCGACGCGGGCCGTGAACGGGATGCGGCCGTCCTTCGGGGCGTCGAGGGACAGCGGCGCCGTCAGGATCGTGCCGGACTCGCGGTGGCGCATGCGCAGCCGGGGCTCGCCGGCGGGGGCGGTGCGCAGGATGCCGCGTACGAGGAGGTCGGCGCCCTCGGCGCGGACTTCGAGGGCGCGTGCGTGCGCCGTCTCCACGCGGAGGGCGAGCTCGCCGTCCTGGATCTGCGGGGCGACGCGGACGTCCTCGGTGACCCAGTGCGCGGGCGGCGTCTGGCCGGACCCCGTGCCCGCGCCGTGGAGCGGGCCGCGCCGCGGGGTCGAACCCGTGCCGGCCACGGCGATCCGCACGTACCACAGCCCGTCGACCCACTTGCCGCGGTGCCGCAGCCGCGCGGGGTTCACGAGCGCGCCGAAGCCCGCCCAGTCGGCGTGCCGGAACTCGGCGCCGGACGCCACCGTCGCCTCCGGGTCGAGGTGGCTGCGTGCGGGCACGAGCACCGTGCGGCGGCTGCCCTTCTCCTTCAAGATCAGCGACTTGAGCGCCTTGCTCCGCGACTCGGCGCCGAGCTGGCGCGGGAACGCCCAGCCGGACAGCCACAGCTTGCCGTCGTGCCAGGCGGCCTTGTCGAGGCGGCTGCGCAGCCGCAGCTCCGGGTCGAGGCGGAGGACGGCGTCCGGTACGGGGGAGGTCGGGTCGAGGAAGGGGTAGTCGGCCTTCGGGTGCAGCGTCCCGGTGACGGGGATCGAACCGGGGTGCTCCTTCTCGAACTCCAGCTGCGCGATCAGCTCGTCCAGGCGCCGGTGCACGGTCAGGTACAGCTTCAGCTTGTGCGGTACGTGCAGCGCGCGCACCGCGTCCTGGCCGATCTCGCGGACCAGCCGGCCGACGTGCTCCAGGAACGCCTCCTGGTAGGCGGCGTCGGAGCCGGGGAGCACCTTCCAGAAGAGGGGGATCTCCTCAGCGAGCGCGTTGTTGTCGTAGACCCGCAGATGCTCCGCGTACATCGGGTCCTCGCCGACGCGCGCGAGCATGAACTCGCGGACCATGCGGATCGACTTCACGCGGTCGATGAGCCCCTGCGGGTTGGTGCGGTTCTGCGTGATGGAGCGCTCGCCGATCTCGCGCTCGCGCCAGTTGTAGATCGGCTCGCTGAGCACGTCCACGGATTCGGCGAGGTAGTGCGCGGGGACGCTGACGGGCGCGTCCTCGTAGAGCATGGCCTCCGGGTACGCGAGCTGGTGCCGCTCCCAGAAGGAGCGGCGGTAGACCTTGTTCCACGCGGTGCGGTCGGTGAGCAGCGGGCGGAACTTCGACACGTGCGTCCGCAGCCGGGTCGCCGCGAAGGGCACGCGGTGCACGGGCGACTGGACGTGTCCCGCGGAGCGGAAGCGGGTCACGTTGCCCGCCGCGAAGTCCGATCCTGTCTCGTCGAGCGTCTCGATCAGCAGCGCGTACGCCGTGGGCGGCAGGGTGTCGTCACTGTCCACGAACGCGAGGTACTCGCTGTCGGGCGACATCTCCCGCACACCCGTGTTGCGCGCCGCGCCCAGGCCCTTGTTCTCCTGGGATATGAGCCGGAAGCGGGGATCGGCCGCCGCGAAGGCCTTCGCGATCAGCGCGCTGCCGTCCGTCGACCCGTCGTCGACCATGATCACTTCGAAGTCCGTGAACGTCTGTGCCGCCAGGGACTCCAGGCACTCGTCGAGGTAGAGCTCGACGTTGTAGACGGGGACGACAACACTCAGCCGTGGCTGCACGCGCACTCCTTCTGTTGCTAAACGCTCCCTAAGTGTAAGGATGGGCGTATTGATGCGACAAAAGGGATACGGGCCAGGGGTCAGCCCTTGCCGCCCGCGAACCGCTCGTACTCCTTCAGTACGTCCTCCGTGGGCCCGTCCATGCGCAGCTCACCGCGCTCCAGCCACAGCACGCGGTCGCAGGTGTCGCGGATCGACTTGTTGTTGTGGCTGACCAGGAAGACCGTGCCCGCGCGCTTGCGCAGCTCGCGGATGCGGGCCTCGGAGCGCTTCTGGAAGGAGCGGTCGCCGGTGGCCAGGGCCTCGTCGACGAGGAGCACGTCGTGGTCCTTGGCGGAGCCGATGGAGAACCGCAGGCGGGCCGCCATGCCCGACGAATACGTCCGCATGGGCAGGGTGATGAAGTCGCCCTTCTCCTGGATCCCGGAGAAGTCGACGATCTCCTGGTAGCGCTCCTTGACCTGCTCGCGGGACATGCCCATCGCGAGGCCGCCGAGGTGGACGTTGCGCTCGCCGGTCAGGTCGTTCATCAGGGCGGCGTTGACGCCGAGCAGCGAGGGCTGGCCGTCGGTGAAGATGCGCCCGCGCTCGACGGGAAGCAGCCCCGCGACGGCCTTGAGCAGCGTGGACTTGCCCGAGCCGTTGGTGCCGATGAGGCCGATGGCCTCGCCCTTGTACGCCGTGAAGGACACGTTCCTGACGGCGTGCACCTTGCGCACGCCGCCGGAGTCGCCCCGCTTCAGGATCCGGCCGAGCGCGGCCGTCGCGGCGCCGCGTCCCGCCGTGGCGCCCGCGCCGTGCACGCGGTAGACGATGTCGACGGCGTCCACGATCACGGTGGGGGCGTTCTCGTTCCCGGTCTCAGCCACGGCCGTACGTCTCCTCTGCCTTCCAGAAGTAGATGAACCCGCCGACCCCGGCGAGCAGCGCCCACCCCAGGGCCCACGCCCAGACGTGGTGCGGGAGCTGGTCCGCGCGGAAGGTGTCGATGAGCGCGAACCGCATCAGGTCGATGTAGACGGCGGCCGGATTGGCCTCCAGGACGGCCTGCACGACGCGCGGCAGGTGCTGGTCCTTCAGGACGGCGTCGATGCTCCACATCACCCCGGACGCGTACATCCAGGTGCGCAGGACGAACGGCATCAGCTGCGCGATGTCCGGCGTCTTGCTGCCGAGCCGCGCCATGACGAGAGCCAGGCCGGTGTTGAACGTGAACTGCAGCGCGAGAACCGGCACCACGAGCAGCCAGGACGCGGTGGGCGGGACGCCGAAGCAGAGCAGGATCACGAGCAGCGCGGCCATGGAGAACAGCAGCTGCTGGAGCTGTTGCAGGCAGTACGAGATGGGCAGCGAGGCCCGCGGGAAGTGCAGGGCGCGGACCAGCCCGAGGCTGCCGGAGATCGCCCGGGTGCCCGCCATCACCGAGGCCTGCGTGAAGGTGAAGACGAACACCCCGGTGACGAGGAACGGGACGTAGTCCTTGACGTCGTGCTTGGTGTTCATCAGCACGCCGAAGATGAAGTAGTAGACCGCCGCGTTCAGGAGCGGGGTCATCACCTGCCAGAGCTGGCCGAGCTTGGCCTGGCTGTACTGGGCGGTCAGCTTGGCGGTCGCGAAGGCGGTGATGAAGTGCCGGCGCTGCCACAGCTGCCGCACATAGGCGGGCAGCGAGGGCCGGGCGCCGCTGACGCTCAGGCCGTGCAGGGCGGCCAGTTCGGCGGGGGAGAGGGGGGGCGTGACGGGGGGCGGGGCTGCGTCGAGGACCTGACTCACGTCCGTCGCTTTCGCTCGGGGGAGGCTGGGGCGTACGTCGGGACGGGCCCGTATCGTCGCAACGCCGAGAGTAGGACGATGCGACGTCGGAACGCAACCGTATCGTCGTGACGCTTTATGCTTGCCGCATGACCACGAGCAGGCCACAGGGTGAACAGCCGCGCCGCAGGGCGCCCGCCGGGGCGGCCGTGCTCCGCGAGGACGTGACCGAGGCGATCAGGGCGGCCGTCTTCGAGGAACTGGCCTCCGTCGGCTACGCGCGCATGTCGATCGAGGGCATCGCCCGCCGCGCGGGCGTCGGCAAGACGGCGGTCTACCGCCGCTGGCGGTCCAAGCTGCACCTGGTGCTCGACCTGGTGTCGGCGATAGCGGTGCAGGGCCTGCCGGCCCCCGACACGGGCTCCCTGGAGGGCGACCTGCGCCTGCTCTACGAGGTGACCTCACGCGCCCTGCGCCACCCGGTCGCCTCGCAGATCATCCCGGACCTCCAGGCGGAGGCGGCCCGCAACCCCGAGATCGCGGAAGCGCTGCAGAAGGCACTGCGCGAGGGCCAGCACGGCGTGGCGAGCGGCATCGTGCGGGCGGCCGTGGAACGGGGCGAGATGAAGAAGACCGCCGACGAGGGCCTGGCCCTGGACCTGATCTCCGGCCCGCTCTACTGGCGATCGGTGGTGGTCAGGGCAGACCTCCCCAAGGGCTACCTGAGCCGACTGGCGTCGGCTACGGCGGCGGGGCTGCGGGCGCTCTGAGGGGTTCCCTCAGGGGTGGGCTCCGAGGGTCCCTCAGGAGGTGGTCAGATCAGTTCCGTCCGGCCCCGGGGTGCAGCCGCACCCACCCCTCCCACGCCGACGCGACCATCTCGCGGACGTCACGCTTCGCGGACCAGCCGAGTTCCGTGGCGATGCGGTGTGCGGAGGCCACCACGCGGGCCGGGTCGCCGGGACGGCGCGAGGTGACCTCGGCGCGGGTGTCGTAGCCCGTCACCTCGTTGATCAGATCCGCCATCTCGCGGACCGAAACCCCCTCCCCGCGCCCGACGTTGAAGACGAAATCCGTGCCGGGCGCGGACGCCGCGAGCTTGCGGGCCGTCGCCACATGGGCCTCGGCGACGTCGACGACGTGGATGTAGTCGCGGACACACGTGCCGTCGGGCGTCGGATAGTCCGCGCCGAAGACGCGCGGCGCCTCCCCGTCGGTGAGCTTCTCGAAGACCATCGGGACGAGGTTGAAGACACCGGTGTCGGCGAGGTCGGGAGCCGCCGCGCCCGCCACGTTGAAGTAGCGCAGGGACGCCGTCGTCAGCCCGTGCGCGCGGCCCACGGCGCGGACCAGCCACTCGCCGGCCAGCTTCGTCTCGCCGTACGGGCTCATCGGCAGGCACGGCGTCTCCTCGGTGACGAGGTCGACCTCGGGCATGCCGTACACCGAGGCGGAGGAGGAGAAGACGAAGTGGGCGACGCCCGAGGAGACCGCCGCGTCCAGGAGGACGCGCAGGCCCTCCACGTTCTCCCGGTAGTAGTGCAGCGGGCGCTCGACCGACTCGCCGACCTGCTTCTTGCCCGCCAGGTGCACGATGCCGGTGACCCCGTGCTCCTCGAAGGTGCGGGTGAGCAGCTCGCCGTCGAGGACCGAGCCGACCACCAGCGGCACCCCGTCGGGGAGGCGCTCGGCGACGCCGGTGGACAGGTCGTCGTAGACCACGGCCCGCTCGCCCGCCTCCGTCATGGCGCGGACGACGTGCGCCCCGATGTATCCGGCGCCGCCGGTGATCAGCCAGGTCATGGTCGTCTTGTCCCGTCTTGTCGCGAGTGTGATGCGTGGACGTGCAGTGTCGCAGAGGCGGTGTCGGGTAAGTGTCAGTGCCCCACGGCGCTGCGGACCGACCGCAGCACCCGGCCAAGACGCCGCTTCGCGACGCCCGCCACGCCCCGCACCCCGGGCGCGAGCCGCACCGAGAGGTTCCCCGCCTGCGTGGCGTACGGCTGGACGAGCAGCACCCCGCGCCGCCGGCTCGGCACCACCGTGCGGCGCAGCAGCCCGGGCCCGGCGACGGCGTGCGCGGTCGTGTCGCGCGTCGTCCCGTCGTCGAAGTGGAGCCGCAGGCGCAGGTCCCACACGCCGTCGGCCAGCGAGCCGAGGTCGAGCAGGACGGTGGCGGCCCACGTCCCGTCGGCCCGCTCGGGGCCGAACGCCGCCGTCCGGCGCAGCCCGGGCCGCCCGTCGTGCCGGTGGGCCAGCTCGACGTCGACCGTGGCCGGGCCCGCGCCGGCCACGCGCCCGTACAGCTCGTGCAGCCGCAGCGTCAGCCGCGAACCGCCCGCGCCGGGCCGCAGCTCACCGTCGACCGCGACGGGCAGCAGCCGCATGGGGCGTACGAGCAGGTGCTCCAGGGTGACCTGGGGCAGGTCCGCCGCCCAGACCGGCGTGCCGTCGGCCGCCGTCGGGTACGGCGGCGCGAGCCGGGCCGGGCGCGCCGCCACCTGCTTCAGGCGGGTCAGGTCGCGCGGCCGCTCGGAGGCGAGGATCACGCGGGCGATGACCCGGCCCGGCGCGGGCGCCGCGTCGAGGTCGGCGGCGTCGAACGTCGCCAGGTAGGCGCGCGTGAGGGTCCACCACTCGCGCTGGTACTCCGGGCCGCGCGCGGTGAGTTCACGCGTGTACATGCGCAGGCCGTGGTCGACGAACTTGGCGCGGGCCGCCCGCGCGAGCCGCTTGCCGCCGGTGCCGCGCGCGTCCCGCAGGATCTCCACGGACTGGCGGTGCGCCTCCATGCGGGCCTGCCAGTTGGTGATCCCGGAGCGGTCCAGGGAGATCGACAGCTTGGCGGCGGCGCGCCGCACGTGCCAGACGTAGACCGTGTCGGGGACGAGCGCGATGCGGGGCGCGGCGGCGAGGACCCGGGCGGTGAAGACGAAGTCCTCGTAGATGAAGCGGCCTTCGGGGAAGCGGATGCCGTGCTCGCGCAGGAACGCCGTGCGGTAGAGCTTGTTGACGCAGAGCGTGTCGTGGACCAGGCGGGTGCGCAGCTCGGGACGGGCGACGAGCCGGGCCCGCGGATAGAGCTCGGGCTGCCAGGGCACTTCGCGCCCGGACGGCAGCTCGCGGCGCACGCACAGCCCCGACGCGACCTCCGCGTCGTGCTTCAGCGAGGCGGCGAGCAGGGCGTCGGCCGCGCCGGGCGGCAGCACGTCGTCGCTGTCGAGGAACATCACGTAGGGCGCGGCGGCGGCGTCGATGCCGTCGTTGCGGGGGGTGCCGCAGCCGCCGCTGTTGGTCTCGCGGCGGACGACCCGCACGCGTCCGTCGGCGGCGGCGAGCGCGGCCAGGATCTCGCGGCTGCCGTCCGTCGAGCAGTCGTCGACGGCGATCACCTCGTGGACGACGGGCCCCTGGGCCAGCGCGGAGCGCACCGCGTCCGCGACGTGGGCCGCGTCGTTGTAGCCGATCACGACGACGGAGACGAGGGAGGCGGAGGGGGCGGAGGAGGCGGACGGGTTAGTGGCAGGAGTGTTCTGGGCAGTCGGGTGAGGCAGGTTGCGGTCCACAGGGGAAATGGTAGGCGTTTCTCGTAATTATCCGATTAGGTGGGCATTCGCCGGTGAGGCCGCCCGGTCGGCACCGGGCCGCCGTGGCTGGTCCGCACCGCCGACCCGCGCGAGCACCTCACCCGTGCGCCGGCTCCAGCCGACCACCACCGCCTCGGGCGGGACGCGTTGGCCGGGCGAGAGCAGCAGCCACCGCACCTGGTAGCGGCGGACGATCGCCGCGCGCTCGGCGCGCGTGGACTCCGGGGACAGATAGGCGCGCACGGCCGCCAGGCGGCGGTGGCGCACGTCCTCGTCGAGGGAGGCGTCCGGCCAGGCGGGGGCGACGAGATTCGCTCCGTAGCCGGGCACGGAGCGGGTGGGGCGGTAGCCGTCGGTCAGGACGACGTCGCCCTTGCGCAGGTGGCCGACCGCCCACCCGTAGCCGGGCCAGCGCGGCGGCTGGTCGAAGCCGATCGGGTCCAGGGCGCGCGGCACGACGGCGCCCGCCTGGATCTGGAAGAAGCCGACGCAGGCGCCGAGGGCCGCGGCCCCGACGAGCGCGCCGCGCCGCCACCCCCAGGGGCGGGGCGCCACGAGCTCGATGGCCAGGGCGAACTGGAGGGGCACCAGGGTCAGACCGAGGATGCGGCCGTACGTGTAGTGGCCACTGACCCAGCCGTACGCGACGACCGCGCAGTCCAGGGCGAACATGAGGACCAGGGGGTCCCTGCGGTCCCTGCGAAAGCGGAGCCACAGCGCGGGCAGGCCGAGCAGCGCCAGCCAGAAGCGCTGGGGCATCTCCGTGTAGAGCTGGCGGTGGATCCAGTCGACGGACTCGTCACCGACGAGGGAGAAGACGCTGTAGTACGGCCAGACCGCCGCAACGGCCGCCGCGACCACGGCGGTTGCCGCCCAGCGCCACGCCCGGTGCCACACCGTGCGCCCCGACGCGGCGAACGCGACGACGCCGATCACCGCCGCCACCGAAGAGATGGGGTGGATGAGCAGGATCAGCCCGCACAGGACGCCGAGCCCGGCGTACGGCCACCAGGAGCGCCCCGCGCGATGGACGAGCGTCCCGGCCCAGGCCCACGCCCAGAACGTCAGGCCGATCGCGAACGTCGACGGGTAGCCGAGGTTCCCCGTCATCGACATCAGGCCCAGATAGCCGCTCCACCACGCCATCCGCGTGCCCCACAGCAGCACCATCGCGAACAGCGCGAGGACCGGCGCCCACGGGCGGGGCGTCAGGACGCGGACGAAGCGGCCGATGCCGGTGAGCAGGACGAGGAGGTTCAGCGGGCCCGCGAGCTTCACGACCTCCCAGCCCGCGAGCCCCGTGGCCCTGGCGAACGCGCCCTGCGCGACGGCGTACGGCGAGTAGTACGCGCTGCCGTGGCCCGGCAGGTCCGCCATCGGGTGCGCCGGGTGGAGGAGGTTGTCCTTCAGGCGTTCGACGACGGCCGCGTGCTGGCCGAAGTCGCAGCACATCGGGACCCGCCAGAACGCCAGCGACATCACCACCCAGAACAGCCCGCCGACGACGGCGTAGGGGCTCGGGCGCCGGCGCCGGCCGCCGCCCAGCGCCGTCGCGCCGTGGCACGCCCTGCGGGTCAGCAGCGCCCCGCTCACCGCATGAGCCTCTCCGCGACACGGGCCGCGGCCCGCCCGTCGTCCAGGTCGCAGTAGGCCTCGCGGAACGCCGCGTACGCCTCCGCGTGCCGGGCCGAGATCGCGTCCAGGTCGCGCAGCGCCTCGACGACCTCGCCGGTGGAGGCGAGCAGCGGGCCCGGGGCGCGGGTCTCGAAGTCGAGGTAGAAACCGCGCACCGTGTCGCGGTAGTGCTCCAGGTCGTACGCGTGGAACAGCATCGGGCGCCCGGTGTGCGCGAAGTCGAACATCAGCGAGGAGTAGTCCGTCACCAGCACGTCGGCGAGCAGCAGGAGTTCGGCGGCCCGCGGGTGCGCGGACACGTCGCGTACGAAGGGGGCGCGGGCGCCCGGCAGCCGGCCCGCCGTCAGCGGGTGCTTGCGGACGAGCAGCACGTGGTCGTCGCCGAGCACGGACTCGGCCGCGCGGAAGTCCAGTGCCGGTTCGTAGCGGAACCGGCCGGGGGAGTACGCGAGATGGTCCCGGTACGTCGGCGCGTACAGCACGACGCGCTTGTCCGGGGCGATGCCGAGCTCGCGGCGGACCCGCTCGGCGACCTTCTGCCGGTCGTCGCCGAACAGCACGTCGTTGCGGGGCGAGCCCGCCTCCAGGATCTCGCCGTCGTAGGCGAGGGCGCGGCCCAGGTGCGGGGTGGAGAACCGGTTCGGCGAGACGAGCACGTCCCACTGGCGGGACAGCTTCGGCAGCGCGTCGAGGTGGGCGTGGTCGGCGTAGAGGGTGTCGGTCAGGTCGGTGCCGATGCGCTTGAGCGGGGCGCCGTGCCAGGTCTGGACGACGGTCTGGCCCTGGCGGCGCTCGAAGAAGTCCGGCAGGTGGCCCGCGGTGACGATGCGGCGGCAGCGGGCCAGCGCCTCGTACCAGTCGGCGCTGTGCTCCTCGACGCCCTTGGCACCGGCCGGGACGCGGGTCTGCTGGTCGTGCGTGACCCACAGGTGTTCGACGTCGGCGCCGCGCCGCACCAGTTCCTCGTGGACGGCGCGCGGCGAGTCCCCGTCGAAGTACAGGACGGCGTCGGTGAGGGGCAGCCTGCGGCGGCTCGGGTAGTGGACGGTGCGGAGCCGGTGCCGCCGGTACGCGCCGCGTTCGGACCGCGAGAGGACCGAGCCCGCCTCGACGAGCAGCCGGTCGCCGAACCGCCGGTCGACGGTGAACTCCCGCCCCTGGGCGGTGTGGTGGAGGGGCAGCGTGACGGACGCGGAGGCCAGCAGCCGCACGGGCATCCCGTCCTCGGCCGCCCCCTCGGGGACCTCTTCGGAGGAGCCGCCCGCCCCCGTGCCGTCGCGCAGGAACGCGTACCACCGGCCCTCGCGCAGCACCCCGCCGCCCGGCGCGACCACCGCGCGGAAGCGGTCGCCGTCGTGCTCGGCCGGTACCGTCAGCTCCTCGTCGCGGCCGCTGTGCCGCAGGACGAGCTCGGGCTCGTGCCAGCCGGTCGCGGCCAGTGAGCCCTCCACGGTCAGGGTGTCGTCCGGGCCCCACGCGACGCGGTCGGCGATCGGCCTGCGGGTCAGTTCGACGACGAGGCGGCCCTGGTCGTTGGCGGTGGCGCACAGCTCGCGGCCCGCGCCGGACGCGTACCGGCCCGGGGGCAGGTCGAGGGTGGCGGCCAGTGGCTTCAGGGTGCCGTCGGGCAGGACGAGGTTGGCCTGCCAGCGCTCGCCGTGCGGCGGCTCGACCTCCTTGGGCGCCAGGTGCGGGGTGGGCGGCACGCTCTCCAGGTCGGCGAGCCGGACGCGCACGTCGAAGCGGTCGCCGGTGACGCGCACCGGGCAGTCGAGGTCCGTCCGCGTGGGCGCGTGGGTGAGGCGGAGCGCGGCGGGCCGCGGACCTCCCGCCAGGGTGCCCGTCAGCACCACGTCGTCCCCGTCGCGCCGGTGGGCGTCCACGCGCGCCGCGTACTCCTGGATCCGCAGCACGAGCCGGCCCTTGCTGAAGCCGAGGACGAGCCGGAGCCCGTCGCCGAGCTCCCGCGCCAGGGACTGCGCGGACGCCCCGTCCGAGGACCGCACGGCCGCCCGCCGTACCGTGCCGTGGCCCGCGACGACCACGCCGAACAGCCAGTTCCCCGGCCGCCAGCGCCCGCCGGTCCTGAGCTGTTCGGGGTCGACGGTCATCTCGAAGCCGGACAGGTCGTAGCAGTGCAGCCGCTGCCGGGACTTCTCGGTGGCCTCCGGCGCGGTGACCGTCCGCGTCGGCACGCGGCGGATCTGGCGCCTGCTGTGCGCGGACTTGAGCAGGCCCGCCTTCACGGAGTGCCCGGGGCGGGTCGCCTCCAGGTTGCGGACGTACGCGTATCCGCTGATCCGCAGCTTTCCCTCGGCGTCCCACCGCGCCTCGCTCACGCGTGCCACGACGGGGAGTTCGCCACGGCCGAGGCGCGCCACCTTGTCGGGCAGGGGACCCACCCCGGGGTAGACGGCGCTGCGCCGCACCTTCCCGCGCACGTGGAAGGCCGTGCCGTTGGCCCGCTCGAAGGCGAGCAGCTCGATCAGTTCGGCGGTGCGCGACTCGCGGACGAGCTGCCACTTGACGCGCAGGTCGACGGGGAGCCCGGCGAGCACGTCCGGGTCGGCGCGGCGCAGGAACGCGGCCGTGTCCGTGAGGAACGCCGAACGGTACTCGGGGCCGCCCATCGGCAGCCCCTCCAGGAAGTACACGAAGTCGTCGCGCAGACAGGACGCGTCGTACGTCTTCTTCATCTCCGGCGCGTGCCGGGCGAGGAACCCGCTGACGTGCGCGCACGCCGCGATCCGGTCGCGGACGCCCTTGACGTCGGTGCGGCGCCGGGTGATGGAGCCCTCGCGGACCCGCCAGTAGTAGACGTGGTCGCTGAGCACGTCCACGGATCCGGCGAGGAAGTGCGCCGGGATCATCACGGGGGTGTCCTCGTAGAGCTTGCCCTCGGGGAAGGTGAAGCGGTGCCGGTCCCAGAAGGCGCGGCGGAACACCTTGTTCCAGGCCACGCGGTCGGAGAGCAGGTCCAGGTCCTCGGAGATGTGGGTGCTCGTGCGCGCCTCGGTCAGCCACTTGTACTGCCAGGCCTGCGAGCGCCCGCGCTCGGTGAGCCGCCAGACGTTGCCGCTCGCGAAGTCGGACCCGGTGGCGTCCAGGCTCGCGATCATCCGTCCGTAAGCGTCGTGCGGCACGACGTCGTCACTGTCGACGAAGGTGAGGAACTCGGCAGTCGGGGACGCCTTGCGCACCCCGGTGTTGCGGGCGGCGCTCAGTCCGGCGTTGCGCTGGCGGACGTAGACGAAGCGGGGGTCCCTGGCGGCGAACTCGCGGGCGATGCGGGGGCTGCCGTCCGTCGAGCCGTCGTCGACGAGGATGCACTCCAGGCCGCCGCGCGCCTCGGGGCCGCCCAGCAGGCCTGGTCCGTCCATGGTCTGCCCGGCGATCGACTCCAGGCACTCCTCCAGAAACTCCTCGACGTTGTAGATGGGTACGACGACGCTGAGACGGGGCTGCACGCGAACCGGCCTTTCGGTGGGGATAACGGCATATTCGTCCCCTTTGCCCGCTCGCGTCTCACGACGGTCAAGGTCTCTGCACTCGACCACCCCAACGAGTGACGCGCGGTCTTCGACAGGCGGTGCCCGGCTGACTACGGTCGGTGCCCATGACGCGCTTCTCGGTAGTCGTCCCCGTCCACCGCGTCCAGGGCTACCTGCGCGCGTGCCTGGAGTCGGTGCTCACCCAGTCCTACGGCGACCTCGAACTGATCGTCGTCGACGACGCGTCCCCCGACGCCTCGGCCGCGATCGCCGCGGAGTACGCGGAGCGCGACCCGCGCACGCAACTCGTCCGCGTCCCCGACAGGACGGGCACGGGCCCCGCCCGCAACACCGGCGCCGACCGCGCCACCGGCGACCACCTCCTCTTCCTCGACGGCGACGACCTGCTGCTCCCCGGCGCCCTCGCGGCCGTCGACGCCGCACTCACCGCGGCCGACGACCCCCATGTCCTGCTCTGCGCCCACGACCGCGTCGACTGGTGGGAGCACGTCCGCCCCGGCGGCGACGACCTCACGGGCGACCCCCTCGCCGTCACCCCCGCCGCCTGGAACCGCGTCTTCCGGCGCGACTTCTGGCGTGCGGAGCGGCTCGCGTTCTCTGCGGGCGCCTACGAGGACGTGGTGCCGGTGCACACCGCGACCCTCCGCGCGGGCGACCGCGTCGCCGTACTCGACCGGCCCTGCGTGCGCTGGCGCGAGCGGCGCGCGGGCAGCTTCACCAAGACGCCGGGCCGCGCCCACTTCGCCGTCGTCGGACGGTACGAGCAGCTGCTCGCGGCCGCAGGACCCGAGGAGCGCGCCCGGCTCCTGCCGCACGCCGCCGCCCACCTGCTCGCCGTCCTCGACGACCCCGGACGGATCCGGCAGGCCGACCGGCGCGACTTCTTCCGCGAGGCGTCCCGCGTCCACCGGGCCTACGCGCCCGCGGGCACCGCGCCCCGCACCCCCGAGGGCAAGGCCCTCGCCGCCGCCTCCTTCACCGCCTACGAAGGCCTGCGCAAGGCCGAGACGCGGCGGCTGCGCGTCACCCGCAGGCTGACGCGGCAGAAGAAGAAGCTGCGGGCCCGCGCCATGCGCGCCGCCTACCGCGCTGACCTGCGCCGCCCCCTCGACCCGCACCTCGCGGTCTACGGCGCCTACTGGAACCGCGGCGTCTCCTGCAACCCGGCCGCCATCCACGCCAAGGCACGCGAACTCGCCCCGCACGTCCGGGGCGTGTGGGTGGTCTCAAGCCGCAACAAGCACCGGGTGCCACCCGGTGTCGAGTACGTCATCGAAGGCTCCCGGCGCTACTGGCAGACGATGGCCACGGCGACGTACCTCGTGAACAACTCCAGCTTTCCCGGCGGCTTCACCAAACGCCCCGGCCAGGTCTACCTCCAGACCCACCACGGCACCCCGCTGAAGACGATGGGCCTCGACCAGCGCCGCTACCCTGCGGGCACGCACGGCATCAGCTTCCAGAAGGTTCTCGACCACACCGACCAGTGGGACTACAGCCTCTCCTCGAACCCGCACTCCACGGAGATCTGGGAGCGCGTCTACCCCTCCGTCGCCTACCAGCCCCTGGAGGCGGGCTATCCGCGCAACGACGTCTACTTCACCGCGGGGGAGGATGAAGTGGGGCGGATTCGGGCGCAGTTGGGTGTCGACGACGGGCGGACCGTGCTGCTGTACGCGCCCACCCACCGCGACTACCAGAAGGGCTTCCTGCCCCGCCTCGACCTGCGCCGCTTCGCCGAGACGCTCGGCCCGTCGTACGTCGTGCTCGTGCGCGCCCACTACTTCTACGGCGCCGACGCCGGCCTGGAGAACCACCCACAGCTCATCGACGCCACCGGGCACCCGCACGTCGAGGAGCTGTGCCTGGCCGCCGACGCCCTCGTCACCGACTACTCGTCCTTGATGTTCGACTACGCCTGCCTGAACCGCCCCATCGTCACGTACGCCCCCGACTGGCAGGCCTACCGCCTCGCCCGCGGCACCTACTTCGACCTGCTCTCCGGACGCCCCGGCGAGACACCGGGCGCCGTGGCCACCACCGAGGACGAGCTGGCAGGGCTCTTCCGGTACGGGGGCTGGGACACGGCGGAGACGACGGCGCTGCGGACGGCGTTCCGGGAACGCTTCTGCCCCTACGACGACGGCAGGGCCGCCGAACGCGTGGTCCGGCGGCTCTTCCTCGCCGGGGCTCAGAGCTCGTAGGGCGAGCGCACCGGGAAGTACGCCGTCAGGAACGACCGGATGGCGAGCGCCATCTCCTCGTCCGTGACCCCGCCGTCCGGGGACTCCCCGATGCAGAACGCCGTCCTGTCGCGGTTCTGCAGCAGCCGCCCGAGCCGCGCGTGGTCGGCGCGGTCGCCGATGTCCACGAAGTCGTACGAGATGCCGGCGGGCACCGCGCGCCCGGTCAGGTAGGCGTAGTGGTGGTGCAGCGACGAGACGAGCGAGAAGTCGTCGCGGCAGCGGAACCGGCTGCGGGCCGTGGCCGCCAGCTGCTCGGGGAAGCGCTCGGTGATCTCCGCGAGGACGCTGCGGCGCAGCGCGTACGGCACGTGGAAGAAGGTGTGCGTCGTCGTCCTGCCGAACTCGCGGCGCAGCAGCTCCCGGTTGTTCTTCGCCGCCGCCAGATAGCCCTCGTCGCCGGGTGCGACCGGCAGCGCGGGCACGGACGCCGACGACCAGAAGAAGCGGGCGAGGCCGTTGCTGAGGAAGAAGGTGTCCGGGTTGGTGGGGCGACCCAGGAACATGTCGTCGTTGAAGTAGAGGAAGTGCTCCGACAGGCCTTCGATGCGGTGCAGTTGGGACTCGATGGAGTGCGAGTTGAAGGTCGGCAGGCACGCCTCGGGGTCGGCGAAAAGATCGCGGTGGTCGACGACCGTCAGGCCCGGCTGGTCCCGGTCGAGCCAGGGCGGGACCTGTCCGGCCGTGACGAGGTACACGTGCCGGATCCACGGCGCGTACATCGCGAGGGAGCGCAGGCTGAAGCGGAGCTCGTCGCGGTTGCGGAAGCGCACCGCGCCGTTGTCGGCCGACGTGTCGCCGCCGCCGAGCGTCGCGTCGCGCAGGGCGCGCCACTCGGGGTCCGAGTCGTCGACCCAGGTGTAGACCGCGTCGATGGGGAAGTCGACGTCCTTGACGAGGAGTTCGGTGAACACGTCCAGGGTCGGATACGCGCGGCCGGCCACGCGCAGCGTCGCCGTGGGCGTGAGCGAGGGCAGCTCGGCGCCCGCCAGCGTCGCACCGAACGGGGCCCGGAAGGAGCCGTCGGGGGTCCGCGTCCAGAACCCCACCGTGCAGGCGAGCCCCGCGCCGTGCCGCAGCGACAGCGTGGTCGTGGTGACCGGCTTGAACAGCTTGACGCCCGCCAGCTCGCCGATGGTGTCGAGGCGCTCGGCGAGCACGGTGCCGGGCGCCGCGTCGCGCGGGTTGACCAGCTCGGCGTAGACGGGCTGCCCGCGCAGCGCACCGGCGAGCGCCTTCAGCGCGCGGCCCCGGTCGTCCTCCGCCACGGCCAGGGTGTGGGCGGCGCCGTTGGTGGTGCGGACGAGGACGTACGGGACGTTCTGCGCCTCCAGGGCGTCCGCGGCGAGCTCCAGGTTCCAGTCGGCCATGTGGGGCGCGAGCACGTCGTCGCGCCGCTCGGCGAGGCGGCCCACCGAGCGGATGACGCGGCCCGTGGTGTCGGCGGCGCGGATCTCCTCCTCGCGGGCGTGCTCGTCGGCGGCGGCCGCGGCGTCGAAGGTGTGCGGGGCGGTGGGCCGGAAGCCGCTGCCGCCGGACGCCACACCGAGCGCCACCCGGTCCGCGCGCCCGCGCAGCCGCTCCGGCCGGTCGCGCCCCGCGACGAGCCGCGTGTACAGCTCCTCCCAGCGCGCGGTGACGTCCGCGGAGGAGAACCGCGCGTAGACACCCTCGCGGGCCGCCTGGGCGTAGGCGTGCCGCTTCTCGTCGTCCGCCATCAACTCGCCCATGGCGACAGCGAGTTCGTCGACCTCACCGGGCGGCACGAGCAGCCCGTCGACGCGGTGCCGCACGATCTCGGCGGGCCCCGTCAGCACGTCGTACGCGACCACAGGCACCCCGGCGGCGAGCGCTTCGAGGAGCACGAGCGGGAACGCCTCGTTGTGCCCCGCCGTCATCAGGCTCAGCCCGGCCTTGGCCCACTCGGCCGCCATGTCCTGGCAGGGCCCGAGGAGCTCCACCCGGTCGTGCAGCCCGAACCCGTCGACCAGGCGGCGCAGCTGCCGCTCGCGGTGGCCGCCGCCGAAGATCCGCAGCGTCCACTCCGGGTGCGCGTCGGCGACCTGCGCGAACGCCCGGACGGCGTGGTCGACCCGCTTCTCGCCGGTCAGCCGCGCCGCCATCACGATGACCTTGCCCTCGCCGTCCGCGCGCGGCCGGAAGCCGTCGGGCACGGCGTTCGGGATGACGGCCAGCTCGGGGGCGGTGGCGCCCAGGGACTCCGCGATCCAGTCGCGGGTGCGCTCGGTGAGCGTGACCAGCGCGTCCAGGCGCGGCGCGTGCAGCAGCAGCGGTTCGCCGGACGGGCCGCGGCGCTGGGTGGGGCGGTGCTCCTGGTGCACGGTGACGACCCGCGCGGGCACGAGCGCCACGGCGGCGGCGAGGAGCGCGGGCGTCGTGGTGACCAGCACGTCGGTATCGATCGCGCCGAGCGCGGCGGTCATCTCGACGTCCGAGAGGCGGTCGAAGGCGTCCTCCCAGGCGGGCCGGATCAGCTCGCTGGGCAGCGCGGCGAGCGTCCGGCACGCGGCATCGTCCAACCCCGTCTCCCGCACCGGGCGTTCGGGCGTCACGGTGCGGTCCACGAGGTGACGCACGGGCAGGTCGCGCGCCTCGGCGAAGAACGGTTCGGCGCGGGTCCGGAAGACGGAGACGACCTCGACCTCGATGCCGGGGCGCTCCGCGAGGTGCCGGGCCTGGGTGTACGTGGCGAGCTCGGTGCCGCCCATCTCGTCGCCCCAGCCGAGCAGGTACGTGATCTTCATGTGGTCTCCTCCGCGAACTCGCGTGTGCCGTCGGGCTCGGGTGCGGCGGACTCCGTCGCGGCTGCCGGCTCCGTCACGGCGGTGGGCTCCGGTGGTCCGGCGGGCTTCCGGGTGGCCTCGGTGGTGATGTCCCGGCACGTCACCGCGAAGGCGCCGGTCCTGGTGAAGTGGGCGTGCGCCCGGACGAGCGCGCCGTCCGGCAGCGCGAAGACGCGGAAGGGGGTGGGGTAGGCGGTGGACGGGTCGCGCACGTCGGTCAGCCACCGGCCGAGGGGCAGCGGCCCCACCCGGAAGTCCCACACCCACTGCCCGGCACCCGCCCCGGCCATCGCGCCGAGCGGCACGCGCAGCGTGAAGGCGGTCTCCTCGGTGTTCTCCTGCCAGGACACCTCCGCCGGTACGACGACGCCGTCCCGCCGCCGCACGGCCTCGGCCCGGAGCTTCTGGGGCAGGCCCCGGTTCCCCGCCACGAGCCTCCCGTGCACCGTGATCCCGTCCCCGGCCGGCACGAACCGCACCAGCTCCGCCCGCACCCGCGACCGCGTCGCCTGCAACACCGCCCGCCCGCTACGGGCCCTGACGATCCGGACGAGGGTGCCGGTCAGGGGGTCGGGGGCGTGAGGCACGGTGGGCGTGGCGGGCGGCGCTTCCGGCCGTGTGGCGGGCGTCGCGGGTGGGGGATTCGGCGGTGTGGTGGGGGTGCCCGTCTCGGCGGGTGCGAGACCGTACCGCCGTACGCGGCCGTCGGCGCCCCGCGCCTCGACGGTGAGCCGCCACACGCCGTCCCCCAAGCCGCGCAGGGTCGCCGTGGCCGTCAGCAGGGGCATCCCGCCGGTACGCGTCTCCCGGACGAGCGGCACGACGAGCCTGCGCGGCCCCCGCGAGATCACCAGCCGCGCGCTGCCCGCCCCGTCGAGGGGGCCGAGGACGGTTTCCGCACCGAGCGCGAGATTGAGGGTCCGGCTGTCGCGCAGCGAAAGGTGCACGGGCGCCAGCAGCGGGGTCCCGGGCCCGGGCCCGGGCCCACGTCCCCGCCCCGCCGCCGCCCGCTCCAGGCGGAAGCGGGTGGTCCGCGCGGTGGCGAGCAGGCGTCGTACGAGAGCAGCGGGTGGTCCGGGACGTCGGCGCGGCCTCAAGCTCAAGTGGTACATCTGTCCACTCTGACCGCATATGTTCGGAACCTCGCGCGCAGCTACGCCATTCTCGCGGGGGCCGGACGGGTCATGCCCTGCCCCCGACCCGGCCCTCGCCCCCTTACTTCACCGCCCCCGCCATCACGCCGGAAACGAACTGCCGCTGGAACGCGAAGAAGACGGCCAGCGGAATCACCATCGAGATGAACGCGCCCGGCGCCAGGATCTGCACGTTGTCGCCGAAGAACCGCACCTGCTGCTGGAGCGCCACCGTGATCGGCGGGTTCTGCGAGTCCGCGAAGATCAGCGCGATCAGCATGTCGTTCCAGACCCAGAGGAACTGGAAGATGCCGAGCGAGGCGATCGCGGGCGCCCCGAGCGGCATCACGACCCGCAGGAACAGCCGCATCTCGCCCGCGCCGTCGAGCCGGGCCGCCTCCAGGAGTTCGCGCGGGATCTCCGCGAAGAAGTTCCGCAGCAGGAAGATCGCGAACGGCAGGCCGAACGCGACATGGAAGAGGATCACGCCGATCGTCGTCTCGAAGATGCCGATCTCGCCGAACAGCTTGGAGACCGGCAGGAGCGCCACCTGCACCGGGACGACGAGCAGCCCCACCACGCCGATGAACCACCAGTCGCGCCCCGGGAAGTCCATCCACGCGAAGGCGTATCCGGCGAGCGCCCCGATCACCACGACGAGCAGCGTCGCCGGCACGGTGATCATGACGCTGGCCAGGATCGAGTCGGTGATCGTGTCGTCTTCCAGGAGGTTGGAATAGTTGTCCAGCGTCAGCTGCGAGGGCGCGCCGAAGACCTTCCACCAGCCGCTCTCGCTCATGTCGGCGGGCGTCCGCAGCGAGCCGATCAGCAGCCCGACCGCCGGCACCAGCCAGAACAGGCCGACCAGCACGAGGAACACGCGCAGCGCGGTGCCGCCGAGCGCCGAGGCGACGCGGGCGCCCACGGACTGCTTGGCCTTGACGGTCACGGTCTCGGTCTGCGTCGTCACCGCTGCGCCTCCCGCCTCATGCGCCGGATATTGAACAGCATCACGGGAATCACGAGCAGGAAGAGCAGGACGGCGATCGCGCTCGCCACGCCCGCGTCCCGGTCGCCGAAGGCCGAGTTGTACAGCTGGACCGCGAGCACGTTCGCCTCGTCCTTCGACGAGCCCGGCGGGATCACGAAGACCAGGTCGAAGATCTTCAGTACGTTGATCATCAGCGTGACGAGGACCACCGCGAGGACCGGGGCGAGCAGCGGCACCGTCACCCGGCGGAAGACCTGCCACTCGTTGGCGCCGTCCACGCGCGCCGCCTCCAGGAGTTCACGCGGCACGCTCGCGAGGCCCGCGGCGATCAGGACCATCGCGAAGCCCGCCCACATCCACAGGTAGGAGCCGATGATCGCGGGCGTGATCAGGCTCGGGCCGAGCCAGTCCACGCCGTTGTACGCCTCGCGGAAGTTCGACGCGGGGTAGCGGAGTTGGGCGCCGTCGGCCTCCTTGGGGAGGGCGAAGGTGCCGTCCGCGGCCGCCTCCGTGGACGCCACGACCTCACCGTCCTTGACGGCCTCGATCTTGATGCCCGCGTAGCCGAACTCCGAGGAGTCGGGGGCGTTCGGCTCGCCCCGGCCCTTGCCGCGCGTGAAGTCCTGCCAGGCCGTACCGGTGACCCGGTCCGGGTCGGCCCGCGCCGGCTCCGCGGCCTTCGCGTCGTCCGGCATCTCGTTCGGCGGCACACCCGTCAGCGGCAGCACCACCGGCTTGCCCGCCTCGACCGGCTCCTTCGTGATGAAGGCGCCGCCGCCCGCCGACTTGAGGGGCGAGTTCATGCTCGGATGCGCCTGCGGGAACGCCGACGCCTCGGTAAACGTGTCGTGCACGCTCACCGCCACCGCGTTGGCCACGCCCCGGTCGGGATCGGACTCGTACACGAGCCGGAAGATGATGCCCGCGGCCAGCATGGAGATCGCCATCGGCATGAAGATGACGAGCTTGAACGCCGTGCCCCAGCGGACCCGTTCGGTCAGCACGGCGAAGATCAGGCCGAGCGCCGTCGCCACGGTCGGCGCCACCACCAGCCAGATCGCGTTGTTCTTGATGGCGGTCACGATGCTGTCGTCGGTGAACAGCGTCTCGTAGTTGCCGAACGCCGTGAAGTCGCCCGACTTGTCGAAGAAGCTGCGGAACAGCGAGTACCCGATGGGGTAGAGGACGAGCGCGCCGAGCAGCACCAGGGCGGGCAGCAGGAACAGCACCGCCACGGTCTTCCGGGTGCCGGTCACGCTCTTGCGCGAGGTCGGGGCCGGGGGCACCACCTGCGGGGTGCCCTCGGCGTTCGCGGACGCCACCGCGTCAGTCCTTGTAGGCCTTGGCTGCGGCCGTCTCCAGGACCTTCTGCGTGCCGGCGACGTCCTCCGGGTTCTTCAGGAAGTCCTGCAGCGCCTTCCACTCGCCCTTGCCCGGCGTACCGCCGAAGGACTGCGGGGCCTGGTCGGACATGTCGAAGCGGATGTCGTCACCGGCCTCGATCAGCGCCTTGGCGATGTTCCGCTGCACGTCGTTCGGGTACGCGGACATGTCCAGGTTCTTGTTCGGCGAGATGAAGCCGCCGGCCTCCGCCCAGATCTTCGCCGCGTCCGGCGAGCCCAGGAACGTCAGGAGCGCCTGCGCGCCCTTGCTGTCCTTCAGCGCGACCGCGGCGTCACCGCCGACCACGGCGGGGGACTCGTCACCGACCGCCGGGAAGGGGAACACCTTGGCGTCCTTCCCCACCTCGGCCTTGGTCTCCGAGATGGCGAGGGACACCATGTCGCCCTCGAAGACCATGCCCGCCTTCGGCTGGTCGCCGCCCCGGAAGGTCTGCTTCACGGACGCGGGGAACTCGGTCTGCAGCGCGCCGTCCGCGCCGCCCGCCACGAAGCCCTTCTTCCCGAACAGCTCACCGAGGGTGGTCAGCGCGTCCTTGACGGACGGGTCCGTCCACTTGATCTCGTGCCGGGCGAGCTGGTCGTACTTCTCCGGGCCCGCCTGCGAGAGGTAGATGTTCTCGAACCAGTCGGTGAGCGTCCACGCCTCGGCGCCCGCCACCGACACCGGCGGCACACCGGAGTCGTACACGGTCTGGGAGGTCTCCATGAACTCGTCCCAGGTCTTGGGCGGCTTGACGCCCGCGTTCTCGAAGACGAGCGTGTTGTACCAGATCAGGGACTTGTTGGCCGCCTTGAAGTACACGCCGTACTGCTTGCCGTCGACGGCTCCCAGGTCCTGCCATCCCTTGGCGTAGTTCTTGTCGAGCTGCTTCTGGGCCTCGGGCCCGACCGGCTTGGCCCACTTGTTCGCCACGGCCTGCTCGATCGCGCCGACCTGCGGCAGCATCGCGACGTCCGGCGGCGCCCCGCCCGCCACCTTCGACTCCAGGAAGCTGATGATGGGGTCCTGCGCGGGCACGAAGGAGACCTTGGCGCCCGTCCGCTTCTCGAACTCGTCAAGGACCTTCAGGAACACCTTGCGCTCCGCGCCGCCCCATACGGCGGCCACGGAGACGTTCTCCCCGTCCAGTTTCGGCAGTCGGAGCGCGCTCCCCGTTTGCTTGTCGCCGCCGGAGCCCTTGTCACCGTCATCGCTGTCGTCACCGCCGCACGCGGTGACGGTGAGAGCGAGCGCGCTCGCGACGACGGCGGAGGCGATCCTGGCGGTGGTACGCCGATGTAGCGGTGCCCTGCGTGTACGAAGAGTGCTGCGCATCACTGCCCCGTTCTCTTCCCTGGCGAGTCCCGTGCGGTCTGGTCTACGCCCGCGCGGGGAGGGGCGGCAAGATGGCCTGCGCTGTCAACTCGCTGATCGTAATGGCGTTGTGACGTGGCGTCATGAGGTTTAGGAGCGGTGTTCCCTCACCACCAGGGACTTGCTCCCCTTACCCCCAGGGACTTGCTTCCCTCACAGCAGGGACGGCACCTGGTCCGCCGAGACGGACCGTGCGGCCCGCTCCAGCGCACTGGCCAGCAGGGCCAGATCCGTCGGTCCGTTCCCCAGCTCGCGCACGGGCCGCCGGGCCGGCGGGTCACCCATCCGCTCCCACTCCAGAGGGACCACCGTGGGCCGCAGCGTCGCCGTACGGGGAATCCGGCCCGTCACCCGGCCCGCCTGGAAGGCCGTGGCCCGCCCGTCCGGGGAGCGGAGCTCGCCCCGCCCCGGCGCGGGCTCCTCCGGCCCCGAAGCGACCGCGTCGAGGACCACCCGCAGGGACGCCCGCTGCCCGAGCTCCGTCTCCGGCATCCGCTCACTGCGGCCCGTGGTCGCCACGAGATGCACCCCGAGCCGCTCACCGTCCCGCGCCACGGCCTCCAGCGCGCGGACCACCGAACCGGCGGCGGGCCGCCCGGGGGAGCCGAGGGCGGGGGAGAGCAGCGCGTCGAAGTCGTCGACGAGGACGACGAGCCGGGGGAGCGGCGGCCCCGGCTCCACCCGCTGCCGCGCCGCGGCGGGCCGCAGCCGCATCGTGGCGCTGGGCGGCGGATCGAGGTCGCCGTCGAGCCCCTGCGCCACTCCGGAAGCCGCCGCCGAGGCCGAGGCGGCGGAGGCGGAGGGGGCACCGGCGGAGGCCGTGGCCGCGGAGGACTGCGAGCGCTGCGTGACCATCCGCCCCGACACCTCCCGCTGCGTGTGCCACTCCGTGAAGCCGAGCCTGCCGAGCAGCTCGGCCCTGCGCTTCAGCTCGGCGGCCAGGGACTGGGCGAACTCCCGCATGCGGACCGGGTCGTTGGCCACGAGGTGCGTGGTGACGTGCGGCAGGTCCGTACAGACACCGAGCCCCGTCCCCTGCCGTCCCGTGGCGCCGCCCGCGCCGACGCCGTCCCGCCCGTCGACGAGCACGATGCCGAGCCGGTCGGGGCGCTCCGCGGCGGCCAGCGAGGCGGCGACGGAGCGCAGCAGCTCCGTACGACCGCTGCCCGCGGGGCCCTCCACGAGCAGATGCGGCCCGTCGGCGGCGAGGTCCGCGACGACGGGCCCGCGCGGCCCCGCGCCGAGCACCGCCACGGCGCGCCCGCCGAGCGCCTCGGGGTCGTCGGCCGCCGCCGCCCACCGCGCCATCAGGGAAGCGGGGGTGGCCCTGGCGAGCCCCAGCTCGTCGAGCAGCCGGGCCGCCTGGGGCAGCGGCGCGGACACGCGCGCGTGGCCCTCACCGGCCGTGCCGTCCGAGCGCAGCGGCGCGAGCGCCCGCGCGAACCGCTCGGCCCAGGCCGCCGACACGGCGTCCACCGCGGCGACGGTGCCGTGCCCCGCGGGGCGGCCGCCCGCCGTCCGCATCAGCCGCAGCGCGGTCGCCACGTCACCGCTGAGCAGCGCGGCGGCACCGCAGGCGCGGAAGGCCGGCGTCACCGCGCAGGCGGCTTCGTACGTGTCGAGGACCGGGGACGCGGGGGAGGCCGCCACCGTCTCGGCGAGGCACACGACGTGGATCCCGGCGCGCGCTCCCTCGTCGGCGAGCCGGACGGTGGCCTCGCGCAGCGCGGCGGACCCGGGGTCGCCGTCGACGACGACGACCGTGCGGGCACCGGCCGCCACGCCGTCCGTGCCGTACGCGCCGCCGTCGGCGATGCGGTCGTCGAGGCGCCGGACCAGCTCGTCCGTGCGGGCGGCCGCCTGGTCGCGGTCGTAGGCGAGGAGGAGGCGGCAGTCCTGGCCGTGGGTGGGCCGCAGGTGGGGCAGCCAGCCGAGCCAGGCCCACTCGGCGGTGCGCTCGGCCGTGGGGCGCGCCCGGTCCGTGCTGATCAGCACGATCTCCAGGGAGTCGGGCGAGTGCAGCGCGGCGAGCTGGGCGACGACCGCCCTGGCCAGGCCGGCCAGCCGGTCCCTCGGCCCGGCGAGGCCCAGCGAGCCCGCCTCCCGCAGGCCGACCGTGACGGGCACGGCGGGCAGCAGCTCGTCGCGCCCGTCGGCGCCGGGCAGGATCCGGTCGACCGTGCCGAGCCGCACCGCGAGCGCCTCGGGGTGGTCAGGGCCGCGCTCCCAGAGGCGGGGGCCGGGGCCGAGCGCGGTGAGCAGCAGGGTGGCGGGATCGGGCCACGATTCGGGCGTACGGGCGGCGGCCGTTATGGCGAGGTCCTCCGGGGAGAGCTCCAGGGGTCCGCCGGTGCCGCCCCGGCCGCCGTCGGCGTACGGCTCGTGGCGGCCGTCGTGGTCCTCGTACTCCTCGGGGCCGTGCGGGCCGTCGTACACGTCGTACCCCTCCGGGGTGCGGCCGCCGTCCCGGCCTCCGGTGAGCCGGCGGGCCCAGGCGGAGAGGCCGCCGCGCCTGCGCACGGCGCGCGGCAGGGTCGTCCCGCGCGCGGGGGTGCCGGTGGTGCTGCCGGGGGCCCCGGTGGTCCCGGTGCCGGTCCGCTCGGCGTCGGGCATGCCGCCCTGCTGCGGCACGACGGGGGTGTCGGCGCCGGTGGGGCCTGCGTGGGTCCCGTGCGAGCCGTACGCGGCCGTCGGCCGGTTCTCGTACGTTCCCCGTGTGCCGTACGCCCCTTCAGGGCCGACACCGGTGCCGGCCGCGGCGCCCCAGCCCGCCGAGCCGTACGCGTGGTGGGTGGCGGCGGGGGTGGGGGACGGCTCTCCGAGGGTGGGCGGCGGGGCCGCGGCGGGGCGCACGCGCACGTGGCCCTCGCCGTCCGGGGCCGTGGCGAGCACGCCGCTCACGCCGGGCACCGGGCCGCCCCTGCCGTCCGTCAGGCGGAGCGCGGACTCGCCGATGCGGAGCAGGGAGCCGGGGGAGAGCCGGACCGGGCGGTCGGTGATCTCCCTGCCGTCCACCGCCGTGCCGTTCGTGGAGTGCAGGTCCGCGACCGTGACGCGGCCGTCCGGGTCGAGCGTGACCGCGCAGTGCAGCCGGGAGACGTCCGGGTCGTCCAGCGGCACGTCGGCCTCCGCGGAGCGGCCCACGCGGATCTGGCCGCCGTGCAGCAGGTGGACGCCGCCCGCGTCCGGTCCCGCCACGACGTGCAACTGGGCGGCCGCGCCGGACAGTTCGGGACCCGGCTCGGCGGGGGCGCCCAGCGAGAGCACCGCGCCGTCGATCAAGGGGGGCTCGCCGAGCGTGCAGCGCTGGGCGTCGAGGCGGTCCGGGCCCGCGAACAGCACGAGGGGCGCCTCGCTGCCCGCCACGGCCGTGGCGAGACCGGAGACCACCGCGGCGAGCGCGGTCCCCGCGGGGGCGGTGACCAGGACGTCACAGGCACCTTGGGCCCCGGTCGCCGTCGCGGGGCGGCCTTGCTGCTCGGTCTGGCCGCTGCGCGGCCCGAGGACGGTCAGCCGGATCTGCATCGCCGTCAGCGGTCCCTTCTGCGCTGGGCGCCCGGCACGGGGACACGCGCTGTGATTCCCCCCACCGCACACGGGCACGTCGGCCAGTACTGGAGGCATCCTCGCACCTGCCACTGACAACACGCCCGGCGGCCACCTGTAAGTGATCTTGATTGGTCGGCTCTGCTCGGAAAAGTGCCTGCTTGGACCGTTGCGCATAAGCGCGGAGGTTCCTCGAAGAAGGTCAATCCGGGACCACTCGGCAACCAATGGCCACGGGCGAGCGTCTTTCCACCGAACAACGATCCGGAAAGCCCCGGAAAGAAATGGCCGAGAGGAATCCGACCGGCCGGTGCCCTGTTCGGCGGCACTACAGTGGGTCGGAACACCTTCGTCGGAACATCTTGTCGGAACACCTTCGGACAGCCCCCCGGACAGGACCAGCGTCCGGGCGGGACCAGCCAGACCAGCAGGGAGCGCATGACGTGCGGCCGGTAGGCAGCAAGTACCTGCTCGAGGAGCCGCTCGGGCGCGGCGCCACGGGCACCGTCTGGCGAGCCCGCCAGCGGGAGACCGCGGGCGCCGAGGCGGCCGTTCCCGGCCAGCCCGGCGAGACCGTCGCGATCAAGGTCCTCAAGGAAGAGCTCGCCAACGACGCGGACGTCGTGATGCGCTTCCTCAGGGAGCGGTCCGTCCTGCTCAGGCTCACGCACGAGAACATCGTCCGCACGCGTGACCTGGTCGTCGAGGGCGACCTCCTCGCCCTGGTCATGGACCTCGTGGACGGCCCCGACCTGCACCGCTACCTCCGCGAGAACGGCCCGTTCACGCCGGTCGCGGCGGCCCTGCTGACCGCCCAGATCGCCGACGCGCTCGCCGCGAGCCACGCCGACGGCGTGGTGCACCGCGACCTCAAGCCCGCGAACGTCCTCCTCAAGCAGGACGACGCAGGGATGCACCCGATGCTCACCGACTTCGGCATCGCCCGCCTCGCGGACTCCCCCGGCCTGACCCGCACCCACGAATTCGTCGGCACGCCCGCGTACGTGGCGCCGGAGTCCGCCGAGGGCCGTCCGCAGACCAGCGCCGTGGACATCTACGGCGCGGGCATCCTGCTGTACGAGCTCGTCACCGGCCGCCCGCCGTTCTCCGGCGGCTCCGCCCTCGAAGTCCTGCACCAGCACCTCAGCGCCGAGCCGCGCCGCCCCTCGACCGTCCCCGACCCGCTGTGGACGGTCATCGAGCGCTGCCTCGACAAGAACCCGGACCGCCGCCCCAGCGCCGAGAACCTCGCCCGCGGCCTGCGTGCCGTCGCCGAGGGCGTCGGCGTGCACTCCACCCCGGCGCAGATCGCCGCCGCGGGGGGCGTGGGCGCGCTCCTCATGCCGGACCCGGCGCCGGCCCCCGTTCCGGGGACCCCGGGCGCGGCCGACCCCACCCAGGTCCTGCCGAGCAACGCGGGCTCGTACGACCCGAACGCCGCGACCAGCGTCATGCAGAGCACCGGCGGCCACACCCCCGGCTCCTCGGACGCCGACCCGACGTCCGTGCTGCCGCGCGGCGGCAACGCCGACCCGACCGCGGTCATGCCGCCCGTCCCGCCGAACGGCCCGGGTGCGGACCCGAACGACCCGCACCCCTGGCAGAGCCAGATGGCCGCGGCCCGCGACCGCAACGAACAGACCCAGTACCAGGCCTACCTGGACCCCGAGCAGGACCCGCTGCGCCGTCGCCCCCAGCGCCAGGTCGCCCGGCCCCAGCAGCAGCCGCCGCAGCAGCACCCCCAGCAGTACGCGCCGCAGCAGCCGCGCGGCCAGCGCCAGCAACGACAGCAGCGCCAGCAGCAGTACGCGCCCGCGCCACAGCAGCACCAGCCCCAGCACCAGCCGCAGCAGTACGCGCCCCCGCAGGCGCCGCCGCCCCAGCAGCCCGCCCCGCGTCCCGCGCGGGAGCCGCGCGAACCGCGTCAGCCGAGGCAGCGCAGCGCCAACCCGATGAAGATCCCGGGCCTCGGCTGCCTCAAGGGCTGCCTGTTCACGATCGTCATCCTCTTCGTGGCGAGCTGGCTGGTCTGGGAGTTCAGCCCCCTCCAGGACTGGATCGGCACGACGAAGGGCTACTGGGAACAGCTGACGGATTGGTACAACACGGTCAGCGGCTGGCTCGGCAAGGTCGGCGGCAACTAGGCCGCGTCCAGGCGGTTCTGTGGATTTGTCGACATCTGCAGGGTGAAATCCGCTCCCGGAGTGAAGGTTGGCGGCAAGGCCGCGTAGTTTTGTCGCCAACACGCATCCGTAGGAGCAGTCTTGACGCGCAAGATCGGCAGCCGGTACACCGCCCACCAGATCCTGGGCCGTGGCAGCGCCGGCACGGTGTGGCTCGGCGAGGGACCCGAGGGCCCCGTCGCCATCAAGCTGCTGCGCGAGGACCTGGCGTCCGACCAGGAGCTCGTCGGCCGCTTCGTCCAGGAGCGCACGGCGCTGCTCAGCCTCGACCACGCGCGCGTGGTGGGCGTCCACGACCTCGTCGTCGACGGCAACGACCTCGCCCTGGTCATGGACCTCGTCCGCGGCACGGATCTGCGCACCCGCCTGGAGCGTGAGCGGCGCATGGCCCCCGAGGCCGCCGTCGCCATCGTCGCGGACGTCGCCGACGGCCTCGCCGCCGCGCACGCCGCGGGCATCGTCCACCGCGACGTCAAGCCCGAGAACGTCCTCCTGGACATGCAGGGCCCCCTCGGCCCCGGCGGCGCGCACCCCGCCCTCCTCACGGACTTCGGCGTCGCCAAGCTGATCGACTCCCCGCGCCGGACCCGCGCGACGAAGATCATCGGTACGCCGGACTACCTCGCCCCCGAGATCGTCGAGGGCCTGCCCCCACGCGCGGCCGTCGACATCTACGCCCTCGCCACCGTCCTCTACGAACTCCTCGCCGGCTTCACCCCCTTCGGCGGCGGCCACCCCGGCGCGATCCTGCGCCGCCACGTCACCGAGACGGTGGTCCCCCTCCCCGGCATCCCCGAGGAGCTCTGGCAGCTCCTCGTCCAGTGCCTGGCCAAGGCGCCCGCGTCCCGGCTGCGCGCCTCCGAGCTGGCCACGCGCCTGCGGGAGCTCCTGCCGCTGGTCGCGGGGATGCCGCCGCTGGACGTCGACGAACCGGACACGGAGTCCGACCGGGCCGAGGAGGCGTACGAGAACTCCACCTCCGGCTCCTCCGCCGCCCCCGAGCCCCGCGAGGCCGCGCCCCGGCGGGGCGCCGTCCCCCTCGTCCCCGGCTCGGCCTCCGCCGACTCCAACCGCGACACCCACACGTCCATGCGGGTCCCGGGCCCGGACGAGCTCGCCGGCGGCGCCCGCGGCACGGCCCGCGCCCCCCGCGCGGCGGGTGCGGCCCGCCCAGGCTCCGCCAAACACCGCTCCTCGGCCCGCCGCCGCAGGATCACCCTGGGCGTGGCGGGCGCGGTCCTGGTCGCCGCGGCGGGCATCGGCACCTGGGCGGCCACCCACAGCGACGCCGCCGACACACCCCCCACGGACAGCGGAAACTCGGCCCCTCCGGCCCCGTAGAGGCCCCGGCCCGGATGTCTCCCACCCACCCATCCGCTCACCCGCACCGCACGGTGCCGTAGGGCACAGAGCCCCGCCCCGGACCGGGGCACTTGCCGCAGCCGTTACGCTGGAGTCGTGGCAGTCGTCGATGTTTCCGAAGAGCTCAAGTCCCTCTCCTCGACCATGGAGTCGATCGAGGCCGTCCTGGACCTCGACAGCATGAGGGCCGATATCGCCGTGCTCGAGGAGCAGGCGGCCGCGCCGTCCCTGTGGGACGACCCGGATGCGGCGCAGAAGATCACCAGCAAGCTGAGCCACCTCCAGGCGGAGGTGAGGAAGGCCGAGGCGCTCCGTGGGCGCATCGACGACCTCGGCGTGCTGTTCGAGATGGCCGAGGAGGAGGACGACTCGGACACCCGCGCGGAGGCCGAGACCGAGCTCACGGCCGTCAAGAAGGCGCTGGACGAGCTGGAGGTCAGGACCCTCCTCTCCGGTGAGTACGACGCCCGCGAGGCGCTCGTCACCATCCGCGCCGAGGCCGGCGGCGTCGACGCCTCCGACTTCGCCGAGAAGCTCCAGCGCATGTACCTCCGCTGGGCCGAGCGCCACGGCTACAAGACGGAGCTCTACGAGACGTCGTACGCGGAAGAGGCCGGCATCAAGTCGACCACCTTCGCCGTCAACGTCCCGTACGCCTACGGCACGCTCTCCGTGGAGCAGGGCACCCACCGCCTCGTGCGCATCTCGCCCTTCGACAACCAGGGCCGCCGCCAGACCTCCTTCGCCGGCGTCGAGATCCTCCCGGTGGTCGAGCAGACCGACCACATCGAGATCGACGAGAGCGAGCTGCGCATCGACGTGTACCGCTCCTCGGGCCCCGGCGGCCAGGGCGTCAACACCACCGACTCCGCGGTCCGGCTGACCCACCTGCCGACCGGCATCGTCGTCTCCTGCCAGAACGAGCGCTCGCAGATCCAGAACAAGGCGACCGCGATGAACGTCCTCCAGGCGAAGCTCCTCGAGCGCCGCCGCCAGGAGGAGCAGGCGAAGATGAACGCCCTCAAGGGTGACGGCGGCAACTCCTGGGGCAACCAGATGCGTTCGTACGTCCTGCACCCCTACCAGATGGTGAAGGACCTGCGGACGGAGTTCGAGGTCGGCAACCCCGAGTCCGTTTTCAACGGCGAGATCGACGGTTTCCTGGAAGCCGGAATTCGCTGGCGCAAGCAGCAGGAGAAGTAAAAGCCGCCGGAAACGGCTTTATCGACAAGGCAACTGCTGCCCCAGGGGCGGCAGTTGCCTTTTGCGTCACAGTCAGATGTCCGTACGCCGGGCAACTCCCCTAATTTCGGACATCGCGCCCGCAACGACCTTGACGCTGCTGTGAAAAGTGGAAAGGCTAGCGCGCGGCGTGCGTATTTCTGGGGCGCGTGGGATCCGTGGGGGCTGAAGGCTGATCGTGATGGCCGATGGAACGCCCCCGGCGAACGCAGCCCCGGACGCTGCCTCACTGACGATTCAGCTACTGGGGGTAGCAACCAGATGACGAAGAAGACGCGGATCCGTGTCGCGCGAATAGCTGCCGGCGCGGTGATCGCCGCCGGTGCCTCGCTGACCGCCGCGGGTGCCGCCTCGGCCCTCGACGTCGGTGTCGAGCTCGGCGGTGTGGGCGCCGGTGCCCACGCCGACGAGAGCGGCGTCGGCGTGGATGTGGACCTGGACCCCGCCGACCCGGCCCCGGGCGACCCGGACCCGGGTGACCCCGAGCCCTCCGACCCGCCGGAGCCCACCGAGGAGCCCACGGAGCCGACCGAGGAGCCGACGGACCCGGAGATCCCGACCGAGGAGCCCACGGACCCCGAGATCCCGACCGAGGACCCCACCACCGACCCCACCGACCCGGGTGAGGGGAACGGCAACGGCGGCAACAACGGCCACGGCAACGGCGGCGGTGGCGGCGACAACGGCAACGACGCCGGCCCCGACGGCGGCGGCTCCGTCCCCGTCGAGCAGGGCAAGGGCAAGGACAGCCTGACCGACACCGGCTCCCGGCCCGTCGAGCAGGGCGGCAACAACGCCCAGCCGGCGGCCGACAAGGGCGAGCTCGCCGAGACCGGCGCCGCCGAGACCACGTTCCTGCTGATCGGCGCCGCGACGATGATCGCCGGCGGCATCGGCTTCCGCATCCTGCCGCGCCTCGTCGGCAACCGCGGCGCAGCTGCCTGATCCGTACGAATGAAGAAGGGCCTGGAGCTCCACGGAGCTCCAGGCCCTTCTGTGTCGCCGCCGATGTCAGCTTCGGGACGCCTCGTGACTCTTTGTGTTCACTGTGTGCCTCGTGGGCGCCCCCGCAGGGGCCGGCGCGCTACGCGGTCTGCTGCGCCAGCAGCACGACCGCCGCGATCAACACGACGAGCAGCGCTATCAGTGCCGCGGGATTGAGCCCGGCGAAGGGCCCTTCCTGCTGCAGACGCTCGCGATTGGCCCGGCACACGGGGCAGCGGCCTTCATTCACGGGCGCTGCGCAGTTCGCGCATACCAACCGATCCAGGGTCATGCGCTTCTCCTCCCGCACAGTCTCAGCCTGCCCAACGCTACGGGGAACTCAATCGTTCCCCCTACCACTGTGCCAGCTTCCGCGGATTTCGGCGCGGCCCACCCCTTCGCCACGGTTTCCGCCCCGTACTTCCGTGACAATCCGCGCAACTCAGGACGCCGACTGCGCGCGCGTACCTGCTTCGCGTATGGTCACGCTCACCTACCCCCGGCAACCCGTGGTGCATCCGTGATCCGATTCGACAACGTCTCCAAGGCCTATCCGAAGCAGACCCGCCCAGCGCTCAGGGACGTCTCCCTCGAGATCGAGAAGGGCGAGTTCGTCTTCCTGGTGGGATCCTCCGGCTCCGGAAAGTCCACTTTCCTGCGGCTCGTCCTGCGCGAGGAGCGCACCAGCCACGGCCAGGTGCACGTCCTCGGCAAGGACCTCGCGCGCCTGTCCAACTGGAAGGTGCCGCACATGCGGCGCCAGCTGGGCACCGTGTTCCAGGACTTCCGCCTCCTGCCCAACAAGACCGTCGGTGAGAACGTCGCCTTCGCGCAGGAGGTCATCGGCAAGTCCCGCGGCGAGATCCGCAAGTCCGTGCCCCAGGTCCTCGATCTCGTGGGCCTCGGCGGCAAGGAGGACCGGATGCCGGGCGAGCTCTCCGGCGGTGAGCAGCAACGCGTCGCGATCGCGCGCGCGTTCGTCAACCGGCCCAAGCTCCTCATCGCGGACGAGCCGACCGGCAACCTCGACCCGCAGACGTCCGTCGGCATCATGAAGCTGCTCGACCGGATCAACCGGACCGGCACGACCGTCGTGATGGCCACCCACGACCAGCAGATCGTGGACCAGATGCGCAAGCGGGTCATCGAGCTGGAGAAGGGCCGTCTCGTGCGCGACCAGTCGCGCGGCGTCTACGGCTACCAGCACTGACACCGTCTCGCCCGACCGCTGTCTGTTCCACCTGATCCACTGAAAGGCCGCCATGCGCGCCCAGTTCGTCCTGTCGGAGATCGGCGTCGGTCTCCGCCGGAATCTCACGATGACCTTCGCGGTCATCGTCTCCGTAGCGCTTTCGCTCGCCCTCTTCGGCGGTTCGCTGCTCATGCGTGACCAGGTGAGCACGATGAAGGGCTACTGGTACGACAAGGTCAACGTCTCGATCTTCCTCTGCAACAAGGCCGACGCCGAGCAGGACCCCAAGTGCGCCAAGGGCGCCGTCACGAACGAGCAGAAGGACCTGATCCTCCGCGATCTGAAGAAGATGACCGTCGTGGACAAGGTCACGTACGAGTCGGCGGACGAGGCGTACAAGCACTACAAGGAGCAGTTCGGCGACTCGCCGCTGTCCAGCTCCCTGACGCCGGACCAGATGCAGGAGTCGTACCGCATCAAGCTGAAGGACCCGGAGAAGTACCAGGTGGTCGCGACCGCTTTCTCCGGGCGTGACGGCGTGCAGTCCGTGCAGGACCAGAAGGGCTATCTCGACAACCTCTTCGGGCTGTTGAACGGCATGAACTGGGCGGCCGTGGCGGTGATGGCGCTGATGCTCGTCGTCGCGCTGATGCTGATCGTCAACACCGTGCGCGTCTCGGCGTTCAGCCGCAGACGCGAGACCGGCATCATGCGGCTCGTCGGCGCCTCCAGCTTCTACATCCAGATGCCGTTCATCATGGAGGCCGCCGTCGCCGGCCTCATCGGCGGAGCCGTCGCCTGCGGAATGCTGTTGGTCGGGCGGTACTTCATGATCGACCACGGTCTGGAGCTGTCCGAGAAGATCAACCTGATCAACTTCATCGGCTGGGACGCGGTCCTCGCCAAGCTGCCGCTGGTGCTCGCAATCGGCCTTCTGATGCCCGCGCTTGCCGCGTTCTTCGCGTTGCGCAAGTACCTGAAGGTGTGACAAGAGCCGCCGGTGCGGCAGGGCGTCGTACGGTTCAACCAACCGTACGGCGCCCTTCGTTGTCCTAGACTCACCGGCATGTCAGGCCTCGTCCGGTTCGCCGACCGGTTGTCCCGGCCCCGCCGCATCCGCCGCGGGGCGACCCTGACATTGGTCTTCGCGAGCGTCCTCGTCACGGGCGCCGCCACCGGCTCCTGGAGCGACGCCGCGGACGACGGCCGAAATCCCCCTCCTCCTTCGTTACGTTCGGACGTGCTCGGCTCCTCGGAGCGTTCCGACGACACCGCGGAGGAAGCCGCCGACGCCGCCGCGGAGGCCATGGCCGACGGCAAGTCCGGCAAGAAGGCCGCCGAGGAGGCCGTCAGCCGCAGCGGGGACCGCTGGGGGTCGGTGTACTCGCCGGGGGAGTACCAGGAGTTCGAGAAGGCCCTCGGCGGCGGGTACACGGGCGTCGGCCTGTGGGCCCGGCGCGGGGCCGACGGGCGCATCGAGGTCTCCCGGGTCCAGCGGGGCGGGCCCGCGGACCGGGCCGGGCTCCGCGAGGGCGACCGGCTGCGCACCGTCGACGGCAAGCGCGTCACGGGCCGGCCCGTCACGGAGGTCCTCGCCCTGCTGCGCGGCGACCGCGCGGGCACCCCGGTGACCCTCGGTGTGGAGCGCGGCACGCGCGCGTGGCGCGAGACCGTGCGCAGGGCCCACGTCTCCACGGACCCCGTCACGGTCAGCCGGCTGTCCGGCGGCGCCGTCCTGATCAAGGTCGCGGCGTTCACCAAGGACTCCGGAGAGGCCGTGCGGACCGCCGTGCGGGAGGCGCCCGAGGGCGCGGGGATCGTGCTCGACCTGCGGGGGAACTCCGGAGGCCTCGTGTCGGAGGCGGTCACCGCCGCGTCCGCGCTGGTCGACGGCGGCCTCGTCGCGACGTATGACGTACGAGGTGAGGAGAAGGCGCTCCACGCCGAGCGGGGCGGCGACACGGAAAGGCCCGTGGTCGCGCTCGTCGACGGCGGCACGATGAGCGCGGCCGAGCTCCTCACAGGTGCCCTCCAGGACCGCGGCCGCGCGGTCGTGGTGGGGACGAGGACCTTCGGCAAGGGCGCGGTCCAGATGCCGAGCCGGCTGCCCGACGGCTCCGTCGCCGAGCTGACCGTCGGCCACTACCGCACTCCTTCGGGGCGGGCCGTCGACGGCCGGGGCATCACCCCGGACCTGGAGGCCGACGAGCGGGCCGAAGAGCGGGCCGAGACAGTATTGACTGGCCTCGGACCCCCCTCGTAGTGCGAAAATGGCCGGACTATGGCGAAGGAAAAGGTAAAGCGCAAGGCCGCGAAGGCCGCTGAGAAGGCCCCTGCCCGCAAGATGGTCGCGCAGAACAAGAAGGCGCGGCACGACTACCACATCCTGGACACCTACGAGTGCGGCCTGGTGCTGATGGGCACCGAGGTCAAGTCACTGCGCATGGGCCGGGCCTCCCTGGTGGACGGCTTCGTCCACATCGACCACGGCGAGGCGTGGCTGCACAACATCCACGTCCCGGAGTACGTGCAGGGCACCTGGACCAACCACTCCGCCACGCGGAAGCGCAAGCTCCTGCTGCACCGGGCCGAGATCGACAAGCTGGAGTCCAAGGCGAACGAGACGGGCCACACGATCGTGCCCCTGGCCCTGTACTTCAAGGACAGCCGGGTCAAGGTCGAGATCGCCCTGGCCAAGGGCAAGAAGGAGTACGACAAGCGGCAGACGCTCCGCGAGAAGCAGGACACGCGTGAGACCAACCGCGCGATCTCGGCGGTGCGCCGGCGCCAGGGGATCGGCTAGCCCCAGGGGCCCGGATCAGCGGGCCGCCGGGAATACGCTGGCATCGTCGAGCGTTGGTCACGTACGATGGGCCGTGCCCCGCACAGCAGGGGCGCCGGGCCGAAAGGCCCAGATTGAAAAATCAACATGGGGATGATCGGTTTCGACAGCGGATGTCGAAGCAGGGGAAGCGTGTCGAGGAAGCGGCAATGATCTCGTAAACCATATGTCGCAAAAAATAATCGCCGATACCAAGCGCGATTCCTTCGCCCTCGCTGCCTAAGTAGCGACTTGCGAAGTGTCAGCCCGGGGCTGTTCCCGACCCGGATCCTGGCATCAGCTAGGGAACTAAACTTCTAGGCCCGGTCACGGGACCTAGGAGGAAATCAAACAGTGACTGGGCCCGTCGGCGACTTGTTCGCGTGATCGCCGGGGCCGAGAAAATCGCAGCGAACTGCACACGGAGAAGCCCTGATTCTGCACCGTTGGACGCGGGTTCGATTCCCGCCATCTCCACAATTCCCATGTGAGGCTGAAGCCCTCTGGCCCCCCGGCCAGGGGGCTTCTGTCGTGCCCCGGCGGCTGTCATGCTCCGGGGTCATGAGTAGACCCGTGAGACGCGTCACCATCCGTATGCGCCACTGGATCTGGCCCGCCGTGCTCGCCGTCGCGGCGGCCGGGCTCGCCGTCGGCTCACCGGCCGGGGCGGACTCCGACCGATCGGGGCTCCCCGAGGCCATCGACACTATCCTGGCCGACCCGCGCATGGAGGGCGGTGTGGCCAGTGTCGTCGTCGCCGACTCCGCGTCCGGCGATGTCCTGTACCAGCACCGCTCCAGCGGGCGCCTGATGCCCGCCTCCAACACCAAGCTGCTCACCTCGGCCGCGGCCATGGAACTCCTCGGTCCCGCCCACCGGTTCACCACCGACGTCCGCTCCGCCGCACCGCGGCGCGGCTCCGTGCTCCAAGGCGACCTGTACCTGCGCGGCACAGGTGACCCGACGACGCTCGCCGAGGACTACGACCGGCTCGCCGCGAAGATCGCCGACTCGGGGATCCGGCGGGTGTCGGGACGGCTGGTCGCCGACGACACCCGCTTCGACAGCAAGCGCATCGGCGACGGGTGGAGCGGCGACGACGAGTCCGCGTACTACGCCGCGCAGATCAGCGCCCTGAGCGTCGCGCCCGACACGGACTACGACACCGGGACGGTCATCGTCGAGGTGGTGCCCGGGGCACGGGCCGGGGATAAGCCGCGCGTCGGCGTGACGCCGAAGACCGACTACGTAGACATCGATCTGCGCGCGACCACCGTCGCGGAGGGCGGCGCCGACACCGTCGCGGTGGAGCGGCAGCACGGCAAGAACACCATCACCGTCAGCGGCACCGTCCCGGTCGGCGGGGACACCACCAAGGAGTGGGTCACCGTCTGGGAGCCCACCGGGTACGCGGCCGCCGTCTTCCGCGACGCGCTCGCCGCGCACGGCGTGCGGGTGAGCGGACCGACCCGGACCGGGATCGCCACGCCGAGGGGCGCCCGGCAGCTCGCCTCGCACGACTCCATGCCGCTCAAGGACCTCATGGTCCCCTTCATGAAGCTCTCCAACAACATGCACGCGGAGAGCCTCACCAAGGCCATGGGCCACAAGGCGACCGGCCGGCCCGGGAGTTGGGGCGACGGCATCGCGGCGATCAACGGCTATCTGAAGACCGCCGGTGTCGACCCGGGCAAGCTGCGCCAGGTCGACGGCTCCGGTCTCTCGCGCAAGGACAACGCCGCCGCGGAGCAGTACATCAAGCTGCTGCGTTCGGTGAAGGCCGAACCGTGGTTCGCCGACTGGCACGCGTCCCTTCCGGTGGCCTGCGGCCCCGGCAAGTCCGTCGGCGGCACCCTGCGCTCGCGGATGTGCGGCACTCCGGCGGCCCTCAACGTCCACGCCAAGACGGGAACGCTGACGGCAGCGTCCGCCCTCTCCGGCTACGTCAAGGACAAGGACGGACGCGAGCTGGTCTTCAGCGTCATCCTCAACAACCACCTGGCCTCCTCGGTGAAGCCCGTCGAGGACGCGATCATGGTGACGCTCGCCTCCTCGACCGAGGACAGGGCCGTCCTGGTCAAGCCGCGCTCGACGCGTGCGGCCGAGCGGGACGGCGACGAGCTGGAGTGCTCGTGGCGCAAGCCTGTGCGCTGCTGAGGAGCAGGGCGCAGCAGGCGGCGGCGACCGGCACTCCGTAGCCCGCCGCGGCGCCCAGGTGCTCCACCGCCCAGCCGCCGCCCGCGGCGCCACAGGCGATGCCCCCGAGGAGGCCGGTCACGGCGAGGGTCATGCCCTCGTTCAACCGGCCCTCGGGGGTGCGGCGCTGGACGAGCGTCATGGCGGTGACCATCGCGGGCGCCGTCGCCATCCCGGCGACGAGCAGCGCTCCGGAGAGGGCGATCAGCGAGCCGGTGGCCACCACCGCGAGCAGGGGCAGCGTCATCAGGGCCGCCATCGCGGCGGCGCACAGCAGGTGGCGGCGGCCCAGCGAGCCGCGCGGTTTCACGGCTCCGTAGACGAGGCCCGCCGCGCAGGACCCCGCGGCCTGGAGGGCGAGGACCACTCCCGCGGCGGCCTTGTGGCCCTGCGTGTCCGCGTAGGCGATCGTGACGACTTCGAGGGAGCCGAAGACGGCACCGGTGGCGAGGAAGCCGGTCAGCAGAGCGGGCATCCCGCGCGCGCGGAGCAGCGATGTCGTCCTGGCGGATGAGTCCGTACGTCCCTGCGGCGGGGGTTCTGTCGCCCGCTGGGCGGCGAAGACGATGACGCCGGTCAGCAGCAGGACCACGCCGATGAGGGTGCCCGCCTGGGGGAAGAGCGCGCCGCACAGGAAGGCCGCGAGGACCGGGCCGAGCATGAAGCAGAGCTCGTCGGCTGCCTGCTCGAAGGAGTTGGCGGTGTGCACGGCCTGCGCGTCGCCCTTGAGGAGGTGCGCCCAGCGGGCCCGGGACATGCCGCCCGTGTTGGGCGTGGTCGCCGTGGCGGCGTACGACGCGAAGAGGGTCCAGTCGGGCGCTCCGTAGCGTACGCACAGCAGCAGCGAGAGCGAGCCGAGCGCGGCGACGACGGTGGCGGGCACGGCGACGCGCGCCTGGCCGTGGCGGTCGACCAGCCGCGCCGTCCAGGGCGCCACGACGGCGGTCGCTGCGAGGCCGGTCGCGGTGACGGCGCCGGCCAAGGCGTACGAACCGCGGGCTCCGGAGATCATGATGACGGCGCTCACGCTGAACATGCCCATGGGGAGGCGGGCGATGAGGTTGCCGATGGTGAAGGCGGTGGCGCCGGGTATCGCGAAGAGACGGGCGTAGGGGTTGTGGGGCATGCGGTCACCCTCGCCGGGGGTGCCGGGTGGGGTCCAACACCTGTGGGGTGCCGATTCACGCACCTCCGTTGTAGGTTCCTGCGGTGACCGAGGATTCAGTCGTACGCAGGGATGAGGATTCCGTCGTACGCCGAGACGTGGACCCCAGGCTGCTGCGCGCCTTCGTCGCCGTCGCGGAGGAGCTGCACTTCACCCGGGCGGCCAACCGCCTCTATGTCGCGCAGCAGGCGCTGAGCCGTGATGTGCGTCGGCTGGAGCGGGAGTTGGGGGCCGAGCTCTTCGCGCGCACGACGCGGCAGGTCTCGCTGACCGCCGACGGCGAGCGGCTGCTGCCGTACGCGCGACGTGTCCTGGAGGCCCAGGACGACCTGGTTGCCGCTGTCACGGGTGCGGCGCGGCCCCTGCTCGTCGACCTGAACAGTCCCGGTCTGGTCTTCGGACGCATCCTGGAGCGGGCCCGCGAACTCGCCCCCGACTGCGAGCTGATGGCCCGTTTCGAGAGCGGCCTCACCGGCTCGGCCGCAGAGATCGCCGCCGGACGGCTCGACGTCTCCTTCGGGCGGTTCGCCGGACTCGACCCGGCACTGCGGGCCGGGCTCGACCAGCAGCCGGTGCGGTACGAGCCGATGGCGGTGCTGCTGCCGACCGGGCACGCGCTGGCGGAGCTCGACGCGGTGCCGCTGGACGCGCTCGCGGGGGAGACCGTGTACGCGGGGGCAGGCAACCCGAAGACGCTGGAGTGGACCGGCCTCGCGCGGCTGCTCTTCGCGGGGCGCGGCATCGGGATCGCGCCACCGGCGCCGCTCGCCGTCGGCGCCGAGGAGTTCGAGCGGGTGATGGCGAAGAGCCGGCGTCCGGTCCTCGCCGTCGTCGACTTTCCGGCCATGCCGGGCGCCGAGCTGCGGCCGCTCGTCGACCCCGTCCCGCTGTCACCCGTGTCGCTGGTGTGGCGAAAGGGCCTGACGCACCCGGGCGTCACCGCGCTGCGGACGGCAGCCGCAGCGCTCGCGGCCGAGGAGGGCTGGCTGGAGAAACCGGCGGACGGCTGGGTGCCCGCGGCGGACGCACTCGTCATGCGGACGAACTCATCCTGAGGAGACGGAACCGACGCGGCACCGACCGTCGAACGGATCAAGGCGTTGCGCGACTGTTACGTGCAACGAGGCGCCCGCAATGGTTTGAAATGCCGCCGTAAATACGGGCGTTCGGCGTGTGCGGCTCGCCGGCCGCAGGGGTCTCGCGGGCCCCGGGATTCGCACCAGTGAACAACTGCCGCACTAAAAGGCGCTGTCCGCGAAGAGATCCGAGATGCGCGCGCGTACAGCGTTGCAACTGCCAATAGTTGGGCGGTGAGGGACCGTAACGATCTCGACGCACCCTGTAGCCGACTCCTAAGCTGACGGCTCTTCCCGCTGCTCACGCCGGACGACCGCCGTGCGGCGGGCCCCCCACTTCTGCCAGGAGATTGCTTTGCTTTACAGGAAGACGGCGCTGCGCGCCGCCGCGCCCGTCGCCGTGCTCGCCCTCGCGCTGACCGCCTGCGGTGGCGGCGACGACAAGAAGTCGGAGGACAAGCCGAAGGCCGGTGCCTCCACGTCGCAGAACAAGCCCAAGGAGGAGTCGGTGCTGGCGGCCGGCAAGAGCACCTCGGGCAAGGTGAAGGAGGACAAGGCCTTCGTGACGTACGACGTCACCGCCGAGAAGGTCGACGTCGGCACGGAGGCCGAGACCAAGAAGCTGGTCTCGGACCCGAAGCGGGCCAAGGGCCTGGTCACGGCGACCGCCCACATGAAGATCATGCACAAGGGCGGCGCGCCGCTCACGGACACCCCCGACGTCCAGGACACCACAGAGATCTACGCGGACGGCACCCGCGGCGGCCTGCTCATCGGCGCCGCCGAGGACGCGCCGGGCTGCGAGGACGAGCTGGACCTCGAAGGCTGGAAGAAGGGCGAGACCCACGTCCTCTGCGAGACGTACCTGATCCCGAAGGACTCGAAGTCCATCGAGGTCCGCTGGTCCGCGAAGGAGGACGGGGACCAGGTGAGCTGGAAGTTCGCCGGCAAGTGACCGGCGACCGGCTCAGTAGCCGACGGTGAAACGGGTGCGGGGGTGGCTCGGGCGTTCCGCCTCGTTCAGGAGGGCGATCGCGAAGTCCTCCATGGAGATCGACGAGTTGCCCTCCGCGTCCACCAGTAGGTCGTCGTCGGCGAGGCGGAACTCGCCTGTGCGGGTGCCGGGTTCGAAGAGGGCCGAGGGGCTTATGTAGGTCCAGGGGACGTCCGTGTGCGCGGTGCGGAGGGCGTCGTACTGGGCGTTCGACGCCTCGGCGATGTGGCGCCAGGCTGTGGGGACGTACCTCGGATCGTCGATGGCGAGGACCCCCTGCGTACCGGGGACCGTCAGGCTGCCCGCGCCGCCGATGACGATGAGGCGTACGCCGGCGGTGCGGGCGAGGCCTGTCAGGAGGGCCTTGATGATGGCCGGGTGCTCGTGTTCGTGGCCGGGGGCGGGTCTGGTCGCGTTGACCACGAGGTCCTGGCCGGCGCTCAACTCGGCCACGTGGTCCGGGTTCGCCGCGTCGCCGGTGCGGTGGGCGGCGGCCGGGTGCAGTTCGGCGAAGCGGGTGGCGTCCCGGACGACGGCGGTGACGTCGTGACCGCGGGCGAGGGCCTCGGCGACGACGCGGCTGCCCGCGTTTCCGGCTGCTCCGAAGACGGTGATGCGCATGGGGGTCGGCTCCTTGGGCTCGGGACAGGTGTGCGGGCGGGTGGGCGGTTCAGGTGCGGGGTGACGGGCGGCGGCGGGCCTGGCCGAGCAGCACGCTCGCCAGGACGAGGACCAGGCCGCCCAGCTGCCAGGCGGTCAGGGTCTGCCCCAGGAAGACCAGGCCGGCGAGGGTGGCGACGACCGGGTTGGTCAGGCCGAGGAACGAGACCGACGAGGCGGGCAGGCGCTCGATGCCGTGGAACCACAGGGCGTACGCGAGGGCCGTGCCGATGATGCCGAGGTAGGCGTACCCGGCGAGGTTGGCGCCGGTGAAGTGGCCCGGCAGACCCTCGACGCTGAGCGCGATGGGCGCGAGGACCAGACCGCCCGCGGTCAGCTGCCATCCCGTGAGGGCGAGGAGCGAGACGCCTGCCGGGCGGCCCCACCGCTTGCTGAGCACGACGGCCAGCGCCATCAGCGTGGTGGCCGTCAGCATGGCGGCGATGCCCGCGAGGTCGACCGCGGCGGTGCCGCGCAGGACGAGGAGCGCGACGCCCGCGACACCGACGAGCCCGGCGGCCAGCGTACGGCCGGTGGGCCGCACCTTCAGCACACCGATCCCGAACCCGGCGACCAGCAGCGGCATGACGGCGCTGATCGTCGAGGCGACACCGCCGGGCAGCCGGTACGCGCCGAAGAAGAGGAGCGGGAAGAACGCTCCGAAGTTCAGGATGCCGAGCACCGCCGCCTTCCACCACCAGTCACCGCTCGGCAGGCGCCGGGTGAGCGCGAGCAGGATGAGCCCGGCGGGCAGCGCGCGCAGGGCGGCGGCGAGCAAAGGCCGGTCCGGCGGCAGGAGTTCGGTGGTCGTCACGTAGGTGGTGCCCCAGGTGGCCGGGCCGATGGCGGCGAGCGCGGCGATGCCGGCGGCGGCTTTGGCGGAGGGGCGGGGGGTGGTGGCGGACCCGGGGGTCGCCCGCTGTGCCGACCTCTGTGCGGTGCGCTGCGCGGTGCTGCTCCTGCTGCCGATGTCCATGACGCGCTTCCTCTCCCCGTTCCCTCAACGCTTAACGCTATTATTCTCAACGTTGAGATAAATATGGACTCGGGATCTGCGAACGTCAAGTATCTGAACGTTGAGAGATTCCGCCGAGTAGGCCCGGCACCCGGCACGCCGCGAGCGGAGACGACGACATGACCGACCACGACACCCCCGCACAGAACACGCCCGACCACGACGCCATCGACGAGCTACGTGCCCAATGGCGACGCGAGCGCCCCGACCTGGACCTCGCGCACCTGGACGCGATGGCCCTGGTGGGCCGCATCAAGCGGGCCGACCACCTGCTGAGCAAGGGTATGAAGCGGGTCTTCGTCGAGTACGGCCTGGAGTTCGCGGAGTTCGACGTCCTCGCCACCCTGCGCCGGGTCGGCGCCCCGCACGAACTGACCGCGGGCGGCCTCCTCAAGACCGCGATGGTGACCTCCGGAGCCATCACCAACCGCCTGGACAAACTCGAACGCAAGGGCCTCATCGAACGCCACCCGGATCCGAACGACCGCCGCGCCATCCGCGTCCGCCTGACCGAAGCGGGCCGCGACATGGTCGACCGCGCGGTGGTCGACCACGTGGCGAACGAGGAGCGCATGCTGGCCGCCCTGACCCCGGAGGACCGCACCGCCCTCGACGGCGCCCTGCGCCGGCTGCTGGTGTCGCTGGGGGACACGCATCTGGGGTGAGCGTTCCCGGACTCCGAGTAATCAGTAGGACGACAGAGGAACGGGCATGACGAATACCACCAGCGCCAGATCCTCCTCACGAGGTTCGTTGTTTCGCGCGGCGCCACTTCCCGATGAGCCCGGATCGGCTTCGACCTGGCCGGACCGGGCCGGCTTGCTGCGAGCGCAGTCGGAGGCGCTCAACGCACTGGTGCGAGAGGATCTCTCGCGCGGGCGTGGTTTCGCCTTTTTCCTGTGTTCGGCGGCGGTCACCCTCGTAGCTCTGCTGGTCCCGGTTCTCGTGGCTGATGCGGCCACGAGCGAGGACGGCGGTGGCAGCGACGCGGCGGTCGCGGTCGTCGGGGCGGGTCTCCTGTTCGTGGTGGTGGCGCTCCCGGCACTCCTGGTTCTGCGGTCCCTGCGTGTTCGCGGGGTGCGGCGGAAGCGGCTGCTTCAGCAGTGGGGGGCCGTCGACCGGGGGCACGACTCCGAGATCCCTGCCGGCTACGGCTCGCAGGGCTCGCCGCACGCCCGCTTCTTCAATGCGGCGGCGCTTCTGGCACTGGCCTTCGTCCTGGTCGTCGTGGTGCTGGCGAATGCGGCCGAGGCGGATGACCTCGTGATGTTGCCGGGACTGGTGGTGGCGGCAGCCTTCGCCTGGGTGACGGTGAGGAAATACGCCGACCGTTATGGCTGGGCTTCGCGGGAGAAGGTGATCCGCGGGCGGGAGCGTCGACGGTATCGGCACCGCGGGCTGATGGCCGGGACCGTGGAAGCCCATCCGACCGGAATTCGTCCCGCGCTGCTCTACATCGCTCTGTTCGCCCCGGTCACCGTCGTCGCCGTGGTTTTCGCGGTTGCCCGCCCGAAGAACGTCCTCGGCCTGGTGCTGGTGGGGCTTGTCGCCCTTGCCGTGCTGGTGATCGGTTTTCCGATGGTCGCGCTCAAGCGGCGCCGGGAGCGGACCCGGGTCGCCCGGGACGCGAGCGCCCTGACGGGTTCGCTTCCCGCTGGAGCAGTCGTGCGCCCCATCCGTTACGGGTTGGGTGAGGCCACTGGACAGACTGGACAGGGTGCGGCCGTCGGGCCCGCCGCTTGGGACTGTGCGCCCCTGCGTGCAGGGGCCCTGGGGATCGGTGCGGGGGTGCTGCACCTTCGTGGCGCGGACGGGGACACGCTCGACCTCCCCTTCGCGGAGCTGGCAGGTGTGGCGTGCATCGCGAACACGGTGACCTGGCTCGATCCGACGCTCGACCTGCTCCTCCGCTCCGGCGAGTCGATCGAGGTGCGCACGGCTCACGCCGGGGAGATCGCTGAGGAACTCGCATCGGCCAGGGTGCGGACCCTCTCGGCCTAGCAGGGGGTGGGCCCGGCCCCTCACCGCCGCGCGCCCCGCCCCTCACCGCCCCACCCCACCCCCCGTGAGAGCAACGTTCCCCGGTGGTCATCGTGCGGCACAAGGTTGAAATGCGGTCTCTTTACGTTCGGGAGGGTCGGCCGGTGTGCGTGGACTACTCCTGGAGGCGTGTGATGTGGATCGAGCGGTGGGACCCGGAGGACGAGACGTTCTGGAAGGAGGAGGGCGGGGAGAAGGTCGCCCGGCGGAATCTCGCGTTCTCCGTGTTGTCCGAGCACATCGGGTTCTCCGTGTGGAGCCTGTGGTCGGTGATGGTGCTGTTCATGGGGCCCGAGTACGGGATCGACGCGGCCGGGAAGTTCTTCCTCGTGTCGATGGCGACCCTCGTGGGGGCCGTGGTCCGCGTGCCGTACACCTTCGCCGTCGCGCGTTTCGGCGGGCGTAACTGGACCGTCATCGCGGCCTCCCTGCTGCTCCTGCCGACCGTCGCCGCGTTCGTCGTGATGGAGCCGGGGACGTCCTACTCCACCTTCATGCTGTGTGCCCTGCTCACCGGGGTCGGCGGCGGCAACTTCGCCTCCAGCATGACCAACATCAACTCGTTCTTCCCGCTGCGGAAGAAGGGGTGGGCCCTCGGGCTCAACGCCGGCGGCGGCAACATCGGCGTGCCCGTGGTGCAGCTCGTGGGGCTCGCCGTCATCGGGGCGAGCGGTGGGCCGCGTGTGGTGCTGGGCATCTACATTCCGCTTGTTCTCGTGTCCGCTGTCTGTGCCTTTCTCTTCATGGACAGCATCTCGTCCGTCCGCAACGACACCGGTGCCGTGAAGGCGGCCACGCGTGACGCGCACACGTGGATCATGTCGTTCCTGTACGTGGGGACGTTCGGGTCGTTCATCGGGTACGGCTTCGCCTTCGGGCTCGTCCTGCAGACGCAGTTCGGGCGTACGCCGCTCGAAGCCGCCCAGCTCACCTTCATCGGGCCGCTGCTCGGCTCGCTGATCCGGCCCGTCGGCGGGTGGCTCGCCGACCGGTTCGGCGGCGCGCGCATCACCCTGTGGAACTTCCTCGGGATGGGCGCCGCCACCGGCGTGGTCGTCCTCGCCTCCGTGCGTGAGTCGCTGCCGCTGTTCGTCGGCGCGTTCGTCGCGCTCTTCGTGCTCACCGGGCTCGGCAACGGATCGACGTACAAGATGATCCCCGGGATCTTTCAGGCGAAGGCGGAGGCGAGCGGGCTCGTGGGGGAGGCGGCCGCGGCTCAGGGGCGGCGGCTCTCCGGGGCGGCCATGGGGCTGATCGGGGCCGTCGGCGGGCTCGGCGGGCTCGGCATCAACCTCGCGCTGCGGCAGTCCTTCCAGACCGTGGGTTCCGGCACGGGCGCGTACATCGCCTTCCTCGCCTTCTACGGTGTGTGCGCGGCCGTCACCTGGGCCGTATACCTTCGCCGGCCGGTCGCCCGCACGGTCCCGGCGGCCGACACCGAGGAGAAGCCGCAGCTCAGCTACGCCGAGGTGTGACGTAACACGGCGGACATCGTCGTGAACCGGGCCCGTCACGCGCCGTTGACAGGCTCGGTCGTCCGCCGCCCACGAGCCACGAGCGAAACGAGCGGGACAAGGAAAGCGGGACAAGGAACACGAGCGGGACGAGACGAGACGAGCCTATGCACGACAGCCCGAGCCCCAGCGCCAACCCGAGCCCCGGCCCCGGTCCCAGCGCCAACCCGAGCCCCGGCCCCGGTCCCAGCGCCAACCCGAGCCCCGGCCCCGGTCCCAGCGCCAACCCGAGCCCCGGTCCCGGTCCCAGCGCCGGCCCGAGCCCGAGCTCCAGTCCGAGCCCGAGCTCCAGCCCGAGCCCGAGCCCCAGGGCCACCCCCGCCGTCGGCGACCCGGCCGCGCACGGGCCCCTCGCCGGCTTCACCGTCGGCGTGACCGCCGCCCGGCGCGCCGACGAGCTCGGCGCGCTCCTCAAGCGGCGCGGCGCCACCGTGCTGCACGCGCCCGCGCTGCGCATCGTGCCGCTCGCCGACGACAGTGAACTCCTCGCCGCCACGAAGGAGTTGATCGACCACGCGCCGGACGTCGTCATCGCCACCACCGCCATCGGGTTCCGCGGCTGGATCGAGGCCGCGGACGGCTGGGGGTACGGAGAGGCGCTGGTCCGCTGTCTGCGCGGGGTCGAACTGCTCGCCCGCGGGCCGAAGGTGAAGGGGGCCGTGCGCGCCGCGGGGCTCACCGAGGAGTGGTCGCCCTCGTCCGAGTCCATGGCGGAGGTCCTCGACCGGCTCCTCGGCGAGGGCGTCGACGGACGGCGCGTCGCCCTCCAGCTGCACGGGGAGCCGCTGCCCGGCTTCGTCGAGGCGCTGCGGGCCGGGGGCGCGGAGGTCGTCATGGTGCCCGTCTACCGGTGGCTGCCGCCCGAGGACCTCGGCCCCGTGGACCGGCTCCTCGACGCGGCCGTCGGGCGGGGCGTCGACGCGCTGACGTTCACCAGCGCGCCCGCCGCCGCCTCCCTGCTCGCCCGCGCCGAGGAGCGGGGCATGACGGACGAGCTCCTCGCCGCCCTCCACCACGACGTGCTGTCCGCCTGCGTGGGACCCGTCACCGCGCTGCCGCTGCAGTCCCTCGGCGTCGACACGGTGCAGCCGGAACGGTTCCGGCTCGGGCCGCTCGTCCAGCTCCTGTGCCAGGAACTCCCCTCCCGCGCACGGGTGTTGCGCATCGCGGGCCACCGCGTCGAGATCCGCGGGCACGCCGTCCTGGTCGACGACGAGCTGCGCGCCGTACCGCCCGCGGGCATGGCCCTGCTGACCGCCCTCGCCCGCCGCCCCGGCTGGGTCGTGGCCCGCGCCGAACTGCTGCGCGTGCTCCCGGGCGCGGGCCGCGACGAGCACGCGGTGGAGTCCGCGATGGCCCGCCTGCGCACCGCCCTCGGCGCGCCGAAGCTGATCCAGACGGTGGTCAAGCGGGGGTACCGGCTCGCGATCGACCCGGCGTCGGGGTCCAAATACGTGGGCTGACACACGTGGGGTGGGGCGGGTACGGTCCCGGCCGCCGAAGTGGGTTCTCGGGGCAACCTGGTACGCCGGGTTCCGGAGCCGCCCGGGGGAGTGCACTGTAGGGGTACGCAACGGCATTCACTCACCGGTGACCCCCACCAAGGCGGTGACAGGCGCATGGCGTTGGGCGCGGCCCCGGCTCCGTACGAGCTGCGATTCGACTCCGGGCGGAGCTGCCTGGACCTCGTGGCGACGAACCACCCCGTGGAACGGCTCGACTCCGTGGAGCGGCTGCGCGCCTGGCTCGCGGGCACCGGTCTCGTACCGGCCGGCGCGCCCCTGCCCGGCGCCGGCCCGCAATGGCTCACCGCCTTCCATGAACTGCGCGCCGCCATAGGGCAATTGGTGCTCGGTGAGATCGACGGGCGCCCCTTCACCGCGGCCGCCACCGCCGCCCTCGACCGCGTCAACGCCCTGGCCGCCACCGCGCCCCCGGCCCCCTGTGCGGTCCGCGCCGCCGACGGCACCCTGGTCCGCGTCCTGCGCGGCGACCCCGGCTGCGCGTCGCTCGTCGCCGCCGTCGCCCGGGACACCGTCGACCTGCTCACCGATCCCGCGGCCCGCGCCCTCCTGCGCCAGTGCGAGGGCGACAACTGCCTGATCGTGTACCTCGACACGTCCCGCGGCCGCCGCCGCCGCTGGTGCTCCAGCGAGGTGTGCGGCAACCGAGAGCGAGTGGCCAGGCACCGCAGGAGGGTGGCCGCGGTCGGACGGGAGTGAGGGGCAGTCCCGTATGCCCCGCCCCGCCCCCTACGCCCCCGCCCAAGTGCGCCCAGTATCAACCCCCGCCCACCCCCGTTGAACAACCGCCACCCCGCATACGTACCTCCGTCGTGAGACCCGCCCGACCCGCCGAAAGGGCGGACACCGGAGGTACGCGTGCGCAAGGATTCCGCCGTGGCCGATGAGCGCCCGCAGCCGCACCGCCATCGCCTCGGACGGCCCCCGGGCCCGGACGAGGAGCTGATGCGCGCCCTCTACCGCGAGCACGCGGGAGCACTTCTCGCCTATGTGCTCCGGCTGGTGGCGGGCGACCGGCAGCGTGCCGAGGACGTCGTACAGGAAACGCTCATCCGTGCCTGGAAGAACGCCGGTCAGCTCAACAGAGCGACCGGTTCGGTACGCCCCTGGCTGGTGACGGTCGCTCGGCGCATCGTCATCGACGGCCACCGCAGCCGGCAGGCCCGGCCGCAGGAGGTCGACCCGTCGCCGCTGGAGGTCATCCCCGCGGAGGACGAGATCGACAGGGCACTGTGGCTGATGACGCTCTCGGACGCGCTGGAGGACCTGACTCCCGCACACCGGGAGGTACTTGTCGAGACCTACTTCAAAGGGCGTACGGTCAATGAGGCGGCCGAGACGCTGGGCATACCCAGCGGGACGGTCCGTTCACGGGTCTTCTACGCGCTTCGCTCGATGAAGCTGGCGCTCGAGGAGCGGGGGGTGACGGCATGACCGAGTTCCACAGCCACCACGGCGCGCGGCAGGACGACGAGCTCCACGAGACCGTCGGCGCCTACGCCCTCGGGATCCTGGACGACGCGGACGCCACACGGTTCGAGGAGCACCTCGCCGGGTGCGAGTTCTGCCGGCACCGACTGGACGAGCTCTCCGGCATGGAGCCGATGCTGGCCGCGCTCGCGGACCTCCCCGGCCCGCGCGGCATGCCCGCGATCGGCGAGCAGCTCGCCGCCCGGCCGAGCCCCCGGCTCGCCGAGCGCCTCCTCGCCGAGGTGTCCGCCAAGCGGGAGCGCGGGCGCAGGCGCGGCCTGTACCTGGTCGCGGCGGCGGTCGCGCTGATCGTCGGCGGGCCGCTCGTCGTCCTCGCGGTGGCCGGTGACGACGGCGGCTCGAAGGGCGTGGTGGCCGACCCGCACCCCTCCAGCCCCGCCGAGGACGCCTTCTTCCACCACATGGACGAGAAGGCGCGCGCCACCGACCCGACGACCAAGGTCAGCGCCACGGTCGGCACGGAGAAGAAGGCCTGGGGCACACACGCCGTCCTTGAGCTGAAGAACGTCAAGGGCCCGCTCAAGTGCTCCCTGGTCGCGGTCGGCAAGGACGGCGGGAAGGAGACCGTCAGCAGCTGGTCGGTGCCCGAATGGGGATACGGCATCAAGGACAGTCCGAACAAATGGGCGCGCAGCCCGCTGTACGTGCACGGGGGCGCGGCCATGGACCGGAACGACATCGACCACTTCGAGGTGACCACGTTCGACGGGGAGCGGCTGGTCAAGGTCGACGTGTAGCGCGTACCGGCCGCGAGACAAGTGCACAGGACGGGCCCCTTTCGCCTAAGGTGGACGGCTGCTCAATACGGGCAGCAGCACGGTGTGAAAGGGGCCTCGGTGGCCGACGTACGCGACCGCGAGATCAGCGTCGAACAAGAACATCTCGACCAGGTCTACCGACGTCTCGAGGAGAAGATCCACGAGGCCGAGTTCCTGATGAACGACGCTGCCCAGCGCTCCCAGGTCGGTACGCCGGGCGCGCTCGCCGAGCGTGACGCGCAGGTCTTCCGCGCGGGTGTCCACCTCAACCGGCTCAACAACGAGTTCGAGGACTTCCTCTTCGGCCGTATCGACCTGCTCCAGGGCAAGGACGGCAAGAAGGGGCCCGACGGCGCGTACACGGCGGTCGAGCCGGCGGAGGGCGCGGTGCGCGAGGACGCGAACGGCAAGTACGCCGACATCGCGGAGACCCTGCACATCGGCCGCATCGGTGTCCTCGACGCCGACTACTCCCCGCTGGTCATCGACTGGCGCGCGCCCGCCGCCGCGCCCTTCTACCGCTCGACGCCGGTCGATCCGGGCCGGGTGGTGCGCCGCCGCGTCATCCGCTCCAAGGGCCGCAAGGTCCTCGGCGTCGAGGACGACCTGATGCGCCCCGAGCTCACCGCCCGGCTCGACGGCGAGGAGCTCCCCGTCGTCGGCGACGGCGCCCTGATGGCCGCGCTCGGCCAGGCCCGCAGCCACTCGATGCGGGACATCGTGGCGTCCATCCAGGCCGAGCAGGACATGGTGATCCGCGCCCCCGCCGCGTCGGTGACGTACGTGGAGGGCGGCCCCGGCACCGGCAAGACCGCGGTGGCCCTGCACCGGGCCGCGTACCTGCTCTACCAGGACCGCCGCCGGTACGCGGGCGGCATCCTCATCGTCTCCCCGACCCCGCTCCTGGTCGCCTACACGGAAGGCGTGCTGCCGTCCCTCGGCGAGGAAGGGCAGGTCGCGATCCGTGCGGTGGGCTCCCTGGTGGACGGCGTGGAGGCGACGGAGTACGACAGCCCCGCGGTGGCCCGGGTCAAGGGCTCCTCGCGCATGCTGAAGGTGCTGAGGAAGGCGGCGCGGGGAGCACTGGAGACTCCCTCCGGCCCGGCCGCCCCCGCCGCCCCGCAGGACGGGCAGCTGTCCTTCGGCGACGAGGACGAGGAACCGCAGGCCGCCGCCGCCCCCACCCGCCTCCGCGTCGTCGCCTTCGGCCGCCGGCTCGAACTGGACGCCGGCCAGCTCGACCGCATCCGCCGCAACGCGCTCAGCGGCACCGCCCCCGTCAACCTCCTGCGCCCGCGAGCCCGCAAGCTCCTCCTGGACGCCCTGTGGTCCCAGTCCGGCGCGGCCGGCCGCCACACCGACCCCGAGCTCGCCGCCGAACTCCGCTCCTCCTTCGACGACGACATCACGTCCGAGGACGACTTCATCCGCTTCCTCGACGCCTGGTGGCCGGAGCTCACCCCGCGCGGCGTGCTGGCCGCGATGGGCGACGAGCGGCGCCTCGGCCGCTGGGCGCGCCGGATCCTCAACCCCGGCGAGGTCCGCAAGGTCGCCCGCTCGCTGCGGCGCGACGCGCTGTCCGTGCACGACGTGGCGATGCTCGACGAGCTCCAGGCGATCCTCGGCACGCCGCACCGCCCCAAGAAGAAGCGGGAACTCGACCCCCTCGACCTGCTCACCGGCCTCGAAGAGCTGATGCCGCAGCGCGAGGAGTCCCAGCGCGAGCGCGCCGAGCGCCTGGCGGCAGAGCGCACGGAGTACGCGCACGTCATCGTCGACGAGGCCCAGGACCTGACGCCCATGCAGTGGCGCATGGTCGGCCGCCGCGGCCGCCACGCCACGTGGACCGTCGTCGGCGACCCGGCCCAGTCCTCCTGGTCCGACCCCGACGAGGCGGGCGAGGCGCGCGACGAGGCGCTCGGCAGCCGCCCGCGCCGCCGCTTCACGCTCACCGTCAACTACCGCAACCCCGCCGAGATCGCCGACCTGGCCGCGCGGGTCCTGGCCCTCGCGATGCCGGGCGCCGAGTCCCCGTCGGCGGTCCGCTCCACCGGCGTGGAGCCCCGCTTCGCGGTCGTACGGGGCAAGGACCTCGCCTCGTCCGTGCGCGAGGAGGCGGCGCGGCTCCTGGAGCGGGTCGACGGCACGGTCGGCGTCGTCGTCGCGATGAACCGCCGCGAGCAGGCGGCGCGCTGGCTCGCGGGGCTCGGCGACCGGGTGGTGGCGCTGGGCAGCCTGGAGGCCAAGGGCCTCGAGTACGACGCGACGCTGGTCGTCTCGCCCGCGGAGATCGCGGACGAGTCCCCGGCGGGCCTGCGCGTCCTGTACGTGGCGCTGACGCGCGCGACGCAGCAGCTCACGGTCCTGTCGGGGGAGCGCGACGAGCCGGACGCGGCCGGGGTCCCGGATCTGCTCAGGGACTGACCCCTCGCGGTGAAGGACCGTCCTCCGAGATTGACCCGAGCGGCTTCTCGGGACGGGAATTGCCTTACGGGATTCGTTTGTTACCTTGGATGTGGCACCGGCTCGATCCAAGCCCCCGGGCCCAACCATCGTCGCTACGAGCGACCACTTGCCGCGAGGCGAGCATGGCGGGTCGGTGTCATAAGCGTGAGAGAGAGGCCCACGTCACCACGTGACGTGGGCCTCTTTCTGTTCCGGTCCCTCTTTCCGATCCACGTAACTTCTCGTATGGTGGAAACAAGTTTCCGAAACTGCAGCGCACTGGCCGGTGAACAAAACGTTCTCAATCCGGGGCGGCTACCACGTACTCAGCGGTAGGTGCGACCATCGGACGGCAAGAGCTACAAGGTGAAAGCAGAGGAAGTCCGCCATGGCAACGGCGCCCAGCGTCTCCTACTCGATGACGGTCCGACTGGAGGTGCCCGCCAGCGGGACAGCGGTCTCCCAGCTGACCACGGCCGTGGAGTCCTCCGGGGGTTCGGTCACCGGCCTCGACGTCACGGCCTCCGGCCACGAGATGCTGCGGATCGACGTGACGATCGCGGCGTCCTCCACCACGCACGCCGACGAGATCGTCGAGCAGCTGCGCACCATCGAGGGCGTCACCCTCGGCAAGGTCTCCGACCGTACGTTCCTGATGCACCTCGGCGGCAAGATCGAGATGGCGTCCAAGCACCCCATCAGGAACCGTGACGACCTCTCCATGATCTACACCCCGGGTGTCGCCCGGGTCTGCATGGCGATCGCCGAGAACCCCGAGGACGCCCGCCGCCTCACGATCAAGCGCAACTCCGTTGCGGTCGTAACGGACGGCTCGGCCGTCCTGGGCCTCGGCAACATCGGCCCGAAGGCCGCGCTGCCCGTCATGGAGGGCAAGGCGGCGCTCTTCAAGCGCTTCGCCGGCATCGACGCCTGGCCGCTCTGCCTGGACACCCAGGACACCGACGCCATCGTCGAGATCGTCAAGGCCATCGCCCCCGGCTTCGCGGGCATCAACCTCGAGGACATCTCCGCGCCGCGCTGCTTCGAGATCGAGGCCCGGCTGCGCGAGGCCCTCGACATCCCGGTCTTCCACGACGACCAGCACGGCACCGCCATCGTCGTCCTCGCCGCCCTCACCAACGCCCTGCGCGTGGTGGGCAAGGGCATCGGCGACGTGCGCGTGGTGATGTCGGGCGCCGGCGCGGCCGGCACGGCCATCCTCAAGCTGCTGCTCGCCGCCGGTGTGAAGAACGCCGTGGTGGCCGACATCCACGGCGTCGTGCACGCCGACCGCGAGGACCTGGTCTCCCACGACGTCGACTCGCCGCTGCGCTGGATCGCCGACAACACCAACCCCGAGGGTCTCACGGGCACGCTCAAGGAGGCCGTCGTCGGCGCCGACGTCTTCATCGGCGTATCGGCTCCGAACGTGCTGAACGGCGACGACGTCGCCGCCATGGCCGACGGCGCCATCGTGTTCGCGCTCGCGAACCCGGACCCCGAGGTCGACCCGGCAATCGCCCGGCAGACGGCGGAAGTTGTGGCCACCGGGCGCTCGGACTTCCCGAACCAGATCAACAACGTCCTGGTCTTCCCCGGCGTCTTCCGCGGCCTGCTCGACGCCCAGTCGCGCACGGTCAACACGGAGATGATGCTGGCCGCCGCGGGCGCCCTGGCGGACGTCGTCGCCGAGGACGAGCTGAACCGGAACTACATCATCCCCAGCGTCTTCAACGACAAGGTCGCGGGTGCCGTGGCCGGTGCCGTGCGCACCGCCGCGAAGGCCGCGGGGGCCGCTGTGACAGGCGCCACGGCCTAGCCGCACGGCGCGTCGCGGAACCCGGGCCCCTCGGGGCCCCTCTAGGGTGGCTTGGCAGCCAGCCCTCCCCTGCACCCGTATTTCAGGGGGTGGCGGACGCTTTCCGTGTGACCCCCAAGGGCGCCGGATTGGCTTTCCCGCCGCAGGTGGGGGCAGGATGCGTAATCGGGCGCGAGGGTCTGGACGTCAGACCCGGGTCCGGGGACTGTCCGAGGACCCTGGCAGCATCGTCTTCGCTGTGCCCATCATGCGGCCCTGCCGCGTGGCACGCCTCAACGGCAAAAGAACACGGGAGTACAAACATGAACCGCAGTGAGCTGGTGGCCGCGCTGGCCGACCGCGCAGAGGTGACCCGCAAGGACGCCGACGCCGTGCTGGCCGCGTTCGCCGAGACCGTCGGCGAGATCGTTGCCAAGGGCGACGAGAAGGTCACCATCCCCGGCTTCCTGACCTTCGAGCGCACCCACCGTGCCGCTCGCACCGCCCGCAACCCGCAGACCGGTGAGCCGATCAACATCCCGGCCGGTTACAGCGTCAAGGTTTCGGCTGGTTCCAAGCTGAAGGAAGCGGCCAAGGGCAAGTAGCCCCGGGCAGCTGAAAGGGGCGGTCACCCACTGGGTGACCGCCCCTTTCGTATGCCGTGCGGGAACCGCTAGCCGAGCGGTGCCCTGCCCGGCAGCTCGACCTTCGCGCCGAGCTCCTTGAGCTTCTCCATGAAGTTCTCGTAGCCGCGGTTGATCAGGTCGATGCCGTGGACGCGGGACGTGCCCTGCGCCGCGAGGGCCGCGATCAGGTACGAGAAGCCGCCGCGCAGGTCGGGGATGACCAGATCGGCGCCCTGCAGCTTCGTGGGGCCGCTGACGACCGCAGAGTGCAGGAAGTTGCGCTGGCCGAAGCGGCAGTCGGAGCCGCCGAGGCACTCGCGGTAGAGCTGGATGTGCGCGCCCATCTGGTTGAGCGCAGAGGTGAAGCCGAGCCGGGACTCGTAGACCGTCTCGTGGACGATGGACAGGCCCGCGGCCTGCGTCAGCGCCACGACGAGCGGCTGCTGCCAGTCGGTCTGGAAGCCGGGGTGGACGTCCGTCTCCAGGGCGATCGCGTCGAGGGAGCCGCCCGGGTGCCAGAAGCGGATGCCCTCGTCGTCGATCTCGAAGGCACCGCCCACCTTCCGGTAGGTGTTCAGGAACGTCATCATCGAGCGCTGCTGGGCGCCGCGGACGTAGATGTTGCCTTCGGTCGCCAGGGCCGCGGAAGCCCAGGAGGCGGCCTCCAGGCGGTCCGAGAGGGCGTGGTGGTTGTAGCCGCCGAGGCTGTCGACACCGGTGACCCGTATGGTCCTGTCGGTGTCCATGGCGATGATCGCGCCCATTTTCTGCAGGACGCAGATCAGGTCCTCGATCTCCGGCTCCACCGCGGCGTTCGACAGCTCGGTGACGCCCTCCGCGAGGACGGCGGTGAGCAGGACCTGCTCGGTGGCGCCCACGGACGGGTACGGCAGGCGGATCTTGGTGCCGCGCAGGCGCTGCGGGGCCTCCAGGTACTGGCCGCCCTCCCGCTTCTCGATGGTGGCGCCGAACTGGCGGAGCACCTCGAAGTGGAAGTCGATCGGCCGGCCGCCGATGTCGCAGCCGCCGAGGCCGGGGATGAAGGCGTGCCCGAGGCGGTGCAGGAGCGGGCCGCAGAAGAGGATCGGAATGCGCGACGAGCCCGCGTGGGCGTCGATGTCGGCGACATTCGCGCTCTCCACGTGCGACGGGTCCATGATGAGCTCGCCCGGCTCCTCGCCGGGCCGGACCGTCACGCCGTGCAGCTGCAGCAGGCCGCGCACGACGCGCACGTCGCGGATGTCGGGGACATTGCGCAGCCGGCTCGGGGCGCTGCCGAGCAGCGCGGCGACCATGGCCTTGGGCACAAGGTTCTTCGCGCCGCGGACACGGATCTCGCCCTCCAGCGGGGTTCCGCCGTGGACAAGCAGTACATCGTCGGTGACGGTCATGAATCTCGCGTTCCGATTGGATGGACGGGGGGACCAAAGGGCAAGCGTAATGGCCGCGTACCCCCCTTCCGTAAGGCCAAGGGCGTGCAAAGCACGTCATGAGTTCGTGACAACACGAACCGTGCGGAACCGGACACTCCAGGTCACCGCCCGGCGCACCGGCTCCACCGGCCACTTCCGGCCCTGAGCTGCGTTCACTCCGGTATGCGCATTGCCTCCCCGCGCAGGGCGAATATGCGGGATCATGTGGTCCATGACCGAGGTGTCCTCGCTCACAGGGCGGCTGCTCGTGGCCACACCGGCCCTGGCGGACCCGAACTTCGACCGCGCGGTGGTGCTGCTCCTCGACCACGACGAGGAGGGCTCGCTCGGCGTGGTCCTGAACCGTCCGACGCCGGTGGACGTCGCCGACATCCTGGAGGGCTGGGGAGAGCTCGCCGGGACGCCGGGCGTCGTCTTCCAGGGCGGTCCCGTCTCGCTGGACTCGGCGCTCGGCGTCGCGGTGATCCCCGGCGACGAGGCGGTGTCCGCGACCGCCGGGTCGCGGGCCGGCAGACAGGACCCGGTCGGCTTCCGGCGCGTGCACGGCGCGATCGGCCTCGTCGACCTGGAGGCACCGCCCGAGCTCCTCGCCTCGGCGCTCGGCTCGCTGCGGATCTTCGCCGGTTACTCGGGCTGGGGCCCGGGCCAGCTGGAGACGGAACTGGCGGACGGCGCCTGGTACGTGGTCGAGTCCGAGCCCGGCGACGTGTCGTCGCCCGACCCGGAGCGGCTGTGGCGTGCGGTGCTGCGGCGCCAGCGCAGCGAGCTCGCGATGGTGGCGACCTATCCGGACGACGCGTCGCTGAACTGACCGGCCCGCCGGCCGGTGCACGGTTCGGCGCCGTGCAGGTACCGCTCGGCCAGCGGGTGCGCGTCCCTCGCCGGGATCGCCAGGTGTACGGCGACGGGCGGGGCGTTCTTCAGGCGTACGTGACGCAGGGCCGGGTGGGAGTGCCTGCGGGCCACCGGCTCCGGCGCCACCCCCACCCCGTGGCCCGCCGCGACCGCCTCCAGCCACTCGTCGAAGTTGTCGGCGGTGCAGGCGAGGCGCGGGCGGCGGGAGGCCGGCCACAGGTCGGGGCGGGTCGTGCCGGTGACGGTGTTCACCACCAGCGGCACGTCCGCGAGCTCCGCCCAGTCGACGACGCGGCGGCCCGCGAGCTCCGCGGCGCCGCGTGCGACGACGGCGACGCGCGGCTCGTGCAGCAGCACGCGGGTGCGGACCGGTGCGCCGGACGGGACGTCGCCCCGTACGACCGCGACGTCGCACGCGCCCGTGGCCAGGCCCGCCAGCGGGGCGTCGCGCCGCACCAGCCGCACGCCCGCGCCCGTCGCCGCCCGGAAGGCGGAGGTCAGTTCGACGCACGCCTCGGGCAGCACGGAGGTGAAGCCGAGCCGCAGCAGCGGGGGCTCGGCGCGGGTGGCGCGCAGGGTGGCGTCCAGGCGGGTCAGCAGCGGGGCGAGGTCGTCGCGCAGCCGGTGGCCCGCCTCGGTGAGGACGACGCGGCGCGTGGTGCGCTCCAGGAGCCGGGTGCCGACGGCTTCCTCCAGGGCGCGGACCGTGCGCGTGAGGGCGGGCTGGCCGACGCGGAGCCGGTCGGCGGCGTGCGTGAAGCTCAGCTCGTCGGCGACGGCGAGGAATCCTCGCAGGTGGCGCAGCTCTACCCCGTCCAGTCCCTGATCCGTGCCCAGTCCTTGATTCATGCCGCCCGAGCATAAATGGGCTCGGCGGACATTTCTCGCCGGATACGGAGGCTGCCTACGTTTCCCTCCCGGAACCGCGAGGGAAGAGGGAGCTGAGCGCCGTGCGCAAGGTGTGGTTGTTGATGTTGGGGTCCTTCACGCTGGGGCTCGACGCCTATGTGATGGCGGGGCTCCTGCCGGTGGTCGCCGACGACCTGGGGACGACCGTCTCGCTCGCCGGGCAGATGGTCACCGTCTTCACCCTCGCGTACGCGGTGAGCGCGCCGCTCGTCGCCGGGCTGCTGTCCGGAGTGCGGCCGCGCGTGCTGATCGTCGCCGCGCTGGCCGTCTTCGCGCTCGGCAACGGGCTCACCGCGCTCGCCCCCGGTCTCGCCGTGCTGCTCGCCGCCCGGGCGGTGGCGGGGGTGGGCGCCGGGGTCTACTCGGCGCTGTCCACGGCGGCCGCCGCCTCGCTCGCGGGGGAGGAGCGGCGCGGGCGGGCGCTCGCGCTGGTGATGGGCGGGATGAGCTCGGGCACGGTGCTCGGTGTTCCGCTGGGGGTGCTGCTCGCCGGCCACACGTCCTGGCGGGCCACGATGTGGCTGGTGACGGGGCTCGGCGCGATCGCGCTCCTGGGCCTCGCGGTGGGGCTGCCGGAGGTGCCCGCCGAGCCGCCGGTGCCGGTGCGGGCGCGGCTCGGGGCGCTCGCCGACCGGCAGGTGCTGCCGATCGTGGGCGTCTCCTTCCTGGGCGCGGTGGCGAGCCTCGGCCTCTACACGTATCTCGCGCCGGTGCTCGCCTCGTCGGGCGGCGTGGGCGAGGGGGCGGTGGCGCCGTACCTGTGGGCGTGGGGGATCGGCGGGGTGCTCGGCAGCCTGGTCGCCGGGCCGCTCGTGGACCGTACGGGCCGGGTGGGCGTCCTCGTGACGGGGATCGTCTCGACCCTGACCGTCGCGATCGCCGTCCTGCCGCTGTTGGGCGCTGCGGCGTATCCGGCGCTCGTCGTCTGGGGTGCGGCGGGCTGGGCCTTCCAGGTTCCGCAGCAGCACCGGCTGCTCGCGCTGCGCGCCGAGCGCGGGACGGTGGCCCTCGCCCTCAACAACTCCGCCCTGTACCTGGGCAGTGCGGTGGGCTCCGGTGTGGCCGGGCTGGCTCTCGCGGCGGGGCTCGCGCCTCGGGCTCTGCCGTGGGCGGCGGCGGGGGTGGCCCTGGCGGGCCTCGCCCTCCATCTGTCCGCTGCGCGGGGCCGTTCCGTCCACCTGCGGCTTGGTGGGGGCTGGTCGCGCAGTTCCCCGCGCCCCTAGGTGGTCCGGGGCGCGGCCCCCGTGGGGATGCCCTGGCGGGCTGGGGGCTCCTTCTGTCTGTGGGCCGGTGGGGGCTGGTCGCGCAGTTCCCCGCGCCCCTAGGTGGTCCGGCGTGCGGCCTCGCGCCTGGCCCTGGTCACCCGGGGGTGCCCTGACGGGTGAGGGGCGGGGGTCTTACCCAGGGGCGCGGGGAACTGCGCGAGCAACCCCCACCGGGCCGCACGATATGAAGAACCCCCCCGTGGGCACGGGCGCTGCCGGGACGTCGCGGGCGTGAGTACCCTTGGCCCTTATGAGCACTCTTGAGCCCGAGCCCGAGCGCGGGGCAGGTACGGGGACCCTCGTAGAGCCGACGCCACAGGTGTCGCACGGTGACGGCGACCACGAGCGCTACGCGCACTACGTCCAGAAGGACAAGATCATGGCGAGTGCGCTGGACGGCACCCCCGTCGTGGCGCTCTGCGGCAAGGTGTGGGTCCCCGGCCGCGATCCGAAGAAGTACCCCGTCTGTCCCATGTGCAAGGAGATCTACGAGTCCATGGGCGCCGGCGGCGACAAGGACAAGGGCGGCAAGGACGGCAAGAAGTAGCCCTGCCGAGGACGGCACGAAGTAGGCGTCCCTTTCGTCCGTTGTGAGACCTCTTCGCCCGAGGGGCGTTGCGCCTGCCGCAACGCCCCTTTTGCGTCGCGCAATCGCGTGACAGCCTTGGGCGCCATGACCTTTGGGCAACTCATCCCGGCGCCCGCACGCGCCGAGGCCACGCAGAGCTCTTCCTTCGTCATCGACGCGTCCACCACCGTCTGGGCCGGCCCCGGCACCGGGTCCACCGAGCGGTGGCTGCGCGCCGCGCTCGGCCCCGCGCTCGGCCTCCCGCTCCGCGACGGCACCGAGGGCGCGGCCAACTCCCTCTCCCTGTACGTCGACGACTCCCTGGAGCCCGAGGCGTACAAGCTCACCATCGACAGCGACCGCGTCGAGATCCGCGGCGGCGCGGGCGCCGGCGTCTTCTGGGGCGCCCAGACGCTGCGCCAGCTCCTCGGCCCCGACGCCTTCCGCCGCGCGCGCCTGCGGCCCGGCGCCGAGTACGCCGTCCCGGCCGGCGTCGTCGAGGACGCCCCGCGCTTCGGCTGGCGCGGCATGATGCTCGACGTGTCACGGCACTTCATGCCGAAGGACGGGGTCCTGCGCTACCTCGACCTGCTCGCCGCCCACAAGCTCAACGTCTTCCACTTCCACCTCACCGACGACCAGGGCTGGCGCGTCGAGATCAAGCGCCACCCGAAGCTGACGGAGACCGGCTCGTGGCGGGCCCGCTCCAAGTGGGGCCACCGCGCGTCCCCCCTCTGGGAGGAGCGCCCGCACGGCGGGTACTACACCCAGGACGACATCCGCGAGATCGTCGCGTACGCCGACTCCCTGCACATCGCCGTCGTCCCGGAGATCGACATCCCGGGCCACTCGCAGGCCGCCATCAGCGCGTACCCGCACCTCGGCAACACCGACGTCGTCGACACCGAGGCGCTCACCGTCTGGGACACCTGGGGCGTCAGCAAGAACGTCCTCGCCCCGACCGAGGACGTACTCCGTTTCTACGAAGGGGTCTTCGAGGAGATCCTCGACCTCTTCCCGTCCACCTTCATCCACGTCGGCGGCGACGAGTGCCCCAAGGACCAGTGGAAGGAGTCGCCCGCCGCGCAGGCCCGCATCAAGGAGCTGGGCGTGGACGGCGAGGACGGGCTGCAGAGCTGGTTCATCCGCCACTTCGACCGGTGGCTGACGGCCCGCGGGCGGCGCCTCATCGGCTGGGACGAGATCCTGGAGGGCGGTCTCGCCGAGGGTGCCACCGTCTCCTCCTGGCGCGGCTACCGGGGCGGCATCGCCGCGGCCAAATCCGGCCACGACGTCATCATGTGCCCCGAGCAGCACGTGTACTTGGACCACCGGCAGGACGGCGGCCCCGACGAGCCGATGCCCATCGGTTTCATCCGCACCCTGGAGGACGTCTACCGCTTCGAGCCCGTCCCCGCCGAGCTCACCGAGGAGGAGGCGGCCCGCGTCCTCGGCGCCCAGGCCAACGTCTGGACCGAGGTGATGGAGCACCAGGGACGCGTCGACTACCAGGTGTTCCCGCGCCTCGCCGCCTTCTGCGAGGTGGCGTGGCGGCAGCTGCCCGCACCCGCCGAGCGGGACTTCGCCGACTTCGAACGGCGAATGACCGAGCACTACGCGCGACTTGACGCCCTCGGCGTCGACTACCGCCCGCCGAGCGGCCCGCTGCCGCACCAGCAGCGACCGGGCGTGCTCGGACGCCCGATCGAGGGGGCGCCCCCGAACGTGTGAGGAAGCTCCGGGATGCGTGCTCCCGGCGGTCCGTGCCGGGAGCATGGGCCGCCGGAAGCCGTGCGAAAACGGCATATCCCCCTGGTCTGGGGACGAATGCCTCCTAGCGGACCCCCGCGTCGGGGCCCGGGGAAGATGTGCCAGAGTTGCCACGTCCGGGTTGTGAGCACGTACCGTACGGCGGAACAGGCGTAACGGTGACACGTCGCGAAACGGCGAGCACTTCACATACGCGATGGATGTACGTGGAGCACGCGGCCGGACATCGGGAAGGGGCAGCCGGTTTTGAGCACGCACGCACCGCAGGCGGCACAGACACCGCAATCGGTGAAGCTGCCCGCCACGCTGGACGAGGCAGTGGCGGCGCTCGCCGCCATGCCCGCCGCCGTGCCCGTCGCCGGCGGCACGGACCTCATGACATCGGTCAACTCGGGACAATTGCGGCCCGCCGCCCTCGTCGGCCTCGGCCGCATCAACGAGATCCGCGGCTGGCAGTACCAGGACGGCCACGCCCTGCTCGGCGCCGGTCTCACGCACGCGCGCATGGGACGCCCCGACTTCGCCGCGCTGATCCCCGCCCTGGCCGCCGCCGCGCGCGCCGCTGGACCGCCCCAGATCCGCAACGCGGGCACCCTCGGCGGCAACATCGCGTCCGCCGCCCCGACCGGCGACGCGCTGCCCGTCCTCGCCGCCCTCGAAGCCGTGCTGATCATCGCGGGACCCGGCGGCGCTCGCCGCGAGGTCCCCGTCTCGCACCTCCTCGCCGGCATGGAGATGCTCCGCCCCGGCGAGCTCATCGGCTTTGTGCGCGTGCCGCTCCTGCACGCCCCCCAGGTCTTCCTCAAGGCGACCGGACGCACCGGACCCGGCCGGGCCACGGCATCCGTCGCGCTGGTCCTCGACCCCGCCCGGCGCGGTGTGCGGTGCGCGGTCGGCGCCATCGCGCCGATGCCCCTGCGGCCGCTTGAGGCCGAGGAGTGGGTGGCCTCACTGATCGACTGGGACGGCGAGCGCGGCAGTCTCGTCCCGGAGGCGGTCACCGCCTTCGGCGAGTACGTCGCGTCCGCCTGCATCCCGGACCACCCCCCGGCGGCCGACGGCACCGAACAGCCGCTGGCGCCCGCCGTACTGCATCTGCGGCGCACCGTCGCCGCGCTGGCCCGACGAGCACTGGGGAGGGCGCTGTCGTGAGCGACGACCAGAACACCCACAACGGCGGCGGCTGGCAGCCGCACCCGCAGGGCGAGTACGACTCCGACGCCACGGCGTTCGTGCAGCTCCCCGAAGGCATGCTGGACACCCCGCTCGCCGCCCCGGGACACGGTTACGTACCGCCGCAGATAACGGTCACCCCCACCACCGCCGACGCCACCGACCCGGCCGCCACGGGCACCTGGGTCATGCCTCCCGAGGTCACGGGGGCGGCCGGCGGCGGCCGCGCGGTGAGCTGGCCCGACGCGGGCACGGTGCAGGAGCAGCAGCCGGAGGCGCACCCGTACGACCCGCGGGCGACCGGCCAGTGGAGCTTCGGCGAGGCCGAGGCCGCAGGGCTCCAGCAGCCTTTCGGACAGGGGTACGAGCAGGAGACGCAGGGGTACGAGCAGGAGGCGTACGAGCAGGGCTACGGCCACCAGTACGGGCAGGCGCCCTCCGCTCCCGCCCCCTCCGACGTCACCGGGCAGTGGTCCATCCCCGTCGCCGACGGGGACCTGCCGGACGAGTCCGGTGAGTACACGGCGTCGTCGCTGACGGCCCAGTGGGGCGGCACGCCCCCCGCCACCCTGCCCGGCGGCGCGCCCGCGCCGTGGGCGACGGGGGCGGGAGCCGGTGCGCCCTGGGGCACGCAGCCGCAGGAAGCCGCCGCGCACGCCCCTGCGCCCCCCTCCGCCGAGCACGCCCCCGCGCCCGCCCCCGTCAAGCACGCCCCCGCCGAGCACCGTCAGGAATCGCCGCAGGAGAGCCGGTTCGAGCAGACGACGCTGCTGCGGGCGATCAGCGTGCCGCCCGCCGGACGGTCCGGCGCGGAGGCGGCACGGGCCGCGGAGGCCGCCCTCGCGGCGGAGGCCGCCCACGCCATGGAGGCGACGGAGGCCGTCGAGGCCGCCCGGGAAGCCGTCGAGGCCGCGGAGATCGCGGAGGCCGCGGAGATCGCCGACGTCCTGGAGTCGTCCGAGCCTGCGGACGAGTTCGAGGCCGCCGCCGAGCACGTCGGTGTGCCTGTGACGCCTTCCGAGGCCCTCCCTGAGTTCACCCCCGAGGCCGCCCCGGAAGCCCCGGAGACCGACCTCGAAGCAGTACCGGAGCCCGCCCCCGCGCCCGTCCCCGAAGCCGCCGAGGAGCCCCCGGCCGAGCCGGAGCCGACCGACGAGGCCGACGTGACCGGCGAGGCGGACGCGAGCGCTGAGCCGGACGAGCCCAGCGGAAGCGACCCGGCCGAAGCCGCGGCACAGGAGCCGCACGAGCCACTGGACCCGCCACAGGAGTCCCCGGAGTCCCCGGAGTCCTCGGAGGCAGCGGAGGCGAAGGCCTCCGACGGCCCCGTCATCGCGCCCAACCCCCTCCACGACGACCACCCCCTCGTCTCCTACGTCCTCAGCGTGAACGGCACCGACCGGCCCGTCACCGACGCCTGGATCGGCGAGTCCCTGCTCTACGTCCTGCGTGAGCGGCTCGGTCTCGCCGGGGCCAAGGACGGCTGCTCGCAGGGCGAGTGCGGGGCCTGCAACGTCCAGGTGGACGGCCGTCTCGTCGCCTCCTGCCTGGTCCCGGCCGCGACCACCGCGGGCAGCGAGGTCCGCACCGTCGAGGGCCTGGCCACCGACGGGCAGCCCTCCGACGTGCAGCGCGCGCTCGCCGCCTGCGGAGCCGTCCAGTGCGGCTTCTGCGTGCCGGGCATGGCCATGACCGTGCACGACCTCCTCGAGGGCAACCCCGCCCCCAGCGACCTTGAAACCCGCCGCGCGCTCTGCGGCAACCTCTGCCGCTGCTCCGGCTACCGCGGCGTGCTCGATGCCGTGCGCGAGGTGGTGGCCGAGCGCGAGGCGACCTCCGCGGCCGCCGCCGAGTCCTCGGCGCAGAACGCGCACGAGCACCCGCACGAGCACCCACACGGGCACGCTGACGAGGCGCGCATTCCGCACCAGGCGGGCCCGGGAGCCGGTGGCGTCCACCCCGCCGCGTACGACGAACCGCAGGGCCCCTACGGCCAGGACGGAGGCCACGCGTGACCACCGAAGCCGGCACCGCGACCACGCCCACCGCCGCCCCCGAGGGCCCCGGGCAGCCGCCGCACGGCATCGGCGCCTCGCTGCCGTCCGCGGAGTCCCGCGTGAAGACGGAGGGCACCTTCCCCTACGCCGCCGACCTGTGGGCCGAGGGCCTGCTGTGGGCGGCGGTCCTTCGCTCCCCGCACGCGCACGCCCGCATCGTCTCCATCGACACCAGCCACGCCCTCGACATGCCGGGCGTGCACGCTGTCATCACGCACGAGGACGTCCCCGGCGAGCCGCTGCACGGCCGCAGGACCGCGGACCGCCCGGTCTTCGCCTCCGATGTCGTACGCCACCACGGCGAGCCCATCGCCGCCGTGGCCGCCGACCACCCCGACACCGCGCGGATGGCGGCCGCCGCCGTCATCGTCGAGTACGAGGTGCTCGAACCGGTCACCGACCCGGAGAAGGCCTTCGAGGCCGAACCGCTGCACCCCGACGGCAACCTCATCCGCCACATCCCGCTGCGGCACGGCGATCCGGAGGCGGCGGGCGAGCTCGTCGTCGAGGGCCTGTACCGCATCGGCCGCCAGGACCCGGCGCCCATCGGCGCGGAGGCGGGCCTCGCGGTGCCGCGCCCCGACGGGGGAGTGGAGCTGTACGTCGCCTCCACCGACCCGCACGCCGACCGCGACCGGGCCGCCGCCTGCTACGGCCTCACCCCGGACCACGTGAAGGTGGTCGTCACCGGCGTGCCGGGCGCGACCGCCGACCGCGAGGACGCGGGCTTCCAACTCCCGCTCGGGCTCCTCGCGTTGCGGACCGGCTGCCCGGTCAAGCTCACCGCGACCCGCGAGGAGTCCTTCCTCAGCCACGCCCACCGCCACCCCACGCTCCTGCGCTACCGCCACCACGCGGACGCCGAGGGTCGGCTGGTCAAGGTGGAGGCACAGATCCTGCTCGACGCGGGCGCCTACGCGGACACATCGTCGGAGGCGCTGGCCGCCGCCGTCTCCTTCGCCTGCGGTCCGTACGTGGTGCCGAACGCCTTCATCGAGGGCTGGGCGGTCCGCACGAACAACCCGCCCTCCGGACACGTCCGCGGCGAGGGCGCGCTCCAGGTGTGCGCCGCGTACGAGGCGCAGATGGACAAGATCGCCAAGAAGCTGGGCGTCGACCCGGCCGAGCTGCGGCTGCGCAACGCCATGGCGACCGGCGACATCCTGCCCACCGGCCAGACCGTGACGTGCCCCGCCCCGGTGGCCGAACTCCTCGCCGCCGTACGGGACTTCCCGCTCCCCGAGCTGCCCAAGGACACCCCCGAGGACGAGTGGCTGCTGCCCGGCGGCCCCGAGGGCGCGGGCGAACCGGCCGCCGTGCGCCGGGGCGTCGGCTACGGCCTCGGCATGGTCCAGCTCCTCGGCGCCGAGGGCACGGACGAGGTCTCCACGGCCACCGTGAAGGTCCACGACGGCATGGCGACGGTGATCTGCGCGGCCGTCGAGACCGGCCAGGGCTTCACCACGCTGGCCCGCCAGATCGTCCAGGAGACGCTCGGCATCGAGGACGTCCGCGTCGCCCCCGTCGACACGGACCAGCCGCCCGCCGGGCCGAGCTGCCGTGGCCGCCACACCTGGGTGTCGGGCGGCGCGGTCGAACGCGCGGCGAAGATGGTCCGCACCCAGCTGCTCCAGCCCTTGGCGCACAAGTTCGGCATGTCCACCGAGCTGCTCCAGATCACCGACGGCAAGATCACCTCGTACGACGGCGTGCTGTCCACGACCGTCACCGAGGCCCTGGAGGGCAAGGAGCTCTGGGCCACCGCCCAGTGCCGCCCGCACCCGACCGAGCCGCTGGACGAGGCCGGGCAGGGCGACGCCTTCGTGGGCATGGCGTTCTGCGCGATCCGCGCGGTGGTGGACGTGGACATCGAGATCGGTTCGGTCCGCGTCGTCGAGCTCGCCGTCGCCCAGGACGTGGGCCGCATCCTCAACCCCGCCCAGCTGAAGGCCCGTATCGAGGCGGGCGTCACCCAGGGCGTGGGCGCGGCGCTCACGGAGAACCTCCGCACCCCGCGCGGCATCGTCCGCCACCCCGACCTCACCGGTTACGCCCTCCCGACCGCCCTTGACGCCCCCGACATCCGCATCGTGAAGCTGGTGGAGGAGCGCGACGTCGTGGCCCCCTTCGGCGCGAAGGCGGCCAGCGCGGTCCCGGTCGTGACGTCCCCCGCGGCCATCGCCTCCGCGGTCCGCGCGGCGACGGGCCGCCCCGTCAACCGCCTCCCGATCCGCCCCCAGGCCGCGGTCGCCACATGACCCCGCCCGAGGGCGGGGTCGTGGTGCTCACCGGCATCATGGCGTCCGGCAAGTCCACGGTCGCGCAGGCACTGGCCGAGCGCCTGCCGAAGGCCGCGCATGTGCGGGGCGACGCCTTCCGCCGCATGATCGTGTCGGGCGGTGTGGAGTACGAGGGCGAGCCCGGCGGCGAGGCCGAGGCCCAACTCCACCTGCGCTACCGCCTCTCGGCGTCGACGGCGGACGCGTACGCCGACGCGGGCTTCACCGCCGTCGTCCAGGACGTCATCCTGGGCGACGAGCTGAAGCCGTACGTGGACCTCCTCCGCACCCACCCCACGTACGTCGTCGTCCTCGCCCCGCGCCCCGAAGCGGTCGCCGCCCGTGAAGCCGCGCGAGGCAAGACGGGTTACGGCGCGTGGACGGTCGAAGACCTCGACGCGATCCTGCGCGAGCGGACACCGAGGCTCGGACTCTGGCTGGACAGTACGGAGTTGACGGTCGAGGAGACCGTTGACGCCATCCTGGCGCGCTTGGGCGAAGCCCGGGTGAAGTGACTCCACCCGGACTTCGCGGTGCGCGCTACTTGCCGTAGTAAGCGTTGTACAGGGACACGGACGACTTGTTGCCACCCTTGTCCGTGATCTCGGCGCGGAACGAGATGCCCTCACCCTTCGCCGGATTCGTCACGGACACCTCACCGTCCCGGACAGGGACCTTCTTCCAGCTCCGGCCCTCGTCGTACGAGACGTACACGGCAAGGGACTTGAGCCGCCCGGCGCCCGCCGCGGCGCCCTGCACCGTCACCGGAACGGACTGGTTCGCACCCGCAGGGGCGCGGCTCTCCAAATCAAGGGCCGGGGCGAACCGAGCGACGGAAACCGGAAGTGCAGCACGTCCCGCAGCCCTCTCGGAGCGGAACGTCCAGGACGCCTCGACGCGCGACGAAGCTCTCGCGACCCTCGGGTCACGCGTCACCGACGCGGTCAGCCGGTACTCGGCGTCACCCGCCGGCACCTCGAACGTCTCGGCGCCGGTCACCGGGTCGTCGTTCTCGGCGATCTTCGTGCCGTCGCGGTAGAGCGCCGACTTCGCCGCGGAGTACGCGGTCCAGCCCGCATGGCCCTCGCCGTCGGCGACGACCGGGATGCGGCCGCCCAGCCGGTCGCCTTCGCGGAAGACGCCGGTGCCGGCGGCGTTCAGGGCGGGCCCGAAGACGCCGACGTTGAAGGTCTCCGTGTACTTCCGGCCCGCCTTGAAGGTCCGCGGATCCATCTCGTAGTAACCCTCCATGACCGGCTCGCCCTCCTCACCCCTGTCGCCGTACTGATCGAAGTCGATGCCCCACTTCGTGGCGCCGAGCGCGGTGACGTGCACCGTCGTGGTGCGCGGCAGTTTCTGCGGGGTGAAGATGTGCGAGATGCCGCCCGCCTCGGGCCGGTATCCGGCGACGGCGAGGGAGCCCGACCGCCCCGGGGCCGAGGCGCCGGAACGCACCTCGACCGTGGCGAAGTCCGCGCGCTTCAGGTGCTTGGTGTAACCCGTCGACAGCTTCTTGACCGTGCCGCCGACGAGCATGTCGTAGCGGGTGCCCGCGCCCTTCGTCCAGGTGCCGAGCCACTGCTCGCCGAAGCCCTCGGGAACCTCCGGGCCGAGGTGGGCGGTGCGCAGGCCCTTGAACGTGGCGTTGGTGGGGCCGGATTCATACCCCTTGTACATGTACCGCGGTTCGCCCGCCACCAGCTTGGCGTCGCGGTCCGGGACCGTGATGTCGACCGGCTTCGCCCTGCGGGCGTCGAGCGTCACCGTCATGTTCCTGTCGACGGCCAGCCGGGGCTGGACGAGCCAGTCAGTGCCCTTCTCGGTGTTGTCCGGGTCGACATGGATCGACCAGTCCAGCAGGTAACTCCCCTTGGCGACCCGGACCTTGGTGCTCACGCCCTCCGGGAACACGTTGAGTCCCTTGTCCTTGCCGGTGATGGCCGACATCGTCGAGTCGTGGTGCGGCGTGGGCCTGCCGTCGCGGCCGATGGTCTTCAGCGTCACGTCATAGCGCTCGATCTCGCGGTCGAGTGCGGCGGCGGTGCGGACGGACTGGCCGCCGCCGTTCGCCACGACGTACGCGGAGTAGGCGCCGTCCACGGTGCCGCCGAGCTTGGAGTCGGCGGTCAGGTCGACGGAGGCGGTGCCGCCGGCGGGGACGGTGACCTTCTTGGCGCCGAGGGTGAAGAACCCGGCCGGGGCCGGGCGGCCCTTGGGGTCGGTGGCGGTCACCGTGAGGTCCAGGGTGACGTCGTCCTTGCCGAGGTTCTTGTACGTCACCTTCTTGGTGACCGGCTTGTCGTCGGTGTGCGGCCACTGCTGCGTGCCGAAGCTCACCGAGACCGGGTCGGCGATCACCGTCTGCTTGATTGCCTTGTCGACGGCGATACGGCCCGAACCCTGCTGGAAGGGCGTGTACTTGCCGCCCTTGGTGGAGCCGGTGAGCGCGCCCTTGAGCTCGGGCTGCTTCCAGTCCGGGTGCTGCTGCTTGAGCAGGGCGGCGGCGCCCGCGACGTGCGGGGCGGCCATCGACGTACCGGAGATCGTCAGATAGCCCTCGGGGTTCTGGCCGACCTCCCTCTCGATGACGGAGCCGGGCGCGGCGGCGGCCGTGATGTCCACGCCGGGCGCGGTCACGTCGGGCTTGATCGCACCGTCACCGACCCGCGGGCCCTGGCTGGAGAAGTCCGCCGGCTTGTCGTTGTCGTCGACTGCGCCGACGGTCAGCGCGGCGTCCGCACTGCCCGGCGAACCGACCGACTCGGCCGCGCCTTCATTGCCCGCCGAGACGGCGAAGAGGACGCCCTTGTCCTTGGAGAGCCTGTTGACGGCGGCTTCGAGCGGGTCGATCCCGGGGCTGTCGTAGCCGCCCAGGCTGAGGTTGACGACATCGGCGCCCTCTGCGGCCGCCCAGTCCATGGCGGCGATGATGCCGGAGTCCTCGCCTTCGCCGTCATCACCCAGAACCTTGCCGTTGAGGAGCTTCGCGCCGGGGGCGACGCCCTTGAACTTCCCGCCGGACTCGGCGCCCGTGCCGGCCGCGATGGAGGCGACGTGCGTGCCGTGGCCGATGCGGTCCTTGGCGTCCGGCGCGGCGGAGAAGTTCTTCTCCGCGAGGCTCTGGCCCTTGAGGTCCGGATGGGCGGCGTCCACGCCCGAGTCGAGCACGGCGATCTTGACGCCCTTGCCGTCGTACCCGGCGGCCCAGGCCTTGTCGGCGCCGATCTGCTTGACGCTCTTGTCGAGGGTGGCTTTACGGGTGGCGTCCGGCCAGACGTGGCTGATGCCGTTCTTGCTGCGGGTCAGCGTCTTCCACAGGGCTGCCGCGTCCCGCGTGGGCGTACTGAGCGCGTCCGCGTTCAGCACCTTCAGGCTCCGGCGGACGGTGGTACCACCGGCGTCGCGAACCTCGGCCTTGGCGCCGGTGTCGGTTCCCCGGTACCCGACGATGACCTTGAGGCCCTTCTCCTGAGGCTTCAACTCTGCGACGTCGAAAAGCCGTTGATCGAGCTTCCCGTCGGCGATCAGGCGTCGGGCGTCGGATGGCAGGACGAGCGTGTGGCCGTTCGGCAGGCGTTGGGTCCGTACGGGTATGTGCTCGCGTCCCTTCGCGGGCCGGAATCCCGTGACGCGTCCTGAGCGGTCGACGGCGACGCGGTCGCCGGTGAGGAGGGTGAGGTACGTGGGATGGCTGGACGGCTTGAGGGCAGGGTCTGCCACCGGAGGCCGGGTGGCCACTGGTGCGGTCACCGGCGCGGTCACCGGTGCGGTCTCCGGTGTGGCCGACGCGGGGCTGGTCGTGCCTGCTGCGAGGGCCGTGGCGGCGGCTGCGGCGACGGTGGCCGCGGCCGCTCTTCTGGCGTGGTTGCGCAAGTCTTCCCCCTGGAGTCGTGGTCCGAGGTGCTGTCCGGGGAGTATGTCGAGGGATGAGCCGTGCGCCGAACTCCGTTACGCAATCGCCTAGTTGGGGTTACACGTCCGTGTGGTTCCCATGAGATTCTGAGAGATGGCTCACGGGAACCTCCCCCGGGGCCGGTTGCGGGCCCGCCTGACGCGGAAAGGGTGGCCCCTCGTGGGGGACCACCCTTTCGCTTGTTGCGGTACGGCGCGGTGACGCCGTCGGAGGCCGTGGCGGGATTCGAACCCGCGTTACTGGATTTGCAGTCCAGCCCCTGAGCCTCTCGGGCACACGGCCAAGTCGTCGACCTGACTTCTCGAACGTAGCGGGGGCCTGCGGGGGGCTCAAGCGATCACGGGGGGACGCAATGGGACTGCCATGCCGCGTTCATGAAGGGGTGGTGGTCGGGGTTGCGGCGTCTTCGGTGGGCCTGTGCCTTCGATGCTTACCGGGGCCGCCCGGTTTTTTGCGGAGTGTGGCGGCTCCGGGCCGGCAGTAAAGGGCGCTCCCTGCGGTCGCGTCGGCTACGCCGATTCCGCTCCGCTCCACCCTTGACTCCCGCCCCTCCACCGCACGTTGACTTCGACCCGGACGGCCAGGGGTGGGGCCGACGGGGACCCCTGGGATGGGTCATCCCCTTTCATCGCCGGGTGCGGACCGGCCCAACGTGCGCCGACGTCACCGTCGCGGCGGGCCCGGCTTCGCCGCTCGGGTCATCGGCTCTCGCGGCCGGGTGCGGACCGGCCCATCGTGGGCGCGGGCCACGCTTGGGGCGCGGCCGCCCGGCGCGGCCCGGCTGGCCGGGTCATCACCCTTCATTGCCGGGTGCGGGCCGGTCCATCGTGTGTGCCCGTCGCGGTGGGGGTGTTGCCGGGCATGTGGGTGGCCGGTCGGGCACCTACTTTGGAAAAGTTGTGAACGAGGAGGCCGCGCGCCCCCCTGCCACGCCCCGCGCGCCGTCACACAGGGCCGGTCATGGAGGGATTGTGGCGCGGTGGGCTCGGATGCTGGGGGCGCATGGGCTGTTCGCGGGGGGCGTGCGGCGAACGCATTCGCAACTTCGCGAAAGTAGGTCCCCGGGGGGCAGCCTCTCCCGCCCCGGCCGGGACGGCGCATCGGTCGTGAGTAGGGGGGCGCACGGCCTCCCCATTCGCAACTTTCCCAAAGTTGGTCCCCGACAGGCGGCCTCTGCCTCCCGGCCGGGGCGGCGCATTGGTCGTGAGGAGGGGGCGCGCGACCTCCCCATTCGCAACTTTCCCAAAGTTGGTCCCCGACAGGCGGCCTCCCCCTCCCAGCCGGGCGGCGTATTGGTCGTGAAGAGGGGGCGCGCGGCTCCTCCATTCGCAACTTCGTGAAAGTTGGTCCCCGACAGGCGGCCTCCCCCTCCCGGCCGGGGCAGCGCATTGGTCGTGGAGGGGGCGCGCGGCCTCCTCGTTCGCAACTTTGTCGAAGTAGGTGCCCGGGAGGGGCGGGGGCCGGGCCTGCCCAGCGCCATGGACCTTGGCGGTCACCCACGATGGACCGGCCCGCACCCGGCTATGAAGGGGGATGCCCCGGCCAGCCGGGCCGCGCCGGGCGGCCGCACCCCGACCGTGGCCCGTGCCCACGATGGACCAGTCCGCACCCGGCCGTGAAAGCCGATGACCCGAGCGGCGAAGCCGGGAGGCGGGAGGCCGAGGCCCGACCGTGACGGACACGCACGATGGACCGGGCCGCACCCGGCAGCGAAAGGGGATGACCCGACAGACGGCCCCCGTCGGCCCCACCCCTGGCCGTCCGGGTCAAAGTCAACGTGCGGTGGAGGGGCGGGAGTCAAGGGTGGAGCGGAGCGGAATCGGCGTAGCCGACGCGCAGCGCAGCGGAGCGCCCTTTACTGCCGGCCCGGAGGCGCCACACTCCGGAAAGTCCGGGCGGCCCCGGTAAGCATCGAAGGCACAGGCCCACCAAAGACGCCGAGTCGTCAGCCGTCGGGCGAAAGGTTCCCCGAGAGCACCGGGATGTTGCTGAGGATGTGGGAGAGGGCCTCGTCACCCTTGGCCTCGGAAGCCTTCTCGATGCACTGCTGATTCTGCGGGTTGGACAGGACGTTGACGTCCTGCACGCCGACATTGACCAGGGAGAGGATGCTTTGTGCGTCGATCTTCGACGGGAGATTGAGGCAGGACTTGTTCAGTGATCCTTCCAGGAGTGCGGCCTGCGGTCCCAGCTCCTCCGCAGGGGCGCGCCGCGCACCGCCGGAGCCCGCACCCGGCGGCTTGGGAACCGTGCCCTTGGCGGCGTTCAGTTTCTCGATGAGGGCGTTGACCGGGTTGTTCTTGTCGTCCTTGATGGCCTGAACGCAGCGATCCATGCCCGGACTCCGGAAGCGGGCCAGATCACCCACGGTGAACGTGGTCAGGTCGGGGATGCCCTTGAGCGGGGCCTTGGCCGGCATGCCCAGGCACTTGGCGGTGGTCTCCGCGATGAGACCGATACGGACGTCGGGGGCCCGCTCGCCGGCCGCCGCGGGCGCCGTGGACACGGCGGTACTCAGGAGACTGGCGGCGGACAGGGCAAAGGCGGTCACGGCGGTACGGGTGCGCATGCGCGGGGCTCCTTCGAACCGGATGCACGGAGGTTCTCCTGTCCTCCATTCATTCCGGTCCGTCGGGCGCCCGCACGCACACGGCACCCATACGGGCAGGGAGCCCGCACTAGGTCAAGATCTGACCTATATGCCTTCTAGCGTGGTGCTTGTCCTTATGGAGCGGTACCCAAGGAAGGCGGCCACCACCATGCCCGGAACCGACACCACGACCTTCGACCAGCCGGCGACCACCGGCGAGCGCGCAGACCTGCTGGAGGCGCTGGACCACCACCGGACCATGCTCCGCCGCACCGCACGCGACCTCACCGACGAGCAGGCCGGCCTGCGCACCACCGTCAGCGAGCTGTGCATCGGCGGCATCATCAAGCACGTCACCTCGGTCGAGCGGGTCTGGGCCGCCTTCATCCAGGACGGCCGGGCGGCCTTCGGCGACTTCACCGCCATGAGCGACGAGGACTTGGCCCGGCGCGCGGACGAGTTCCGCATGCTGCCGGGTGAGACGCTGGAGGGCGTCCTCGCCGCCTATGCCGAAGTCGCCGCCGAGACGGACGCGTTGGTACGGGCGCTGCCCGACCTCGACGTCTCCCACCTTCTCCCCGCGGCTCCCTGGTGGGAGCCCGGCGGGTCGTGGACGGCCCGGCGCGTCCTGCTGCACGTCATCGGCGAGACCTCGCAGCACGCGGGGCACGCGGACATCATCCGCGAGTCCCTCGACGGCGCCCAGAGCATGGCCTGAGCTACGTCGGCCGTGGCGCGTCCAGCTCCGCCCAGACCGTCTTGCACGGGCCGTACGAGGGCGGCCGCAGGTCCGTGCCCCAGCGGTCGGCCAGGGCCTCGACCAGGAGCAGGCCCCGGCCCGACTCCTCGTCGGGGGCCGGCCGTCGGGGGTGCAGTGGCGGGCTCCGGTCCGCCCGCGCGTCCGACACCTCGATACGGAGTGTGTTCGTCGCCGTGACGGTCAGCGCCAGCCGGAAGCTCCTGCCGGGCACGTGGCCGTGCAGCACGGCGTTGTTCGCCAGCTCGGCGACGATCTGCTCCGCGTTCGCGGAGGGCTGCTCCCAGCTGCGCAGTTGCTCCCTCGTCAGGAGCCGGGCCAGGCGGGCGCCTCTTCGTGTCGCGGAGAGCAGGACCGTGAACTGGTGGGCGGGTGTGGGGGTTTGAGCCCGGGTCGTTTTCTGGTTCACGTCACTCAGCGTGGCGGCCCGAGCGCGGCGCGGATAGCGGTGCGCGCTGTGCGTACCGATTTTGTCCCACGCTTGTCCTGCCTTGTCCCGGCTGTCCCGGGTGACGTACGGGTACGAGTGCGCGTTGGGCTTGGACGGGACGGCGGAGGTGGCGCGGTGGAAGAACGTAACGACGGTGTGGACGAACCCGGTTGGGACGTCGACCCCGAGGACGAGATCAGCGCGGTGGTGGAAATGGTCGGCCAGCAGTTGAAGCGCTGGCGTGAGGCGGCGGGCTTCAGGGTGGCGGAGTTCGGGGAGGCGATCGGGTACGGGGAGGACTTGATCCGCAAGATCGAGCGCGGGGCGCGGATTCCCCGCCCCGAGTACCTGGACAAGGTGGAGGAGGTGGTCGACGCCCGTGGGCTCGTCTCCGCGATGAAGAAGGAGATGCGGGAGGCAAGGTATCCGAAGCGGGTTCGGGCACTTGCGAAGTTGGAGCAGCGGGCGGTCGAGCTCGGGATGTACAGCAACCACAACATCCACGGCCTGCTGCAGACGGAGGAGTACGCGCGGGCGCTGCTCGGAACGCGACGGCCCGCGTACACGGATGAGGCGCTGGAGCGCCTGGTGGCGGCACGTTTGGCGCGGCGGTCGGTTTTCGAGCGCAGCCCGGCACCCGAGTTCAGCTTCGTCCAAGAAGAGGTGACGCTGCGGCGGCCGATCGGAGGGACAATGGCTCTGCGTCGTCAGCTCGAACGCCTCTTGGAGTTGGGGGAGTTGCGGCACGTCGAGATCCAGGTGATGCCGACGTCCTGTAGTGACCACCCCGGGATGGGCGGTCGGATCCAGGTGCTGAAGTTCGGAGACGGTACAGCGATGGGGCGTACTGGCGACGAGTTCGCAGGCCGTCCGGTCTCCGATCCGAGGCAGCTCCGCATCCTCGAACTGCGGTATGGCATCATCCGGGCCCAGGCTCTCTCACCCCGGGAGTCTCGGGCCTTCATCGAGCAAGTGCTGGGAGAGACATGATCCGCAAGGCTTCTGCCGGGCACGCCTCCAGGCTGGAGTGGTTCAAGAGCAGCTACAGCAGCAGCAACGAGTCCGGCGACTGCGTCGAGGTCGCCCTGGAGTGGTTCAAGAGCAGCTACAGCGACAGCAGCAACGGCGAAGACTGCGTCGAAATAGCCACCACCCCCGACACCATCCACATCCGCGACTCCAAGACCCCCCAAGCCCCCCACTTCACCATCACCCCCTCCGCCTGGTCCCACTTCGTCACGTACGCCTCACGGGACTCAGAGGCGTAAGACCAAGGGACGAGCAAGCCCCCACCCCAGGACAGGGGTAAAACCGCCCCACGCCTCTTACCCTGGCGTGCATGACTGACGACACCGGCGGCGTACTGAGCAAGCCCTACAGAGCCCTGAGCATCGGCATCGTCTCCGTCGTGCTGCTCATCGCCTTCGAGGCGACCGCCGTCGGGACGGCGATGCCCATCGCGGCCCGCGAGCTCGACGGCGTGGCGCTGTACGCCTTCGCCTTCTCCGGGTACTTCACGACGAGCCTCTTCGGCATGGTGTTCAGCGGGCAGTGGTCGGACCGGCGCGGTCCGCTGGGACCGCTCGCCACGGGTATCGCGCTGTTCGGGGCGGGGCTGCTGCTGAGCGGGACCGCCGCGACGATGTGGCTGTTCATCGCGGGGCGGGCCGTGCAGGGGCTCGGCGGCGGACTGGTCATCGTCGGGCTGTACGTGGTCGTCAGCCGGGCCTACCCGGAGCATCTGCGGCCGTCGATCATGGCGGCGTTCGCGGCGAGTTGGGTCGTGCCGTCCGTGGTGGGGCCGCTGGTGTCCGGCACGGTGACCGAGCACCTCGGGTGGCGGTGGGTGTTCGTCGGCATCCCCGTCCTCGTGCTCGCGCCGCTCGCCCTCGCGCTGCCCGCGATACGGCGGACGGCGTCCGGGCCGGTGGACCCGGACGCGCCGGCCGCCGGGTTCGACCGGCGCCGCATCCGGCTGGCGCTCGGCATCTCGCTGGGGGCGGGGCTCCTCCAGTACGCGGGGCAGGATCTGCGGTGGCTGTCGGTGCTGCCCGCCGCGCTCGGCGGGGCGGTCCTCGTGCCGGCCGTCCTGGGGCTGCTGCCCAAGGGGACGTACCGGGCCGCGCGCGGGCTGCCCTCCGTCGTGCTGCTGCGCGGCGTCGCGGCCGGGTCGTTCGTGGCCGCCGAGTCCTTCGTACCGTTGATGCTCGTCACGCAGCGCGGGTTGAGCCCGACCATGGCGGGGCTTTCGCTGGCCGTGGGCGGGGCGACCTGGGCGCTCGGGTCGTACGTCCAGTCGCGGCCCGCGATGGAGCCGTACCGGTCGCGGCTCGTGGCCGCCGGCATGGTGCTGGTCGCGGCGGCGATCCTCGCCGTGCCGACCGTGCTCATCGAGTCCGTGCCCGTGTGGATCGTCGGGGTCGCGTGGGCCTTCGGGTGCTTCGGCATGGGCATGGTGATCGCATCGACCAGCGTGCTGCTGCTGCGGCTCTCGCCGCCCGCGGACGCGGGCTCGAACTCGGCCGCGCTCCAGATCTCCGACGGACTCTCGAACGTCGTCCTGCTCGCCGCGGGCGGCGCCGCGTTCGCCGCGCTCGGCGGCGGCACGGTGGGGGCGGGCCACGGGGCGGGGGAGGCCACGGGTTCGCACCCGGCCGCGTTCGTCGCCGTCTTCGTGCCGATGGCGGTGGTCGCCCTGATCGGGGCGTGGGTGGGGACGAGGCTCCAGGGGGCGCGGGTGCCGGACGCGGCGGCGGTCCCGGCGGCGGACGAGACAGGGGTCGTGGTGACCGACGTGGTGACGGACGTACGGATGGACGTGCTGTCGGACGCGGCATCGGACGTACGGACGGACGCGCGGGCGGACGGGTAGCCGGGTGCGATGTCCGACGTTCGTACGGACGTGACGGGGCACACCAGGTGGGCTGGTGAGGCACGTCACGACGGCCCGCACGCGGACGTGCGGGAGGCCACGCGTACCGGCATCCGCGCCCCCGCGAGAGCCTCGCCCCCAGTGGAACGTCCCCGCATCACCGGTAAGGTGGCCCGGTTGTCATACGTGCCGCCGACCTTGCGAACCCGGAGACCGTGACTACCACCAGCGCCGCCGCCAACTCCTCCCACCACCTCTCTCCCGCCTTCCCCGGCCGTGCCCCCTGGGGCACCGCCAACAAGCTGCGCGCCTGGCAGCAGGGCGCGATGGAGAAGTACATCCAGGAGCAGCCGCGAGACTTCCTGGCCGTCGCCACCCCCGGCGCCGGAAAGACGACGTTCGCGCTCACGCTCGCGTCCTGGCTGCTGCACCACCATGTCGTGCAGCAGGTCACCGTGGTCGCGCCCACCGAGCACCTGAAGAAGCAGTGGGCGGAGGCCGCCGCCCGTATCGGGATCAAGCTGGACCCCGAGTACAGCGCGGGGCCGCTCAGCAAGGAGTACCACGGCGTCGCCGTGACGTACGCGGGCGTCGGTGTGCGGCCGATGCTGCACCGCAACCGCTCCGAGCAGCGCAAGACCCTCGTGATCCTCGACGAGATCCACCACGCCGGTGACTCGAAGTCGTGGGGTGAGGCGTGCCTCGAAGCCTTCGAGCCCGCGACGCGGCGGCTCGCGCTCACCGGTACGCCGTTCCGGTCCGACACGAACCCGATCCCCTTCGTCACGTACGAGGAGGGGAACGACGGCATCCGGCGCTCCGCCGCCGACTACACGTACGGCTACGGCAGCGCGCTCGGCGACGGCGTCGTGCGGCCCGTCATCTTCCTCTCGTACTCCGGCAACATGCGCTGGCGCACGAAGGCGGGCGACGAGATCGCGGCGCGGCTCGGCGAGCCCATGACCAAGGACGCCGTGTCGCAGGCGTGGCGGACCGCCCTGGACCCGCGCGGCGAGTGGATGCCGAACGTCCTCAAGGCCGCCGACAAGCGGCTCACCGAGGTCAGGAAGGCCATTCCCGACGCGGGCGGGCTCGTCATCGCCACCGACCAGGACTCCGCGCGCGCCTACGCCAAGCTGATCCGGGAGATCACGGGCACGAAGGCGACCGTCGTCCTCTCCGACGACACCGGGGCGTCCAAGCGGATCGACGACTTCAGTGCGAGCACCGACCGGTGGATGGTCGCCGTCCGCATGGTGTCCGAAGGCGTCGACGTGCCGCGCCTCGCGGTGGGCGTGTACGCGACGACGATCTCGACGCCGCTCTTCTTCGCGCAGGCCGTCGGCCGTTTCGTACGGTCCAGGAGGCGCGGCGAGACCGCGTCCGTCTTCCTGCCGACCGTCCCCGACCTCCTCACCTTCGCCAACGAGATGGAGGTCGAGCGCGACCACGCCCTCGACAAGCCGAAGAAGGAGGGGGAGGAAGACCCCTACGCCGAGTCCGAGAAGGAGATGGACGAGGCGAACAAGCAGGAGGACGAGGACACCGGGGAGCAGGAGCAGTTCTCCTTCGAGGCGCTGGAGTCCGAGGCCGTCTTCGACCGGGTCCTGTTCGACGGCGCCGAGTTCGGCATGCAGGCGCACCCGGGGAGCGAGGAGGAGCAGGACTACCTGGGCATCCCGGGGCTCCTCGAACCCGACCAGGTGCAGATGCTGCTCCAGAAGCGGCAGGCCCGGCAGATCGCCCACAGCAGGAAGAAGCCGGACGAGGAGGCGGACCTCCTTGAGCTGCCAGCCGAGCGGCGGCCGGTGGTCTCGCACAAGGAGCTGCTCGGGCTGCGGAAGCAGCTGAACACGATGGTCGGCGCGTACGTCCATCAGAGCGGGAAGCCGCACGGGGTGATCCACACCGAGCTGCGGCGCACGTGCGGTGGGCCGCCGAGCGCGGAGGCGACGGCCGGGCAGCTGCGGCAGCGGATCGAGAAGGTCCAGGAGTGGGCCACCCGCATGAAGTGACGTTCGAGTAAGGAGCGGGGCGTTCCGAGTGCGGAGGGCTTGTGTGGATCCCGCGCGTACGTCTTTTTGGCGGCGCCCCGCGTAACGGGGCAGATGGGGGCGCTAGGGGCGTCCCGGTGCCCGGATTCTGGACGAAGTCTTCCGCTGAGCGGGACGGCCTCGCTACTGTCCCCGCAACGCACACGCCCCGTGGCAGCGCCGCCGCGGAGCGCAGCCGGTGTTCCGACCGGCGGCCTCTGACGCGCGTCGCCCACGGGACCGGCGGCGCAACCGCCGCGTAAGGGGGCCGCCGACCCTCACCTAAGGAGTGGGCGTCGTGACCGCGGAGACTTCCCAGACGCTCGACAGAGGACTGCGCGTCCTCAAGCTGCTGGCCGACACCGACCATGGCCTCACGGTCACCGAGCTGTCCAACAAGCTCGGGGTGAACCGGACCGTGGTGTACCGCCTGCTCGCCACCCTCGAACAGCATGCGCTGGTACGACGGGACCTGGGCGGTCGGGCCCGCGTCGGCCTCGGCGTGCTCCGCCTCGGCCGGCAGGTGCATCCGCTGGTGCGGGAGGCCGCGCTGCCCGCGCTGCGCTCCCTCGCGGAGGACATAGGGGCGACGGCTCACCTCACCCTCGTCGACGGCTCGGAGGCACTCGCCGTCGCGGTGGTCGAGCCCACGTGGACGGACTACCACGTCGCGTACCGCACCGGGTTCCGGCACCCGCTGGACCGGGGTGCGGCGGGCCGCGCGATCCTCGCGGCGCGGCAGGGGCTGGTGACGGATCCCGGTTACGCGCTCACGCACGGGGAGCTGGAGGCCGGGGCGAGCGGGGCGGCTGCGCCGCTGGTGGGCGTGACCGGCCTGGAGGGAAGCGTCGGCGTCGTCATGCTGGCGGACTCGGTGCCGGAGCGGGTGGGGCCTCGGGTGGTGGACGCGGCGCGGGAGGTGTCCGATGCGTTGCGCTGAGGCCGCGCGGGCGAGCGGAGTCACGGGGCTCGGTCTGTCGCCGGCTGCGCCTGGCTCGTCCTCAAGCGCCGGACGGGCTTGATATCCCCCTCGCGCTCGTTCCCATGCCGCGGGGCTGATCACGGGGCTCGGTCGATCGCCGGCTGCGCCGAGCTCGTCCTCAAACGCCGGACGGGCTTGAAATTCCGCCTCGGGCGGGTCCCCGGCCCCTCGTGGCCTCACGTTAGATTGATCCCGTGTTCTCGTTCTCTCGTCTCACGCGCCCCCAGGCCCTTGCCGTCTGCGCTCTGCCCGTCGTGGCCCTGCTGGCGGTCGCGGGGCTCGCGCCGTTGCCGTTCGCCGTGGCTCAGCCGGGTGGGACGGCGGACGTCCTCGGGAAGCACGAGGGGAAGCCCGTCCTGACGGTGTCCGGCGTGCCCACGCGGGAGACCAAGGGGGAGCTCCGGATGACCACGATCGTCGCGACCGGGCCCCAGATGGACGTCTATCTGGACGACGTCGTCGACGGGTTCTTCCGGAGCGATCGGGCCGTGATGCCGAAGGACTCCGTCTACCCCGTCGGGGACGACGTGAAGGAAGTCGAGAAGCACAATCTCGGGGACATGAAGAAGTCGCAGGACGCCGCCACCGACGCGGCACTGCGGTATCTGAAGGCGAACGGGGTCGACGACACCGGCAAGGTGAAGGTCAAGGCCGACCTCGGCAAGATCGGTGGACCGAGCGCCGGCCTGTTCCTCACGCTCGGCATCATCGACAAGGTGGACGGCGACGGCAGCGGCGGCGACCTCACGGGTGGCCGCACCATCGCGGGCACCGGCACGATCACGGCCGACGGCAAGGTCGGGCCGGTCGGCGGTGTCGCCCTGAAGACGCAGGCCGCGCGGCGCGACGGCGCGACCGTCTTCCTCGTGCCGAAGGACGAGTGCTCGGATGCTCAGGCGGAGCTGCCGAAGGGGCTTCGGCTGGTCCCCGTCACGACGCTGACGGGAACGGTCGACGCGCTGCGCGCCTTGGAAAAGGGCGGGGAGGTTCCGAGCTGCTGACCAGGCGCAGGCCCAGTTCGACCAGGGTCCAGCCCAGTTGAGTGCGGAAACGGGGTCCGCGGTGGCGCACGGGTGCCGCGCGGTGTAACTCCCGCGCACGCTCCTGGTGCAGCTTCAGGTGGATGTCGGGGTGCATGGCTCGGTCCTCTCAGGTGCCTTCGGCCTTCGGCCGGCTCGGGAAGACGTTGGCGTGGACGCGCACCTTCGCGACGTCCTCGGCGCCTTCCGGCACCGGTGTGCGGTAGCTCTCGACGAGGTCGTGGATCTTGTGGGCCAGCTCGGAGGCGAGCTCGGGGGTCAGGTCCAGGGTGAAGTCGCTGATGTCGGCGGCCTCGTCCCACTCCTCTGACCACTCGTGCCGCGTGGCGATCCAGGTGTTCACCTCCTGCGCGTGCTGTGTCGCGTACTCGTGCAGGAGGGTGCTGAGGGCGCCGCGCACTTCCGGGTCCTGGTCGCGGATGAGGTCCTCGTCGGTGTACGTGCCCTGGTGCGCCGACCGCCACCACCGCTCCCTGCCCTTGCCCCGCTCCGGGTCGTCCTCGACGAAGCCGTACTCCGCGAGCTGCCGCAGGTGGTAGCTGGTCGCACCGCTCGACTCGCCGAGGCGGGCGGCGAGTTGGGACGCGGTCGCCGGGCCGTCGAGCCGCAGGGAGCTGAGGAGCCGCATCCGCAGCGGGTGCGCGAGGCCGCGCAGCGTGCGGGCGTCGAGGTGGTGGACCTTGCGGCCCGCCTGTTCTCTCGCCTGTTCTTCCGTCATGTCCGTCAGCGTAAGCACGCAAAGACTCCGTTGCAATGCTTTCTTTGCAACGGAGTCTTTGTAACTATGGCCGAACCTACTCCTTGACGAAGCCCTCCTCGATCAGCCAGTCCTTCGCCACCTCATGCGGGTCCTGGCCCTCCACGTCCACCTTGGAGTTGAGCTCCCGCGCCACCGTGTTGTTCAGCTTCTTCGTGATGGGCGCAAGGACCTCCGCGATCTCCGGGTGTTCCTTCAGCGACTTGCTGTTGATCTCGGGGGCCGCGTTGTAGTTGGGGAAGAAGTGCTTGTCGTCCTCCATCGTCGTCAGGTTCATCGCCTTGATGCGGCCGTCCGTCGTGAAGACCTCGCCGTACGTGCACGACCCCTTGGCGGCCTGGGTGTAGATGATCCCGGTGTCCATCTTGGTGATGCTGGAGGAGGGGACATGCATCCCGTACTTCTTCTGCATGCCGGGCAGTCCGTCCTCCCGCGACGCGAACTCGCTCTCCACGCACAGCGATACGGCCTTCGGGTTCGACTTCGACAGCTTCGCCACGTCGGAGAGCGTCTTCGTCTTGTACTTGGCCGCGTTCCGCTGGTTCATCGCCAGGGCGTACGTGTTGTTGAGCGTGGCCGGGGGGAGCCAGGTGACGCCGTTCTTCAGGTCCGCGTCGTGCACCGCCTGCCACTGCTTCCGCGGGTCGGTGATCGGCTCGGTGTTGCCCTGGTAGGTGATCCAGGCCGTGCCCGTGTACTCGTACATGGCGTCCGCGTCGCCGCCCTTGACCGCCTCGCGCGCGCCGATCGAGCCCTGGATGCCGGTGCGGTCCAGCACGTCCGCGCCGGCCGCCTGGAACGCGATGCCCATGATCGCGCCGAGGATCAGCTGTTCGGTGAACTCCTTCGAGGTGACCGTGAGATCGGCGCCCTTCAGGGGCAGGCCCCTGCCGATGGAGCCGGGCTTGACGTCGTCCACCATCGGGCTGCCGCTCGTGAGACCGCAGGCGGTGAGCAGCGAACCGGCCAGGACGGCGACGACGGCCGTGCGGGCTGTGATCCTCATGCGTCCACCTCCAGGCCGCGCGGGCGCAGCACCAGTTCCGCGAGCGAGGCCAGCCAGTCCACCAGGAGCGCCAGCACGATCGTCAGGATCGAGCCGAGCATGAGGACCGGCATCCGTTGGGTGGTCATGCCCGTCGTGATCAGGTCGCCGAGGCCGCCGCCCCCGCCGAACGTGGCGAGCGTCGCCGTGCCGACGTTGAGGACGAGCGCCGTGCGGACGCCCGCGAGGATCAGCGGGACGGCCAGGGGGAGTTCGACCTTCGACAGGACGCCGAGCGGTGACATGCCGATGCCGCGTGCCGCCTCCAGGAGCGTCGGGTCGTTCGCCTTCAGGCCCGCGATCGTGTTGGAGAGGACCGGCAGGACGGCGTAGATGATGATGCCGATGAGCGCGGCCTTCTCGCCGATGCCGAGCCAGATCACGAGCAGTGCGAGGAGGCCGATGGCCGGGGTCGCCTGGCCGATGTTGGCCAGGGCCATCGCCACCGGGGCGCCTTTGCGCAGTCGCTTGCGGGTCAGCAGGATGCCGAGCGGGATGGCGATGATGAGGACGAAGAACGTCGAGATCGCCGTGAGTTCGATGTGCTGGCGCAGCCTGAGCCAGACGTTGCCGTCGGCCAGCGCGTTCCTGGAGATCGAGTCGAGGTCGGCCTGCTGGAACCACCCCCAGGTCGCGAGGAGGACCACCGCGAGGACGGCGGGCAGGAACGTCAGCTTCTGCCAGGTGACCCTGCGCGGCTGCCGGGCGGCGAGCGCGGCGGGCGGCGCCTCCAGTTCGGCCTCGCCCTCGTCGCGGAAGGCGAGGCCCTTGACCTCGTGCTCGCCCTCGGGGCGGGACGGTTCCCTGGGGGACGGTTTGCGGTCGGGGATCCGGGGCGTGCTCCCGGTGGGGCCGCTCACGCCTTCGCCTCCCCGCCGTAGCCCTCCTGCTCGAAGTGGGTCAGCCGGGCGCGCTGCTCCTCCAGCTGGTGCTGGTGCTCGACGGCTTCGAGGCGGTCGGCCTCCAGCATCTCGTGGACGGAGTTCATCAGCGTCTCCATGTCGACGACGCCCGTGTACTCGCCGCGCCGCCCGGTCACCGCGACGCGGCCCGCGTTGTCCGTGAGGACGGCTTCGAGCGCGTCGCGCAGGGTGGCGTCGCGGGTCACCGTGTCGTGGACGAGGGTGCCCGCGCGGGCCAGCGAACCCTTGGCGCGCATCAGGTCGCCGCGCCGCAGCCACTTGTAGGGGCGGCGGCGCTTGTCGAGCAGGAGCAGTTCGTTGGTGTTGCTGCCGCGCAGCTTGTCGAAGATGTCCTGGAGCGGGTCGTCGACGGTCACCGTGGGAATGTCGGCGATCTCCACGTCCCGTACGCGGGTCAGGTTCAGGCGCTTGAGCGCCGCGCCCGCGCCCACGAAGCCCGACACGAAGTCGTCGGCGGGGTTGGTGAGGATCGCTTCGGGGGTGTCGAACTGCGCGATGTGCGAGCGCTCCCGCAGGACGGCGATGCGGTCGCCGAGCTTGATGGCCTCGTCGAAGTCGTGCGTGACGAAGACGATCGTCTTGTGCAGCTCGTGCTGGAGCCGGATCAGCTCGTCCTGGAGGTGGTCGCGGGTGATCGGGTCGACGGCGCCGAACGGTTCGTCCATCAACAGCACGGGCGGGTCCGCCGCCAACGCCCTGGCCACGCCGACGCGTTGCTGCTGGCCGCCGGAGAGCTGGCGCGGGTAGCGGTGGTGGAACTCCGCCGGGTCGAGCCCCACCAGGTCGAGCATCTCCTCGACGCGGGAAGCGATCCTCGCCTTGCCCCAGCCGACCATCTTCGGCACGAGCGCGATGTTCTGCGCGACGGTCATGTGCGGGAAGAGGCCCGAGGACTGGATCGCGTACCCGACCTTGCGGCGCAGCTTCACCGGGTCGATGTCGGTGACGTCCTCGCCGTTGATGCGGATGCGCCCGCCGGTCGGCTCGATCAGGCGGTTGATCATCTTCAGGGTGGTCGACTTGCCGCAGCCGGAAGGCCCCACGAGGATGACGGTCTCGCCCGCCTTGATCTCCATGTTGACGCTGTCCACGGCGGGTTCGCCGTTGCCCGGGTAGCGCTTGGTGAGGTTCTCCAGCTCGATCGTGGCCCCGGAGGTGGTGGCCCCGGAGGCGGTGGTGGCCCCGGAGGTGGCGGTGGTCTCAGGCACGGATCCCCCTCGAAATGGTCAGCCTGCCGATCAGGACGTACGCGGCGTCGAAGAGCAGCGCGAGGACGACGATCCCGAGCGTGCCCGCGAGCACCTGGTTGAGCGCGTTCTTGCTGCCGAGCGAGCCGATGCCGCGGAAGATCTCGTTGCCGAGGCCGGGCCCCGACGCGTACGCGGCGATGGCCGCGATGCCCATCAGCATCTGCGTGGAGACGCGGATGCCGGTGAGGATGGGCGGCCAGGCGATCGGCAGCTCCACCCTGAAGAGCCGGGCGGCACGGGACATCCCGATGCCCTTGGCGGCGTCGACAAGGGAGGGGTCGACGCCGCGCAGCCCGACGATGGCGTTGCGCACGATCGGCAGCAGCCCGTACAGGGTCAGCGCGACGACGGTCGGCGCGACCCCGAGCCCCACGACCGGGATCAGCAGGCCGATCATGGCGAGGGAGGGCACGGTGAGAATGGTGGACGTGACGGTCGTGGCGAGGTTGCCCGCCCATTCGCTGCGGTACGTGAGGACGCCGATCAGTACGCCGATGACGGTGGCGACGACCATGCACTGGAAGACGGCGCTCGCGTGTTGATACGCGTCCGTCAGCAGTTGCTGGTGGCGGTTGCCGAGGTAGTCCCAGAAGTTCACTGAAGTGCTCACCTCGTCTTTCCGAAGGAACTCAGGGGTCTTCGGACGCCTGCTCCACCAGCGGGATGATCCGCAGCGGAACGGGGTTTTCCATGACGATCGCCGTGGAGGCCCGGACGATGCCATCAAAGCCCACGACCCGGTCGATCACACGTTGGAGATCGGCGTTCGACCGGGCCACGAGGCGGCAGAGCATATCGCCGTGACCGGTGATGGTGTGCAGTTCGAGCACCTCGGCGACGGTCGCCAGATGCGCGCGTACGTCCGCGCCCTGGCCCTGTTTGATCTCCAGCGTCGCGAAGGCCGTCACGGGATAGCCGAGCGCCGCCGGATCGACCTCGGGGCCGAAGCCCCGGATGACTCCATTGGACTGAAGCCGGTCCATCCGCGCCTGCACCGTGCCGCGCGCGACGCCGAGCCTGCGGGACGCCTCAAGAACCCCGATACGCGGCTCCCGTGCCAGCAGCACGATGAGTCTGCCGTCCAGATGATCGATCGCCATGACGCCTCCACGGTGGTCATGATGTACAGATAGCCCGCCCATCCTGGTCACCCACTGGGCAGATTGACCACTAAAAACGCGAACTATTGCGCACCTTGCGGTTCGGCGGGAGTCTCACAGCATGACTGAGACCACCACTCACACCCCTGACACCGCGCGCGAGGCCGACCCCTTCCCGGTGAAGGGAATGGACGCGGTCGTCTTCGCCGTGGGCAACGCCAAGCAGGCCGCGCACTACTACTCCACGGCGTTCGGCATGAAGCTGGTCGCCTACTCCGGACCGGAGAACGGCAGCCGCGAGACCGCGAGTTACGTCCTCACCAACGGCGGTGCGCGCTTCGTCTTCACCTCCGTCATCAAGCCCTCCACGGACTGGGGTCACTTCCTCTCCTCCCACGTGGCCGAGCACGGCGACGGCGTCATCGACCTCGCGATCGAGGTGCCGGACGCGCGCGCCGCGTACGCCTACGCCGTCGAGCACGGTGCCCGCGGCATCACCGAGCCGTACGAGGAGAAGGACGAGAACGGCACGGTCGTGCTCGCCGCCATCGCCACGTACGGCAAGACCCGCCACACCCTGGTGGAGCGCACCGACTACGACGGCCCGTATCTGCCCGGTTTCGTGCCCGCGAACCCGATCGTCGAGCCGCCCGCCAAGCGCACCTTCCAGGCGATCGACCACTGCGTCGGCAACGTCGAGCTCGGCAAGATGAACGAGTGGGTCGGCTTCTACAACAAGGTCATGGGCTTCACGAACATGAAGGAGTTCGTGGGCGACGACATCGCGACCGAGTACAGCGCGCTGATGTCGAAGGTGGTCGCGGACGGGACGCTGAAGGTCAAGTTCCCGATCAACGAGCCCGCCATCGCCAAGAAGAAGTCGCAGATCGACGAGTACCTGGAGTTCTACGGCGGCGCCGGCGTCCAGCACATCGCGCTCGCCACGAACGACATCGTCGAGACCGTGCGCACGATGCGCGCGCAGGGCGTCCAGTTCCTGGACACCCCCGACTCGTACTACGACACCCTCGGCGAGTGGGCCGGTGAGACCCGCGTGCCCGTCGAGACCCTGCGCGAGCTGAAGATCCTCGTCGACCGCGACGAGGACGGCTACCTGCTCCAGATCTTCACCAAGCCGGTCCAGGACCGCCCGACCGTCTTCTTCGAGATGATCGAGCGGCACGGCTCGATGGGCTTCGGCAAGGGCAACTTCAAGGCGCTCTTCGAGGCGATCGAGCGCGAGCAGGAGAAGCGGGGCAATCTGTAAGCACCGTTTGTCGCGGGCTGCGCCCTGCTCGTCCTCAAACGCCGGACAAGCTGGATTCCCCCAGCCTGTCCGGCGTTGCCGCCGTTCAGGCCGATGTGCGTCGCCGCGCGAACTCCAGCGAGCGCGCGAAGATCCGCTCGACCTCCGCGTCGGCCACACCGTGCCAGCCGTGGTCCGCGCCCGGGACCGTCCACAGCTCGGCCGGTGCCCCGGCCCGCTCCAGCGCGGCGGCCAGCGACGCGCTGTGGGAGTGGTCCACCATCGTGTCCGCGTCGCCGTGCACCAGCAGGAACGGCGGTGCGCCCGGGCGGACCCGGGACAGTGGGCTCGCCCCCCGCGCCCGCTCAGGGACCGTCGCCGGGGCCGCGCCGAGCAGGAGCGCCTCGGGAGTCGCGGGGTCCTCCGGGGTGAAGTGGCCGCGCGGGGCGGTCAGATCGCTCGGCCCGTACCAGATCACGGCCCCGGCGATGGCGCCCTCCTCGTGGGTCAGGGCGAGCAGCGAGGCGAGGTGGCCGCCCGCCGACTCGCCCCAGACCACGGTCCGTCCGGCGTCGACGCCCAGTTCCGCGCCGCGCAGGGTGAGCCAGCGCAGCGCGTCCCGCAGGTCGTCGAGCGGGCCGGGGAAGCCGGCCTCGCCGCTGAGCCGGTAGTCGACGCAGGCCACGGCGAGCCCGGCGGCGGCGATCCGCGCGAACGGCCCCGGCGACCAGTGCCGGGTGCGCATCCCCATGTCGTCGCGGCGCCCCTGGAGCCAGGCGCCGCCGTGCACGAAGAGCACCAGCGGCGCCGGCCCCGCCGCGGGGGCGGTCCCGGGCAGCCACAGGTCGAGTTCCAGGGGGCGGCTGCCCCGGTCCTGGCGGTAGGGCACGCCGCGCAGTTCGCGTACGCCGGGCGCGCGCACCGCCGGGGGCGGCAGGGGAGCGACGTCGGGGTGGGGTGCGGCGATCAGCTCGCGGAGCGCGGGCCCCGTCACCGGGTCCGCCACTGGTGGTCGGGCAGGAAGTTCACGTCGTACTGCTTGGGAACGGTGCCGAACTTGTGGGGCTCGGGGATCAGCGGCCGGTGCGGCAGGCCGTGCTCCTCCGCGGGCGCGCCGAGGTTCTCGAAGAAGCGCTCGAACGTGCCGCCGGGGCCCGCGGCGACGCCGACGACCTGGCTGTGGTGGCGCTCCATGCGGTAGGCGTGCGTGCAGTTCTTCGGTACGAAGCCGAAGTCGCCGGGGGTGAGCAGCTTCTCCTGCTGGATGCCCTCGGTGTCCTCGACGAAGAGCCGGACGGCGCCCTGGGTGACGTAGAAGACCTCGTGGGTGTCGGCGTGCACATGGGCCGGTATGAGGTCGCCCTTGGGGCCCTCGACGGTGAAGAAGTTGAAGGTGTTCTCGGTCTGCTCGCCGCCCGCGTAGACGGTGACGAGGTCGCCGAACAGGTGGGCGCGGTCGCCGTCGCCCTTCTCGATGAAGTAGGGCTTGCCGGGCTCCGGGGGGATGTGGGAGGTGCGGCGGTAGCGGGTGGCGTACTCGATGGTCATGGGGGCGCTCCTCGAGGCTCGGGCACTGAAGGCATCGCCGGGCCATCGTGCGGCCGGGCAATGTCAGGTACCCTGACATTAATGACCGAGAAACCCGTTCGACGCAACCTGCCCCAGCTCCTCGGCGAGGCCCGCCGCTGGTTCGAGGAGGGCCTCCTCGCCGCCATGGAGACGACCGGCGCCCCGCCCGTCTCCCTGACGCAGGTGCAGCTCTTCGCCGTCCTCGACGACGACGGCACCACCGTCTCCGAACTGGCCCGCCGCATGGGCGTCACCCGGCAGACCGCCCACCAGGCCGTGCACGGCCTCGTCGGCGCCGGACTCCTGGAGCAGGTCCCCGACCCCGCGTCCGCCCGACAGCGGCTCATCCGCCGCACCCCCCAGGGCGAGCGCGCCCACCACGAGGCGACCACCGTCCTCACCCGCCTGGAGGAACTGCTCGCCGCCCGCATCGGCCCGGCCCCGGCCGACGCCCTGCGGGCCGCGCTCGAAGCGCCGTGGGGTCCCGTGCCGGGACCGGACTCAGTCGCGGGGTGACGGCTTGGCTTGCGGCTGCTTGCGCGGCGGCGTCTGCCGTGGCCGGGGCAGCGGTGGAGCCACCTCCCCGCTCGGCGCGTACACCTGCTCGGGACCGCCCTCCGGCGGCTCGCCCAGCGCCTTCAGGGCCTTCTTCGCAGCGGGCACGCCGAGCGGCGAGAAGTACGGGTTGACGCGCAGCGCCTCCCGCAGGTGGCGGCGCGCCGCGCCGTACCAGCCGAGCTCCCGCTCGATCTGCCCGCGGTGGTAGGCGAACAGGGCGCTGCGCGGCCCCTTGTCCATCGCCTTCGTGACCAGCTTCAGACCCGCCTCGCCGTCCCCGGACCTGTGCAGCGCCCAGCCCAGCGCGTCCGCCGTCTCCGGACTGCCGTGCCGCTTGTACTCCGCGGTGAGCCGCTTCACCGCCGCGTCCGCGTCGCCGTGGTCCGCCTCGAAGAGGCCGAGGATCCGCTGGTTGTTGACGCCTCCCGCACCGCCCTGCCGCACCCGGGTCCGCAGCACGTCGTACTGCGCTCGCGCCGCGGGACCCAGCTTCAACGACTCGTACAACTCGCCCAGCTCCAGGGCGTACTCGGGCAGCGGATGCCGGGTGAGCGCCGACCGGTAGGCCTGCAGCGCCTCCGATGTGCGGCCCAGCGCCGCGAGGGCGCGGCCCCGGCCCGCCAGGGACGGGTGGTGGTCGGCCTCCGTGGCGAGCGCCACGTCGTAATAGCGCAGCGCCTCCGTCGGCTCGCCCCGCTCCCACGCCAGCTCCCCGACCCGGTGCAGCGCCGCCGCCTTCTCCGCCGGGGCCTCCGCGAGCGCCGCCGCGTCGGTCAGCGCCGCGTTCGCGTCCTCGCGCCAGCCGCGGTTGCGGTAGACCTGCCCGGTCCGCGTCAGGACCGCGGCGCCCGAGCCCAGCTTCTGCAGGGACTCCAGGGCCTTGGCCGCCGCCTTCGTGTCCCCGAGCCCGCTGTACGCGTCGATCAGCGCGGGATACGCAGTCCACCGCTTCGGCGCCTGCCGCACCGCGAGCTCGCCCCACTTCCGGGCCGCCCGGAAGTCGTGCCGGGCATTGGCGAGCGTGGCAAGACCCGTCAGGGCCTCCGGGTTCCCCTCGGGCCGCGTCCTCAGCGACGTGCGCAGCGCGCTCTCGGCCTTCGGGTAATTCGCGAAGTCGGCGGTCCGCACGCCCTTCGCGACATACGCCGAGCCGAGCACCGCCCAGGACTGCTCGTCGCCGGGGTGCGCCCGCAGATGCGCCTCGCGCTCCCCGATCAGCGCCGTCAGATCCGGCAGGGCGGCGGGCATCCCCGCCCCCACGGCCACCATCGCCCGCCCCGCCGGACCGAGCGCGGGCGGCGCCGCTTCCCCGCCGTCCCGCGGCAGCAGCACATACGCACTGCCGATCACCACGCTCCCCGCCACGGAGCCGATCAGCACACGCTTCACCGAAGGCCTCATGACGCTCACTGTGCGCCACTGCCGTCCATACGAAGAGCACATCCCGGCCTGCGGAACGGCGTCGCACACGGGTTCACACCGATGGCCCCGGGTGCGAGGCTGTGATCATGAGCCGCACCCTCATCGACCTCCTTCAGGAGGGCCTCCCGGCCGAGGCGGTCCTCACCGACCCGGACGTGACCTCCGCGTACTCCCACGACATGGCGAGCTTCTGCGACGCGGGCACCCCGGCCGTCGTGGTCCTGCCGCGCACCGTCGAACAGGTCCAGCACGTGATGCGCACCGCCACCGAGCTGCGCGTCCCCGTCGTCCCGCAGGGCGCCCGCACCGGCCTGTCCGGCGCCGCCAACGCCAGCGAGGGCTGCATCGTCCTGTCCCTCGTCAAGATGGACCGCATCCTGGAGATCAGCCCCGTCGACCGGATCGCCGTCGTCGAGCCGGGCGTCGTCAACGCCACGCTGTCCCGCGCGGTCGGCGAGCACGGCCTGTACTACCCGCCGGACCCCTCCAGCTGGGAGATGTGCACCATCGGCGGGAACATCGGCACCGCCTCCGGAGGTCTGTGCTGCGTGAAGTACGGCGTCACCGCGGAGTACGTCCTCGGGCTCGACGTCGTCCTCGCCGACGGACGCCTCATGAGCACAGGGCGCCGCACCGCCAAGGGCGTCGCCGGATACGACCTGACGCGGCTCTTCGTCGGCTCCGAGGGCAGCCTCGGCATCGTCGTCCGCGCCGTCCTCGCCCTGCGGCCCGAACCGCCGCGACAGCTCGTCCTCGCGGCGGAGTTCCCGACGGCCGGGGCCGCCTGCGACGCCATCTGCGCGATCATGGCGGGCGGCCACGTCCCCTCGCTCCTCGAACTGATGGACCGTACGACGGTCAAGGCCGTCAACGCGCTCGCCCACATGGGCCTGCCCGAGACCACCGAAGCGCTGCTCCTCGCCGCCTTCGACACCCCCGACCCGACGGCCGACCTCGCCGCGGTCGGCGCGCTCTGCGAGGCCGCGGGCGCCACGCAGGTCGTCCCGGCCGAGGACGCCGCCGAGTCGGAACTCCTCCTCCAGGCGCGGCGGTTGTCGCTCACCGCGCTCGAAGCCGTCAAGGGCACCACGATGATCGACGACGTGTGCGTGCCCCGCTCCCGGCTCGCGGAGATGCTCGACGGCGTCGAGCGCATCGGCGAGAAGTACGGCCTGACCATCGGGGTCTGCGCGCACGCCGGCGACGGCAACACCCACCCCACCGTCTGCTTCGACGCGGCGGACCCCGACGAGGGCCGGCGCGCCCGCGAGTCCTTCGACGAGATCATGGCCCTCGGTCTGGAGCTCGGCGGCACGATCACCGGCGAGCACGGGGTCGGCGTCCTGAAGAAGGAGTGGCTGGCGCGCGAGATCGGCCCGGTGGGAGTGGAGATGCAGCGGGCCGTCAAGGCGGCCTTCGACCCGCACTCACTCCTCAACCCGGGCAAATTGTTCTGACCGTGTGTCCGCTCCGCGGTCGCCCCCGTGGCGGCGGAGCTCACTCACCGTCCTTGGACTCGTCCGAGGGCCACGGGTCGCGCAGCCACAGCTCGTCCACGCGGCCTCGGCCGGAGGCGGGCGCGAGCAGCTCGGCGAGGCCGTCGTCGATGCCGAGCTGCTCGCCCTCGGAGCCCGGCGGGACCACGCGCAGCGTCCGCTCCAGCCAGGCGGACACGGCGGCGGCCGGTGCCTCCAGGAGCGCGTCGCCGTCCGGCGAGCTGAGGGCCATCAGGACGACGCTGCGGCCGTCCACCTTCGTCGGCCAGACGCGTACGTCGCCGTGGCCGCACGGCCTGAACACCCCTTCCACCAGGAGCTCGCGGGCGAACGTCCAGTTCACCGGGTGCTCGGAGCCGATGTGGAAGGCGATGTGGACGGCGTAGGGGTCGTCGGTGCGGTAGGTGAGGCGGGCCGGGACGGGGATGGCCCGCTCCGGGGAGAGGACCAGTTTGAGCTCCAGCTCGCGTTCCACCACGGAGTGCATGTCGATGCCCTTCTTCTCTGCGGGGGTCCTGGGACCGGACCCGTACGAGTGGAGAGGGCGGGATCGCCGGAGCATTACGCGGCTTCGGGAAATTTCTTCGTACGACTTCGGGGCGGGGTGCGGGGGACGCGGGGGAAGTGTGGGGAGCGTGCCCGGAAAGTGGTTCGGAAGGGCGGGAGCCGCCCGGTGGGACACGGAGGTCTGATAGATGTGGAGCCCCCAGAAGACCCCCGAGCAGATACGGGACGACGGACATGAGCGCCCCAACTCCGGCCCCAGGCGACGAACGGCCTCGCGAAGGCTACTACCCCGACCCGTCCATTCCCGGATATGTCCGGTACTGGAACGGCACCGCCTGGGTCCCCGGCACGAGCCGCCCCGCCCCGTCCGACGGCGAACCCCTCCCGCCCCCGCCGGGCGCATCCGCCCCCTCCCGCGCGGAGGAAACGGGCCCCGTCTTCTTCGACGAACACCACCCCCAGACGGGCCAGTTCGAAACGGGCCCCCCTGACACGGGCCCGATCGCGACGGGCCCGCTCACGGAGGGGACGACTGGGACGGGCTCGCCTGCGACGGGGGCGCCCGCGACGGGGCGGGCCCAGGTGGGGCAGGGCCATGCGGTGCAGGCCCAGGCGGGGCAGGCGGCACAGGGTCAGTTCCCGCCCGGGCACTCCGTGCCGGGCCAGGGCGTGCCGGGCCAAGGTGCGGCGGGCCACGCCGTGTCGGGGCAAGTCGCGCCGGGGCAAGGCGCCTCGGGTCGGTCCGGGCCGCAGGGCCAGGCCTCATCCGGGCAGGCCGGGCCGGGCCAGGCCGCTTCCGGTCAGGCTGCCGCGCAGGGGCCGTCCGTAGCCGGGCAGTTCGGGCAGGGGCAGAGCACGCCGGGTCAGTTCCCGCCCGGGCAGTCGGCGTCGGGCCAAGCCCTGTCGGGCCAGTCCGCGTCGAGCCAGGCTGCGTCGGGACAAGCCCTGCCAGGCCAGTCCGGGTCGGGACAAGTCGCGTCGGGGCAAGACCGGGTCGGGCAGGGGCAGCACGGGGGGCGGCCCGAGCCTGCTGCTGCCTGGCAGGCCGATGCGGGGCGGCAGGCCGGTCTCGGTGCCGAGCAGGAGCGACGGGTTTCCTGGGGCGATGCCCAGGAGCCGAGCGATCCGCGGGTGGTCGAGGACGCGGCGCCCCGCGCCGAAGCCGCCGCCGAGAGCCCCTCGCACGAGGACAGCAACCCCGGCACGGTCACCATCCGCGCCGTGAAGCCGGGCGCCGCCAAGCCGACCGCGGGCGAGGGCACAGTGACGTTCCGTCGGCCCACCCCGTCGGCCGGCACCGACGGCACCATGTCCATCCGCGCGATCCGGCCCAAGTCCAAGCAGCCCTCCGTACCGCAGCAGGGTGGCGTACCTCCGCAGGCGGCCACGCCTCAGGCCCAGGCCCCGCAGGCCCAAGCGCAGCAGCCTCAGACCTCCGTGCCGCAGCAAGGCGGTGTCCCCGCACCCGTCACCTCCGGGCCCGGCGGTGGCTCGCAGTCGTGGGCGCAGCAGGTGCACCAGCTCGCGCAGGGCCCGGCCGAACCGGCCCCCGCCCAGCAGGGCGAGGGACAGCCCGTCGTGCCGTGGAAGCCCGTCGCCGCGGACCCGTTCCTCGCCGTCGCGCAGGCCCAGGCCGCGGCCCGCCCCGCGGGACTCGGCAGGCGCCTCGCCGCGCGGCTCCTCGACACCCTCGTCCTCGCCGTCGTCACCGGCGCCGCCGCGCTGCCCCTCGGCACCAAGGCCGCCGACCACATCGACAGCAAGATCGACGCGGCGAAGCTCTCCGGCGAGAAGACCACGGTCTGGCTGCTCGACGGCACCACCGCGGGATACCTCGGCATGATCCTCGCCGTCCTGCTGCTCTTCGGCGTCGTGTACGAGGCGCTGCCCACCGCCAAGTGGGGCCGCACCCTGGGCAAGAAGGTGTGCGGCATCGAGGTGCGGGACATCGAGGAGCACGAGGCACCGACGTTCGGGGCGGCGCTGAAGCGCTGGCTGGTGTACAGCGTGCCGGGCGTACTCGTGATCGGCGTCGTCGGCGTGGTCTGGTGCCTCTTCGACCGGCCCTGGCGCCAGTGCTGGCACGACAAGGCGGCGAACACCTTCGTCGCGGGGTGAGCAGCGCCGAGGCCGCGTAACCCGGTCGGCCGCTCGCCGGATGCGGAGCCCGGACCGGCGCGGTCGACTCGGGCCATGAGCACCGAACCGCCGCAATACCCGTCACCGGACGACGACCCGTTCAAGAAGCGGCCGCCGCAGCCCCCGCAGGGCGGCGGAGGCGGGTCCCCGTACGACACCCCGCCCCCCGGTTCGGGTCCCCCGCCCCCGGGAGCGGGCGGCGGCTCTCCCTACGGCGCCCCGCCCCCGCCGTACGACGGTGACCCGTACGGCGGCGGACCCGGTGGCTACGGCGGACAGGACCCCCTCGCCGGGATGCCTCCGCTCGCCGACAGCGGCAAGCGCGTGCTCGCCCGCATCATCGACATGGTTCTGGTGGGCATCGTCGTCGGCCTGCTGTCGTGGCTGTTCGGCACGGCGGCGTACGACATCGACCCGGACGAGGTGAACACGGGCAAGTCGTTCGGCCAGTCGCTGCTGGCCGCCGTGCTCTACATCGCGTACGACACCTATCTGATCTCCAAGACGGGTCAGACACTCGGCAAGAAGTGGCTGGGGATGCGGGTCGCCAACCTCAACGACGGTGCCACGCCCACCCTGCAGACCGCGCTGGCCCGCGCGGCCGTCCTCTGGCTGCCGTTCGCGTTCTGCTGCGCCTGCGTCTGGACGGTCATCTGCGGCGGCTGGAGCTTCTTCGACAAGCCCTACAAGCAGGGCCTGCACGACAAGGCCGCCAAGACGGTGGTGGTCAGCGCCTAGGCACCGCGGCGTGCCGCGCCGGTACGCGCGCGTCGGCGGGGGCGGCCGCCGGCACCGTGCGCGCGAGGGGCGCCGCGGGTTTCTCGGGACGCCTCGGCAGCGGAACCGTCATGGCGACCAGTAAGCCGAGGCCGAGCGCGGCCAGGGCTATCACCGCGATACCGACTCCCGAGGCGGTCCGGGAGAGCAGCAGCATCGCGAGGGTCGAGAAGACGACGGTCACCGAACCGTAGGTGATCTGTGCGGTGGTCGGACGTGGCATGGGACGAGGCATGACGTGATCCGTCCTCGGCAGTGATCCCCCCGCGGCTTGTGACCGCGGGGGCGGATGCGGATGTGTGAACGAACGTTTACGAATCAAAGGGGCCTCGACGGCGGCGACTTGCGATGTGCCGCCATGCGCGGTGGCGCACCGTCGATTGACTCTATGACGCTCCATGCCCGACGGGAACGGGCAGTAAGCGTGACCTAACCCACGGTGCCGCAGCACAGGGGGCGCACGGGTTCATGGCGTCCAGTAAGTGGACGGTGCGGCGCGCCCGTTGACCATGCGCGTGGAGCAGTGCCCCGTGTCCGGATACCGGATCCCGGCGTCTGCATAGTGCACTTGGCCTGTCCAAGTCAAGGTCTGTCTTTTCTCCCGTACTTCCGGTCGAATGTCGTCACTTGTGACGCGTACATCGCGCGCGGACCCCCCTCCGACCGGGAATTTCGGTCCGCCATTTTCGCGCGGGCGCGGGGGAGGACAACATCAAGTGACAGCCAGAACACGGACGTTCAGAGCCACCGCGGTGGCCGTGGCGATGGCCGCGGCCGCCGCGACGTTCTCGGCGGCGACAGCAGCGACGGCTTCGGCCGAGGACGGTGCCTCGGGCGGGGCTCCGGCCGTCGACCGGCAGGACCCGGCGCACCCGAAGGCGCACGTCGACCACGACCTGGACGGACCGTTCAGCAAGCAGCAGGCGCAGCAGCGCAAGGCCGCCCTGCAGCAGGTCGTCGAGGGCGACGCCAAGGTGCAGAAGCGGGGCGCCTCCAAGGTCGTCAAGCTCGACGACAAGAAGTACGTCGAGCTGGGCCGCGAGAAGACCGACAAGATCTTCACGATCCTGGTGGAGTTCGGGAACAAGGTCGACGACACGACCATGTACGACCCGGACGGCCCCGAGGGCCCGGAGCAGCCCGTCAAGAAGTACGGCGGCAAGCCCGGCCCGCTGCACAACAAGATAGCCAAGCCGGACCGTGCGAAGGACAACAGCACGGCCTGGCAGAAGGACTACAACCGCAAGCATTTCCAGGACCTCTACTTCGGTGAGGGCAAGGACAGCAAGGGCAAGACCAAGCACTCGCTGAAGACCTACTACGAGAAGACCTCCTCGGGCCGCTACTCGGTCGACGGCGAGGTCTCCGACTGGGTCAAGGTCGACTACAACGAGGCGCGTTACGGCTCGAACTACTGCGGCGACACCAACTGCGCCAACGTCTGGGACGCGGTCAAGGACGGCGTGACCGCCTGGACGAAGGCCCAGAAGGACGCGGGCCGCACGGACGCGCAGATCAAGGCGGACCTGGCCAAGTACGACCTCTGGGACCGCTACGACTTCGACAACGACGGCGACTTCAACGAGCCCGACGGCTACATCGACCACTTCCAGATCGTCCACGCGGGCGAGGACGAGTCGGCCGGCGGCGGCGCCGAGGGCGAGAACGCCCTGTGGGCGCACCGCTGGTACGCGTACGGCAACGACGCGGGCCGCACGGGGCCCGGCAACAACAAGGCCGGCGGCACCCAGATCGGCGACTCGGGCATCTGGGTCGGCGACTACACGATGCAGCCGGAGAACGGCGGCCTCGGCGTCTTCGCCCACGAGTACGGCCACGACCTCGGTCTGCCCGACCTGTACGACACCACGGGCAAGGGCGAGAACTCGGTCGGCTTCTGGTCGCTGATGTCGGCCGGCTCCTGGCTCGGCACCGGCAAGGACGCCATCGGCGACATGCCGGGCGACATGACCGCCTGGGACAAGTTCCAGCTGGGCTGGCTCGACTACGCCAAGGCGAAGGCGGCCACGACGTCCGAGCACAAGCTGGGCGTCGCGGAGTACAACACCCGGCACCGCCAGGCGCTCCTCGTCGACCTGCCGAAGAAGGCCGTGAAGACCACGGTCGTGAAGCCCGCCGAGGGCGCCAAGCAGTGGTGGAGCGACCAGGGCGACGACCTGAAGAACACCCTCACGCGCTCCGTCGACCTGACCGGCAAGTCCAAGGCCGAGCTGTCGCTGAGTGGCTGGTGGGACATCGAGGCCAACTACGACTACCTCTACACCGAGGTCTCGACGGACGGCGGCGCCAACTACACGCCGGTGGACGGCACCGCGGACGGCAAGCCGATCACCCGTGACGCCGGCGACAAGCCCGCGCTGACCGGTGTCTCCGGCGCATACAAGAAGCTCGTCTTCCCGCTCGACGCCTACGCCGGCAAGAAGATCGACATCCGCTTCCGCTACGCCACCGACGGCGGCGCGGGCGGCAAGGGCTTCACGGCCGACGCGCTCGCCATCACCGCGGACGGCGCCAAGCTGTTCGAGGACGGCGCCGAGGGTGACGACAACGGCTGGACGGCGAAGGGCTTCTCGCGCATCGGCGAGTCCTTCACCAAGAAGTACGACCAGTACTACCTCGCCGAGAACCGCCAGTACGTGTCGTACGACAAGACCCTGAAGGTCGGCCCGTACAACTTCGGCTTCTCGCAGTCCCGTCCCGACTGGGTCGAGCACTACCCGTACCAGACCGGCCTGATGGTCTGGCAGTGGGACACCTCCCAGAAGGACAACAACACCAGCCAGCACCCCGGCCAGGGCCTGATCCTGCCGGTCGACGCGCACGCCAAGCCGCTGAAGTGGAAGGACGGCTCGCTCCTGCGCAACAAGATCCAGCCGTTCGACGCGCCCTTCAGCAAGTACGCGACCGACTCGTTCACGCTCCACAACGCGGACGTCGCGCTGAAGATCAAGTCCCAGAAGGGCGTCCCGGTCTTCGACGACCGCAAGGGCACCTACTGGTACGCGTCGAACCCCACGGGCAGCGTGAAGGTCACTGACACCAACACGCAGATCAAGATCATCAAGCAGCCCAAGGACGGCTCGACGATCACGGTCCAGGTGGGTCGCTCGACGAAGTAACCAGCATTTCCGCAGGTCAAGCCATGATCGGCCGCCGCCCCCTAGCGGGCGGCGGCCGATCGTGTTTAGGTGCGTCCTGTGACTGTCTTATTGACGCGACGTTTCACGGGGGTGTGACCGAGCATGTCCGCAGGTGGTTTCTGCAAGCTGCCCAACGGCAGCGTGGTGGTGGCGCTGACGCTGCCGAGCCCGGCGCCGGGCGGCGGCACGGTCAGGATGATCGTGCACGCCGTGAACCGCGCCAGGGCCCTGACCCGGCTGCGGAACCTCGGCCTGCGGGCGGTCTACCTCCGGGGCAACGCCGAGCCGCCCACCCCGGACGAGATCACCGCGGTCCTGCACCATCCGGACGGCCTCATATGGCGCACGGCGCCCGACACGGTGAACGAGCTGTGGCATCCGATCCGGGCCCTGTTCGGGCGGCGCGCCGCCGCGTAGGGCCCGCCCCGGCGAGGAGATGCGCGCGCTCACCTGGGGGTGATGGCGATGCCCTCGGGCTGGTCCCCGGTGGGCAGGGTCGCCCGCACCTTCCCCGTCGCCGGGCTGACCACCGAGACGGTGTCCGAGCCCTCGTTGGTGACCCAGACCCGGTTGCCGCCCGGGCTGACCGCGAGCCCCTGCGGCGTCCTGCCGACGGGCACCTGCTGGAGGACCCGCCCGGTCGAGGTGTCGATGACCAGGAGCGTGTCGGCCGCGGAGTCGGCGGCGTACAGACGCAGCCCGTCGGGGCTGAGCCCGAGGCCCAGCGGGCCCTTGCCGACCGCCCAGGTGGCGGTCACCTTGCGGGTGCCGGTGTCGATGACCGAGACGGATCCCGAGCCCGTGTTGGCGACGTAGACCCTGTCCCCCTTGCCGGTGCTGGTGATGCCGCTGGGGAAGTCGCCCACCGGGACGCGGGCCACCGCGCGGTCCTCCTTGGACAGCACGGTGACATCGTTGGTGCCGCTGTTGCTGACGTAGGAGACCCCGCCGGGCAGCGTGGTGACGCTGTGCGGGAGCTCCCCCACGGGAATGGTCGCGACGACTTTGCGGGATGAGGTGTCGATGACCGACACGGTGTCGCTGCCCCAGTTCGCGGTGATGACCCGCCGCCCGTCACGGCTCGGCGTGGCCGCGAACGGATACGAACCGACGGGGACGGTCGCCACGACCTTGTGGTGCGTGGTCTCGACGAAGGAGACCGTGTCGGACAGGCCGTTCGCCACGTACACGGTGGAGCCGTCCGGGGCCGCGCCCACACCGGTCGGCCCGTTGCCCACCTGCGTGCTGGTGACGCGCCGTTCGAGCCGTACGTCGTACGAGGGGGCGGTCCCGGAGCCGCTGCTCGCCACGTAGGCGACGATCCGCATCGGGAAATCACCGCCGGGCCCGCCCTTCGGACCCACCGCCGCAGGCACGGGAGGCCCGGGAGCCGCGGCGGCCGAGGTGCACACCACGGCCGTGAGCACGGCACCGAGCGTCAGCCGGGCACGGAAACGGAAACGGCCGGGTACGGAAGGGCGCTGCATGATTCCCACCTTTTGGGGCTGGCGTTCGGAAGGACCCTCTAGGGACACATCCGTTCAAACGCACGGCGGGTGATCAGTGCACGGCAGGAGTGTGAATTCGCTCTTTCGCCTGCGCCGGGTGGACCAATTCGGCTATGACCCCACTTCGCGACGTGACGGGGCCGAAGGAGTGAAGGGGCCGGCGGGGTGAGGGGTCTACAGCACCGGCTTGCCGGTGAGTTCCACGCCCGCCGCCCGCAGTTCCTGGAGGGCCCGCTCGGTCGTGGTCTCGGCCACCCCTGCGGTGAGGTCGAGCAGCACGTGCGTACGGAAGCCCGCGCGCACCGCGTCGAGCGCCGTGGCCCGCACGCAGTGGTCCGTGGCGATGCCCACCACGTCGACCTCGGTGATGGACCGCTCCCGCAGCCAGTCCGCCAGCGGCACGCCGTTCTCGTCGGCGCCCTCGAAGCCGCTGTACGCCGCGGAGTAGGCCCCCTTGTCGAAGACGGCGTCGATGCCGCCGGAGGCGACCGCGGGCGCGAAGTTCGGGTGGAAGCCGATGCCTTCCGTGCCGGCCACGCAGTGCGGCGGCCAGGAGTCCACGAAGTCCGGGCGGTCGGAGAAGTGGGCGCCGGGATCGATGTGGTGGTCGCGGGTGGCCACCACGTGGCGGTAGCACGCCGGGGCCTGGCCGATCAGCTCCGTGATGCCGGCGGCCACGTCCGCGCCGCCGGCGACCGCGAGGCTGCCGCCCTCGCAGAAGTCGTTCTGCACGTCTACGACGATCAGTGCGCGGCGCATGGCGGGTGTCCTTCTGCTGGGGGACTACGAGCGTAGAGACTTCGGGTGCGTTGCGGGAGGGGGCGGTCGAAGCGCCCGGGGCGGGATCACACGGACCGGCCGGGCGGGGTCACACGGACCCGGTCCGGCGGGTCACACGTACTCGGTCGGAATGACCGCTTCGCCCCGGGACAGCTGCGTCGCCGACAGGGGGAGCCCGGCGCGGGCGGCGGCGTGCCGGTCGCGGACGGCGTCCAGCGGCTCGCGGGCCACGACCGTGCCGCCCTTGACCAGCTCGACCAGGAGCTGCCGGTCGACGAGCTCGGGCGGCACCGGGCCGGTGCCGACGACCTCGGCCTCGGCGACGCCGTGCTCGTCGGTCCTGCGCGCGGCCCACTTGCGGCCGCCCACCGAGGACTTGGCGCCGAGCGACTTCTTCGCCACGGGCTCCAGGGGGGCCTTCGGGTCCGCCGAGTGGGCGCGGGCCACCAGCTTGTAGACCATCGAGGCGGTGGGGTGCCCGGAGCCGGTGACGAGCTGCGTGCCCACGCCGTACGCGTCGACGGGCGCCGCGGCGAGCGAGGCGATGGCGTACTCGTCGAGGTCGGAGGTGACGACGATCTTCGTGTCCGTCGCGCCGAGCTCGTCCAGCTGCTGGCGCACCCGGTGCGCGACGAGCAGCAGGTCGCCGGAGTCGATGCGGACGGCGCCGAGCTCGGGCCCGGCGACCTCGACGGCCATCCGGACGGCCTCGGTCACGTCGTAGGTGTCCACGAGCAGGGTGGTGCCGCGGCCGAGCGAGTCGACCTGGGCGCGGAACGCGTCGCGTTCGTTGTCGTGCAGCAGGGTGAAGGCGTGGGCGCTGGTGCCGACGGTCGGGATGCCGTAGCGGAATCCGGCGGCCAGGTCCGACGTGGTCGCGAAGCCGCCGACGTACGCGGCGCGGGCGGCGGCCACGGCGGCCAGTTCGTGGGTGCGGCGGGCGCCCATCTCGATCAGCGGGCGCTCACCCGCGGCCGAGGACATGCGGGAGGCGGCGGCCGCGATGGCCGAGTCGTGGTTGAGGATGGAGAGGATCACGGTCTCCAGGAGCACGCACTCCGCGAAGGAGCCCTCGACCCGCAGGATCGGCGAGCCCGGGAAGTAGACCTCGCCCTCGGGATAGCCCCAGATGTCGCCCTGGAAGCGGTAGCCGGAGAGCCACTCGAGGGTCGCCTCGTCGACGATGTTCCGCTCGCGCAGGAAGCCGAGGACATCGGCGTCGAAGCGGAAGTTCTCCACGGCGTCCAGGACGCGGCCGGTGCCGGCCACCACGCCGTAACGCCGTCCCTCGGGCAGTCTGCGGGTGAAGACCTCGAAGACCGAACGCCGGTCGCCGGTACCGGCCCGCAGCGCGGCCTGCAGCATCGTCAGCTCGTACTGGTCCGTGAAGAGCGCCGTCGACGGAACATCCACCGGCAGCCCAAGGTCCGCTGTGTTCATACGATGGATGCTACCCCCAATCTCGTCACTCTGACGATTTCGAGGGCCGGGCAAGAGGCCATTTGTGCGAGGGGCCTCTCGTGGTGGCAGCATGGGGCGTGTGAGTACGGCTCCCGCAGAGATCACGCGCCCGGAATCGGACGAAGAGGCGCTCGTCGTCCCCGAACCGGACGTTCCCTGGATCACGCTCGTGCACAACGACCCGGTCAACTTGATGAGCTACGTGACGTACGTGTTCCAGACGTACTTCGGGTACTCGAAGGAGAAGGCCACGAAGCTGATGATGGACGTGCACCAGAAGGGCCGAGCGGTCGTCTCCAGCGGCACCCGCGAGGAGATGGAGCGCGACGTCCAGGCCATGCACGGGTACGGGCTGTGGGCCACCCTTCAGCAGGACCGGAAGTAGCGGACCGGAAGTAGCGACGCATCTGATGCCAGGACAATTCGAAGCGATTCCAGGGGGCGGCGCGGCCGTCGCGCTCGACGAGGTCGAGATCTCGATCATCCGCTCCCTCGCCGTGCAGCTCCTGGAGCTGATCGGTCCGGGGCCGGGCGGTGAGGTCTCCGACGACCCGCTCGCGGAGCTCTTCGCCGAGGGGCCGAGCGAGCCGCCGTCCGACCCGGTGATGAAGCGCCTGCTGCCCGACGCGTACGGCGGCCCGGGGAGCGAGGACGCGGCGGGCGACGCGGACGAACTCCGGGCGTACTCGTCGGAATTCCGCCGTTTCACGGAGAACGACCTGCGGGCCAAGAAGCGCGACGACGCCCTGGCCGTGATCCGCTCGCTCGACTCGATGACGGCCTCGGGCGAGGGCGGAGCTGTCCTGAAACTGTCGGTCGAGGAGTCCCGGCACTGGCTCGGAGCCCTCAACGACCTCCGGCTCGCGATCGGCACGCGCCTGGAAGTCAGCGACGAGGAGGACGCGGATCTGCTCTACCGGCTGCCGGACTCCGACCCCCGCAAGCCGATGGTGATGGCCTACCTCTGGCTCGGCGGACTGCAGGAGACGCTGGTCGGGACGTTGCTGGACTGAATCCGGGCAGAAATCCGTGCAGACGGCAGCGAAATTTGTTGTAGTGGACAGGTTCTGTTCACCCGGCGGGCCGTTCGCTCAGCGGAGCCTCAAATCCGGATAACGATCCCGTCACTTCATTGTCCGCCTTTGTCGCGTCAAGTGAAGTTTGTCCGCTTCTTCTTGTGGGGTGCGCCACAGGTGGCTCATTCCCTCACTGTTGCCACCGTGATAAATCTTCACGACCACTCGGCTACGCCACCCATGTCGCCGAGGGCGCTCGAGTCGGCAGACCGCCGGTAGCACTCCATTCGTATCCGGGGGGATCAGGACCTGATCCGCAGCCACAACGCAGATGTGCGGGCGCGGATCAGCATGGAGAAAGGCGTCACCATGACCTCAGTGCAGGTCGAAGAGCAGCACGACGAGCACGGCGGCAACGGTGTCGCGCAGGACGGCTCGTCCGGCGAGGGTTACCAGCGCGGGCTCGGAGCCCGGCAGATCCAGATGATCGCGATCGGCGGTGCCATCGGCACCGGCCTGTTCCTCGGCGCGGGCAAGGCCATTCACAAGGCCGGCCCCAGCCTCATCCTGGCGTACGCCATCGCGGGCCTCGTCATCTTCTTCATCATGCGGGCGCTCGGCGAGCTCCTCATGTACCGGCCCGTGTCCGGCTCCTTCTCGGAGTACGCCCGTGAGTTCATGGGCCCGTTCTTCGGATTCGTGACCGGCTGGACGTACTGGCTCTTCTGGGTCGTCACCGGCATCACGGAAGTGACAGCGGCCGCCCAGTACATGCAGTACTGGACACACGGCTCCGTCCCGCAATGGGCGTACGCGCTGATCTTCACGGTCATCCTGTACGGCGCGAACCTCATCTCCGTGAAGCTCTTCGGCGAGCTGGAGTTCTGGTTCTCGATGGTCAAGGTCACCGCCATCATCGGCATGATCCTGATCTGCATCGGCATCCTCACCATCGGCTTCTCCGACGCCGGTGACACCGCGACCGTGGCCCACCTGTGGAACCAGGGCGGCTTCTTCCCGAACGGCATCGGCTCCACGCTGATGACGCTGCAGATCGTGATGTTCGCCTTCCTCGCCGTCGAGCTCGTCGGCGTCACCGCGGGCGAGTCCAAGGACCCGAAGACCGTCCTGCCCAAGGCCATCAACACCGTGCCGTGGCGCATCGCCGTCTTCTACGTCGGCGCGCTCATCATGATCCTGTCGGTCGTGCCGTGGACGCACTTCCAGCCGGGCGTCTCGCCGTTCGTCGCGGCCTTCGAGAAGATGGGCCTCGGCGTCGGCGCCGCGATCGTGAACTTCGTGGTCCTCACCGCCGCGCTCTCCTCCTGCAACTCCGGCATGTACTCCACCGGCCGCATGCTGCGCGACCTGGCGATGAACGGCCAGGGCCCGAAGTTCTTCACCAAGCTCACGAAGAACGGCCTGCCGCTCATCGGCACCACGGCCTCCGCCGCGTTCATGCTGGTCGGCGTCTGGATCAACTACCAGTGGCCGGGCGAGGCGTTCAACTACGTCGTCTCCTTCGCGACCATCTCCGGCATGTGGGCTTGGATCATGATCCTGGCCTGCCAGATCCGCTACCGCCGCAAGGCCGACCGCGGCGAGCTGCCGCAGTCCACCTTCCGGGCCCCGGGCGCCCCGTACACCAGCTGGTTCGCGCTGCTCTTCATCGGCATGGTCATCGTGATGATGGGCGTCGACAAGGACGCGCGGATCTCGCTGTACGCCGCTCCGGTCTGGGCCGCGATTCTCGGCGTCTCCTACCTGGTCCTCAAGAGCCGCAACCCGCAGGCCGCGGCGTTCAACAAGCGGAAGATCGGCCTCCCCGAGGACGCCTCCGCGGATGCCTCCACCGGCGACCGCCTCTCCAAGGACTGACCGGCTCCCCAAGGCCGCTGTCCAGCATTCGGGCCCGCGCGTACCACACTCCGGTACGCACGGGCCCCTCTGCTTATCCTGGCGCCATGCTGACCATCACCCAGGCCCTCCACGACCAGATCGTCGCGCACGCGCGCCAGGACCACCCCGACGAGGCGTGCGGCGTGGTCGCGGGCCCGGCGGGCACCGGCCGCCCCGAGCGGTTCATCCCGATGCTCAACGCCGCGCGCTCGCCCACGTTCTACGAGTTCGACTCGGGCGACCTGCTCAAGCTCTACCGCGAGCTCGACGACCGCGACGAGGAGCCGGTGATCATCTACCACTCGCACACGGCGACCGAGGCCTACCCCTCGCGCACCGACATCACGTACGCCAACGAACCCGGCGCCCACTACGTCCTGGTCTCCACGGCGGACACCGACGACGCGGGCCCCTTCCAGTTCCGCTCGTACCGGATCGTCGACGGCGAGGTCACCGAGGAAGACGTAAAGGTCGTACAGGCATACTGAGCTTTACTCACGAGGGCGGCAGGACCCAGGAAGCCGGTGCGAACCCGGCACGGTCCCGCCACTGTGACCCCGCCCCACCGGCACGCGCCGGCCGGGGCGGGGGAGTCAGGAACTGACCTGCCGCCTTCCTCCACACGACGCAGGGGACGCGGAAATCCCCTGGAGGAGGCAGTTCAGCCATGTCCCGACCGATACGTGCCCTGGCCGCCGCGGCCCTGCTCGTCCCGCTCGCCGCGTGCTCCTCGTCCGGCTCCGGCGGTGACAGCAAGCCCGCCGCCAAGACCGCAGGATTCCCGTACACCGTCACCAACTGCGGCGTGAAGACCACCTACGACGCACCTCCGAAGCGCGCCGTCACCATGAACCAGCACACCACCGAAGTGATGCTGGAACTCGGTCTGAAGGACCACATCGCCGGCACCGCCTACCTCGACGACAAGGTCCTCCCGAAGTATGAGAAGGCCTACAAGTCGCTCCCGGTGCTCGCCAAGGAGTACCCCTCCTACGAGAAGCTGCTCTCCGCCAATCCCGACTTCGTCTACGGCGGTTACGCCAGCGCCTTCCTCGCCGGCGACGGCCGCAGCCGCTCGGCACTCGCCAAGTCCGGCATCGAGAGCCGCCTCAACGTAGAGGGCTGCGCCAAGAAGCCCGTCTCCATGGACGACGTCTACCGCGAGGTCCGCGAGGTCGGCTCCACCTTCGGGGTGCGGGCCCGCGCCGACCGCTGGGTGAAGGGCGCCCAGCGCGAACTGGCCGCCACCGCCAAGAAGTCCAAGGACAAGAAGCCGCTCTCCGTCTTCGTCTACGACAGCGGCGACAAGACGGCGTTCACCGCGGGCGGCCGCGGCATCGGCAACGACATCATCGAGCGGGCGGGCGGCCGCAACATCTTCGCCCACGTCGACAAGTCCTTCAGCGACGCGTCCTGGGAATCGGTCGTCGAGCGCAGGCCCGAGACGATCCTGATCCTCGACTACGGCGCCACCACGGTCGCCCAGAAGAAGAAGCGCCTCCTGGAGGACCCCGTCCTCAAGGACGTCCCCGCCGTCAAGAACAAGCGCTTCGCGGTCCTGCGGCTCTCCGACATGGTCACGGGAGTACGAGCACCCGAGGCGGTGAGGAAGCTGGCGGCACAGCTGTGAAGCACCTGCGCTACGCCACCGTCGTGACGACGCTCTGCGCGGCCCTCGCGGTGGCGCTCGTGGCCGGTCTCGCCCTCGGCTCCGTCCGCATCCCTGCCGCCGACGTCCTGGACATCCTCACGGGCCGCGCCGAACCCTCCCCGTTCCGCACGATCGTTTTGGACGTCCGCCTGCCCAGAGTCCTGCTCGGGGCGACGGTGGGCGCCGGGCTCGCGGTCATCGGCACCGTCCTGCAAGCCCTCGTCCGCAACCCCCTCGCCGACCCGTTCCTGCTCGGCGTCTCCTCGGGCGCCTCCGTCGGCGCGGTCTGCGCGATCGTGCTCGGCAGCGTCTTCGGCCTCGGCGCGGCCCTGTCCACCACCGTCACGATCCCGGCCGCCTCCTTCGCGGGCGCGCTGCTCTCCCTCGTCCTCATCTACGCCCTGGCCCGCGGCGGCGGCAGCTTCGCCACCGGCCGCCTGATTCTCGCGGGCGTCGCCGTCTCGTACATCCTGACCGCGCTGACCAGCCTCATCCTCGTCACCGCCGACAGCGCGGACCACCTCAAGGAAGTCCTGTACTGGACGCTGGGCGGCCTCGGCAGCGCCCGCTGGGACATGCTCGCCCTGCCCTGCGCCACCCTCGCCGTCGGCACGGCCCTCCTGGTGTCCATGGCCCGGCCCCTCGACCTGCTCCTCGCCGGGGAGGAGGGCGCCACCGTCCTCGGCCTGCACGCCGCCCGCTTCCGCGCCGGCGTCTTCGTCCTCGCCTCGCTCCTGACCGGCGTCCTCGTCGCGTACAGCGGAGCCATCGGCTTCGTCGGCCTCATGGTGCCGCACGCCGCCCGCATGCTGGTCGGCGCCGCGCACCGCGCGCTGCTCCCCGTGGTGGCGCTGATGGGCGCGGTCTTCCTGGTCGTCGCCGACCTCGCCGCACGCACCGTCGCCGCGCCGCAGGACATCCCCGTCGGCGTGCTCACCGCGCTGACCGGCGGCCCGTTCTTCCTGTGGCTGCTGCGGCGGCGTACCGAAGGAGTCCCGGCATGACCGGCGAGCTGCGCACCCAGGCCCTCTCGTACGAGATCGACGGCAGGCGGCTCGTCGACGCCGTGGACCTCACCGCCGCCCCCGGCGAGACCGTCGGCGTCGTCGGCCCCAACGGCAGCGGCAAGACGACGCTGCTCCGCTGCGTCTACGGCACGCTGCGCCCCACCGCGGGCCACGCACTCCTCGACGGCGACGACCTGCACACGATGACCCCGAAGGCCCGCGCCCGGCGCCTGGCCACCGTGCCGCAGGACGGGCAGGCGGCGTTCGAGCTGACCGTCCGGCAGGTGGTCGCGATGGGCCGCTCCCCGCACAAGCGGTTCTGGGAGGCGGACACGGCGGCCGACGAGGAACTCGTCACGGCGGCCCTCGCCCGCGTCGGCGTCGAGGAGCTGGCCGACCGCGCCTTCCCCTCCCTGTCCGGCGGCGAGCGCCAGCGGGCCCTGGTGGCCCGCGCCCTGGTGCAGCAGCCCACCCTCGTCGTCCTCGACGAGCCCACCAACCACCTCGACATCCGCTACCAGCTCGAAATCCTCTCCTTCGTACGGAACTTGGGCACGACGAACCTCCTGGCCCTGCACGACCTGAACCTCGCGGCGTACTACTGCGACCGCCTCTACGTCCTCGACGGCGGCCGCCTCGTCGCCTCCGGGGCGCCCAAGGAGGTCCTCACGGCCGAGCTGCTCGCCACCGTGTACGGCGTGACGGCCGAGGTCAGCACGCATCCGCTGACCGGCGCCCCGACCGTCGTCTACCTGCCGCCGCCCGCATCCTGAACGGATTCCGTCCAGCAGGTGAGATCACATTCCGGGATCCGGACCGGGAATCGATACGATGACCGCATGGTTCCCCATGACGTGAGCGAAGAGACGCCGAGCGCACCCCTGCTGCTCGTGGCGCGGCTGCACGTCGACCTGTGCCGCCTCGCCAGCGCGATCTGTTCCCGCTGAACCGATCCGCCGCCCGGCCGTGGGCCGCGGCGCCGCACCACGCACGCGGGCGCACCCCGCGTACGCCAGGCACCACCCCGCAAGCACAGCGCCGCCGCGCGCCCACCGTCCGCACTTTCCCGCCCCCCGACAGGAGCCCCCAGCCATGGCCATCGAGGTCCGCATCCCGACCATCCTCCGCACCTACACCGGCGGCGCCAAGGCCGTCGAAGGCAGCGGGGACACCCTCGCCGAGCTCCTCACGGACCTCGACTCGCGGCACGAGGGCATCGCCGCCCGCATCGTCGACGACGGCAAGCTGCGCCGCTTCGTGAACGTGTACCTGAACGACGAGGACGTCCGCTTCCTCGACGGCATCTCCACGAAGCTCTCCGACGGCGACAACGTCACGATCCTGCCGGCCGTCGCCGGCGGCATGGTCTAGGCCCGATCCCGGATGCCTCGCTACGACTCCCCGCTCGCCGCGGTCGGCAACACGCCGCTCGTCCGCCTGCCGCGCCTGTCCCCCTCGGCGGAGGTCCGCATCTGGGCCAAGCTGGAGGACCGCAACCCGACCGGCTCCATCAAGGACCGGCCCGCGCTGCACATGGTCGAACAGGCCGAGAAGGACGGCCGGTTGACGCCCGGCTGCACGATCCTGGAGCCGACCTCCGGCAACACCGGCATCTCGCTCGCCATGGCGGCCAAGCTCAAGGGCTACCGCATCGTGTGCGTCATGCCGGAGAACACCTCGCAGGAGCGGCGCGACCTGCTCGCCATGTGGGGCGCCGAGATCATCTCCTCACCGGCCGCCGGCGGCTCCAACACCGCCGTCCGCGTCGCCAAGGAGCTGGCCGCGGAGCACCCGGACTGGGTCATGCTCTACCAGTACGGCAACCCGGACAACGCGGGCGCCCACTACGCCACGACCGGCCCCGAGGTCCTCGCCGACCTCCCCTCGATCACCCACTTCGTGGCGGGCCTCGGCACCACGGGCACCCTCATGGGCGTCGGCCGCTACCTGCGCGAGCAGAAGCCCGACATCAAGATCGTCGCCGCCGAGCCGCGCTACGACGACCTCGTCTATGGCCTGCGCAACCTCGACGAGGGCTTCGTCCCCGAGCTGTACGACGCCTCCGTCCTCACCACCCGCTTCTCCGTCGGCTCGGCCGACGCGGTGACCCGCACCCGGGAGCTCCTCCAGCAGGAGGGCATCTTCGCGGGCGTCTCCACCGGCGCGGCGCTGCACGCGGCGATCGGTGTCGGCAAGAAGGCGGTGGCGGCGGGCGAGCGGGCCGACATCGTCTTCGTCGTCGCCGACGGCGGCTGGAAGTACCTCTCGACGGGCGTGTACACCGCCCCGACCACGGAGGCGGCGATCGAGACGCTGCAGGGCCAGCTCTGGGCGTAGAACCTCAGACCGCCGGAGGGGGAAAGCCCAGCCCCTCTGGGGGTCCCCCCTGCTCTTCAAGAGCTCGGGGGAGTTTGAGGAGCGGGGTCCGGGGCGGAGCCCCGTGGACACGGCGGGTCAGCCCGCCAAGTACTTCACCTGATCCCACAGCACCGGGTCCACCACCCCGGCCCGCCTCCGAAAGTCCCCGAGGGACACGTCCCTCAGCTCATCGGTCTCCAGGAAACTGGGCCGCCCGTGCGCGTCGCCCACCGAGCCCGGCGGCAGCGGAATCACGCCCGCGCGCTCCTCGTGGTACTTGCTGGTGATCTTCGCGACCCGGGCGCGCCGCCCGCGCACGGACAGCACCAGACACGGCCGGTCCTTGCCGCCGGGCCCGTCCTCGTACGGCACCCGGGCCCACCAGATCTCCGCCGGCCGCGGCGCGGGCAGCCGCTGCTGAGGCCCCCGCGGGCCCCGCGGCGGCCGCGTCCGGCCCGCCGGGCGGCTGCTCCGCTTACGCGGTCCGCGACCCCAGCCGTCCACCAGCGTGACGACGAACGCCAGCACCACCACGGCTGCCAGCGCGAGCCACCACGACGTGTCCATACGCACGACGGTACCGGTGGCGATCCCGTGGCGCCCGCCGCCTCCCCCCGGTCCCACAAGCCCCCCGAACCGGTGACAGCGCAGGTGAGTTCCCCCACAACGGCCCGCGACGGAGGAGCGACCAGGGCTTTTGCGCCTTACGCTCGATCCACCGCACACTCCCCAGCTCTCCTGCCAGCGCGGAGGTTCCAGCTTCATGAAGCTCACCGTCGTCGGCTGCTCGGGGTCGTTTCCGTCCGCGGAGTCGGCCTGCTCGAGCTACCTCGTCGAGGCCGACGGCTTCCGGTTGCTGCTCGACATGGGCAACGGCGCCCTCGGCGAGCTGCAGCGCCACATCGGTCTGTACGACCTGGACGCGGTCTTCCTCAGCCATCTGCACGCCGATCACTGCATCGACATGTGCGCGTACTTCGTGGCCCGCTACTACCGGCACGAGGGCGGCCGCTGCGCCCCCATCCCGGTCTTCGGCCCCGAAGGCACCGAGCAGCGCCTGACGACCGCGTACGCCGACACGCCCTCCGCCTCCTCGATGAGCGAGGTCTTCGACTTCCACACGGTCAAGCCGGGCTCGTTCGAGATCGGCCCGTTCTCGGTGCGCACCGAGAAGATGTGCCACCCGGTCGAGGCGTACGCCATCCGGGTCGAGCACGCCGGGAAGTCCCTCACGTACTCCGGCGACACCGGGCCCTGCGAGCCCCTGGACGAACTCGCTGCGGGCACCGACCTGTTCCTGTGCGAGGCGGCCTTCACGTACGGCAAGGAGAACATCCCCGACCTCCACCTGAACGGCCGCGAGGCGGGCGAGTCCGCCCGGCGCGCGGGCGCAGGAAGGTTGCTGCTCACCCACATCCCGCCGTGGACGGACCCGCAGGTGAACCTCGCCGACGCGCGCGCGGTGTACGACGGCCCCACCGCGCTGGCGGCGCCGGGCGCGACGTACGAGATCTGACGACAGCGAAAGAGCCCCTCAACCGTCGCGTGGACGGTGAGGGGCTCTTTCGTGTGGGCTTCGTGTGGGCCGGTGCGGCGGAGGCTACTTCGCCTCGGCCTTCTGGAGCTCGGCGAGCTCCTCGTCGGACTCGCGGCCCGGCGTCGGCAGGTTGAACTTGGTGATCGCGAAGCGGAAGACCACGTAGTAGACCGCCGCGAAGCAGAGGCCGACCAGGGCGAGGCCCCACGGGTTTTTCGCGATGCCGAGGTTCAGGAAGAAGTCGACCGCGCCGGCCGAGAAGCCGAAGCCGTCCTTCATGCCGAGCGACCAGGTCAGCGCCATGGAGATGCCGGTGAGCACCGCGTGGATCGCGTACAGGACCGGCGCGATGAACATGAAGGTGAACTCGATCGGCTCGGTCACACCGGTCACGAAGGCGGTGAGCGCGAGCGAGAACATCATGCCGCCGACGACCTTGCGGCGCTCGGGACGGGCGCAGTGCACGATCGCGAGGCAGGCCGCGGGGAGGGCGAACATCATGATCGGGAAGAAGCCGGTCATGAACTGTCCGGCGGTCGGGTCACCGGCGAGGAAGCGGTTGATGTCGCCGCTCTTGCCCTCGTACGAGCCCGCCTGGAACCACGGGAAGGAGTTCAGCAGGTGGTGCATGCCGACCGGGATCAGCGCACGGTTGGCGACACCGAAGATACCCGCGCCGACGGCGCCCGAACCGACCAGCCACTCACCGAAGTTGTGCAGACCCGTGCCGAGGACCGGCCAGATGTAGCCGAAGGCGATGCCGAGGATCAGGCCCGCGAAGGCGGACAGGATCGGGACGAGGCGGCGGCCGCCGAAGAAGCCCGCCCAGTCGGGCAGCTTGGTCCGGTAGAACTTCTGGTAGAGCAGGGCCACCACGATGCCCATCACGACACCGCCGAGGACCTTGGCGTCCACGGGCGCCTCGGTCATGACGATCTTGCCGTCGACGACCTTCGCGATCTTGTCGAGGTTCGGGTCGGTGAACGTGGCGAGGACGTTCTTGAAGACCAGGTAGCCGGTGACGGCCGCCAGCGCCGTCGAACCGTCGGACTTCTTGGCGAAGCCGATCGCGATGCCGACGGCGAACAGCAGCGCCATGTTGTCGAGGATCGCGTTGCCGCCCGCGGCCATGAAGGAGGCGATCTTGGTGATGAAGGTCGGGAAGGAGTCCCGGCCCAGCATGTCGGGGTTGCCGAGGCGGACGAGCAGGGCGCCTGCGGGCAGCACGGCGACCGGCAGCATGAGGCTGCGGCCGATGCGCTGCATGACAGCCATCACGCCGGCGCCCTTCTTCTTCTCGGCCGCGGGAGCGGAACTGGCCGTGGACACAACTTCCTCCAGTGGGCAAGGCGCCGCCTGGGGACATGGAAGTGGGGGACGGCGGCGTCTCCGGGGGACGCGGCCAGAACGGCCGCGTGGTCTACACCATTAGTGGTGTAGACCTGTTGTAGCACGGTGAAGGTGGCGTAAGGAACCTGCGATTCCTGTTACCTGGGCCATATCCGGAAATGCCGGAGGAAAGCGCCGCCCGCAGGGGAGTTAGGCCTCGGTGGTCACGCCTTGGTCTGCTCCCGGTCCTCTGCCTCCGCCTCCTCCTCCGGTTCGCGTCCGGGCGTGTGCAGATCGAACTTCGTGATGACGAAGCGGAACAGCGCGTAGTACACGACGGCGAAGCACAGCCCGATCGGAATGATCAGCCATGGCTTCGTCGCCAGGCTCCAGTTGATGACGTAGTCGATCAGGCCCGCCGAGAAGCTGAAGCCGTCCTTGACCCCCAGTCCCCACGTCACCGCCATCGAGACGCCGGTGAGCACCGCGTGGATCGCGTACAGGACCGGCGCGATGAAGAGGAACGAGTACTCGATCGGCTCGGTGATGCCGGTGACGAACGACGTCAGGCCGACCGAGAGCATCAGGCCGCCGACCACCTTGCGGCGCTCGGGGCGCGCGCAGTGCGTGATCGCGAGGGCCGCCGCGGGCAGCGCGAACATCATGATCGGGAAGAAGCCCGAGGTGAACTGGCCCGCCGTCGGGTCGCCCGCGAGGAAGCGGTTGATGTCGCCGTGCACGACCGTGCCGTCCGGCTTCGTGTAGTCGCCGAACTGGAACCAGACGAACGTGTTCAGGAACTGGTGCAGCCCCACCGTGAGCAGCGCGCGGTTGGCGACGCCGAAGATGCCCGAGCCCAGCCAGCCGAGGTCGACGAGCCACTTCGAGAAGCTGGTCAGCGCGTCGCCGATGGGCGGCCAGATCCAGACGCAGAGACCGGCGAAGATCAGACCGACGAAGGCCATGATGATCGGCACGAGTCGGCGGCCGTTGAAGAAGCCGAGCCAGTCGACCAGCTTCACGCGGTGGTAGCGCTGCCAGAACCAGGCGGCGAGCAGGCCCATCACGATGCCGCCGAACACCCCCGGATTCTGGTACGCGGCCTGCGCCACCGTCCCGTCCTCCGCCACGCACACCCCGCTCCACATGCCCGCGCTGCCGAACACCGTGTCCTGCGGGCAGTCGTCGGGGAAGGCACGCAGCACCCCGTAGTAGACGAGGAACCCCGCGACCGCCGCGAGGGCCGTGGAGCCGTCCGCCTTCTTCGCCATGCCGATCGCGACACCGATGCAGAACAGCAGCGGCAGGCCGAGCGTGGAGTCGAGCAGCGAACCGCCCGCCGCCGCGAAGACCTTGGCGACATTCGTCCAGCCGAGGCCGTCGTCGCCGAACACGTCGGGCTGTCCGAGGCGGTTCAGGATGCCGGCGGCGGGCAGCACCGCGATGGGCAGCTGGAGGCTGCGGCCCATCTTCTGCAGGCCCTGGAACAGGCCGTTCCACCACTTCTTCTGCGGCACCGTCGCGGCTGGGGAACTCATCGGCGTCCCTCCCGGAACAAGCCAGGTTTGGCGGTCGTTGAAAACTGGTGTAGACCAGTTGCGGTACGTGTGGAGCGCCGTCCGGCAGGGGCCGGCACCTTGATCGTCATCATTGGGCACGGCTGACGTAACCGCCCGCGAAGATGGTCCAACCGTGCGTTACCGTGACAAAGCGGTCCCCCGGCCGCGAGAAACACAGGGAGAAACACATGGCCAGCAAGGCTGAGAAGATCGTTGCCGGGCTCGGCGGCATCGACAACATCGAAGAGGTCGAGGGCTGCATCACGCGCCTGCGCACCGAGGTCAAGGACCCGGCCCTGGTGGACGACGCCGCCCTGAAGGTCGCCGGCGCCCACGGCGTCGTCAAGATGGGCACCGCCATCCAGGTCGTCATCGGCACCGACGCCGACCCCATCGCGGCGGACATCGAAGACATGATGTGAGTCGCCGGACTCACCCGTGAGGGCCCCTCCCCGACAAGGGGAAGGGGCCCTCACTCATGTCCGGATAGGCTCAGCCCATGTCCTCTACGCCCTCGCCCCGCATCGACGGCCGCACCCCCGAACAGCTCCGCCCGATCACCATCGAGCGCGGCTGGAGCAAGCACGCCGAGGGCTCCGTCCTCATCTCCTTCGGCGACACCAAGGTCTTCTGCACCGCCTCCGTCACCGAAGGCGTCCCGCGCTGGCGCAAGGGCAGCGGCGAGGGCTGGGTCACCGCCGAGTACTCCATGCTTCCCCGCTCCACCAACACCCGCGGCGACCGTGAGTCCGTCCGCGGCAAGATCGGCGGCCGCACCCACGAGATCAGCCGCCTCATCGGCCGCTCCCTGCGCGCCGTCATCGACTACAAGGCCCTCGGCGAGAACACCATCGTCCTCGACTGCGACGTCCTCCAGGCCGACGGCGGCACCCGCACCGCCGCCATCACCGGCGCGTACGTGGCACTGGCCGACGCCGTCGCCTGGGCCCAGGGCAAGAAGATCGTCAAGGCCGGCCGCAAGCCCCTCACCGACACCGTCAGCGCCGTCTCCGTCGGCATCGTCGGCGGCGTACCGCTCCTCGACCTCTGCTACGAGGAAGACGTGCGGGCCGACACCGACATGAACGTCGTCTGCACCGGCGACGGACGCTTCGTCGAGGTCCAGGGCACCGCCGAGGCCGAGCCCTTCGCCCGCAAGGAGCTCAACGCGCTCCTCGACCTCGCCGTCGGCGGCTGCGAGGACCTCGCCGCCCTCCAGCGCGAGGCGCTGGAGGCGACGCGCTAGCGGCGCGGGTCACGCGACGTAGGTCACGCAAGCAACCAACAACCCCCTGCCGGGCGTTGTTACGAGTACGGGCGCGCGGGAAAAGCCGCGCGCCCGTCCACACCCTGGGGAGGGACCGAACCATGGCCGCGCGCCACCGACGTATCGCCACCGCCGTCGTCACAGCCCTGATCGTCATCCCGGCCGGTGCCGGCCTCGTCGGCTGCGACGCCGTCGAGAAGGCGCTCGACTGTGTCCAGACCGCCGACACGATCGCCGACAGCGTCACCGACCTGCAGACGGCCGTCGAGAACGCCGGTGACAACCCGGCCGAGGCGGACAGGGCACTCGACGCCATCGGCAAGAACCTCGACAAGATCGGCGACAAGACCGACAACGCCGACGTCAACAAGGCCGTCGACGACCTCGACAAGGCCGTCGACAACGTCCGCGACGCCATCGACAAGGGCGACGCCACACCGGACGTCTCCGGCGTCACGGACGCGGCAGGCGAACTGACCAAGGTCTGCACGCCGTAAGAGCAGGCGCGGCGGACGCGCGGCCGGGGCGGTGAGGGAGGCGGCGATACTGGGGAGCATGACCCGCCTCATCCTCGCCACCCGCAACACCGGCAAGATCACGGAACTGAGGGCGATCCTCGCCGACGCAGGCCTCACCCACGAGCTCGTCGGCGCGGACGCCTACCCCGAGATCCCCGACGTCAAGGAAACCGGCGTCACCTTCGCCGAGAACGCCCTCCTCAAGGCCCACGCCCTCGCCCGGGCCACGGGTCTGCCCGCCGTCGCCGACGACTCGGGCCTCTGCGTCGACGTCCTCGGCGGCGCCCCCGGCATCTTCTCCGCCCGCTGGGCCGGCCGCCACGGCGACGACACCGCGAACCTGAACCTGCTCCTGGCCCAGTTGTCGGACATCTCCGCGGAACACCGCGCCGCCCACTTCGCGTGCGCGGCGGCCCTGGCCCTGCCCGACGGCACGGAACGCGTGGTCGAGGGCCGCCTGCGCGGCGTCCTCCGCACGGCCCCCGCGGGCACCGGCGGCTTCGGCTACGACCCGATCCTCCAGCCGGACGGCGAGACGCGCACGTGCGCGGAGCTCACGGCGGCGGAGAAGAACGCGATCAGCCACCGCGGGGAGGCGTTCCGGGCGCTGGCGCCGGTCGTGCGGGAGCTGCTGGGCTGAACCGAACAGCGCACACACATGGCCTGCGAATCGTGCTCCTGATTCGCAGGCCATTTCACGTGCGGCGGAAGGGATTCGAACCCTCAAGCCCGATCAAGGGCCACAGATCCTAAGTCTGCTGCGTCGCCGTTGCGCCACCGCCGCCAGCCGCCTGCCATCGTACCGGGCAGGCGGCTCCGGCTGATCACGGGTTTGCCCACAAGGCGCGGGGTCAGAACCTCGGCGCCGTCGCCTGGGCCTCGACCATTTCCGCGGCCTCCTCCTTCGTCTCCACCGAAGGCGGCGAACCCGACAGCGGCTTCTGCGCCGTCTCCTTCATGCAGGCCACCGCGATGACGCCGACCAGGGCCGCCGCCATCGAGTAGTACGCCGGGACCATGTCCGTGCCCGTGACGCTGATCAGGGACGTGATCACCAAGGGGGCCGTGCCGCCGAAGAGGGAGGCGGAGAGGTTGTAGCCGACGGAGAGGGAGCCGTAGCGGACCGAGGTGGGGAAGAGGGCGGGCAGGGTCGCCGACATCGTGCCGAGGAGGCAGACGAGGGAGAGGCCGAGCATCAGCATGCCGCCGGAGACCGCCAGCAGGCTGCCCTGCTTGATCAGGAGGAAGGCGGGGACGGAGAGGACGAGGAAGCTCAGCATGCCCGTCATCAGGAGCGGCTTGCGGCCGAAGCGGTCCGACAGCTTGCCGACCTGGTTCATGATCAGCATCAGCACGATCATCGTGCCGATGAGGATCAGCAGCCCGTGCGAGTCGTCGTATCCCAGCTCGTCCGAGAGGTACGTCGGCATGTACGACAGGAGCATGTAGTCCGTGACGTTGTACGCGCCGACCAGCGCGATGCAGAGGATCAGCGTCGGCCAGTAGTCACGGAAGATCTTCGCGAGGTCGCCCTTGGCCGTGGTCTCCACCGTGGAGGCGCCCTCGGTCGCCGAGTGGAAGGTCGCGTCCTCCATCTTCTGGAAGGCCGGGGTCTCGTCCAGCTTCAGCCGGAGGTAGAGGCCGACGAGGCCGAGCGGGCCCGCGACGAGGAACGGGATGCGCCAGCCCCACGAGTCCATGGCGTCCGAGCCGAGGGCGGTGTTGAGGATGAGGACGAGTCCGGCCGCACCCGTGTAGCCGGCGAGCGTGCCGACCTCCAGGAAGCTGCCGAAGTAGCCGCGGCGCTTGTCGGGCGCGTACTCGGCGATGAACGTGGAGGCACCGCCGTACTCACCGCCCGTCGAGAAGCCCTGCACCAGGCGGAAGAAGATCAGCAGGACCGGCGCCCAGAAGCCGATCGTCGCGTAGGACGGGATCAGGCCGATGGCGAGCGTGCCGATCGCCATCAGGATCATCGTCAGCGCGAGGACCTTCTTGCGGCCGATCTTGTCGCCCATCGGGCCGAAGACCATGCCGCCGATGGGGCGGACCAGGAAGGAGACCGCGAAGGTGGCGAAGGAGGAGATCAGCTGGGCCGTCTCGTTCCCGGAAGGGAAGAAGACGTGGCCGATGGTGACGGCCAGGTAGCTGTAGATACCGAAGTCGAACCATTCCATGGCGTTGCCGAGCGAGGCCGCTTTGACGGCCCGCTTGACCGCTGCATCGTCCGTGACCGTGATGTCCGTGCGGCGCAGGGGAGGGTTCCTGCGGCGTTTCGCGGCCCGGAACAGGGTCCGGTGGCGTCTCATCGCCTCCGGGTCGGCCTCGGCGTCGAGCTCTTCGTGGGCCGCCATGGAGTGGTTCCTTTCGTTCTTCGTACAAGTTCCCCGTGGGATCACTTGCTCGAAGATGGCCGTTGCAAACGAAAGCCCCTCGCGAGAGGGGCTTCGTCACATCACGGCGCGGGCGGCCGGAACGGCTCAGACGCCGAGGTCCCTGATGATCTTCGCCACGTGGCCCGTCGCCTTCACGTTGTAGAACGCGTGCTCGACCTTGCCCTGCTCGTCGACCACCACGGTCGACCGGATCACCCCGGTCACCGTCTTGCCGTACAGCTTCTTCTCGCCGAAGGCGCCGTACGCCTCCAGGGTCTCCTTGGAGGGGTCGCCGACCAGCGTGACCTTGAGGTTCTCCTGCTCACGGAACTTGGCGAGCTTCTCCGGCTTGTCCGGCGACACGCCGATCACGTCGTAACCTGCGGCGGCGAGCACGTCGAGGTTGTCCGTGAAGTCGCAGGCCTGCTTGGTGCAGCCGGGGGTGAGGGCCGCCGGGTAGAAGTAGACGATGACCTTGCGGCCCTTGTGGTCGGCCAGCGAGACGTCCTTGCCGTCGGCGTCGGGCAAGGTGAAGGCGGGGGCGGTGTCGCCGGGCTGCAGTCGCTCGCTCATGGTCGGTCTCCTCGTACGCGTGCTTCGCAAAGGGTGGGTGACGGAGTCGAGCGTAATAGGGGTGCCGTGGGGTGCGGCGCGCGCGAAGCTGACAGACTGTGGTCACAAGTCACGTCCACATCATCGATACGACCACGGAGGCAGCGCGGTGTCGGATGCCAGGACCCCTGCGCAGATCGAGGCGGACATCAAGCGCCGGCGCGACCAGCTGGCCGAGACCCTCGACGAGATCGGGGTGCGCGTCCACCCGAAGACGATCGTCGGTGACGCCAAGGCGAAGGTCGTCTCCAGCGTGGACAACTCCCTCGGCCGGGCGTACGTCGGTGCGAACCGCATCGTCTCGGACGTGCGGGGCCAGCTGGTCTCGGCGGACGGTTCGCCGCGCATCGAGCGGATCGTGCCGGTCGCCCTGGTGGCGGTGGGCCTCGTCGGGCTGCTCGTGGTGAGCTCGCGGCGACGTAAGTGAGTACCGACCCGGGAGCCCACGGCCCCGGCCGGGCCAGGTAGGTTCGGGGTCGTGAGCGAGAAGACCTCCCAGACCCACGACGACAAGCTGCCCATTCGCATGCTGCACGACCGCGTGCTCGTGCGGCAGGACACCAGCGAGGGCGAGCGGCGCTCCGGCGGCGGCATCCTGATCCCCGCGACCGCGGCCGTCGGCCGGCGGCTCGCCTGGGCCGAGGTGGTCGCGGTCGGGCAGAACGTCCGGACGGTCGAGACGGGCGACCGGGTCCTGTACGACCCGGAGGACCGCGCCGAGGTCGAGGTGCGGGGCGTGGCCTACGTCCTGATGCGCGAGCGCGATCTGCACGCCGTGGCCGCCGACCGGTTCGAGGGGTCGGAGGACTCGACGGGCCTGTACCTGTAGCGGACGCCCGGGTGAGGGACCTATGACGTGAAGGGCTGGTGACCATCGTCACCAGCCCTTAGCCATGGGCTTTGCTACCTTGGAAGGACCCCGACGAGACGCGCCGTACCGGGTTATCGCAAAGACGACGCACCCCCATCAGGTAACGCGCTGAGCGTTTCTACTCGTCGGAGGTGCCGTCATGGCCTGGGTTCTGTTGATCGTCGCCGGACTGCTCGAAGTGGGCTGGTCGATCGGGATGAAGTACACGGACGGCTTCACGCGGCTGTGGCCCAGCCTGTTCACGGGCGTGGGCATCGTCGCCAGCATGATGCTCCTGTCACAGGCCGCCAAGACGCTGCCCATCGGTACGGCGTACGGCGTGTGGGTCGGCATCGGCGCGGCCGGTGCGGCGGTGCTCGGCATGGTGATCCTGGGTGAGCCGGTCACCGCCGCCCGGATCTTCTTCGTCTGTCTGCTGCTGGTGGCCGTGGTCGGCCTGAAGGCGACCTCGGGCCACTAGAAGGGGCCGCCGGCCTCGGGGGCCCGGGCCGCCAGCGGTGTCCGCTAGCCGTCCGTGAGGCCGCCGAGCGCCCCGCCGTCGTCCGTGCCGCCGTCCACCGCTCCTCCTCCGGTGTCGGTGCCGCCACCCGTCGGCCCGCCCTGGGCGCCGCCGTCGGTCGGTCCGCCGTCGGCGGCGCCCCCGTCGGCGGCTCCGCCCGGGTCCTGGCCGCCGGTCTGGTCACCCGTCTGGCCCCCGTCCTGCCCACCGGTCTGACCGCCCGTCTGGCCGCCGCCGTCCTGGCCGCCCGTGGTGGCGCCTCCGCCGGTGTCCTGGCCGCCCGTGGTGGCGCCGCCGGTGTCCTGTCCGCCGCCGGTGGTGGCGCCGCCGTCCGTGGTGCCGCCGGTGCCGGGCTCGTCGGTGCCGCCGGTCGTCGGGTCGGGCACCTCGGGCACGTCGGCGCCCTGCTCCAGCTCCAGGTCGAAGTCCTTGACGGGCTTGCCCTCCAGGGCGTCCTTGGTGAACTCGGCCCAGACGCGGGCCGGGTAGCCGCCGCCGTTGATGCGGGGCTCGCCGAGCGCGCCGTACAGCGGGGTGTGGGCGCCGGTCTCGGGGTCCTGGCCCATCACCGCGACGACCGTGGCGAGGTCGGGGGTGTAGCCCGCGAACCAGGCCGCCGTGTCGTTCTCCGCGGTGCCGGTCTTGCCCGCGGCCGGCCGGCCCGCGCCCTGTGCCGCCGTACCGGTGCCGCCCTGGACGACGCTCTGCAGGATCGAGGTGGTGGTGTCGGCGGCCTCGCGGCTCACGGCCTGCCGGGTCTTCGGCTCCGGCAGCGTGATCTCGTCGCCGTTCTTGGTGATCTTCTCGACGAGCGTGTACGTGCCGTGCTTGCCGTGGTTCGCCAGCGTCGCGTACGCCTCGGTCATGTCGAGGACGCTCGCGGTGGACGGGCCGAGCGCGATCGACGGGGACGCGGTGAGGTCCGGGGTGGTCCTCGGGACGCCGAGGGCGACGGCGGTGTCCTTGACCTTGTCGGAGCCGACGTCGACGGCCATCTGCGCGTACACCGAGTTCACGGACTTGTCGGTGGCGGTGCGGACGGTGATGTCGCCGTAGTTGACGTGGTCCTCGTTCTCGGGGGCGTACGTGCCGCCGCTCCAGCCCTGGACGGGGCGCTTGTTGGTGCCGTCGTAGACGGTGTTCGGGGTGATCGGCCGGCCGTCCTGGGTGACCGAGCCGTTCTCCACCGCCGAGGTGAAGACGAACGGCTTGAACGTGGATCCGACCTGGTAGTCGCGGCGGGTCGCGTTGTTGACGTACTGCTTGGTGTAGTCGATGCCCCCGTACATGGCGACGACCTTGCCGGTGGCCGGGTCGATGGAGGCGCCGCCCGCGCGGACGTTGCGGTCGACCTTGCGGGCGTCCTTGTCGACCTTCGACATGACCTGCTCGTCGACGGCCTTCTTGAAGGCGTCCTGGCGGTCCTTCTGGAGGGTCGTGGTGATGCGGTAGCCGCCCTTGGCGAGGGTGTCCTCGTCGATGATCTTGTTGGCCATGAGGTAGTCCTCGACGGCCTTCACCACATAGCCGCGCTGCCCGGACAGGCCGGCCGCGCCCTTGGCCTCGTCGGGCATCGGAAACTTCGTCTTCGCCCGGTCGGCCTTGCTGAGCCAGCCCTCCTTGACCATGCCGTCCAGGACGTAGTTCCAGCGGCCCGCGGCGCGCTGCTTGTTCTCGGGGTGCGTGGCGACGTCGTAGGCGTTGGGGGAGTTGAGGAGGGTGGCGAGGTAGGCGCCCTGGCCGACCGTGAGGTCCTGGACGTTCTTGCCGTAGTAGGCCTGGGCTGCGGCCTGCACGCCGTACGCGTTGCGGCCGAAGTAGCTGGTGTTGAGGTAGCCCTCGAGGATGTCGTTCTTGCTCACCTCGCGGTCCAGCTTGATCGAGATGAAGAACTCCTTCACCTTGCGGGTGACCGTCTGCTCCTGGCCCAGGTAGTAGTTCTTCACGTACTGCTGGGTGATCGTGGAGCCGGACTGCTTGCCCTTGCCGGTGACCGTGTTCCAGGCCGCGCGGATCATCGCCTTCGGGTCGACCGCGGACTCGCCGTAGAAGTCGCGGTCCTCGGCGGCGAGCACGGCGTGCTGGACGGTGAGCGGGACCTGCTTGAGAGGCACCTTCTCGCGGTTGACCTCGCCGTCGCGGGCGATCTGGGTGCCGTCGGAGTACAGGTAGACGTTGCTCTGCTTGGTGGCCGCGGCGTTCGCCGGCGGGATGTCGACCAGCATGTAGCCCGCCATGAAGCCGCCGACGCACAGCAGGACGATCAGGATGAAGCCTCCGAGGACCATGCGCCAGGTCGGGAAGATCCGCCGCCAGCCCTTGCGCTTGGGACGCTTGGGCTTCTTGGCCTTCTTGGCTTTCGGGCCGTCGCCGGAGTCTGCGGAGGCTTCAGAGGCCATGGAGGCCGCAGAGACTTCAGAGGCCGCGGAGGCCGTGGAGGCTTTGGAGGCCGCGGGGATCGCCTCGGCAGGGGGCGTGTCGGCGGGGGGCGTGGCGTCGTCGGCGGTCGCCGCGTCCTCGGGCGTGTCCTGCGGCTCACGGGGCTTCCAGCCCCGGCGCCCGGCAGGATCCTGCTGCCCGGCAGGACCTTGCTGCTGCGGCTCGTCACTCATGTCTTGCGGAACTCCCGGTTAGCGTCGTACATCCAGCACGCCTCGTAAACCCCATGGCAACCCCATAGCCACCCCATTGCACACCCTGCTCACACACCTTCATGACCAGGCACGCGCCCCCACGCCGAAAATGCCTGGCACGAGCGACCCCGATCGCACTAGGCTCCAGCGCTTTGGCCCGGTTCGGGACGAAGCCCACGGTGAAAGGGATGCTCGTGCGTGCAGGACGGTTCCGTTTGTACGCGGCCGTCACCGGAGGGAGCTTCCGCAGGTACGCCACGTACCGGGTGGCGACGGCTGCCGGGGTGTTCACCAATACGGTCTTCGGCCTCATTCTCGCCTACACCTATGTGGCGCTCTGGGACGAGCGGCCGGGGCTCGGCGGCTACGACCAGTCGCAGGCGCTCACCTACGTCTGGCTCGGCCAGGGCCTCCTGACGGCGATGGCGCTGATGGGCGGCGGCTTCGAGAACGAACTGATCGAGCGCATCCGCACCGGGGACATCGCCGTCGACCTCTACCGGCCCGCCGACCTCCAGGCCTGGTGGCTCGCCACTGACCTCGGCCGGGCCGCCTTCCAGCTGCTCGGGCGGGGGATCGTACCGATGATCTTCGGCGCGCTCGTCTTCGACCTGACGCTGCCCCCGGACGCGCTGGGCTGGCTGGCGTTCCTGGTCGCCGTCCTGCTCGGCACGGTGGTCAGCTTCGCGATCCGATTCCTGGTGGCGCTCTCCGCCTTCTGGCTGATGGACGGCGCCGGCACCACCCAGGTGGCGATGCTCGCCGGCACCTTCTTCTCCGGGATGCTCCTCCCGCTGAACGTCTTCCCCGGCGCGCTCGGCGAGTTCGCCCGCGCGCTGCCCTGGTCGGCGCTGCTCCAGGTGCCCGCCGATGTGTTCCTCGGGGAGTACTCGGGCGCCGGGCTGCTGCGGACGTACGCCTTCCAGCTCGGCTGGGCGGCGGCGCTGCTCACGGCCGGACGGCTGCTGCAGGGCGTGGCCACGCGACGGGTGGTGGTCCAGGGTGGCTGACCTGCGACAGGCCCGGGAGGGGCTGCGTGCCTACCGGCTGATCTCCGCCATGTGGATCCGCTCCCTCATGGCCTACCGCGTGTCGTTCGCGATGACGGCGCTCGGCAACTTCGCGGTGACCGCGTTCGACTTCGTGGCCATCCTGCTGATGTTCTCCCAGGTGGACAGGCTCGGCGGCTACTCGCTCTCCGAGATCGCGTTCCTGTACGGCGCATCGTGCACCGCGTTCGGCCTCGCCGACCTGGCCATCGGGTCCATGGACCGGCTCGGCAGACGGGTGCGCGACGGCACGCTCGACACGCTCCTGGTGCGGCCCGCCCCGGTCATCGCGCAGGTCGCCGCCGACCGCTTCGGGCTGCACAGGATCGGCCGCCTCACGCAGGGCGCGCTGGTCCTCGCGTACGCGCTCGTGGCCCTGGACATCGACTGGACGCCGCTGAAGGTCCTGATGGTGCCGCTGATGCTGCTGAGCGGGGCGGGCATCTTCGGGGCCGTGTTCGTGGCGGGCGGCGCCTTCCAGTTCCTGGCGCAGGACGCGGCCGAGGTGCAGAACGCCTTCACGTACGGCGGTACGACCCTGCTCCAGTACCCGCCGACCGTCTTCGCCAAGGACCTGGTGCGCGGCGTCACCTTCGTCCTGCCGCTCGCCTTCGTCAACTGGCTGCCCGCGCTGTACGTCCTCGGGCGGCCCTATCCGCTGGACCTGCCGACGTGGGTGGCGTTCACGCCGCCGCTGGTGGCCGCGGGGTGCCTCGCGCTCGCCGGCCTCGCCTGGCGCACCGGTCTCCGTTCGTACCGCAGCACAGGAAGCTGAACCGCCTTGCACACAGACCTGACGGACCTGCCCACAGACCGGACGGACCTCATCGAGCTGGACGGCGTCGAGAAGGTCTTCGACGTACGCAGGAAGACGGGCTTCCTGCGGCGCGAGCGGCACCAGGTGCGGGCCGTGGACAACATCTCCTTCACCGTGCCGCGCGGCGAGATGGTCGGCTACATCGGCCCGAACGGCGCGGGCAAGTCGACGACGATCAAGATGCTGACGGGCATCCTCACACCGAGCGGCGGCCGCCTGCGGGTGGCGGGCATCGACCCGTCGCGGGAGCGCGCGAAGCTCGCCCGCCGCATCGGCGTCGTCTTCGGCCAGCGCACGACGCTCTGGTGGGACCTGCCGCTGATCGACTCGTACCGCCTGATGCACCGCATGTACCGCATCCCGGACGCCCGTTACGCCGAGAACCTCGACCGCTGCGTGGAACTCCTGGAGCTCTCCGCCCTGTTGGACGTCCCGGTACGCCAGCTCTCCCTCGGCCAGCGGATGCGCGGCGATATCGCGGCGGCGCTGCTGCACGACCCCGAGGTGCTGTACCTGGACGAGCCGACGATCGGCCTCGACGTCATCAGCAAGGCGAAGGTCCGTGGTTTCCTGCGCGACTTGAACGAGGAGGCGGGGACGACGGTCCTCCTCACCACCCACGACCTGACCGACATCGAGCAGCTCTGCAAGCGGGTGATGGTGATCGACCACGGGCGTCTGATGTACGACGGTCCGCTGGCGGGCCTGCACGAGGTGGGCGAGAGCGAGCGCACGCTGGTGGTCGACTTCGAACGCGAACTCCCGCCGATCGAGGTCGAATCGGAGTCGGCACGGGTGGTGAAGGTGGAGGGGCCGCGGCAGTGGCTCGCCTTCCCGGCGGCGGAGTCGGCGGCTCCGCTTGTCGCGCGGATCGCGGCACGCTATCCGCTGGCCGATCTCTCGGTCAGGGAACCGGACATCGAGGCGGTCATCGCGAAGATGTACGCCGAGAAGCCGACCTCGTAGGCTTCTGATTTATGAGTGACGACCTCACCGACCTGCCCGGCATCCCCGACCGGCCGGCCCTCCCCGACCTGCGGGCATCGGACGCCGACCGCGAGCGGGTGGCCGAACAGCTCCGGGACGCGATGGCCGAGGGCCGCCTCGACATGACGGAGTTCGAGGAGCGCCTGGACGCGACGTACAAGGCCCGTACGTACGGGGAGCTTGAGCCCCTCACCCGCGACCTGCCCTCGCACGGCGCCAAGGTGTCCATGGTGAAGCGGCCGGCCGGCGACAACCCCGCCGCCATCGACTGGGCCGAGCGGATGACGACCGGCGAACCGACGTCGACCGTCGGGATCGCCATCTGGAGCGGGTTCAGCCGCAAGGGCGGCTGGGTGGTCGGCCGGCAGTTCACCGGGTTCGCGCTGTGGGGCGGCGGCGACATCGACCTGCGCGAGGCACGGTTCACGGAGCGCGACGTCGAGATCCGCTGCTTCACGATCATGGGCGGCCTGCAGGTCACCGTGCCGCCCGAGATGACCGTCGTCGTCAAGGGCTTCGGCATCATGGGCGGTTTCGACGACAGGGCGACCGGCGAGGGCACGCCCGACTCACCACGCGTCGTGGTCAAGGGTTTCGCCCTGATGGGCGGCGTAGGCGTCGACCGAAAAATCCGCAAGGCCGAAAAACTCCGCCTGAAGGAAGAACGCCGCAGACAAAAACTCCAACGCAAGGAGTCCCGCAAAGAGAACCGCGCATAGGGCCGCGCCCCTCAGGGGCGCGGGGAACTGCGCAACCCCAGCCCGGTCGACCCGCGGTCGAGGCACCGAGCACCCCGTCTAGCCCAGGGGCGCGGGGAACTGCGCGACCAGCCACAACCGACCCGCAGACAAATCCCCGCCCCCGGAGCCCCCGGGAAATCAGAGCTCAGGGAAATCAGAGCTCAGCCGCAGCCGACCCCTTCAGGTCAGACAGATTGAACGTCTCCGCCATCCGGCGGAACCCCGCATCGGACGGATGCAAATGATCCCCGGAGTCATACTGCTTCCGCAGCCTCCGCGGATCGTACGGATCCCGCAACGCCCGGTCGAAGTCGACGACCTCGTCGAAGACCTTCCCGGAGCGGATCTCCGCGTTGACGGCCTGGCGCACGTCCTCCAGGGCGGGCTCGTACCCCCGGTGCCCCCCGAACGGCATCAGCGTCGCCCCGACGACCCGCAGCCCCCGCGTATGCGCCTGCCGCGTCAGCTCGCGCAGCCCCTCGACGATCCGGTCGGGATCGTTCTGGTGCGGGTTGCGCAGGATGTCGTTGACGCCGAGCGCGATGACCACGGCCTTGACGCCGGTCCGGTCCAGCACGTCCCGGTCGAAGCGGGAGAGCCCGCTCGGGTTGACGGCGGGGTTGCCGTTCCCGTCGGAGAGGATGCGGTTGCCGCTGATGCCCTGGTTGGCGACGCCGTAGCGGGGCGCGCCCGACTCGGTGCGCAGCCGGTCGGCGAGGACGTCGGTCCAGCGCCGGTTGGCCCCCATCGTGGACGAGATGCCGTCGGTGATGGAGTCGCCGAAGACGACGACGGTGCCGTCGGTCTCGTTGCTGAGGACGTCCACCGCGGAGAGGTAGCGCCAGTACGGGCTCTGCTCGGTGTACGCGTCGCCCAGCTGGTCCTCGGTGCGGTCGCCCTCCGCGACGTAGCTGATCTGGCGCGCGTGCGGGTGGTAGGTGACCGGGCCGGACGGGGTCGGCGAGTACGTCGTGACGAGCAGGTCCGCGTCGTGCGGGACGCGCAGCCGCGCCGCGTCGCTCATCACCTGGGCGCCCGGCGGGATCACCACCGACGTGTTGCCGTTGAAAGTGAGCCTGCGCAGCGTGCCGGCCGCCGCGGCGGGGCTGTTCGACGCGGAGGCGAGGGCGATCGAGGCGTGCGTGATGCTGAGCGGTGTGGTCCCGTACAGGTTCGAAAGGGTGACGCGGGCGCTGGTGCCGCCGACGCTGGTGTGCACCACATTGCGGATCGAGCGGCCGGCGAACCCCTTCTGTGCCGTGCCCGGTTCGGACCCCGCGGGCGAGGCGGACCAGGAGCCGACCCAGATGCCGGAGGAGGCGGGTGCGGCGGAGTTGCGGGGGTTGCGGCCGCCGGCGCTGATGGTGTCCTGCGAGCCGTCGTCCGTGCCGGAGACGCCGATGTATATGGCGCCTGAAATCACCACTATGACCGCGAGAACCGCGGCGAGAAGGGCATAACCGTGTCGCTTGGTCATGCGGGCTCTTTCTCCTCGGGCAGGGGGAGCCCCGAGGCTCCGGTGTGATCACCCCATGATGCGGCATGGGCCGGGAGACGGCCGACAGTGCCCCCCTCCGCTCTTTCAGACGCCGGGAACTTGTCGTTCGTTCCAGGAGTAGGTCAGAAGGGACGTAGAACACAGGGCATGAGAACGGCGGCAGGGGAACAGTGGCAGGGGAGCAGTGCGGACGAGGACGACGCGAACGGGCCGGGTGGAGTGAGTGGAACGCACAAATGCGGAGGGTTCGACCAGGCGGGACGGCGCTTTCGGCGCCGATAGCCCCACAAATGGCCCAAAGGGGCCCGTACGGAAACCCGTGGGGCCCATGAAGGGTGGCCTCGGCGGCCTCGCCTACAGCCCCGCCGACGAGGAGAAGCGCCGGGGCGTCCGCCGCATGAAGATCACGGCGACGGGACTGCTCGTCCTGGTCGCCGTCGTCTACGTACTCGCGAAGTGGGCGCAGCACTCCGGAGCGGGCGCCTGGGCGGGGTATGTCGCCGCGGCGGCCGAGGCGGGCATGGTCGGCGCGCTCGCCGACTGGTTCGCGGTCACGGCGCTCTTCCGTCACCCGCTCGGCCTGCCCATCCCGCACACGGCGATCATCCCGAACAAGAAGGACCAGCTGGGCGCCTCCCTGGGCGACTTCGTGGGGGAGAACTTCCTCTCCGCCGATGTCGTACGAGGCCGCCTGCGCGCGGTCGGCATCGGCAGCCGCCTCGGCACCTGGCTCGCGCAGCCCGAACACGCCGACCGGGTGACCGCCGAACTGGCCACGGCCCTGCGCGGCGCGCTGACCGTGCTGCGCGACTCGGACGTGCAGGCCGTCGTCGGCGAGGCCATCACGCGGCGGGCCGACGCCCAGGAGATCGCCCCGGGCATGGGCAAGATGCTGGAGAAGGTCGTCGCGGACGGCGGCCACAAGCGGGTCGTCGACCTCGTGTGCGTACGCGCGCACGACTGGCTCGTCGAGCACGGCGACTCGGTGATGGACGCGGTGCAGGGCGGGGCGCCCGGCTGGACGCCGCGGTTCGTCGACAAGCGGGTCGGCGAGCGGGTCTACAAGGAACTGCTCCGCTTCGTCACCGAGATGCGGGACATGCCGGGGCACCCGGCGCGGGGCGCCGTCGACCGGTTCCTCGCCGACTTCGCCGCCGACCTGCAGTCCGACTCGGACACGCGGGAGCGCGTGGAGCGGCTGAAGCGCGAGGTCCTCGGACGCGGTGAGGTGCAGGACCTCATCGCCTCCGCCTGGTCGGCCGTGCGCGCCATGATCGTGGCCGCGGCGGAGGACGAGCGCAGCGAGCTGCGGCTGCGCGTGCGGGCGTCGCTGCTGTCGCTCGGCGCGCGGATGGCGAAGGACGGCCGGCTCCAGCAGAAGGTCGACGGCTGGGTCGAGGGCGCCGCGGTGTACGTGGTGACGACGTACCGCGACGAGATCACCTCGCTCATCAGCGACACCGTGGCCGGCTGGGACGCCGAGCACACCTCGAAGAAGATCGAGGCGCACATCGGCCGTGACCTGCAGTTCATCCGGATCAACGGCACGGTGGTCGGCTCCCTGGCGGGGCTCGCGATCTATACGGTGTCGCGGCTGCTGGGGGCGTAGCGGCTGCCGGGCGGGGGCGTGGGCGCACGTCTCAGGCGTACGGCTCAGGCGTACGTCTCAGGCGTACGCCTCAGGGGGCTCGACGCGGGTCGGCGAGCGTGATCGGGGGTTCGCTGGGCACTCTGGAGGAGCCCCTCGGCGTCGAGGTGGCCGTCGCCCGGTGGCGCGGGGTCGCAGCCCGTGTCCCGCGTAACGCGTCCGGCGCAACGCGACCGGCGTAACGCGTCCCGCGTCCGGCGACGTGGCTGCAGCGGAAGGAGTCACCCGCCATGACCGCGTCGTCCACGCCCGCGGAACCGCGTGACCAAGAGGGCTCGGGCAACACCGTCACCACCGCCGTCCCCGCCCGCCTGGACCGGCTGCCCTGGTCCCGCTGGCACTGGATGATCGTGATCGGCCTCGGCACGGTCTGGATCCTGGACGGCCTCGAAGTCACCACCGTCGGCAACATCGCGAGCCGCCTCTCCGAGGAGGGCAGCGGTCTGGCGATCAGCTCGGCCCAGGTCACCGGCCTCGCCGCGGCCCTCTACGTGGCGGGCGCCTGCGCCGGGGCGCTGTTCTTCGGGCGCCTCACCGACAAGTACGGCCGCAAGAAGCTCTTCATGGTCACCCTCGCGGTGTACCTCGGCGCCACGGCCCTCACCGCGCTCTCCTTCGACGCCTGGTGGTTCTTCCTCTTCCGGTTCCTGACCGGCTTCGGCATCGGCGGGGAGTACGCGGCGATCAACTCGGCCATCGACGAGCTCATCCCGTCCAAGTACCGGGGCCGCGTCGACCTGATCATCAACGGCAGCTACTGGCTGGGCGCGATCGGCGGCTCGCTGCTCTCGGTCGTCATGCTCAACACGAGCATCTTCCCGAAGGACCTGGGCTGGCGGCTGACCTTCGCCCTCGGCGTCGTACTCGGCCTGGTGATCCTCCTCGTACGCCGCCACGTCCCGGAGAGCCCGCGCTGGCAGCTGATCCACGGCCACGGGGAGAAGGCGGAGGAACTCGTCTCGTCGGTGGAACGGGAGATCGAGGAGGAGAAGGGCGAGCCGCTGCCACCGCCCGACCGCGAGATCACCATCCACCAGCGCAAGAGCATCGGCTTCGGCCTCATCGCCAAGACGGTGTTCCGCGACTACCCGAAGCGCGCGACCCTCGGCCTGTCCCTCTTCATCGGCCAGGCGTTCCTCTACAACGCGATCACGTTCGGCTTCGGCGCGATCCTGACCAAGTTCTACGACGTCCCGTCGGGCAGCACCGGCTACTACTTCGCCGTCATCGCGGCGGGCAACTTCCTCGGCCCGCTCTTCCTCGGCAAGCTCTTCGACACGGTCGGCCGCCGCATCATGATCTCTTCCACATACATCCTCTCCGGCCTCCTCCTCTTCGCCACGGCCTGGCTCTTCGACCGCGGCTCGCTGAGCGCGGCGACGCTCACGGCCTGCTGGTGCGTGGTCCTGTTCTTCGCCTCGGCGGGTGCGAGCAGCGCGTACCTCACGGTCTCGGAGATCTTCCCGATGGAGACGCGTGCCATGGCCATCGCCTTCTTCTACGCGGTGGGCACGGCGGCCGGCGGTATCAGCGGCCCCCTGATCTTCGCCAAGCTGACCGAGTCGGGCGTCGTCGGCGACACGGTCCTGGCCTTCCAGATCGGCGCGGGCCTGATGTGCGCGGCGGGCCTGGTGGCGGCGGCGCTTGCGGTGCGGGCGGAGCGGAGGTCCCTTGAGGACATCGCGACACCCCTGTCGGCGACGGCGGCGCCGGCGGGGAAGTGAGGGGCCGCTAGGTTCTTCTCATGGCCATGAGTTCCGGGACGCACGGGGTGGCGGTGCTCGTACGAGACGGCGTACTGCCCATGGAACTGGGCCTGGTGCACCAGTTGTTCGGGGGCGCGCGGGGCCCGGCGGGGGAGCGGCTGTACGAGGTGCGGACGTGCGCGGTGACGGGTCCGGGCATGATCCGCACGGACGCGGACTTCCCGGTGGGCGCACCGCACGGCCCGGAGGCGCTGGCCTGGGCGGACACGGTGATCGTGCCCGCCTCGCACGAGGAGGACGAGCAACTGCCCCCGGGCGGCCTGCCGGCACCGCTGGCACGGGCACTGGAATCGGCGTCAGGGGCGAGGCTGGCGTCGATCTGCACGGGAGCGTTCGTCCTGGCGGCGGCGGGTCTGCTCGACGGCCGCAGGGCGACGACGCACTGGTTGTCGGCGGACTTGTTCGCCCGTACGTTCCCCTCGGTGACGGTCGACCCCGATGTCCTGTACGTGGACGAGGGCCGGATCCTCACCTCGGCGGGGGAGGCGGCGGGCGTGGACCTGTGCCTCCACATGATCCGCGGGGACCACGGCGCGGCGGTGGCGGCGGACGTGGCACGCCGCACGGTGGTGCCGCCGCACAGGGAGGGCGGCCAGGCGCAGTACATCCAACGCCCGGTTCCGGTCCGGGAGTCGTCATCGACGACGAGCGCGGCGCGGGCGTGGGCGGAGGAGCACCTGTCCGACCCGCTGACGCTGGGTGAGCTGGCCGCCAGGGCCTCGATGAGCGTACGCACGTTCAACCGCCGCTTCCGCGAGGAGACGGGCCTGACGCCGATGCAGTGGCTGACGCAGCGGAGGGTCGACCGCGCGCGGGAACTCCTCGAATCCACGGACCACACGGTGGACCGGGTGGCGACGGAGGCGGGCTTCGGCACGGCGGCGTCGCTGAGGGCGCACTTCGTGGCGGGGGTGGGGGTGTCACCGGCGACGTACAGATCAACGTTCCGCGGCTAGGCCCCACTTCGGAAATGCCGGAGGGGCCGAGAGCTCAGCCCTTCCCAGGCGCTCCAGGAATGAGTACGCGTACTCTGTCGTGCCACGCGGCCGGGACGGCACCGTCGTACACATGAACGCGACGCTGATACCGCTCCGGCACACGGCACCGCTCCCCAGATACGCGACCCGCCTCCTGGGCGCGGCGCTGGCGGCCACGGCATACGTGGCGTGCCTCCCTTGGGACCTGCGCAACCGCGCGGAAACCGCGGGCGCACTCAACGAAACGACCCCGGTGACGACGTCAGGCGCAGTGCTCCTGGCCCTGTCGCTCCTGACCCTCGCGGCCTACTTCGGCATCAGAGACCGCCTTGCATGGACGCTACTGGTGGTGGCGGCCCCACCGGCGACGCTGATGTACGTCTCCTTCGACTCCCACCCCGCGCAGGACGCGAACGCGTGGCCACTGGCGTGGGCGTTCTGCACGCTGGTGATGGGGGTGGGGGTGTTGGTGACGGCGGGAGTGGCGAGGAGCGCGGCCCGCCGCAACGCCTGAGGCAGGGCTGGGCCGCAGCACCCGTGCCCTCCCCCTCCCCTCAACTACGGCGATCGGCGAGGACCCAGGAGGCGACCCCGACCCCACCCGCAACGCCGAACACGGCGGGCCAGGCGCCCACCTTCTTGGCGAGAGGATGCGACCCGGCGAACCCGGCGACGTAGGCCGCGCTGAGCGCGGCGGCGGTCTTCGCGCCGGCGGCCTCGCGCCACTGCCGAGCGGCGACGACTCCCGCGGCGGCGAGCACGGCGCCCCCGAGGGGCCGCTTCTTGGTGAACCGGGCGGTGGCGTACCCCCCGACCAGCCCACTCGCAGCCACGACTGCCGCCGGAATCCTTGCCATGATTTATCCGCCTCTCGGTATTACACCCACATTGTCTGTCTACGGACGAGGCTAACGCGGAGCAATGAGGCGGCGGCCGGCCCCCTCAGAGCTTCGGCTCAGGCTGGCACCCTCAAAGCTTCGGCTCGACCGGCTCCGGCTGCTCGGCGGCCCACGCGGCGAGCACCCCGACCGCGTCGGACCGGACCTCCCCTTCGACGGGAACCTCGTCCAACAACCGCCGCTCCCTGTTGGGCAGCGCCAGCTCCCGATAGAACTGCAGGTCCGGGTGCCCGTTGCGGGCGGCGTCGTGCCGGTCGGCGGCGTAGACGAGACGACTGATCCCCGCCCAGTAACAGGCGGTGAGACACATGGGACAGGGCTCGCAACTGGAGTACAGCGTGGCGCCCTCCAAGAGATACGTCCCGAGCCGCTGCCCCGCGTCGCGCAGGGCATTGACCTCAGCATGAGCAGTCGCATCACATGACTCGACGACAGAGTTGCTCCCGACCCCCACCACGTCCCCACCCATGACGACGACGGCCCCGAAGGGCTTCTTGCTGCTGCCCTCCTCGAGCGAGCGCCGAGAGTTGGCGACGGCCATGTCCAGGAACTTGCGGTCTTGGTCCTGCTCGGGGGCGTAAGGCAAGGGGGGCCTCCTCCTCGTACGGTGTCGCGGCTGCGGCGCGCGCCGCCCATGACTATATGGTTGACGGCTGAGCCGGTCTCATACATGACCGTGCCGCACGAGGGCCGAGAACTGTGTCACCGCCACGGACCTACCGTCAGAGCCGCTCGGCAGCGCCCGTGAGGAACTGGACCCAAGCCGCGGAGGAGACGAGGAGGCGCGGCCCGTCGGCTTGCTTGGAATCGCGTATGAGGACACCGCCGGCAAGGAAAGCAGCCTCTACGCACTCGGTGGTGTTGCCTCCGCTGTAGGAGGACTTGAACCACGTGAGGGCCGAGGGAGAAAAGGGGGTGACGGCAGGCATTACAGCTCCTTGCGGACGCGTTGAATCATGGAGGAGGAGGCTTCCATGTCCAACGCTTGTGCGCGGAGGTAGTCGAACGCAAGCCGGTAGCGCTCCAGTTCCTCGTCTTTCTCCAGGAAGAGTGATCCGGTGTGGAGGTCGACGTACACGACGTCCAGCGCTGGCTCGGTGCCACCGAGGATCACGAAGCTGCCGAGGGCGGCGCAGTGGGCCCCTTTGGAGAAGGGCAGCACTTGAAGCGTGATGCCAGGTGATTCATTCGCTTCGAGGAGACGGCCGAGCTGTTCCTTCATGGCCGCCGGAGAGCCGACGACGCGACGGATGACGGACTCGTCGAGGACCGCCCACAGGTGCGGGGCAGTCGGCCGGGTAAGGACTTCCTGTCGCTTCATGCGGATGTCTACGAGGCGTTCGATCTCGGCTGGGGCCAAGCGTACTTCGTTGGCTTGCTGGACCGCGGTGCTGTAAGCGCGGGTCTGCAGTAGCCCAGGCACGTACACGCAAGAGAAGTGGTCTTCTCGGACTGCCTCGTCCTCCAGCGTGAGCAAGAGGTTCATGCTCTCCGGAATCGAGTCGGTGAACGAACTCCACCACCCTTGCTGTTTGGCGTCCTTTGCGAGCGCCACAGCCGCGCGACGTTCGGCATCGGATGCCGCGTACTCGCGGCAAAGTGCTTCGACCACAAGCCACTTGACCGGCCCGGCCTGTGTCTCGTACCGGCTGACCGTTGCCTTCGACACCCCGACGAGGGCGCCGGCCTCCTCAAGGGTCATGCCCTTCCGGGCGCGCAGCTTCCGCATCATGGCGCCGAGCTGGCGTCGGCGAGTGGTGGTCCGTAGTGACATGTGGCTCCTCCTCGGAGGCCGGGCGTCCGGCCAAGAGGCCGCAACCAGGCTAAGTGGCCGCGCAGTTGGCCTTCCATCACGTTCACTCGAAGGATTCTCGTGAGAAGTTACATAGCGAGACTTCTCCGTGCCATGCTCGCAGCAGTTCACTACGCGGTGTAGCCGTACGAATACGGCGGGCGCAGCGCTGCGTGGCCTGAGAGGGAGTCTCTCCATGCCTATGTACGACAAGGGCGAACGGCGGCTGCGCTGCGTCCTGCCATTCGAGGCCGCGCCGGCCGAACTCCACCTGCTCCGCAAGGTGGTGAAGCACAACTTGGAGCACTGGGGTGCGCGGGACGTCGCCGACGAGGTCGCACTGATCGCGACCGAGTTGGCGTCGAACGTCATCAAGCACGTCGGTGAGGGCGCGTCGGCGACGCTGGTACTCGAACCACGCGGGGACCGCCTCCGCGTAGAGGTGCACGACGGGAGCCGTGCCGTGCCGACGCTGAGCGCCGTGTGCGGCGAAGAGGAATGCGGGCGAGGTCTCCACCTCCTGGCTTCCCTGTGCGAGGAGTGGGGCACGCTCCTCACGGCGACCGGGAAGGCCGTGTGGTGCGAACTCTCCCTCGAACCGGCACGCCATTGCATGCGGGTGCGGCGGGGCGCGCTGGTGCTGGAGGAGTACCGGCGCGTGGCCGAAACGACGACCGCGGCGGCACCCACCGCCGCGGTTCTCGAGGAGTCGGTCCCGGACGTCATCGCGGACCTGCTCCATTGGCTGGTGGCGCAGGGAGGGGATCCGGAGGAGACGGTTGAGCGGGCGCTGGTGCACTTTGAGGCGGAGGCCGAAGCTGCATAGGCCCCTGATGCCTGCCGGCACGAGCAGAGCTATGAGGTCGGAGAGGTGCCTAGGGAAGCCAATATGGTCCGGGCATCCTTGACTTGACCCGTGCCGAGAAGAGCCAGGGCGATGTTGACAGTCCCCCGCACGTCATCGCGCTGCGCGGCGGCATTGAGCATCGCCTCGATCCCGTCCTCCGCTCCGGCAACCCGGAACGAGGCGACGGTGGGCGGGAACTCATCGGGACTGAGGTTGTTTCCCATCATCCAGGCGATGAATTGCGCATGGCGGAACCGGCCTGCCGCCACGTGGCTGAGGTAGTCGGCGATGTCGGCGGCATGTGTGTCCGTGGCGAGGTGCCGGTCCCCTGTCTGCCGGGGGACCGGCACCTCAAACCGTGCCGACAGACGTGCGGCTTTCCTGCGGGCGTGCAGCATGCGCCTCTTACGGCTGCGTAACCAAGCCTCGGAAGCCGGCCCCCGCAGCAGAGAAGCGAGGACCACCGCGGCGGCCTCGGGGTCGGTCTTCTCCACCGTGGCAGCCGTACGCAAAGCGAGCAGGTGCGGCAAGGAGTGCGGCAGCCTCCTGTTGACTGCCTGCGCTTCCTCCTTCAGGACCTTGTAGATGCGCTCCAGCGTCTCTGGCTCCCCCGGTACCCGCTCGCCCTTGTAACAAGAGATGGTGGACAGACCCACAGCCGCTCTGCTCGCGATCACCTTGTGGGGGAGGTCGACGGCCTCCACGGTCTCGCTGAAGGCAGAGAAGAACGCCTTCCTGATTCTCGGTGCAGGCCCACCGCGTTGGGTGAACCTGCGTACGGGTCTCTTGGTCATGCCAGCCCTTCGCTGCCGATGCTGGAAGTTTGCGTAGACCTTCCATACTGCTCTGGCCACAACCAGGTCGAATAGAAATTTCGTCGATTGCGGTGGTGCAACATCTTGCACTGCCGCAATTCCGCGATCGGTATGGATTTTGCGGGCGTCTCTGCGTCAGGGTCCTAGTGCTGGCCACAACCGAGCTGACCGCTGGCTTCGGTGGGGACGAAAAGACCTGACGTGAGGAGTACGAGGTGGACATGCCGTCGTGGACGGACACGAAGCTCGGCACGATGAAGCGTGCCGGCCTGTGGCTGGTGACCGTCGTGGGCGAGGGGAACGTCTTCACCAAGGAAGACGTGAAGGCGGCGTTCCCGGGGGTCAGCCAGGCTGATCGCCGGGTCCGTGATCTCCGGGATCACGGCTGGCAGATCGACACGAACCGCGAGGACGCTTCCCTGGGTCAGCATGAACAGCGCTTCGTCAAGCAGGGGGAACCGGTGTGGCAGCCGGGCAAGGGGACACGCCCTGGAACCTCGATCACTCAGACCCGTCGGCGTGAAGTGCTGGCAAGGGACGGACACTTCTGCCGGTCGTGTGGCATCGCCCCGGGTGAGGTCTACGCCGGCACCTACGAGTCCGCCCAGATCGACATCGCTCGTCGCGTGGTGCGGCAGTCGAACGGTACTGAGAAGACTGAGCTCGTAGCCGAGTGCAACCGCTGCCGGGTGGGTGGGCGTGGTGCCGTGACGGACCTGGGCGAGATGCTGGACCGCGTCGAGCGTCTCAGCGGCCTGGACCGCAGGATGCTCTCAGCGTGGATGGAGCGGGACCAGCGTGAGTTCAGTACGGCAGAGGTGTTCTGGGCCGATTACCGCACGCTTCCCGAAGAGTCGAGGGCGAAGGTCCGTGATGCCCTGAAGCCGCCGGCGGAGTAGTCGGCGCAACTTTTCGTCGATGCTGGGGCCATGCTGTCTTACCACAGGTAGAGAGCATGGCCCCAGCCAGCACTAACAACCCTGAACGCTTCTGAGGAGATTTTGGTGACTAAGGAATTCGGCCGGCCGCCGCTAGCGGAGGAAAACAGGGCGCTGGTCGAACAGCGCCTCAAGGACATGGCAGGCGGGAATGGAGTCCGGGAGACACTCACCGTTGAGTGGCGGACGCAGCCACTGCATGTCGAGGTCATCGACATGCCGGTGGAGTCGCTCTACTACAACCCGGGGACGCATCGCATCCGTGCTCAGCGGAGCCACGATCCCGTGCAGGACGAGCTATTGGACCGAGAGCCATGGGCGCCAGCAAGCCAGGACTACCTGGACTACTTGTTGCAAATGCTGCCGGCAGATCCTTCGAAGAGGGACCCCGACTTCGATGACTTGCTGGAGAGCCTCCGCGCCTACCGTCAGAACGAGCCCGGGCTTATCACGCGTGAGGGCATTCTGGTTAACGGCAACACCCGGCGCGCGGCACTCAAAAAGTTGGGAGTCGCGAACATCCGGGTGGGTGTGCTGCCGGAGTCGTGCACCTGGGACGACATCAATGCGGTGGAGCTGTCTCTTCAGCTTCGACCGGACCAGCGCCGTAACTACTCGTACATCAACCGGCTGCTAGCCATGGAGGAGCAGCACCTCATGGGCCGTACGCTAGCCGACGTGGCCCGGGAGTTCCGCATCCGCGCCAGCACGTGTGAACAGGATCTGTGGATTCTCTCGTGCCTGCGTGACCTGATTGAGCGGTCCCAGGATGGCGGAGCGCAGCTGCGGCTGTTGGACTTCGAGCAGCATCAGGAAAAGCTTCGTGAGCTGTATCGTCGATACGCCAAGGAATCTGAGGTGAGCAAAGACAACGCGGAGGTTCTAAAAGAGACGCGTCTTGCTGCTATCGTCCTGGGGTTTTCCAAAACTGACGTACGGCTGATCGAACCTGACTTCAGGGAAAGGTACTTGGACAAGAAGCTACCGGACGCAATGAAGACAGAGAGCGATGCTCCGGCGGCGGTAGCGATCCCGGGGCTCAACCGCACCATGAAGCCGGCCGCCCCAAGGGTCGCCAAGGCCAAGGCGCTGACGGATGCGATCCTGAAAGCCAAGGCGGTTGAGACCGCGGAGGACGGCCTGCTCACGGAGCGCAGCAAGACGGCTGTTGAGATGTTCGGTGCTGCGCGCGTGGCAGTTGAGGAAGCCCTGGAACCGGCAGGAAAGGACGCCCGGGTCCGCAAGCGCAAGCAAGCGGCACAGGACCGCATCACCGACGCCTGTCAGGACATCGAGCAGTGCATCACCGACCTTACGCTCGCCAAGGCTTCCGGCAGCCTTGACGAGGAGGCGTTCGACGAGGCGGTCCTGACCCTGCGAGAGACTCTGACGAAGCTTGCGGTAGTGACGCAGCGCAGCATCAAGGCGCCTGGTGACGGCGTTTCGTGGCTCCGGGAGTCGGTCAAGAAGGAGGGCATGTGACAGCGGCCGCGGAACCCTCTCTGCGAATCGCTTCCGATGTCACACGCACACGTGCCGTTCTGCGTGCAGCGCCAGGACGGGAAGGCGATTTCGCCAAGCTGGCAGCGCGATTCCCCGCGGCCGGGCAGCGCACACTGCTGTCAATGGAAGTAGACCTCGATGACTTCCTCACCGGACTTGAGGCGCTGACCGTCTGGCCCTCCCCGGACGTGGAGTGGGAAGAGGAGCTGGCAACCCTTGTCGGTGGTGTGCTCGACGACGCTGAGCGCGCTGAGCAGTGGCTGGAGGACTCTGACGCGGCTTCCGCCGTAACGGCAGACACTGTGCTGGACGAGCTCGGGCCCGAGTGGCGCGCGGATCTCACCGACTTCCAGCGGCGGGATATCGCGCGTCTTCTGTCCCTGCAGCATGGTGCGAACTTCTCCGTGCCAGGGGCCGGTAAGACCCGTGTCGGCCTAGCGGTATTCGCCGCGATGCGGGAACGGGGGGACGTGCGCCGACTGCTCGTCGTCAGCCCCAAGTCCGCTTATGAATCCTGGGCTTATGAAAGTGCGGAGTGCTTCAAGGAGCCGCTCGCCGCCAGGGTTATGAAGGGCAATCCTGACCCGGGCACGGACGTGCTGATCGTGAACTACGAGCGACTTGACCGGTCTCTCGCCGGGCTCGCCACCTGGCTTCGAAGCGCACCGTCAATGATCATCCTCGACGAGGCGCACCGCATGAAGCTCGGGGCGCGCGGCATCTATGGCAGTGCCTGCATGGCACTCGGACCATTGGCGCGCCGACGTCTCATCCTTACCGGAACACCTGCCCCCAATGGGGCCCGTGACCTGGAGAACCTGCTGTCCTTCGTCTGGCCGGGACACGGCCGCCGGGTTGTGACCAACGCTGTGGCCGGCGGTGACCTCGCCCACGCGAGTACGGTGCTGCGACCCTTGTTCACCCGGACGACCAAGAACGAGCTTGGGCTTCCTCCCTTCGAGACACGCATTCGTTACGTCGCGCTGCCGTCGCTGCACCGGGAGGTGTACGACGCGCTTGTAGGCCGCTACACCGCGCGGGCCGAGGCCGGGCGGGAGGACTTTGACGCTCTGGGCAAAGCGATGCTGCGCTTGCTTATGGCGGCGACTAGTCCTGCCTTGCTCTTAGAGGGAGAGAGCCGGTACGCGCCCCTCGACTATCGCGTGCCGCCCTTGGAGGTGCCGCAGACCGACTCCCTGTACGCACTCCTCAGACAGCTGCCGGACTATGAGCTGTCTCCGAAATACCAGGAGGCGCTCACCATCGTGGCGGAGAACGCAGCTATGGGACGCAAGACGCTGGTATGGACGACGTTCGTCCGTAGCCTCACCACAATGGAGCGGCTCTTCGCCGCCTATCAGCCAGCCGTGGTGCACGGTGGGACCCCTGACCGTGAGGAGCAGCTCAAGCGGTTCAGGGAGGACCCTGACTGTCATGTGCTGCTCTCCAACCCCGCGACTCTGGGTGAGGGCATCAGCCTTCACCAGGTCTGCCATGACGCTGTGTACGTGGACCGTGACTTTATGGCCGGCCGGTTCCTGCAGAGTCTCGACCGTATCCATCGACTTGGACTTGCTCCTGGAACAGAAACACGGGTCACGGCACTAGCGGCCGAGGCGACGATAGACGACGTGGTGGCCTTGCGGCTGGGAGAGAAGCTCGAATTCATGGGCAAGATCCTGGATGATCCGTCCGTGCAGCAGCTCGCCGACCTGCAGGAGGAACCCTCTCTCGCCGCGGGAATGGACATGGCGGACGTTCGCGCTCTCCTCCGGCACATTGATTCTCATGCTGCTCGGTGAAGGGACGCGGCGAGCGGCCATTCGCTGGCTGGAGATACTCCGCATCGCTGATGTGCCGCGAGCCAGGACCTTGTTCACACACCATCCGGATTACGCGGACCTCACACCGGAGCAGTACGCCGTTGGCCTCAGGTGGCTTCACCGTACCGGGCTCTTGGATTGGCGCGGCCGACCCGCGGTGCGAGTCGCTGGATACGAAGACCCGGACAGCGCAGCGGCGAGCCGGATCGCGCAGATGAAGTGGGACGAGTCTGCCGAAGCCGCCCGCCGGATTGTTGGGACAGTCGGGGAGGTGGCGGTCCTGAGGTTGCTCAAGCGCGGTGATGCGGCACGAATCGTGCATGCCGCCGCTGTCTCCGACGCACTTGGGTATGACATCGAAGCTGAGTCTCGTGACGGCGTAGTAGCGCACTTAGAAGTCAAAGCCACAACTGACCCTACACGTCTTGTCATTCACCTCACTCGCAACGAATACGAGGTGATGTGCCGGGATGAGAACTGGCTCTTGGTGGCCGTCTTGATCGGCGTCCAAGAGCAAGCCCTCCATGTGGTGACCGTCGACAGGGAATGGTTGAGCTATGCCGCCCCTGCGGACCGAGATATGCGCGGTGCGTGGGAATCCGTCCGCTATTCGGTGCCTGCGGACGCAATGACGCCGGGCTTGGTGAGAGGTGACGGCAGTCGGTTCCTCCCGGCGGTTGCGGCACCCTTTATGCCGCTCTGGGGCATGGAACCGTTCTCAACCGTGCCGTCCGCATGATCCAGCGCATCTGTGATCACGCGGCCCATGGCTTCAGCGACCGGTGGTGGAAACGCATTGCCCACCTGCCGGTATGTAGATGTCTTGCAGCCCTGGAATTCCCACTCTGGGGGAAATCCTTGCAGGAGGGCCAACTGTCCAACGGTTAGCTTCACCGGAAGTAGCTCACCTGGGGCAGGGGGTGCGTCAGCTACGCTCGACCCATTTACGCCTAGCTTCGCCCATGCCTGCCGTGCGCGCGTAGGGCCGAGATCAGGACCACCGTGTTTCCTGGAGCCGCCACACAGGGTGGGGGCGATCTTCTGGGCCTGCGCGGCCCAGAGATCCGCCAGTTCCCACCCGCGGGACGCCATCGATTCGCGAAGGACGTTTCCCACGAACGCGGCATCAGCGGCGTGAGAAGGGCCATCCGGCCACTGAAAGTGTTCGAAGAGGTGGGATTCCATGCCTACGAGGATTGCGCGTGGGCGGAGTTGGGGGACTCCGAAATCCCGGGCGTACAGCAGTTTCCACTCCGATCTGTAGCCGAGGGCCGAGAGCTCCCGGATCACCTTGGACCGATAGTCAGAGAACTTGCTTTGAAGGAGGCCTTTCACGTTCTCAATGAGGATGGCTCGCGGCCTGATCAGTGCCGTCAGCGACAGGACGTACGGGAAGAGATCACGGTCGTCGTCGGCCCCCAGCTGTTGGCCGGCGAGCGAGAAGGGCGGGCAGGGCACTCCCGCCGCGAGGAGATCAGGCCGCCGCATGCCGGTAAGGGGAGCTGTGTGTAGCGACCGGACATCTGCCTGCAGAACATTCCAGGGTGGCCGGTTGGTGAGCAGGGTGCGGCATGCATCCGCATCCAGTTCAATCAGCGCTTCGTGATGGAATCCTGCTCGCTCCAGACCGAGCGCCTGACCCCCTGCGCCTGCGCAGAGTTCCACACAGGAATGGCGAGGGACCGATTTTTGCGTCACGGGGTTGCCCTTCGGTGTGCACGGACGGCAGATGACCTACTCGGTGCCAGCTTGCCGTTACTTGCCGCGGCAAGTAACGGCAAGCTAGTGTCTGCCCGCGAACGAAGGATGCACTGGACGGATGTTCGATCGGAGGGTGGGGAAGTCGTGGACAGCGGACTCAACTGGCGTGACGAAGCGCTCGGTACTCGCGTGAGGGTGGCTTTGTGGCTCCGGGACGAGGTCGGTGAGGGGCGGACGTTCAAGAAGCAGGCCTTGCGTACGGCCATCCCGGGCTCTGAGCAGGTGGATCGCCGCATGAGAGATCTGCGGCCTGCGGGCTGGGACATCAAGACCTACCGTGACAAGCCAAGCCTGCAAGCCGATGAGCTCTACCTGGAAAAGATCGGCCTCCCGGTCTGGGAGAGGGAGCATCGCGCGGCGGGCCTGAGGCAGATCAGTGCGAAGACCCGTCGGTTCGTCTTCGAGCGTGACGGCCATATGTGCCGTCGATGTGGTGTGGCCGCGGCAGAGGAGTATCCGGGTGAGCCGGGGTCTCGCGCCCGACTGACGCTGGGGCATGTGAACCCGCACAAGTCTGGCGGTGGGGCGAATCCCGAGGACTTGATCACCGAATGCGCCCGCTGCAACGAGACGGTGAGGCACCTGACTGGCACGCAGATGACGCGTGAGCAGGTGTGGGACAGGGTGAAGGAGCTGCCGGTGCGGTTCAAGAAGGACCTGCTGCTGTGGATGGCTGCCGACGCGAGACCGCTGAACGGCGCAGAGCGCGCTTGGGGGATGTACCGGCAGCTGCCAGCGGAGTTGCGGGACGAAGTCAGGCGGGACCTGGAGGCCCTGCTCAAGAGCTGACGCATACCGGGAAAGCTGCAACGAGGGCTGGTTCCAGTGTCTGTGGATGCGACACTTGCGTGTCTGTAGCTACACCACCGGGAGGCGTTCGATGAGTTCCAGCGGCCAGCCGCTGACCTCGATTGAGATCTGCGCGGGAGCCGGAGGCCAGGCGGTCGGCCTCCACGAGGCCGGCTTCCGGCACCTAGCACTTGTCGAGATCGACAAGCACGCGGCCGCGACGCTGCAGCTCAATGTGGCGGAGCTGCAGGCATGGGGGGAGGAAGAGGCGAAAGAGTGCCAAATTCTCTCCATGGACGTAAAGGATTTCACGTTCGAAGTAAGGGAGGAAGAGGAGCTTGATCTCCTAGCCGGCGGTGTTCCCTGCCCTCCTTTCTCTGTAGCCGGAAAACAACTTGGGAAAGATGATGAGCGGGACCTCTTTCCGGAAATGCTGAGACTGGTACGCGAGCTGGGGCCGCGTGCCGTGATGATCGAAAATGTCGCCGGGCTTGTTAGGCCTTTCGATAAATTTTCCGAATACCGAGAGTCGATTAAGCAAGAATTGCGTGACGAGGGGTATGTCGTTTGCGGATGGCGTCTCCTAGAGGCCGCCGATTTTGGGGTTCCGCAGCTTCGCCCTCGTGCGATCCTGGTAGCGATCCGAGAGGACTGCTACCGAGGATTCGACTGGCCTGAGCCGAAGCGTGAGCTTAAGACAGTGGCGCAGGCGCTGAAGGTCACGATGGAGCGCCGCTTCACTAAGGCGGGAAGGCCCGAAGGTTTCGAGAAATGGCTAAAGAAAGCCACTGAGGCTGGAACGGTAGCGCCTACCCTGGTGGGTGGTTCCAAGAAGCACGGTGGAGCCGACCTTGGGCCTACCCGCGCTAAGAGGGCCTGGGCGGCTCTTGGTGTGAACGGGATGGGTGTCGCCAACGACGAGCATGAACCCAATCTCGAAAGGGACCTTGGCAATAAGGACCTGGCGGTCAGCGTCCCGGAAGCCAAGCTCGTCGGTCCCATGCTCACTGTCGAACAGGCGGCGATCATTCAGGGCTTTCCGCCCAGTTGGCGCTTCGCCGGCCGTAAGACGGCTCGTTACCGGCAGGTGGGGAATGCATTTCCTCCGCCTGTCGCTGAGGCGGTAGGGCTTTCGATTAAGGAAGCGCTGGAGCGTACGGGCACCGTTTGGTCCCCGCCTAAGGGCGATCTGGAACCAGACGGAACAACCTATGCGTCAGGACTCGATACCATCATCTGATGGGGCTTCGCGCCGCTCCGATACCAGCCGGATGATTTCAGCTGCCGACTCGTCAGCAGGCGTATGCTCCCAAAAGCGCAAGACGAGCCAACCGGCTTCCGTCAGGCGCCGGTCGGTGTCCCGGTCGCGCTCTATGTTGCGCTTCACTTTGTCGGACCAGTAGCCGGAGTTGGTCCTTGGTGAAACGTAGTGCTCAGGGCATCCGTGCCAATAGCACCCGTCGATGAACACTGCGACCTTCGTCGGCCGGAAGACCATGTCTGCTGTCCGGCGAAGGTCGGGCAGTGGACGCGTCGCCACTCGATACCGAAGGCCATGGGCGTGAACGAGCCGTCTGATCAATCGTTCAGGCTTGGTGTCCCGACTCCGGATCGCCTGCATGTTGCGGCGCCTAGCTGCGGACGATGCCCATGATCCTTCTGGTGGGAACCATGGCTGTGGATCACTCAACGGCCGTGCTCCTAAGATCTGTCCCGGAAGGCGCCTTTTGCGCGCGCTTCGCTCGCCTGCGTGCGCGCTCAAGCCTGACGACTGCGGCTTGAGGTCCTCCAGGGGGCCAAGGCTCCCAGTGCTCTAGCCGGTAGAACGAGAGGACACGTCGCCCCTTCTTGCGCTGGGAATTCTTGATGATCCAGCCGAGGGAACGGAGTTCGCGCATGCGTTTGGTGGGGTCGCCGTTGTTCTCCTCACGGGCCACGAGGACGATCAGTTCTTTTGGAACATCTTCTCCCGCCATGGCCTTGAGTAACTCTCCGATTCGCAGATGGACTTCCGGGAGGCTGAGCGATTTCCGGAGGGCGTCGGCGTTCTCCTGATGGTCCGCGAAGAGGGCTTGCTTGTCGTGGTTGTCCTCATCGCAGAGCAGTTGGAGATTCTCGGGGTCGTTAGTCCCCCCTAGGTCAAGAGGAACCATATGGTCGATGACCAGTTTCACCTGGTCGTCTTTGGGTGTGCGGCCGCAAGCGGCACAACGGTTTCCGTAAGTGTGATGGACCAGGGCGCGTACCGACCCTGGAATGTTCTTCCGGGTGGTCCGCTTGTCGGCATCGGGGTTCCATCCCAGCAATGGATAGACGAACAGGTTTCTCTTCTCGGGTACTCGCCGTGCGGGCACATCGAAGTGCGTACGCAGTGAGCGAAGCCTCCGGTCCATCTGCAGGTTGGATTTACCGGTAAGGGCGCTGACACGCTCCCTAATAGCAGGCATCGCCAGCGGTTCTTCCCGCGCCTGGTAGAGCACGTCGTAAACGGCTCGCGTCTCGGCATCCGATATCAACCCCCGCAACTCCGCGCTGGCCGGGTCCGGGAGAGGCCTTCGTTCGTTCTTCTCTGACATGCAGTCCTGAGGTTTCACTCGTTGCGATAAGGGCGAGGCCGAGCCGAATCGAGACGGCGCCAGGCAAGTCCCTCAGAGCAGTAGCGCGTGGCTGCTAGCTCCGTGCATCAAGGCAGGCATCAATCGCTTCCGTGGCAAGCGTCATACGCGCGTCCCGACCCACACCAACACATCCCACCGCGCTCCGGTGGCCAAGGGACCGCTCGTCCTCGGGCCGCCAGTGTCGTTGCGTACTGGGGGAGGAGGGACGGGTCTTCCGGGGATGTGGCTTCTGAGGCGGCGAAGGCTTCGTAGGAGGGGACTGTGCCTGTGACGATGCCGAGGTTCGGGGTGCCGGAGGTGGAGAGTTCGCGGAGGGAGGACTCTATGGTCGACAGGTGGGCCTCGTGGGACGGGTACTCCGAGGTCAGGGACGGGTATGCCGTCAGGAGTTCTGTCAGTTCCGCGGCCGGCCAGTGGAGGATTGCCACGGGGAACGGGCGGGACAGCGCCTCGCGGTAGGAGCCCAACTCCGCCTGGATGCGGGCGATCTCCGCGCGGAGTTCCGCGGGGTTCTCCGAGCCGAGGGACCAGGTCCGCTTCGGGTCGTGGAGTTCGTCCAGGGAGACGGAGGCCGTCGAGACGCGGTCCGCGAGCGCGTCCCACTCGTCGTGCTCCGCGCCCAGGAGGCGGCGCACGCGGTGGCGGCCGAAGAGGAGCGGGTGCGTCGCGTACGGGGGGTTCGTCGTGGTGGCGGGGATCAGGAGGGACGCCGCCTCTGTGAAGGTGGCCTGTGCCTGTTCCAGTTCGTCGTGTGCCTCCAGCGACTCCGCCACGATCACCCACGGTGCCGGGTCCCGGGGCGACGCCGTGCGGACTCCGTCGATGATCGCGCGGGCCTCGGCCTCGTGGCCGTACTCCCAGAGGTTCGAGGCCTTCAGCGCGCGGATCAGGAGGGGAGCCGACGGGGGGTGCGGCGCGGAGGGAGACAGGAGGCGGTCGTAGAGCGTCGTCGCGCGGTCGCGGGCGCCGGCCAGTTCGAGGTGGGCCGCGGCCTGGATGAGGAGCTGTTCGGCGTCCTCCGGATACAGGTCGGCCGTGCGTTCCAGGCGCGCGGCTTCGGCGATGTGGTCGACGTCGACGTGGTCGGCGGCAGCAGGCTTCTCGGGGCGCATACGGGACACGGTACTGCCGAGCGTGCCTCCCGCAGGAGGGTCGGGGCGGGGTCGGTGCGGAGTCGGTGCGAGGTCCGTGCGGGTGCTGCTCCGGTTCGGCCATGGATTGTTGCCGGTGCAGGGCCTATCCTCCGGGCCGCCGGGGGCGTCGGCTTGCGAGGGCGCAGGGGGGACGTCGGCCCCTCCGGGTTGCTGGGGAACCGTCGGTCCCTCGGTCCGCCGGAGAACGTCGGCCCTCCGGGGTGCCGGGAGACATCGGGTGCGGAGGAGGCCTTGTGCGTAGTCGCGTGCCCGTCGTTCAGCAAGGGCGCCGCCCGCGTCGTCCACAGCAAGGGCCCCGCCCGCCTCGCCCCCTCGGCCTACGACTCCTCTGGAACAGCGCCGAAGTCGCCGTCACCCTCGGGGTCGTCCTGCTCCTCCTCGTCGCCCATCAGCTCTGGTGGACCAACCGGCAGGCCCGCGCCGCCGCCGAGCGGAAGGTCGAGGCCCTGGAGGAGGCGTGGGCCGCTTCCCCTGATGGGGAGCCCGGTCCGGCCGCCGGTTCCGGGCGGCCCTCGGGGTCCCCTCCCCGGGCCTCTTCGGGAGGTGGTGACCGACCATCTTCGCGCGGCGGCCGCCCAGCCGCGGGGGCCACCGGTGAGTCGGCCGCGGCGTCCGGCGCATCCGAGCCCCGCTGGGACCAGGCCTACGCCGTCCTCCGCATCCCCCGCATCGGCATCCGCGTCCCCGTCGGCGAGGGCGTGAGCAAGGGGGCCGTGCTCAATCAGGGGTACGCCGGGCACTATCCCCGCACCGCCCAGCCCGGCCGGGCCGGGAACTTCGCTCTCGCCGGGCACCGCAACACCCACGGGGAGCCCTTCCGGTACATCAACCGGCTGCGGCGCGGGGACGAGATCGAGGTCCGGACCGCGGACGCCCGCTACACGTACGTCGTCGACAAGACCCTGGCGCGGACCTCCGCCCGCGACAGCGGTGTCATCCGGAGCGTGCCCCGCAGTGACGTGCGCAAGGGATACGGGTATCGCGACGCCGGGTACTACATCACGCTCACCACCTGCACCCCCGAGTACACCTCCAAATACCGGCTCGTCGTCTGGGGCAAGCTGCGGTCCATGCGGCCCGGGTAGGCCCGGGTAGGCCCAGGTAAGTCCGGGTAGGCCCGCGCAGGCCGGGATAGGCCCGCGTAGGCCCGGATAGGGTCGGCTCTCGTGATCGCTCGCCGACCCCCGTCATACCTGTCCCGCCCTCACCTCCTCTGGCTCCTCGGACCCTTCGTGCTGTACCTCGGGGCCCTGCCCCTCGCCAACCGCGTCCGGCCCGTCGTCCTCGGGCTGCCCTTCCTCTTCTTCTGGCTCCTCTGCGCGACCCTCCTCACGCCGCTGTGCGTGTGGCTGGCCCACCGAGGGGATCGAAGGAAGGGCCGACAGCAGGGGAAGGAACAGGCATGAGTGACGGAGCCGTCGCCACCCTCGTCTTCGGCGTCTTCATGGCCGGCACCGTCGCCCTCGGCCTCGCCGCCGTGCGCGGGCGCGGGCGGCAGGGCGGGATCGCCGAGTGGTCCGTGGGCGGGCGCAGCCTCGGGGCCGTGTTCATCTGGGTGCTGATGGCGGGGGAGGGCTACACCAGCTTCAGCTATCTGGGGGCGGCGGGCTGGGGGTACAACTACGGGGCGCCCGTGCTGTACGTCGTCGCGTACATGTCCTGCGGTTACGCCGTGGGGTACGTCGTCGGGCCCATGCTGTGGGCCTACGCCCGGCGGCACGGGCTGGTCAGCATCTCCGACATGGTCGCCCACCGGTACGGGCGGCCGTGGCTCGGCGCGGGCGTCGCCCTGCTCGCCACCGTGTTCCTGCTGCCGTACATCCAGCTGCAGATCACCGGCATGGGCGTGGTCGTCTCCACCATTTCCTACGGTGCCATCAGCCTCAACTGGGCCTACTTCATCGGCTTCGCGGTCACGACCGGGTTCGTGGTGGTGAGCGGGCTGCGCGGCAGCGCCTGGGTGTCCGTGCTCAAGGACGTCCTCGTCGTGGGGACTCTTGCCTTCCTCGCCGTCTACGTACCCCTGCATTACTTCGACGGATACGGGCCGTTCCTCGACCGGGTCGTGAGAGAGAAGAGCGACTGGCTGACGTTGCCGGGGAGCGGAGGCAGCGCCTACGGAGAGGCGTGGTTCGCCACGACCTCGCTTCTCAACGCGCTCACCGTCGTCATCTTCCCCACCACCGTCGCCGGCTACCTCGGCGCCCGCAGCGCGGACGGGCTGCGGCGCAACGCCATCTGGCTGCCCGCCTACAACGTGCTGCTCTTCGTGCCCATGCTCCTCGGCATGGCCGCGCTCTTCGTCGTGCCGGGGCTCGTCGGCGCCGAGTCCAACCTCGCGCTCTTCAAGCTGGTCGTCGACTCGCTGCCCGCCTGGGCCGTCGGCCTCATCGGGGTGGCGGCCGCGCTCTCGTCCATCGTGCCGATGGCCGTGTTCATGCTGGTCATCGGGACGATGTGGGGCAGCAGCGTGCTGTCGCTGCTGCCCCGGTGGCGTACTCCGCAGCGGCAGAAGCTCGCCTCGCAGGGCGTGGTCGTCGTCGCGGGCGCGCTCGCCCTCGCCCTGACCTACGGGGCGCCCAACACCCTCGTACGGCTGTCTCTCATCTCTTACGAGGGGATGGCCCAGCTCGTACCGATGCTGCTGCTGGGTCTGGTGTGGCGGAAGCTGACGTTGGCCGGGGTGTTGAGCGGGCTCGTCGTGGGGGTCGGGATCGTGTGCGCGCTCGTCTTCAGCGAGCACGACCCCGTCTTCGGGGTGAACGCGGGGATCGTCGCGCTCGCCGTCAATCTCGCCGTGGCGCTGACCGTGACGTACGTCGGTCCGGCCGGTCGTGTGGACGAGCGGCCGGACGCGGACGTGCTCGCGAGCGATCCGCTCGGTGACGAGGATGTTCTCAGCCCCGCCGTTCCCTCAGCAGCAGCACGATGACCGCGGCCAGCAGGCCGAGGCCCGCCGAGACCGCCATCGCCACGTCCGCGCCGTGCGCGAGGTCGTCCGTGGACGTCGACACCGCGATCATCAGCGCAACGCCCGCCGCTGAACCGATGTAGCGCGCCGTGTTGTTGGCGCCCGAGCCCATCGCGGCGCGCTCGGCCGGCACGGACTCGACCGCGAGCAGCGGGAGCGCGGCGTTCAGCAGGCCGCTGCCCACGCCCGAGAGGACGAGGCCCGGCAGCAGCCGGAGCCAGGAGCCGCCCCCGGCCGCGCCGAGCATGGTCAGGACGGCGACGGCGTGCAGGGCGAAGCCGACGGCCAGCTGGTGGCGGGGTGAGACCCGGCCCGCGAGACGCCTGGCCTGCAGCGCCGCCACGAAGGACGTGCCCGACCAGATCACGAACAGCCAGGCCGCGTGCATCGTCGACAGGCCCAGCGTGTGCTGGAGCAGGGTCGGCAGGTAGCTGAAGAGGGCGATCACGGAGAAGCCCGTGAACAGGCCGCCCGTCGTCGAGGCCAGGAAGAGCGGGCGGCGCAGCAGGCCGAGGTCGAGCATCGGGTTCCTGCCGCGGCGCTCCACGGCCACGAACGCGGCGAGCAGGGCGACCGTCACGGCGAGGAGCACGCCCACCGGCGCGCGCAGCCAACCGTCCCTGCCGAGGGTGAGCGCGGCCACCAAGGAGGTCAGGGCGAGGCCGAGCGCCGACGCGCCCGCCAGGTCCGGGCGGCCGGGGTGCGCGGCGCGGGACTCCGTCACGGCCCGCGGGACGAAGGCGGCGACCACGAGTGCGGCGAGGCCGAGCACCGCGTACGCCCAGCGCCAGCCGTCCGGGCCCAGGCTCGCGATGCCGCCCGCGACGGGCGGGCCCGCGGCGATGCCGCCGCTGACGAACGCGCCCCAGATGCCGGTCGCCCTGATCCGGCCGGGCCCCGCGGGGAACGCGTGCACGAGCAGGCCGAGGCTGCTCGCGAGGATCGCCGCGCTCGCCGCGCCCTGGGCGACGCGGGCCAGCGTGAACAGCCAGGTCGAATCGGCGAGCGCGGCGAGTGCGGTGGTGATGCCGAGCGCGACGGTGCCGGAGAGGAAGATCCGGCGCCTGCCGTGGTCGTCGGCGAGGCTCCCCGCGACCAGGAGCACGGCGGCGAGGCCGAGCGGTGTGCCGTTGAGCAGCCAGGCCTGGGCGGAGAGCGGGGTGTGCAGGGCGGCGGCCGTGTCGGGGAGCGTGATCATCGGCGCGGTGTACGTCATGAGGGCCACGGCGGTGGCGGCGCTGGTGACGGCGAGCGTGGCGCCGGCGCGCGGCGCGGTGGGCGTGCGGGCGCCGGGTGGTGGTGCGGGGGCGGTCGACGGAGCGGTGGTCGGCGTGCGGACGAGCCGGGTGGACATGGGTCAGCCCTTCGAGGTTCAGTCAATGAACTCGGTGAGGTGAGTGACCGTAGCATCCGAAGTTCGTTCATTGAACCTCGTATGGGAAAAGTGGTTAGAGTGGGGCCATGGCTCTCGGCAAGGACTACGCGGCGCAGGAGTGCTCGATCGCCCGCGCGCTGGAGGTGGTCGGCGAGCGCTGGACGCTGCTCGTCGTCCGCGACGCCCTCTACGGAGTGCGGCGGTACAACGACTTCCTCGTCCACCTCGGCATCCCGCGCGCCGTCCTCGCCGCGCGCCTCCAGGCGCTCGTCGCCGCCGGGGTCCTCGACAAGCGGCCGTGCGCCGAGGCGCCAAGACGGCACGAGTACGTGCTCACGGAGCGCGGCGAGGCCCTGTGGCCCGCCCTGCGCGCACTCGGCCTGTGGGGGCGCGATCACATCCCCGGCACCGCGCCGCTGCGGTACTTCCGGCACGCGCGGTGCGGCACGGAACTGGGCCTCGTGGGGGACTGTCCGGCCTGCGGCGGGCCCGTCCCCGTCGCGGACGTCGAGATGCTGCCCGGCCCCGGACTCGATCCGGAGCCGGCGGATCCGGTCAGCCGGGCGCTCGCCCGGCCCCGCAGGCTCCTTCAGCCGGTCGACCTCGATCCTGTATAAACGGCAGTACCGCTGAACGGCAGTACGACAGATGTGAGGAGGGGGGACATGCGCGACGTGATCCGTGGCTGGAAAGCAGCCGCACGCCCCGCCCTGCTCCTCCTGTTCCTCCTCGTCGAGGTCGTCCTCGTCGACACCGGCGGCCTGGCCTCCGCCGTCGCGCTCGCCGCGACCGCCGCCGCGGGCTCCGCGCTCGCTGCCTGCTCCGTGATCGCCGCGCGCTGCGCGCCCGCCGTGCCCCGCACCAGAGTGCGCACGGCCATCCGCGACCGCGAGATGCGCACCGCCTTCCTGCCGCAACGCGACCCCGACGCCCGGGGCCGCAGGCGCCCCCGAGCACCCGGCCGTCTCCTCCTGACGGCCGCGTAGGGGATCCCGCACCACAGCAACAGCCCCTGCCCCGACCCTTCGTGGGCCGTCACGCCGACGCGACGTCTTCCGTCGCCTTCTCCTTCCGGCACGACGGAACCCCTCGGAGGGCTTCTCCATGTCCGATCTCATGTCCGCGTTCATGTCCCTGTTCGCCGGCCTCGTCGAGCACATCGCCGACCTGCTCGACCCGTTCTTCCACGGTTCGGCGACCGCCGCCGCGATCGTCCTGTTCACCGCCTGCGTACGACTCCTCGTACACCCGCTGTCGCGCGCCGCGGCCCGCGGGCAGAAGGCGCGCGCCAAGCTGTCGCCGCAGATCGCGGAGTTGCGCAAGAAGCACGCCAAGAACCCCGAGAAGCTCCAGCGGGCCGTCCTGGAACTGCACAGGAAGGAGCAGGTGTCGCCGCTCTCCGGCTGCCTGCCGAGCCTCTTCCAGCTGCCGGCCTTCTTCCTCCTCTACCACCTCTTCTCCAGCTCCCGCATCGGCGGCGAGGCGAACGCGCTGCTCGGCCACACCCTCTTCGCCGCGCCGCTCGGCGGCCGGTGGACGGACGCGCTGGCCGACGGCGGGGTCTTCGGGGCGCAGGGTCTCGTCTACGTGGCGCTGTTCGCGGTCGTCGCCGCCGTCGCCACCTTCAACTACCGGCGTACCAAGGTGCAGATGAGCGCGAATCCGCTGCCGCAGGGGCAGGCCGGGGACCAGCAGGTGCCCGGCATGGGCGCGATCACGAAGGTGATGCCGCTGATGTCGTTCATGACTCTGTTCACGGTGGCCGTGGTGCCGCTGGCCGCCGCGCTGTACGTGGTGACCAGTACGACGTGGAGCGCGGTCGAGCGGGCGGTGCTGTACCGGGACATGCCGGGCGGAGCGGGAGCGCTGGCTACCGCCGGGTAACGGTCCAGTACGTGAACCGGGTATTGCATACGGCACAGGGACCTTGGAGGATCGACCAATCCTCCGATGGCCGCACCCCATCGGCCGGGCCACGCTCGACCAAGGGAGACTGACCATGAAACTGCTGCGAGTCGGTACGGCGGGGGCGGAGCGCCCCGCGCTGCTGGACGCCGACGGGACCCTCAGGGACCTGTCCGGCGTGGTCGCCGACCTCGACGGCACCGTGCTCGCCGACGCGGCGGCACTCGACCGGATCAGGGCCGCCGCCGACGCGGGCGACCTGCCCGTACTCGCGGCCGAGGGGCTCCGCGTCGGACCGCCGGTGGCGCGGATCGGCAAGGTCGTGTGCATCGGCCTCAACTACCACGACCACGCCCGGGAGACCGGCGCCGAACCGCCCGCCGAACCCGTCGTCTTCTTCAAGGCGGCCGACACGGTGGTCGGCCCCGACGACACCGTCCTGGTGCCGCGCCGCTCGGTCAAGACGGACTGGGAGGTCGAGCTCGCCGTGGTCATCGGACGTACGGCGCGCTATCTGGAGTCGCACGAGGAGGCGCTGGCCCACGTCGCGGGGTACGCGGTGGCGCACGACGTCTCGGAGCGGGAGTTCCAGATCGAGCGGGGCGGCACCTGGGACAAGGGCAAGAACTGCGAGACGTTCAACCCGCTGGGCCCCTGGCTGGTCACCGCCGACGAGGTGCAGGACCCGCAGGCCCTCTCCCTGAAGCTCTGGGTCAATGGCGAGCTGAAGCAGGACGGCACGACCGCCGACCAGATCTTCCCGGTCGCCGAAGTGGTGCGGTACGTGAGCCAGTTCATGACGCTGTACCCGGGCGACGTCATCAACACGGGTACGCCCGCGGGGGTCGCGATGGGACAGCCCGAGCCGAAGCCGTACCTGCGGGCGGGCGATGTGGTGGAGCTGGAGATCGAGGGGCTTGGGCGGCAGCGGCAGGAGTTGAAGGACGCGTAGCCCGTCCGGAACGCGCAGCCCGCCCCCCGCCCGCACGCAGGGCCGGCGTTCCCGGTTCGCCGGGGGCGTCGGCGCGCCATGATGACGCCATGGGACTGACTCCGGCCGAAGCGGCGCTCACCGGCACGGCGTTCGGTGCCCTGGCCACGTTCTCCAGCGCGTGGCTCATTCAGCGGGCCACGACCAGACGCGAGCGCGAGAACCGCGTGTGGGACCGGCGGATGGCCGTCTACGACGAAGTGATGATCGTCGTCAGACGGATGGCCGACCTCAGGGAGGCCGTCCGGCGGACCGGCACCTTCCCCGAACGGCGGTCCGGTGAGACGGCCCCCACCGACGACATGTCCCCGCTCCTCGCCCGCCTGGAGATCTACGGCAGCGACGAGCTGCTCGCCGCCTGCAAGCACGCCTTCGCCGCCCGCAGGCGGTGGAAACTCGCCTGGGGAAAATGGCACACCCAGCGCGAGAACAACCCCCGGATCAGCGACAACGACGCATTCTGGGTCGAGTTCAAGAAGGCCGTGAAGAAGTCACGGAAAGCCGACCGCCGGTTGTTGTCGCTGCTGCGCGCGGAGGTCCATCCAGAACGGATCTCCGCGAGACGCAAGATGTTGATGCGGCTGAAGCGGTTCAGGCTGCCGAATCCACGGCGCGGACGCACGATCGACCCCGGACGAACTCCTGACCGACCCTGACGAATATTCCAGGAGATGTGCCACAGGCCCATTCCACGGCAACCGATTCTGGCTACCATGGCGTCTTCCGGGTGAAAGCGGGAGTTCGCTCAGGGGTGGCGGGGGTTCGCTCAGGGGTCTCGCTCAGGGGTCCGGACGGGGGGCTGGTCCGCGGTGTACGACGAGCACTTCATCGAGATCTTCCGGAGCGGCTGCCGCCAGGGCGGCGAATGCCGACGGGGGGACGACTGCCGACGGGACGAAGGCCTCGGGCAGGACGAGAGCTGCCGTCGGGGCTCGGGCGTGCGGCTCACCCGGGAGTTCGCCCTCACCGCCGCGCACTGCCTCAAGGCCCGCGAGCTCAAGGGCCTCGACCCGGTCATGCTCCGGCTCTCCGACGGCAAACAGGTCACGGGCGCGGTCCTCGACTACGACCGGCGGTCCGACCTCGCCCTGCTCAACCTCAGCTTCGCCGAGGGCGAGGACGTCCAGCTCCCGGGAGTCTGCTTCGACGACGCCCGCCGCGACGAGCTGTGGAAGGCGACCCACCAGCCCCCGGAGACCGACGACGTCCTGACGGGCATCGTGGCCGACGTCTCCTACGAGTACGGCGAGCCCCAGAAGGGCGTGAAGATCTGCGCCCTGCGCCTCAACTGCCACGCCAGCCTCGACGACTACGGGATGTACGCGGGCAGCCCGGTGGAGCGCGGCGACCCCTACCGCCCGACGGCGGTACTGGGACTCATCGTCGAGCGGCGCGCGGCGGCCGGCACGGCGGGCGACACGGTCTACGCCGGCACGATCCGCGAGGCCGTCCGGCAGTTCGACCGCTTCCGGTTCCGGATCGAGGACCTGGCGAGGGACCAGTGGCCCCTTGCCGTCCGGCCCTACTCGGTGGAGGCGACCGAGACGGAGCAGAAGCTCCGGGTCAGTGCCGCCGTGGCCGAGGCCCTCAAGAAAGCGGGCCACGACTCCGTGGTGGCAGTGCACTGGATACGCCGCTGACCCAGCAACCGGCACGTGGGCCGGCGACCTCCCGGGAGGGGACCATGACGACGATGCGGTACCTCGACGACGCCATAGCCGTCGCCGAAGAGATGCTCCTGGCCCCCGCCGGGCCGCGACGGCAGGACAAGGGCCGCCTCGCGGCCTGTGTGAAGCACGTCCGCAGGCCCGATCCCGCCGACAGGTCCCAGCAGTTACGGGCGGGACAGCTCATCCACCTGGCCAAGCTGCTGAGCGCCCTCGGCATGAAGACGCTGTCCCTGTCGGTGGCCGACATGACGCTGCGGCACATGGAGATCGTGGAGGCGGACCGCGAGGTGTACGCGGCGTCCGTCTGGAACGAGCTGGGCTCGCTGCTCGCCGAGCACGGCGAACTGGAAAGGGCGCGGCTCGTCCTCGGCCGCGCGCTGAGCAGGGCCGAGCGGGGCAGCCAGGTCCCCGAGCGGGGCCGCATCCTCGCCAATCTGAGCGCCGTCAGCCTGCGCAGGGGCGACCTGGGGGACGCCGACTTCTGGGCGGAGAAGGCGCTGGAGGAGATGGACACGCGGCCGGGCGACGACCCCGACGCCCGGCTGACGGCGGATCTGGTGCGGCTGGAGGTCGCCAGGTCGGGCAAGGACATCGACCGGATCCACGACACCCTGCAGAAGTTCGACCGGTCGGCGGAGCACTCCATCGCCCTCAAGGGCGGCGACCACCCCGCGGCCATCGCCGCCCGGCGCGCCCTCGCCACGGCGACGTTCGAGGCGGCCGCGGCCGGGCACGACGTGGAGCTCAGCGAGCGGCAGCTGAGCGAGCTGGAGATCGTGAAGCTGAACGCGTCGGCGTTCCTGGGGGCGACCCACCGCGAGACCATCGTGGCCCAGGCGGCCCTGGCCGTCGCGGAGTTCGAGGCGGCGAGCGGCGGCTCGGGGAGCCTGCTGCGCCGGCGGCGGGCCGTGGTGCTGCTGGAGAGCGCCGAGGAGATGGCCGTGGAGGCGCTCGGCAGGGAGCACGCCCAGACCCTCGCGATACGGGAGGCGCTCGCGCACTTACGGGCGGCCACGGTGCAGACGGACGACCTGCCGTACCGGATCGACCGCACGTACACCCCGCAGGAGAACGACGTACGCAACACCGCCAAGAAGAAGGCGATCGACGCGGAGCGGAACGTGATCCGGCTGACCGCGCACGCGGGCGCCTCCTATTTCCTCGCCGACCTGGACATCTTCTACTGGCAGATTCATCGCGCCCTGGAGCGCGGCACCTATTTCCACGTGATTCTGAGCAGTCCTTGGAACAATCTCGCGATCTTCATGCAGCACAGCGCGGACTCGGAGCCGGTGAGCCATCAGAACATCGTGGACCGGGTGCGGGCGAGCACGTATTACCAGGAGACGTTCCTGCCGGTCATCGCCTCCTATCAGGACCTGCGCGAACGATTCCCCGATCACATCGAACTGAAGCTGACGCCCACCGACATATCCGGCTCGACGCTGCTCACGTCGGAAGCGGGATTCTTCGAGCCGTACATCACGATGAATCCACTGCAGCGCACCCGCAGGGGCCTGAGCGTCTTCGAGCACCAGTTCCTGAAGGACAGCAAGTACTACGAGGACAGCCTGGCGGCGTTCCGTACGCAGTGGGAACTGACCAGCACGTGGGAGCAGTTCGGCATGCACGAGGAGAAGCACAAGGAGAGGCTGCGCGCGCTGATGACGACACAGTCCGACGACCGGTGGAGCAAGAGCCAGGAATAGGGATGCCCCCCCGGCAGGTCAGGGGCAGTGCACCGCGCCGTCCCTGATGCTTCTGAGGACACCCGCGGAGCCGACGAAGAGCGCATCGGGCAGCGCGTCCAGGGGCCAGAACTGCCAGCGCAGACAGCGGTCCGGTTCGCGTACGAGGATGTCGCCGGTGTAGTCGACGACCTCGACGCCGACCTGCATGTGGTGGTTGGCCGCCGGGTCCGGGTCGGTCACGCAGGCGACCCGCAGGTCCAGGGCGTGGATGCCGGTCTCCTCCGCCAGCTCCCTGCGGGCGGCGTCCGTCAGGGACTCGCCGACCTCCAGATGGCCGCCGGGCAGGCCCCACGTGCCCGCGCCGAAACAGTTGGCCCGCAGACCGAGCAGGACGTCACCGCCGAGGCGGACGATCGCCTGGACACCTACGCGTACATGCGCTGTCATCGGGAGCTCCTCACAGGGCCGGCGTGCCGTCCGGGTCCGGATAGGTGCCGGCGAAGTTCTCGACGTTCCGGGCAGGGGTGATCAGCTCGGCGGGCCGGAGCGTGCGGTCGGCGAGCTTCTCGAAGAGATTCCCGATCCTCCGTTCCTCACCCTCGTCGACGACGACGATCTCGCAGTCCGGGTCGATGAAGAAGTAGCTGCCGGTGCGGGTCGAGTTGCGGTACACCCGCAAGGTCACCCCATGCCGCCGCGCGGCCTCCTCGCACTCCGCGACGACGTCCTCGAACTCCGCGTCGCCGATGGAGAGCCAGTCCCGGTTGTCCGCGCCGTAGTTGGTCTCGGACATCTGGTAGACCTTCCACACGTCGGGCAGCGAGGTCTCGTCGTCGATCAGGTCCAGGACGTGCGGCGCGCCCTTCACGTTGAGGCGGGTGACGACCGTGCCCAGCTTCACCCGGACGTGCGCGTGGTTCTTGCGCACTTCCTTCAGCAGGCCGAGCACCCTCTCGCGGTGCGGTGCCGGGCTGCCGGTGCGCAGCAGGCCGTGCTCCGCCGCGTCCTTGGACTCCAGTGGCAGGGCGAGCCACGAGAGGTGGGGGAGGATGCGCTGCATGGACTTCAGCGGGGCGAGGCCGTTGGTGCTGAGGACGACGCGGGGCGGCCGCCCGGACGGCAGCGGGCGGCTCAACTCCTCGGCCAGCTCGGGGAGGTAGGGCAGCAGTGTCGGTTCTCCACCGGAGATGACGACGCCTCGCACACCCGAGTCCCGGAGGACGGAGGCGATCCGCAGCGCCGTTTCCCGGGGCATCGAGGGGACCTCGTGGCGGGGGCCGAAGCAGAAGGGGCAGCTGAGGTTGCAACGCCCGATGGGACGCAGGTCTACAAACGCGGGCAGTTGCATGGACGGACACTATGGGGTCCGTGGGGCCCCGGAGTATCGCTTCCCCTCATTCAAGCGAGTGGTTTTCACTCGTTGCGCTGAACAATCCCGGTTCGGGCTGCGAGGAACCGTTCCGGCGGTGACGAACCGTACCGTTCAGGCTGCGGTGAACCTTTCAGGTTACGGCGAACCGTTCAGGCTGCGGTGAACCGCTCCAACGCCTCCACCACCAGCGCGTGGTCCTCCACCTGAGGCAGCCCCGACACCACCACCGTGCCGATCACCCCCGCGCCCTCCACCGCGATCGGGAACGCGCCGCCGTGCGCCGCGTACACGTCGGGGTCGAGGCGGGAGGAGTCCTCGAACGTCGTGCCCTTGGCGCGGAAACGGGAGCCGACCAGGTAGGAGGAGCAGCCGTAGCGCTCCACGACGCGGCGCTTGCGGTCGATCCAGGCGTCGTTGTCCGGGGTGGAGCCGGGCAGCGCCGCGTGGAAGAGCTGCTGGCCGCCGCGCCGGATGTCGATCGCCACGGGGGCGCGGCGCTCGCGGGCCAGCTCCACCAGGAGCGTGCCGAGCGCCCACGCGTCGTCGTACGTGAAGTGGGGGAGGACCAGGCGGCGCTCCTGCGCCTCCAGCTCGTCGATGCTCGGCGGGGTCACCTCGTGCGCGGTCACAGCGTCACCGCCACGCCGTCGCGGGCCGAGCGGCGGGCCGCCTCCAGGACGTCCAGGGCGGCGGCGGCCTCGTGCGCGGTGACGGGGTTCTCGCCGGTGCCGCGCAGGGCGTTCGCCACCGCTTCGTAGTACGCGGGGTAGTCGCCCGGCAGGGTCGGCAGCGGGCGGCCGCCGCCGGTCAACGGGGACTCGCCGGAGCCGACCGTCCCCCACATCGACTCCGGCTCCACGCCCCACGGGTCCTCCGTGGCCGGGCGCCTGCCGTCGCGCAGCGCCGCCTCCTGCGGGTCCAGGCCGTACTTCACATAGCCCGCCTGCGAGCCGAGGACCCGGAAGCGCGGGCCGAGCTGGGCGGTGGTGGCGCTCACATAGAGGTGTGAGCGGACGCCGTTCGCGTGGGTGAGCGCGAGGAACGTGTCGTCGTCGGCCTCCGCGCCCGGGCGCCGGACGTCCGACTCGGCGTACACGCTCACGACCGGGCCGAAGAGCACCAGGGCCTGGTCGACGACGTGGCTGCCCAGGTCGTAGAGGAGACCGCCGATCTCCTCCGGGTTGCCGGATTCGCGCCAGCCGCCCTTCGGCTTCGGGCGCCACCGCTCGAAACGGGACTCGAAGCGCCATACCTCGCCGAGGTCGCCGTCGGCGAGCAGCTTGCGCAGGGTGCGGAAGTCGTTGTCCCAGCGGCGGTTCTGGAAGACGGAGAGGAGCAGTCCGCGCTCGTCGGCGAGGGCGGCGAGCCCGCGTGCCTCGGCGGCCGTGCCCGCGACCGGCTTGTCCACGACGGCCGGGAGGCCCGCCTTCAGGGCGGCGGTGGCCAGCGCCACGTGCGTCTTGTTCGGCGACGCGATGACGATCAGGTCGAGCTCGTCCGCCCGCTCCCACAGCTCGTCGGCCGAGGGCGCGCAGCGCAGGCCGTCGCCGAACTCGGCGCGGGCCTGGGCCTGCCGCTCGGGGTTCGACGTCACGACCGTGTCGAGGACGAGGCCCTCGGTGGCGGCGATCAGCGGGGCGTGGAAGACGGAACCCGCGAGGCCGTACCCGACGAGGCCGACGCGGAGGGGAGCACGCGTGCCTGTGCTCGTCTCAGTACCAGTACCTGTGCCAGTCATGTCCTCCACTTAAGCAACGGTGTTGCCAAAGTGCAAGCGGGCGGGACAATGGGCTGGTGAAGTCGTACGTGAACAGGGTGAACCCCGGAGTGAACCTCCCCGCCGTGCGCGGGCACAACACCGCGCTCGTGCTCGATCTGCTGCGCGCCGCGGGCGAGGAGGGCATCAGCCGCCTGGAACTCGCCGAGCGCACCGGGCTCACCCCGCAGGCCGTCAGCAAGATCACCGCGAGGCTGCGGGCCGAGGGTCTGGCCGCGGAGGCGGGCCGCCGCGCCTCGACGGGCGGCAAGCCCCGCACCGTGCTGCGCCTCGTCCCCGGCGCGGGCCACGCGGTCGGCCTCCACCTGGACCGCGACGAGCTGACGGCGGTCCTCGCCGACCTCACCGGCACGGTGGTCGCCGAACGCCGCGCCCCACTCGCTTTCGGGGCGGGCGCGGAGGCGGTGGTGGAGGTGGCGGTGGGGGAGGTGCGGGGGTTGCTCGCCGGGGGCGGCGGCATCGGTGGCGGTGCCAGTGCCAGTGCCAGTGCCGGTGCCGGTGCCAGTGGCAGTGGCACCGGCGGTGACGGGGTCGGTGGCGCCGGTGGGGGTGCCGTGTCCGTCTCCGGGGTCGGGGTCGCGTTGCCCGGGCCGCTCGACCACGCGGCGGGGGTGCTGCATCGCGTCACCGGGTTCCCGGAGTGGGACGGGTTCGCGCTGCGGGACGTGCTGTCGGGGCGGCTCGGGCTGCCCGTCGTGGTCGACAAGGACACCAACGCCGCGGCTCTCGGCCTCGCTCTCGCGGGTGCCGCCGACTCCTTCGCGTACCTCCATCTGGGTACGGGGCTCGGTGCCGGGCTCGTGCTCGGCGGCGCCCTGCACCGCGGGGCCCGTACCGGCGCGGGCGAGTTCGGCCACCAGGTGCTCCAGCTGGACGGGCCGCCCTGCGAGTGCGGGGACCGGGGCTGCGTGGAGGCGCTCTGCCTCGCGGCCGTCGCCCGGGGCGACCTGGACGAGGCGGCGCGGGTGCTCGGCACGGCCGCCGGCAATCTCGTCGGCCTCCTCGACATCGACCACGTCCTCCTCGGCGGACGGACCGTCTTCGCGGCGGGTGACCTTTTCGTACGGGGGGTGGGCGCCGTCGTCGCCGAGCGCGTCCGGCGCGGGGGCGGGACCCTCCGGGTGCCGGTGAGCCTCGCGTCCGGCGGGGAGCGGGGGGTGGCGGAAGGCGCGGCACAGCTCGTCCTCGCACCGCTCTTCGGGCGGGCCGAGGTGGCTTTTCCGGTGCGTTGAGGGCGGGTTGGCGGTTGGTAGGCGTCACGGCCCGGAGTTATGCGTGGGGTTGGGGATCTCGCCTGAACGGGGGGCTTGGGTGGGCCGGTCGGTCCTGTCCGGCGCTGGTGGGGTGGCCGCGCCGCCGACGCGTGGCAGGGTCGGAAGCGGGAGCGGTTCCGGGGCGGTGTGGTGTGGTCCCGGCTGGTGATCCGGTGCCGTCCGGTGGTCGGTCCGGTGCTGGCTGGTGGTCCGCTCTGGTCCGATGCGGTGAGGACCGGTGGTCCGGTGCCATCCGGTGTTTCCCTGTCCCCGTCCCCCGCCCCCTGCCCCCCTCCACCCGCGCCCCCCACCCGTCCCCATCCCCCTTCGCCAGCCGGCGCCGAGTAAAGGTGTTTCATGGGCTTCCGCAGTTCTCTCGCCTTCGGTGGCACCGCCGTGGTCGTCGCAGCCGCCGCTCTCGTGTCCGCCGTGCCTGGTGTGGCCGTGGAGGGGGGCGCGCGGGGTGGTGGCGGGGCGGGGTGTGTGGCCGCAGGGGGCGTGGTCCGGGATTCTTGTGCCGCCGTCCCCGGGGAGTCCGGGGTCCGTGTGGCTCAGAAGCGGGAGCGGGAGCGGGGACCGGAGGAGGTCCGGGGTGGCGCCGGGTGGCGGCCCAGCTGTGTGGATGAGGAGCGTGTCGACTTTCCCATCGACACCCGTATTCGCCGGGGGCCCGCCGACTATGAACCCGGTGGCGGTCACGAGGAGTGGACCGTCGACCTCACCAACGCCACCGACGAACCCTGCGGCAACATCCACCCCATCCTCGTCCTGGTCGACGAGCAGCGGACGCTGACGGCCCGGCAGGTGCGGCTGCGGTTCGACGACGGGACGCGTTGGCGGGACGTCGCGTTCGAGCGGACCGGGCAGGGCGAGCACGTCGGTGTCTTCGACGACGGTTTCGCCGGCTTCACGGTCGCGCCCGGCCGTACCGTCACCGTCAAGGTCCGGCTCGCCTTCACCGCCGACGCCGGGCCCAACCACATCGTGGCGTCCGCCGCCGTGGTGCAGCGCAGGGGCGGCGACGGCGACTGGGTCGGCGCCTCCAACGACTACCCCTTCGACCTCGCCCCCGCCGCCGCCACGGAACGGGACGCCGAGCCGCCCGCCGGCCTGCGCGCCGAACTCGCCGAGACCGGCCGCCACGTCCCGCTCGCCACGCGCATCGCCGCCGCCGGAGCCGTCGTCCTCGTCGGGTGCGGCGTCCTCGCACTGTGGGGCGCCCGCCGCCTGCGGGCCCGGGGGCGCTGAACGCGGGCATGGAAGGGCACAGGCAGGCTCCGGCGACCCCCGTTCACGTACGTCTGCGAACATCCCCGGGTGGACAACCCGAACACCGCGCACCACCCCGCGCACCACCCCGCCCACCTGCTCGACCAGGCGCCGGGCGCCCCCATCCGCTCCGGCATCCCCGAGCACGGCCGCATCCCGAAGTACTACGCCGTGAAGGCCAGGATCGCCGCTCTCATCGAGGAGTTGGGGGACGGACAGCCGCTGCCGACCGAGCGGGACCTCGCCGAGCGGTACGAAGTGGCGCGCGAGACCGTGCGGCAGGCGTTGCGCGAGCTGCTTCTGGAGGGGCGGCTGCGCAGGCAGGGGCGCGGCACCGTCGTGGCGGGACCGAAGCTGGAGCAGCCGCTGTCGCTCGCGAGTTACACCGAGGGCGTGCGGCGGCAGGGGCGCACCCCCGGACGCAACCTCATCTCACTCGACCGGTTCCCGTGCCCGGCCGCCCTCGCCCGCGAGATCGGCGCCGACGTGGGCGAGCCCGTCTGGCACATGGAGCGCGTGCTGCTCGCCGACGACGAGCGGGTGGGGCTGGAGAGCACGTACGTCTCCGTGGCGCGGGTGCCCCGGCTCGACGCGGACTTCGAGCCCGACTCGTCCTTCTACGCGTACTTGCGCGACAGCCTCGGCATCTCCTTCGGGGACGCCGACGAGCGGATCGAGACGGTCCTCGCCACCCCGCGCGAGGCCCTGCTCATCGGGACGCCGCCCGCGCTGCCCATGCTGCTGATCCACCGGCTGTCGCGGGACACCTCGGGCCGCCCGCTGGAGCGGGTGCGCACCCTCTACCGAGGTGACCGGTTCTCGTTCACCACGCGTCTCGGCTGAAGCGGCCGCCCCGCGAACCACCTCAGCCACATAATGGAAACGCGCATAACGGAAACGTAACGGGTCTAGGCCAAGCTTGGGTGGCCGTTCACCGTCCCGTTGCCGTCCGGCCCCGCGCGGGACACCGGTCCCCAGGAGCGTTGCCGCCGTGAGAGTCATCGTCGTAGGAGCCGGCGTGGTGGGAACCATGCACGCCTGGCACGCAGTGGAACGCGGCCACGAGGTCGTACAGATCGAGCGCGAGAGCGAGGCCCGCGGGGCGTCCCTGCGCAACTTCGGGCAGATATGGGTGAGCGGCCGGGCGGGCGGCGAGGAGCTCGACACCGCCCTGCGCGCCCGCGAGCTGTGGGAGCACATCGGCGCACGCGTGCCGGGCCTCGGCTTCCGGGCCAACGGCTCCCTCACCCTCGTGCGCAACGAACACGAGCGCGCCGTCGCCGAGGCCGCCCTGGCCCGGCCGGACGCGGCGGCCCGCGGCTACAAGCTGCTCAGCGCCGACGAGGCGCGTGCCCTCAACCCGGCCCTGCGCGGCGGGTTCAGCGCCGCCCTGTGGTGCGAGCGGGACGCGGCCGTGGAGCCGCGCACCGCTCAACTCCGGCTGCGCGAGGCCCTCCTGGCCTCCCCGCGCTACACCTTCCTGCCCGGGCGTGAGGTGCGCGAGGTCGTCGGCGAGAGCGCGGTCCGCGACGACCACGGCGACATGCACACCGGTGACGCCGTCGTCCTCGCCACCGGCGCCTGGCTCGGCGGCCTCGTCCGCGAGCTGGCGGGACCCGACCTGCCCGTGCGCCGCGTACGCCTGCAGATGATGCAGACCGAGCCCCTCGGCGAGCCGCTCACCACCTCCGTCGCCGACGCCGACAGCTTCCGCTACTACCCGGCGTACAAGTCGCCGGCACTCGACGCGCTCAACGCCGGCCAGGCCCAGACGCCGACCGCCGCCGAGCACAAGATGCAGCTGCTCATGGTGCAGCGCGCGGACGGCGGCCTGACCATCGGCGACACCCACGAGTACGAGCACCCCTTCGCCTTCGACACCGTCGAGGAGCCCTACGACCACCTCACCGAGGTCGTCGAGGGCTTCCTCGGCCGCCCGCTGCCGAAGATCAGGCGGCGCTGGGCCGGGGTGTACGCGCAGTGCGTCGACACGAGCCGCGTCGTGCACCGGCAGCGGGTGCGCGACGGCGTGTGGCTGGTCACCGGGCCCGGCGGGCGCGGCATGACCTGCTCGCCCGCGATCGCCGAGCGGACCGCCGACGAACTGGGATGGTGAGGGAATTGACCGCGAACGAACACATCGGCCTGGTCGTGCTCGACATGGCCGGCACCACCGTCGCCGACGGCGGCCTCGTCGAACAGGCCTTCGCCGCCGCAGCGCGGGAGCTCGGCGTCGAACCGGACTCCGCGGATCACGCCGCGAAACTGGAGTACGTCCGCGCCACGATGGGCGAGTCCAAGATCTCCGTCTTCCGGCACCTGTTCGGCGAGGAGAAGCTCGCACAGCAGGCGAACATCGCCTTCGAGAAGGCGTACGGGTCGCTGGTCGACGGCGGCCGTATCGCACCCGTACCCGGGGCGCGCGAAGCCATCGAGGAGCTCGCGGACGACGGCCGCACCGTCGTCCTGACCACCGGGTTCGCCCGGGTCACCCAGGACGCCATCCTCGACGCGCTGGGGTGGCGGGACCTGGTCGGACTGACCCTGTGCCCCGCCGACGCGGGCGGCCGCGGACGCCCCTACCCCGACATGGTGCTCAGCGCGTTCCTGCGGACCGGCGCCGTGGCCGACGTCCGGGACGTCGCGGTCGCGGGCGACACGGTGTACGACATGCTCAGCGGCGTACGCGCAGGCGCATCCGTCGTCGCAGGGGTGCTCACCGGCGCCCACGGTGCCGCCGCGCTCCGCGAGGCCGGGGCCACCCACGTGCTCGGCTCCGTCGCCGAACTGCCCGCGCTGCTCCGGGGAGCCGGCTGATGGGCAGCGGCATCCGCTTCGACGGGGTCTCCGTCGCGTACGACGGGCACACCGTCCTCGACTCCCTCGACCTGACCGTCGAGCCCGGCGAGGTCATGGCCCTGCTCGGACCCTCCGGCTCCGGCAAGACCACCGCGCTGCGGGCCGTCGCGGGCTTCGTGCGGCCCGCCGCGGGGCGGGTGTTCATCGGGGACCGCGACGTCACCGCGCTGCCGCCGCACCAGCGGGGCATCGGCATGGTCGTCCAGCAGTACGCCCTCTTCCCGCACATGCGGGTCGCCGACAACGTCGCCTTCGGCCTGAAGGCGCAGAAGACGCCGAAGGCGGAGATCCCCGGACGGGTCGCCGAAGCCCTGGAGATGACGGGCATGGCCGCGTACGCGAAGCGGTTCCCGCGCGAGCTGTCCGGCGGGCAGCAGCAGCGCGTCGCCATCGCGCGGGCGCTCGCCATCCGGCCCGGCGTGCTGCTCCTCGACGAGCCGCTCTCCGCGCTCGACGCGCAGCTGCGCTCCGGCATGCTGGCCGAACTCGCCCGGCTGCACCGCGAGTTGCCCGACGTGTCGATCCTGTACGTCACCCACGACCAGGTCGAGGCGCTGACCCTGGCCGACCGGATCGCCGTCATGGACCGGGCACGGCTGCGGGACTGCGGGACGCCGCAGGAGCTCTACCGGGCGCCGCGCACGGAGTTCACGGCGTCGTTCGTCGGCAACGCGAACCTCCTCGCGGTGACGGTGGGGACGGGGGCCGTCTCCTTCGGCGGGGTGTCGCTGAAGGTGGACACGGGGGAAGTCGCCCCGGGGGCCGCCGCCACGCTGTGCGTGCGGCCGCACCTGGTCGGCCTCGGGGACGGGCCCAACGCCCTGACCGGGCGGGTCGCCGAGGTGCAGTGGCGGGGCGCCACGCACCGGCTGTACGTCGAGGTGTCCGGGGAGCGGGTGAAGGCGGACGTCCGTGAGCTGCGGACGCCGCCGGCCATCGGGGACGAGGTCACGCTGCACTTCGCGCCCGACGACGCGGTGCTCCTTGCCGGAGGGGTGACCGATGGCTAGCTCGGCGCTCACCGCCGCACCCGTGAAGCAGTCAGGGCCGCCCCTGCGGGTCCCCCGCTGGGTATGGGTGCTGCCGCCCGTCGGCCTTCTCGGGGTGTTCTTTCTCTACCCCCTCTTCCTCGTCGTCCAGCAGTCCGTGCAGCCCGACACCGGCGGGACCTCTCTCCAGCCGTACGCCGACGTGTTCGCCTCCGAGGCGTTCCGGGAGGCGCTCGGGACCACCGTGTGGCTGGCGGCCGGGGCGACCGTGGGATGTCTCGTGCTCGGGTTCGCGCTCGCGCTGGTCATCGCGTTCGTGCCGTTCCCCGGCGGGAAGGCCGTCGCGAAGTTCATCGACGTCTTCCTCTCCTTCCCGTCCTTCCTGATCACCCTCGCCCTGCTGTTCATCTACGGCACGAAGGGCATGGCCAACGGCGTGTGGACGGACGCGACCGGCGTCGCCGAGGGACCGTTCCAGTTCCTGACCACCCCGTGGGGCGTGCTGCTCGCCGAGATCACGTACTTCACGCCCTTCGTGATGCGGCCGCTGCTGGCCGCGTTCTCGCAGCTCGACACCGCGCAGCTCGAGGTCGCGTCGAGCCTCGGGGCCAAGCCCGCCCGGATCGTGCGGCGCGTCATCCTGCCCGAGGCGCTGCCCGCGCTCGCCGCCGGCGGCAGCCTCGTCCTCGTCATGTGCCTGAACGAGTTCGGGATCGTCCTCTTCACGGGGGCGAAGGGCGTCACGACCCTGCCGATGCTCGTCTACAGCAAGGCGATGCTCGAAGCCGACTATCCCGCGGCGTGCGTCGTCGCCGTCGTCAACATCGCGATCTCCGTGGGCCTCTACGGCCTGTACCGGGTGGTGAGCCGTCGTGTTGGTGCATAGCCGCAAGGGGAAGTGGGCCACCTGGGCCCTGTTCGCCGTGCTCTTCCTGCCGCTCTTCGCGCTGCCGCTGCTCGTGATCCTCACGGCGTCGTTCTCCGAGCACTGGTCGGGGGCCTTCCCGTCCGGGCTCACCGGCGAGCACTACGCGTCGGCCACCCGCGGGGAGTCGCTGCGCGCCCTCACCACCAGCCTGGTCACCGCCGTCGGCGCCAGTCTCCTCGCGCTGACCGTCGGCTCCTGGGCCGCGCTCGCCGCCGCATCCCTCAAGGGGAGCGGCCGCAAGCTGCTCGACGCGCTGTTCGTGCTGCCCGTCGCCGTGCCGTCCGTGGTCGTGGGCCTCGCGGTTCTCGTCGCCTTCTCCAAGCCGCCGATGATCCTCAACGGGACGCGGTGGATCGTGATTCTGGCGCACGCCCTGCTGGTCACCGCGTTCGCCTACCAGTCGGTCACGGCCGCGATCGCGCGGCTCGATCCGGCGTACGAACAGGCCGCCGCGTCGCTGGGCGCCCGTCCCTCGTACGTCCTGTGGAAGGTGAAGCTGCCGCTCCTGCTGCCGTCCCTCAACGCGGCCGCCGGGCTCTGCTTCGCCCTCTCCATGGGTGAGCTGAGCGCCACGATGATGCTCTACCCGCCGGACTGGACGCCGCTCCCCGTGCGGATCTACGCGGCCACCGACCGCGGGTCCACCTTCACCGGCGCCGCCCTCGCGGTGGTCCTGATGGCGGCCACGCTCCTCGTGCTCCTCGCCGTCTCCCGCGTTCGCACCCGCGCCTCCTACCGCTGACCCCGCCAAGCCGACTTCTTCAAGCCGACTTCTTCAAGGAGTACGAAACGTCATGTCGCGTCACACCCGCATCCGCATCAGAGCGCTCGCCGCCGTCACCGGTGGCCTCGTCCTCGCAGGATCCCTCACCGCGTGCGGCGGCGGCTCGGCCGCGTCCGACGACAAGGTCGTCACCGTCTACAGCGCCGACGGCCTCAAGGGCGAGAACGGCGACGGCTGGTACGACCGGGTCTTCAAGGACTTCGAGAAGAAGACCGGCATCAAGGTGAACTACGTCGAGGGCGGCTCCGGCGAGATGGTGCAGCGCGCCGTCCGCGAGAAGTCCAACACGCAGGCCGACGTCATCATCACCCTGCCCCCGTTCATCCAACAGGCCGACGAGAAGGGCCTGTTGCAGGCGTACGAGCCCAAGGGGTCGGACCGGGTCGGCGGCGCAGACAAGGCCGCCGACGGCAAGTGGACCGCCGTGGTGAAGAACTACTTCGGGTTCATCCACAACAAGAAGGAACTGGCGGGCGGCAAGGCGCCGAAGACGTGGGAGGACCTCACCGACCCCGCGTACAAGAACAAGGTGCAGTACTCCACGCCGGGCGTCGCGGGCGACGGCACCGCCGTGCTCATCAAGGCGATGCACGACTTCGGCGGCAAGGAGCCGGCGATGGCGTACCTGAAGAAGCTGCAGACCAACAACGTCGGCCCGTCCGCCTCCACCGGCAAGCTCGCGCCCAAGGTCGACAAGGGCGAACTGCTCGCCGCCAACGGCGACGTCCAGATGAACTACGCGCAGTCCAAGGACATGCCGAACCTCGGCATCTGGTTCCCCGCGACGAAGAAGAACCCGGACAGGCCCACCACGTTCGCGCTGCCGTACGCCGCCGGCCTGGTCAGCAAGGCCCCCCACAACGCCAACGCGAAGAAGTTCCTCGACCACCTCCTGGGTGAGCAGGCCCAGCGGCAGGTCAGCGAGATCGGCGGCGGCTTCCCCGCCCGCGAGGACATCAAGGCCACCGACGCCAACGCCATCGCCCTCGACAAGATCATCGACGGTGTGGAGATCTTCGAGCCGGACTGGAAGGACATCTCCGAGAACCTCCAGTCGTACGTGGAGGACTGGAAGTCGGCGACGGGCAGCTGAGCCGTCCCGGCCGAACCGTCACGCCCGAACCGGCCCGCTCGGGCCGGACGTGATCGGCGGGGTCAAGATCACCGCATCCTGATTAGGCTGTGGGCTGTCGGCACAGCGCTGTTCCGGCGCCCCAGCCAACCCGTACACCGCAGGAGTGCACCCCATGGCAGAGCGCAAGCCCATCGAATCGTGGCTCACCGACATGGACGGCGTGCTCATCCACGAGGGAGTGCCGATCCCCGGCGCCGACGCCTTCATCAAGAAGCTGCGCGAGTCCGGCAAGCCCTTCCTGGTCCTGACGAACAACTCCATCTACACCGCGCGCGACCTCCAGGCCCGGCTGAAGCGCATGGGCCTCGACGTGCCCGTCGAGAACATCTGGACCTCGGCGCTCGCCACCGCCAAGTTCCTCGACGATCAGCGCCCCGGCGGCACGGCGTACGTGATCGGCGAGGCGGGCCTGACCACCGCCCTGCACGACATCGGATACGTCCTCACCGACCACGACCCGGACTACGTGGTGCTCGGCGAGACCCGCACGTACTCCTTCGAGGCCATGACCAAGGCCGTCCGCCTCATCAACGGCGGCGCCCGCTTCATCTGCACCAACCCCGACGAGACGGGCCCCTCCACGGAGGGCCCGCTGCCCGCCACCGGGGCCGTCGCGGCGCTGATCACCAAGGCGACCGGCAAGAACCCGTACTTCGCGGGCAAGCCCAACCCGCTGATGATGCGGACCGGCCTGAACGCGATCGGCGCGCACTCGGAGACCAGCGCGATGATCGGCGACCGCATGGACACGGACGTCCTCGCCGGGCTCGAAGCCGGCATGGAGACGTTCCTCGTGCTCACCGGCCTGACGACCCGGGCCGACATCGACCGCCACCCCTTCCGCCCGTCGAACATCGTCGACTCCATCGCGGACCTCGTCGACCGCGTCTAGCGCCCCGCCGAGATGCGGAGTCGCCCGGGGCGGGTGAACCTCGTAGGTGGAGGTTCACGATGCGTATACGTTCCCTAGCTCTCCGTCGGGCCGGGGTGGCCGTCGTCCTGGCGGCCGCCCTGCCCGCCGGTGCGGCCCAGGCCCACGACAAGGACTCGGTACGGGCCACCGTCACCCCGGCCAGTGCCGCGCCCGGCGCCACCGTGGAGGTGAGCGTCTCGGGCTGCGGGGGCACCACCGGTACGGCGGGGTCGGGCGCCTTCGAGGGCGACGCCGAGCTCACCGGCCGCGACGGCGGCAAGTACGCGCTCAACGGCAGCACCAAGATCAGGCGTGGTGTCACCGGGACGTTCGACGTCACGGTCACCTGTGACGGCCACCCGCACCAGGGTGTCGGCACGGTCCAGGTGGCCCGGCACGACGCGGCCCCGGTCTCCCCGGTGCGGGCCGGTGGCGGCGGTGCCGCGCAGCTGACCACCGCCGCCTCGGCCGAGGCGGAGGAGGCGGGGCCCGGCACCCGGCACGCCGTGATCGGCCTGGTCCTCGCCGGTGTCGCCGCCGTGGCCGTCGCGTTCCGCAGCGTCCGCCGCCGACGACGCTCCGAGTGACGGGCGGGCGGAACCGTGTCCAGCGGTGGACGCGCGACCGGCTCGGGACGCCTGCTGACCGGCGTCGCCTGGGCGGTCCTCCTGGTCGGCCTCTGGCTCTGGGGCAGCGACATCTCCGGCCTGCGCGGCGGGCTGTCCGCGCCCGCCACGGGTGACGTGGCCGCGGTCGGCCGCCCCCTCGGCGTCCAACTGCCGCCCGCGCACGAGCCGTTGGCGCCCGCGCGTCCGCAACGCGTCGACGTGCCCTCGCTGGAGGTGCGGGCCCCGGTGGCGGCCCGCGGCCTGGACGCCGACGGCGCGATAGACCCGCCGTCCTTCGCACAGGCCGACACCGTCGGCTGGTACGCGGGCGGCGCCCGGCCCGGGGAGCCCGGCGCGGCCCTCTTCGTCGGCCACGTCGACACGGAGACCGAACCGGCCGTCTTCTACGACCTGAGCGCGCTGCGCGCCGGCGAGGAGATCAGGGTGGCCCGCGACGACGGCACGGTCGCGGAGTTCACGGTGGACGACGTCCGGGTCGTCACCCGGGCGCGCTTCGACGCGGAGAAGGCGTACGGCCCGCACCAGGAGGGCCGCGCCGAGCTGCGGCTCATCACCTGCGGCGGCGTCTTCGACAAGACCGCCCGCACCTACTCGGCCAACGTGATCGTCTCGGCCTACCTCACGGGCGTGCGGTCGTAGCGAAACTGCCGTGACCTCCCGGTGTGCGGCTCCCGGTGTGCGGCTCCCGCACCTGGCCCGGTCGGCGGCCCGCTCCCCCCGGAGCCGCCGACCGGGCTGGTCCTCGACCGCGCGCGCACGGGCTGCGGGAGAAACCCGGCGCCGGCGCGGGAGGTACGGGGACCATTCCGGAACGCGGAATGGTCGACCGGCCGGGGGCTTGGGCCGTGCAAGAAACTGTAGAACGAATGAGCGCGTGGGCCTAGAGGGCGATCCGGGCGGAATGACGCCACGTCGCGGATCCCTCTCCCTGCGTGATCGGCGCAGGTGGGGGCCCGACCCTCAGGACGGTCCTCCCCTGTCCCGGCGGAGCGTCTCGGCGTCGATCAACCCCTTGATCACCTGTGCCGCGACCACGTCGACGACCTGCCGTTCTCTGCGTGCGTAGCTCCGCATCGCCTCGAACGCCTCGTCCATGCCCGTCTGCCAGCGCTCGGCGAGTATGCCCTTGGCCTGTTCGACACGGATGCGGCTGTCCAGCGCCGTCTGGAGCTGCTCGGACAGCAGCCGGCACGCGAAGTGGGTGCGGTGATTGTGCAGGCCGGTCGCCGCGGCGTTGGCGAGCGCCTGCGCGATCCGCACCTCGCGGTCGGACGTCGGCCCGCTCTCGTGGCCCACCGCGCGATGCGCCGCCGCCACGAAGACGTTGACCGCACCCAGTACCGTGCTGTTCCGTCTGATCGGCACCGCGTACGTCTCCGCGATGCCGTACTTGCCGGCCCGCGCGGCGAACGCCGGCCAGCGGGCCCCCGCGCCGGCGGAGTCGATCCGCACCGGTGCCACGGGCTCGCCGGTGCCGAAGCTCTCCACGCACGGTCCGCCGAGGTGCTGGATCTCCAACAGCTCCTGGATCGCCGCCCTTGGGCGTCCACAGGCGGCGAGGAGCACGTCGTCGGCACCGCCGGTGTACATCACCCCGGCGCCCCGGGCGCCGAGCAGCTCCACGCAGCGGTCGGCGAGCCGCCTCAGATAGCGGCCGAGGTCGAAGTCGTCGATCAGAGTGTCCGCGGTCTCCACCAGGACTTCCGCAAGCCGCAGTTCGCTGTCGCGGTCTCGCATGCCCCATGCACCTCCACTCCCCGCGGACTGCGCCTACCCCGCTGCGGCGGGCTGTAACAGCTCTCGTACAGCTCCCTGCGCCGGGCCTCGCGGGCCTCGTGGGGAGGGGGGAGGTATGCCAGGATTGGGGCAGGGCCAGTGCACCCGAGGGGGAGTGGATGGACCGCAAACACACCGGCCGCGCACGGGGTTTCGCGGCCCGGGGGGTGAGGACGGGAGCGGCGCTCGCGGGGGCCGCGCTGCTCCTCGCCGGGTGCTCCTCAGACGGCGGCTCGGAGGACGACGACACGTCGAGCCGGCCGGTGAAGCAGCAGCCCAAGGAGAAGGACCCGTACTGGGTCAACCCGGACGGCAACGCGGCCAAGCAGGTCGCCGCGTACGCCAAGGAGGGCAAGAAGGACGACGCCGAGCTGATCCGGAAGATAGCGGAGCAGCCGGTCGCCGAGTGGATCGTCCCGGAGAACGCGGAGGACCAGGCGCGCGGCTTCACCGAGGCGGCGGAGAAGGCCGACCGGGACGCGCTGCTGGTGGTCTACAACATCCCGCACCGCGACTGCGGCCAGTACTCCGGCGGCGGTGCGGCCGACGGCAACGCGTACCGCGCCTTCATCGACCAGGTCGCCAAGGGCATCGGCGACCGGCCCGCCACGGTGATCCTGGAGCCCGACGCGGTCCTCCACCTGGTCGACAACTGCACGCCGGAGCAGTTCCACGAGGAGCGGTACGACCTCCTCAGGGGCGCCATCGAGAAGCTCAAGTCCCTGAAGAACACGAAGGTGTACCTCGACGCGGGCAACGCGGGCTGGCAGAACCCCGACGCCCTCTGGGAGCCGCTGAAGCGGTCCGGCGTCGAGCAGGCCGACGGCTTCGCGGTGAACGTCTCCAACTTCCAGACCACCGAGGCCAGCACCGAGTTCGGCAAGAACCTCTCGGCGAAGATCGGCGACAAGCCGTTCGTCATCGACACGGGGCGCAACGGCGCGGGGCCGTACACCAAGGGCAAGGACCCCTGGTGCAATCCGCCGGGGCGGGCCCTCGGCGAGACGCCCACCACCAAGACGTCCGACCCGCTGGTCGACGCGTACCTCTGGGTCAAGCGCCCCGGCGAGTCCGACGGCACGTGCAGGGGCGGCCCGAAGGCCGGGGAATGGTGGCCCGAATACGCGTTGGGCCTGGCTAAGGCGGCCCGTTAGAAGCGCGGGGTTGCTCGCGCAGTTCCCCGCGCCCCTGACGGGGCTACGGCACCCGTACCCAGCGGGCCTTGCTGGGGGTGCCCTCGTCGTCCGTGACGAAGAGCATGTACCAGCCGGACTCGACCAGGCTCCGGTTCTTCGGGACCGTCACCGTGACCTCGCCCCGCGACTTCTTCAGGTCGAGCGCGATCGACGTCTGGTCGATGTCCGTGACATGCGTCGAGGCACTCGGCTTGATGAGGCGGGCCGTCTTGACGGCCGACGCGCGCTTCGTCGGGAACGTGCCCGACTCGCCCCGTGCGATGGTCTTCGGGCCCGCGCCGAGCGCCGGCCGCGAACCGTGGTAGAGATACGGCGGCGTGTAGATCTCGATGCGCTGCTCGAAGATGCCGGGCTTGGTGTTGGCCTTGTCGGCGTAGAGCGAGTCGGAGCCGAAGAACATCACGCGGCCGTCGGGCAGCAGGACCGAACCGGAGTGGTAGTTGCGGCCCACCTCGGGGTCGGCCACCCGCCGCATCTTCCCGGTCTTCGCGTCGTAGATCCGCGCCTGGTGGATGTTGGAGTCGCCGCGCCCGCGGTAGTCCTCGGAGCCGCCCGAGATCAGCACGGTGTCGTCGGGCAGCGTCGAGATCTGCGGATAGCGCGTGCCCTTCTCCAGCGAGGGCCCGTCGACGAAGCGCGGCTCGTCCGCCTTCAGGTCGACGACGCGGGTCTTCTCGCTGGACTCCTCGGACTCGCCGACGCCACCCCCGCCGACGACCATGTACTTCTGGTCCTGCGCGGGCGGCAGCTCGACCGTGCCGGAGGTCTCCAGGAGCTTCTGGTCGCTCAGGCCGGGGATGCCCCGCCACTTGTTGGTCCGCAGGTCCCAGATGCCGGGCTTGCGGCCGACGTCGTCGGGGCCGTAGCCCGCGTTCGAACCGGAGTAGAAGAGCTTGCCGTCGGGCAGCTGGAAGATCGCGGGGTACGTCGGGAACTGGCGGATCCCCTTCGTGTACGTCCACTTCTTCGTCTTCGGGTCGTACACCTCGTTCTTGCCCGGCACCAGCTGGCCGATCTCGTCGAGGCCCGAGGTGGAGAGGATCCTGCCGTCGGCGAGGGTGGTCAGCGTGGGGTACCAGCGCGCCTCGTTCATCGGGTCGACCTTGATGTACCGCTCGGCGACCGGGTCGAACTCGAAGGTGTCCTTGATGCCCTGGAAGTCCTTCTTGTCCAGGGCGAGCTTCTGCGCCATGCCGTAGACGTTGCGGGTGTCGGAGCCCCTCAGGCCCTGGATGCGGTAGTTGTCCTGGGTGCCCGTCTCGTACTTGGCGCCGCTCCTTGCCGCCTCCACATAGACCCGGCCGAGGCCCGGCTCGGTGCGCAGGAACCGGCCGGTCCGCTTGTCGAAGATTTTCTTCGCCTTCTCGACCAGGACGCTGTCCTGGGAGACGAACGTCCTGCCGTTCTTCTTCCCGGTGAACTTGGTGCCCGCGGGGATCGTCTTCGGCTCGTCCGGGTCCTCGTTGTGGACGATCATCAGGCCGCCGGCCTTGGTGACGTCGCCCTTCAGCTTCTCGTAGCGCTGGGTGCCGCCCGCGATCAGCAGATTGCCGTTGCCCAGCTGGGTGTGGCCCGTGCAGAACAGGTCGGTGGGCGTCGGAATCTTCTTGATGGTGTTCTTGACCGGGTCCCACAGCCGGGTGTCGAACTTCTTCTTGTCGAAGTTCTTCTGGTTGTTGCCGGAGCCGGCGACCAGCAGGACCTTGCCCGTGTGCAGGAGCGCCGCGTGGATGGTGTTCTGCCGGTACTCCTCGGGGAAGTCGAGGACCTCCCAGTGGCCGTTGTCCGCCTTGTACTCCGGCCTGTTGATCTTGTACTCGTGGTACTTCTCGGAGCCCACGCGCCACAGCCACGGGCCGTTCAGCCCCGCCAGCGCGAGGACGACCGCCGCGCCTATCGCGATGCGGCGGGCGCGACGACGGCCGGCACGCTCTTTCATTTCTCACGCCCCCCGAGCGAGATCCGCGGGGTCTGGCCGGGCGGGGCGGCCCAGCTGGGCTTCTGCCGCGGAACGATCACGTCGGGCACGGGCGGCCCGGGCCTCTTCCTGTCCTGCCGCATGCCCCAGCGCCACGCGAAGATCGGCGCGGCCGTGATCAGCAGGGCGAAGGTGGCCCAGGTGATCATCGCGGGGTGGGAGTGCCCGTACACGAAGGCGGCGGCCATCGAGCCGCCGAAGACCAGGATGAAGAACAGATGGATCCGGAAGGTCCCGAACAGCGTGTCCGGGCTCGCCGAGTCGCCCTTGGGGGTCACCACGAACTTGCTCTTGCGGCGCAGGGCCGCGTCGAGGAGCGAGCGCGCGTAGACCGGTGCGGAGAGCGCCGACATCACCATGCCCGCCACCCCGCCGGAGCCCTCGGGCTCGTGCGGGGAGACGTTGTGCCTGCGGTTCCAGATGTAGAGGCCGATCTGCAGCGCGGAGGCGTTGCCGTACAGCATCAGCCAGATGGCCGGGTCGATGTTCACGCCGGACGCGCCGAACCCCAGGAACAGTGCACAACTCAGCGCCGCCAGAATCCAGTTCAGGGCGGACATCGGGTAGAAGATGACCATCATCGTGTAGTTGAAGAGGCGGCCGGGCGGCAGCGAGAACGGCGCCTTCCAGAACTGCTTGAGGATCGTCTCGTACGTGCCCCGGGACCAGCGCAGCTGCTGCGTGAAGAAGTCCGTCCAGGCGTTCGGGCCCTCGCCGACCGCGAGCACGTCCGGGGTGTAGACCGACTTCCACTTCTTGCCGGTCGCCGGGTTCGTGGCGCGGTGGATCTCGAAGCCGGTCGCCATGTCCTCGGTGATCGAGTCGTACAGGCCGCCGATCTGCTTGAGGGCCTTGACGCGCACCGCGTTGGACGTGCCGACGAACATCGGGGCGCCGTACGCGTTGCCCGCGCGCTGGATCAGCGCGTGGAAGAGGAACTGCTGCGACTCGGCGGCCTTGGTGACGAAGTTGTCGTAGTTGCCGTAGACCTGCGGGCCGATGACGAAGCCGACGTTCTCGTCGCGGAAGAAGCCGAGCATCCGCTCCAGGTAGTTCGGCATCGGGACGTGGTCGGTGTCCACCGACGCGAAGTAGTCGTAGCCGTCGCCGTGCGCGTCCAGCCAGGCGTTGTAGTTGCCGTGCTTGGTCCTGGCGCGGTGCGGGCCCTTGGCCGTGTTCCACCGCGCCACGCCCTTGCGGGAGAAGTGGTGCACGCCGAGCCGCCGGCAGACCTCCTTGACCTCGGGGTCGTCACCCTCGTCGAGGAGCCATACATGCATGGGACCGCGGTGACGGATCTTCACCGCGGCCTCCAGCGTCTTCGTCACCATCTCGATCGGCTCCTTGCCGGGCACGAACGAGGTGAGGAAGGCGACTCTGGTGCCGGTCTCGGGGACCACGGGTATCGGGTCCCTGGCGACGAGCGTGGCGTGCGCGTTCGACAGCACGTTCATGCAGCGGAAGAACTCGATCAGACCGATCGATATGAGCATGACGACGTCGAGGGCCGGCAGCCAGTCGTTCGCGACGTGGTCCCGCTCGGTCCAGTGCTCGGGCTGCAGCAGCCAGCCGAGCAGTACGAGGGAGAGCAGCGGGGCCGCGCCCAGCATCAGCGCGGCCCGTATCCTGTGCGGCTCCTGCGAGAGCAGCGAGCGGTACCTCACCCTGTAGGGCCTGCCCGGATCCGGCCGGGTCAGGGGGCCGGCGAGCCGGCTGTAGTGCTCGTAGTCGTACCGCGGCAGGGTCTTCTTGATTCTGCGGAACCCGCCCGTCGCGTGCGACGGCACCCGTAACCGGGTCGTCTCCGACGGGTCGTTCTGTCGGGCGCCCGGCGGCGTCGACGTCATGAGCATCCCCCCGCACGCGGTGCGCCGCGTGGTCGTTCGCATGCTGCCCCCCTGGCATCGCCAGGGTTCTACGCCTCACGGCATGATCGCAAGAGCGAAAACAAGGGGTTTACCGGTCATACGAGCGATTTGGAGTGTCTGCTGGGACGGGTGAGCTCAGACGGGTACGGATGTTGCCGAAGTGCTCGCGTATGGCCTGCTCAGCGCGGAGAACGTCGCCCGAGCGCACCGCGGCGAGGATTTCCCGGTGCTGGCGGCAGGTGACCCGGGGATCCAGCGGAACGTCCACCAGGTCCGTTCGAACCTTGTGGAAAGCATCCCAAAATGCCTCCAGAACCTCACCGAGCAGCAGGTTTCCCAGGCCGCGGTAGAGCGTGGCGTGAAATGCCCGGTCGGTCTCGGCGCGCACGGCGCCCTCCGGGGACGCCGCCTCGGCCTCCATCCGTTCCACCAGGGCGTCGAGTTCGGCCAGGTCGTCGTCCGGGACGCGGCCCGCGAGGCGCGCGATCAGCCCGGTCTCCACGGCCTCGCGCAGCTCCAGGAGCTGGAGCAGGCTGTCCTCGCCGCGGTAGTGGCCCGCGACCGTGCGGAAGGCGAGGCCCTCGATCATCGGCGCGACGGACATCGGGCCGACATATGTCCCGAAACCGTGCCGGATCTCCACGATCCCCATCGCCTGGAGCGCCTTGAGGGCCTCCCGCACGGAGTTCCTGCTGACCCCCAGGCGCTCCATCAGCTCGGGCTCCGTCGGCAGGGAGGCGCCGGAGGGCAGCCTGGAATCGATGATGAGCTTCTTGATCCGCTCCTGGATGTCGCGCGCCATGGCGACACGTTAGCGGTACGGATGCGGGGACCGGCCCCGCGCGGACACGACGAAGGCCCCCCGCGTGAACGGAGGGCCTTCGCTGTCTGTGCGCCGCCAGGGACTCGAACCCCGGACCCGCTGATTAAGAGTCAGCTGCTCTAACCAACTGAGCTAGCGGCGCCTGCTGACCTGGATAACTCTACCGGATGCCGAGGGGTGGTCCCGACCATCCGGCGGCCGCCCTGCGGGGCCCGCCGGGGCGCGGGCGGGCCCCGCAGGGCGGCCCGATCCATCATTCGGACCGTCAACATGCGATATCCCGGGACAGTTGAGAAACTGACGGACGTGCAGATGCGCGAACATTCTTTTCCGGGGTGTGAGGGGAATCGCATGGAGGCCGCTCCGCTGTTCGAGGAATTCATCCCCGAGAGCGACTGCGACTGTCCCGGCTGTATTCACCGGCGCCGCACGACGGCGCACGCGCTGCCCCGGCGGCTCGGCGGTCACCCCGCGGCGCACGGCGCGCGCCGCGCCCTCGTCCTCGCCGCCGCGGCCGGCACGGTGCTCGGCGGCCAGACGCTGCCCGCGGTGGCATCGGCCGAGGTGGGAGGCCGTCCGGCAGGACCGGAGGCGAGCCCGGCGGACGACGGCGGCCCCGACACCCCGCAGGGCACCGCGAGCCCGCTGTACGGCCGCCCCGGCGTGGGCCTGGCGGGCCCGCCAGGGGCGAGCGGGGTCCGGGCGACCACCCGGACGGAGATCATCAACCGGGCCAAGGCGTGGGTCGCCGAGAAGGTCCCGTACAGCATGGAGAAGTACCGGCCCGACGGCTATCGGCAGGACTGCTCCGGCTTTGTCTCCATGGCCTGGAACCTCGGCGGCAACGAATGGACGGGCAGCCTCGACACCTACGCGACGCGTATTACGAAGGACCAGCTGCAGCCCGGCGACATTCTTCTCTTCCACAATCCGGCGAACCCCACCAATGGCTCACACGTGACCATTTTCGGGGGCTGGACGGACTACACACGCACGCATTACCTCGCATACGAACAGGCCCGCCCGCACGCCCGTAAACAGTCCACTCCCTATGGCTACTGGACGTACAAGGACCGCTACGTGCCCTACCGCCACAAGGGCGTCGGCGTCGGCCCCCCGGCCGGCTCGGGGCCTGCGGCCACCGCGCCGGGCGACGCCGGCAACAAGGTGACGCAGGGCGATGGCGGGGCCGGTTCCGCTTCGTCCGGCGGTGCGGGGGTGCCCGCCTATCCGGGCCGGGGCGTCTTCCGCCCTGGCCAGTCCCATCCGGCGATCGAGCGGCTCGGCAGGCAGCTGGTGCGCAAGGGCTTCGGCCGGTACTACACGCGGGGCCCCGGCCGCTCCTGGAGCGAGAGCGACCGGCGCAACGTGGAGGCGTTCCAGCGCTCCCAGGGGTGGCGGGGCGCGGCGGCCGACGGCTTTCCGGGGCCGGAGACGTGGCGGCGGCTGTTCCGGTGAGCGGAGCGGTGGGTGGACGCGCGCTTCCGGGGCGCGCGGAGGTGCGGGAGCCGGACAAGGTCGATGCGGAGGCAGGGATGAGCGCGACGGCAGCTTCAGAGTCACCGGCCCCGCGGGCCGACGGGGGGCCCGAGACGGGCGCCGCGCGGTTGCCGCGGGTGATCCAGAGCGAGGCCACCACCGAGATCCCCGTCCATCTGCTCTTCCGCGACGATCCGGACGACGTGACGGGCGTCGCGCTCCCGCCCGCCGTGGTGCGGCGCAGGCGGGGCACGGGGGAGCAGCCGCGGACACCGCGCCGTCCCGCGCCGATGCCCCTCGCCGCGCCGGTCGCCCGGCCGGTGCCCGACGTCGACCCGGCTCTCGTGGAGCAGCGGGCACGGGTCCTGCCCGGCCTCGCCGGGGTGCTCGGCGGCTGCGCGGGCGTCGCGGGGTGCGCGCTCTCGCTGTGGTGGGCGGGCGTGCTGCCCGAGCCCGTACCCGCGGTGACGGGACTGCCGGGCCACGAGGGCGTCCGGCTCGGCCCCGCGCAGTGGGCGTCGCTCGCCGGTTCGGGGGCGCTCGGCCTCTTCGGGTTCGGCGGCCTGGCCCGCGGCCGGGTCGGCAGGGCCTGGGTGCTGAGCCTCTTCGGCCGCTACCGGGGCACCGTCCGCCGCACCGGCCTGATGTGGGTGAACCCGCTCCTGCTGCGCCGCCGTGTCGACGTACGGCTGCGGCACTGGCGGAGCGAGCCGATGCCGGCCGTGGACCGCGGCGGCGTCGCCCTGCGCGTCGTGCTGCTCGTCGTGTGGCGGGTGAAGGACCCCGCGCGGGCGACGCTCGCGGTCGAGGACCACCAGGAGTATCTGCGGGAGTGCGTGGAGGCGACCACGGCCCGGGTCCTCTCGCGGCTGCCCGCCGACGCCTTCCACGACGACGCCCCCACCCTGCGCGACGCCGAGGCCGTCGGCGCCGCGCTGACCCGGACGCTCGCCGCGGACGCGGAGGCGGTCGGCGTCGAGATCTTCTCGGCGCAGCCGACCCGTATCGAGTACGCCCCCGAGGTCGCCGCCGCGATGCAGCGCCGCCGGGTCGCCGCCCTGGACGCACGGCACCGCGACACCGTCCTGACCTCGGTGGTCGACTCGGTCGAGGACACGGTGACGCGGCTGACCACGCGGGGCCTCGTGGATCTCGACGACTACGAGCGCAAGGCCTTGGTGAAGGACCTGACGGTGGCGTTCTATACGGGCCATGGAGAACACCGATGACCTCGCCCGTCTCACCGCCGACGCCCGGAGGCTGACGGCCGGCGTCCCGCGCGCCGTCCTCGGGATCGCGGGGCCGCCCGGCACCGGCAAGTCGACGCTCGCGCGGGCTCTGGTCGGGCGGATCGGCGCGGACGCCGCGTATCTGCCGCTGGACGGCTTCCACCTGTCCAACCGGCAGCTGGCGCGGCTCGGCCTCACCGGCCGCAAGGGCTCGGAGCCGAGCTTCGACGTGGCGGGGTACGTCGCGCTGCTGCGCCGAGTGCTCGACGACCCGGCGCACGACATCTACGTACCCGACTACGACCGCACGCTCCACGAACCGATCGCGGCCCGGCACCTCGTCCCGCCCACCGCCCGCCTCGTGATCACCGAGGGGAACTACCTCGCCTGCGACCTGCCGGGCTGGCGTGCCGCGTACGGCCTCATGGCGGAGTGCTGGTACCTCGACTCACCTGCGGAGGTACGCCAACAGCGGCTCATCGAGCGGCAGTTGGCGGGCGGCAGGTCACTGGAGGAGGCCGTGGCCTGGGTCGGGACGAACGACGGGCCCAACGGTGAACTCGTGGAGACGTCGCGGGGGAGATGCGGACGGATCCTCTCCGAGATTGGTATGGACATGTTCAACTAACGCCAATAATCTGAACTTGGTCTAGACCGCAGTGCGCGCACGTCCCACGGAACTCCCCACGTTCGGCAGGAGCGGCACATGCGAAACAAGAAGATGTACGCGGCCCTGGTCGGCCTCGGCACGGTCGGCGCGTTCGCGCTCTCCTCCGGTGGCGCCAGCAGCCACGGCTACACGGACCTGCCGGCCAGCCGGCAGATCAACTGCGCCAAGGGCGTGGTGGCTAACTGCGGCTCCATACAGTACGAGCCACAGAGCGTCGAGGGCCCGAAGGGCTTCCCCGCCGGGGGCCCGGCCGACGGCAAGATCTGCTCGGCGGGCATCGCGGGCTTCAACCAGCTCAACTCGCCCAAGACGCCCGGCGGCGCGGCCTGGCCGACGACGAAGGTGAGCGGCGGTCAGAACTACACGTTCCGCTGGCAGTTCACCGCGCGCCACCGCACCACCGATTTCAAGTACTACATCACCAAGCAGGGCTGGGACGACAGCAAGGCGGTGACCAGGGCGGCCCTGGACACCACGCCGTTCCTCAGCGTTCCCTACAACAGTCAGCAGCCGCCCGCGACCCTGTCGCACAGCGGCACCATCCCCGGTGGCCGCAGCGGTCACCACGTGATCGTCGCCGTCTGGACGGTCGCGGACACGGCCAACGCGTTCTACGCCTGCTCGGACGTCCAGTTCTGACGAGGTCTCCCCGCGTCCTCGCCGGTTCTGGGCACAGCCCGAGGGTCTTCCCCACACCCCACGGGTAGGGTCCGCGCACGCCGTGCCGACCACACGGCGTGCGCGGAGCCGTACGCGAACACGCGCCGGACTCCCCATCTGACGCTCCATCAATTACCGTGCGCGGCCATGGAGAGCACCGGAAGCACGGTCGCGCAACTCGTACAGGCGCGCTGGGGCGACCACCGCACCGGCCTGCGCCACGCGGGCGGCCGGCTGACCCACCACCAGGTGACGGCCGGCGCGGCGGCCAGGGCCGCGCTCCTCGCCGACCTGCTGCCCCCGCACGGCGAACGCCACATCGGCGTCCTGCTCGACAACACCCCCGAATTCCCCCAGTGGTTGAGCGCGGCCGCGCTCGCGGGCGCGGCGGTCGCCGGCATCAACCCCACGCGGCGCGGCCCGGAGCTGGCCCGCGACATCCTGCACACCGACTGCACGGTCCTCGTGACCGAACGGACCCACCTGCCCCTCCTCGCCGGGCTCGAACTACCGGGCGTACACGTCCTCGTGACCGACACCGACGCCTACGCCGACCTGCTGGCCCCCTACGCCGACGCGAAACCGGAGATCGACCGGACCGTCCGCCCCGACAGCCGCATGCTGCTCTACTTCACCTCCGGCTCGACGGGCGCGCCCAAGGCGGCGATCTGCAGCCAGGGCAGACTGGCCGCGGCGGGCCGCTCCCTGGTCCAGCACTTCGGGATCCAGGCCTCCGACACCCACTACATCTGCATGCCCATGTTCCACGGCAACGCGGTGATCGCGGACTGGGCCCCGGCGCTGGCCGCGGGGGCGGGGGTGGCGCTCCGGTCCCGCTTCTCCGCGTCGGGCTTCCTCCCGGACGTCAGGGAGTTCGGCGCGACGTACTTCACCTACGTGGGCCGGGCCGTCCAGTACATCCTGGCCACGCCCGAGCGGCCCGACGACCGGGAGAACCCGCTGCGCGTCGGCTTCGGGACCGAGGCGGGGGCGGTGGACGCGGCGCGCTTCGAGAAACGCTTCGGCGTACGGCTCGTCGAGGGCTACGGCTCCTCCGAGGGCGGCGCCGCCATCCAGCGCACCCCCGGCACACCGGCCGGGGCGATCGGCCGTGCGGCACCCGGGGACGACCTCGCGGTGGTGGACCCCGAGACGCGGCGGGAGTGCGAGCCGGCTCGATTCGGGGTGGACGGGCGCCTCTTGAACGGCACGACTGCCATAGGGGAACTGGTCAACCGGGGCCCGAACCCCTTCGAGGGGTACTGGCGCAACGAGGAGGCGCAGGCGGAACGGTGCCGCGACGGCTGGTACTGGACGGGTGACCTCTTCTACCGCGACGCCGCGGGGTTCCTCTACTTCGCGGGCCGTACGGACGACCGGCTGCGGGTGGACAGCGAGAACCTGGCGGCGGCGATGATCGAGAACATTCTCGCGCGGTACGACGGGGCGGTGGCGGTGGCGGTGTACGCGGTGCCCGACCCGGTGGCGGGCGACCAGGTCATGGCGGCGCTGGCCCCACCGCCGGACGCCGCCTTCGACCCGGACGCCTTCGCCGCCTTCCTCCTCGCCCAACCGGACTTGGGGACGAAGATGGCTCCCGCCTACGTCAGGGTGGTTCGGCGGATGCCGACGACTGCGACGAACAAGGTGGCGCGGGGGCTGTTGCGCCGCGAGGCGTTCCTCTGCGAGGACCCCGTCTGGTGGCGCCCCCCGGGCTCCGGGTCCTACCGCCGCCTCACCCCCTCCGACGTGTCATCCCTCCTGACGAGGTACGCCACGCATTCCCGTGCGGTGCTTTTGGGCCGGTGACTTGTGCCCTGCGCCGCCCGGCTCGGGTAGGAGCACCGAGCCCGCCGCTTCGCGGCGGATGTTTCCCACCCACCCACCCGTTTGCCCCGCAACGACCTGCGGGAGTAGGGGCGAGGCCCCCCACCGGGCCGCAGCCGCGAGCGCGCCCGAGGGGACGTGGGGGTATGTGCGAACGGAGCACTGAGCGCACTGTGGCGTCTTTGGACTTGAGGCGTGGCGCAGGGATGGCGAGTACGCACATACCCCCGCGGCCCCGCCCCACAGGCGGGCAGGAGGCGGACCCCGCCAGAACCCCTTTACCGTAGGGCCATGGCTCGGGGGAGTGTGGTGGTTCGCCTTTCGAAGGGTGCTGTGCCTTGGCGCAGTGTCGTGTATCTGCTGGGAGGGGGGATCCTCGGTGCCGGGATCCTCGTCCTGGGGCTCGTCCTCACCACCGTAGGCGTCCTCCTCAGCCTCGTCCTCATCGGCATCCCCCTCCTCGGCGCCCTCGCCTTCGCCGGCGTCCCGGTCGCCGCCCTTGAGCGCCGCCGCGTGCTTCTCCTCGACCCCGACCCTGCACCCACCCCACATCGCACCCCCACCACCCCCGGCATCCCCGCCTGGTTCCGCCTCCGGCTGAAGGAGCAGGCGACCTGGCGCGAACTCGCGTACACCGTCCTGTTCGCCCTCGTCCTGTGGCCGCTCGACCTCCTCGTCCTCGCCTGCACCACGGCCTTCCCCGGCCTCCTCCTCGCCGCCCCCGCCCACCTCGCCCTGACCGGCGGCCCGGGGCAAGGAGGGGTCCGGCCCGCCAAGTTGTGGCTCGTGGAGTCGTACCCCGCGGCGTGGGGCACCGCGCTGCTGGGGCTCGTCCTGCTCATCGCCCTCGCGTACCCGCTCGGCGCGTACGCCACGGCCCGCGCCGCGTTCACCCGCCTCCTCCTCGCCCCGCGAGAGGCGGAGGCCGCCGACGCCCTCGCGGAGGTCACCCGTTCACGCGCCCGCCTCGTGGACGCCTTCGAGGCCGAACGCCGCCGTATTGAGAGGGACTTGCACGACGGGGCGCAGCAGCGGCTCGTCGCGCTCACCATGACCCTCGGGCTCGCCCGTCTCGACGCACCCCCGGGCAGCCCCCTCGCCGAGCAGCTCGCCACCGCGCACGACGAGGCGGGCCGCGTCCTCACGGAGCTGCGTGAGCTGATCCGCGGCATCCACCCCCAAGTGCTCGCCGACTACGGCCTCGCCGCGGCCATCGAGGACGCCGCGGACCGCTCGGCCGTCCCCGTGGAGACGGTGACAAAGACCGACGACGGCACCCCGCTCCCGCGGCTCCCCGAAGCCGTCGAATCCGCCGCCTACTTCGCGGTCCGCGAGGCCCTCACCAACATCGGCAAGCACAGCGGCGCCACCCGGGCCCGCATCACCGCCACCCACACCGGCGGTGTACACGGTGTACTCCGCATCGACGTGCGCGACGACGGCCGCGGCGGCGTCGACCCGGCCCGCGGCACGGGACTCACCGGCCTCGCGGACCGGCTCGCCGTCCTCGATGGCACACTGACGGTCGTCGGCCCACCGGGCGGCCCGACCATCCTGTCCGTGGAGATCCCGTGCCAAGCAGCAGAACGACCGGCGGCCGAAGCCTGAGAGTCGTCCTCGCCGAGGACAGCGTGCTGCTGCGCGAGGGTCTTATCGGCGTCCTGGCCCGCTTCGGGCACGAGACGGTCGCCGCGGTGGGCGACGCGAACGCGCTGCGGGACGCCGTGTCGGCGTACGACCCGGACATCGTCGTGACCGACGTGCGGATGCCGCCCGGCTTCCAGGACGAGGGACTGCGGGCGGCCGTCGCGCTCCGGGCGGCACGGCCGACGCTCCCGGTGCTCGTGCTGAGCCAGTACGTCCAACGGTCCTACGCCGCCGAGCTCCTGGACACCGGTGACGGCACGGGCGTCGGCTATCTCCTGAAGGACCGCGTGGGCCAGGTCGAGCAGTTCGTCGACGGGCTCACGACGGTCGCGGAGGGCGGCACGGTCGTCGACCCGGAGGTCGTACGGCAGTTGCTGCGCCGCCGCCGCGACCCGCTGGAGCAGCTGACTCCGCGCGAGCGCGAGGTGCTCGCCCTCGTCGCCGAGGGCAGGTCGAACGCGGCGATCGCCGCCGAACTCGTCGTCTCCGAGGCGGCGGTGGGCAAGCACATCGGCAACATCCTCGGGAAACTGAACCTGCCGCCCGCGGACGGCACGCACCGCAGGGTGCTCGCCGTCCTCGCGTATCTGCGGGCGTGAGGAACCCGTGGTGAACGAACACAAGTCGGTAAAACCGCGCGTGTGACCGATTACGATTCTGGTCCATGAGCGCGCCAGACCAGACCACCCCGGCCCCGAGCGACACCCCGCAGGGCACCCCGGACACCCCGGAGAACGAGGCGCCCACCCCCGCCGCCCGCGCCCGGCGCGCCCGTATCGCCGCGGCCTCACTGCTGATGGCCGCGGCGGCGGTGGTCCTCGCGCTCCGGCTGGCGAGCCGGTCGTCCGTCCTCGTCGTCGGGGTCTACGGACTGCTGCTCATCCTCTGCGGCGGAGTGATCGAGCTGAGCCGCCGCGGCCGGACCAGGCTCGGCACCTGGCTCCTCGCCGCGGGGCTCGCGGCGGCGCTGGTCATGGACGGTTTCGTTCTGTCGTAGTTGTCGTAGCACCTTTCTCGGACATGGACGAGGTCGTGAACTCCCGTACGCCATAACGCTCGTGGAGGCGCCGCAGCGGCCCCGGAGCCCACCACGCCCGGCTCCCGAGCAGCGCCATCGTCGCCGGGACGAGGAGCATGCGGACCACGGTCGCGTCGATGAGGACGGCCAGGGTCAGACCGAGCCCGATCTGCAGGATCGGTGAGAAGCCGCCGGTCATGAACCCGGCGAAGACGATGGCCAGGAGCAGCGCCGCACAGCTGACCACGCGCCCGGAGCGGCGCAGGCCCTCGACGACGGCGGTGCGGTGGTCGCCGGTCTCCGCCCAGCTCTCCCGCATCCGGGAGAGGATGAACAGCTCGTAGTCCATGGCGAGCCCGAACGCGATGGCGATGATGAGCGGCGGCGCCGTCAGGCTCAGCGCGCCGAGCCCCTCGCCGCCGAGCAGCGACGCCCCGTGTCCGTGCTGGAAGACCCAGGTGACGACGCCGAGCGCGGCGCCGAGGCTGAGCAGCGTGGTGGCGAGGGTGCGCAGGGGGATCAGGACCGACCCGGTGAAGGCGAAGAGCAGCGTGAACAGGCCGACGAGGACGGTCAGTACGGCCCAGGGGGCGCGCTCGGCGAGCATCGAACGGAAGTCGACGAGGCGGGCGGCGTTGCCGGTGACCTGGACCGGTTCGGCGCCGCGCAGATCGCGGACCCGCTCGACGAGGCCGGTCGCGGTCGGCCCGTCGACGGAGCCCTTCGGGGTGAGTTCGAGAAGGACGGTGCCGTCGCGGAGACGCTGGCGTTCGGACGCCGCGATGCCGGGCAGCGCACGGATCTTGCGCTCGCAGTCGGCGGGGGCGCCGGGGCGGACGAGGACGCTCACGGGGTCGGTGCCGGCCGCGGGCGGAAAGTGCTCGCGCACGGTGTCGTGGAGCTGCCGGGCCTCGGTGTCGTGCGGCAGCTGCCGGGCGTCGCCGATGCCGATGCGCATCCCGAAGGCGGGCACGGCGAGGACGACGAGAGCGGCCCCCACCAGCACGAGCACGGCAACCGCCCGCCGGGCGGCAAACCGCCCCACCCGGGCGAAGACCCTCCCGTCCTGGCCCTCCCCCTCCCGGCCCTTACCGTCCCGGCCCTTCCAGTCCCCGCGCGCCCCGAATCGCCCCGCCCCCGCTGCCGAGATCTTCCCGCCGAACCGTGCGAGCAGCGCCGGGAGCAGCGTCAACGCCGCCAGCATGTCGACGACCACCACAGCCCCGGCCGCGAGACCCATGCTGCGGAGGAACGGGCTGGGGAACCAGAGCAGGCCCGAGAGGCAGATCGCGACGGTGAGCCCGGAGAAGAGGACGGTGCGCCCGGCACGGGCGACCGTCGCGTGCACGGCCGCGGCGACATCGCGCGCCCGCGACCGCTCCTCGCGGAAGCGGACGACCATCAACAGCGCGTAGTCCACGGCGAGTCCGAGCCCGAGCATGGTGACGATCTGGACGGCGTAGACGGAGATGTCGGTGAGCAGGCTGAAGCCGTACAGGATCAGGAAGGCCCCGGCGACGCCGCTGACGGTGACGAGCAGCGGGAGCCCCGCGGCGCGCAGGCCGCCGAAGATGAGCAGCAGCACCAGCAGCACGGCGGGCAGCGTGATCAACTCGGCCTTGGCGACGTCCTCCTGGGCCCGCGTGCCCAGCTGCTCGCCGAGGAGGGGGCCACCGCTGACGGCCACGTCGGCCGCGTCGATCTGGCGGATCAGGTCGGCCGCGTCGCCGACGGTGTCCTCCTCGGCGTCGTCGTCGAGCCCGCTCTTGAGGGTGACGGGGATCAGCAGCGCCCGGGCGTCGTCGGCCACGAGACCGCGCCGGTCGTAGGGGTGGGGGACCTCGGCGACGCCGGGCAGCGCACGCACCGCGGCGACGGCGCGGCCGACCTCGGCGCGCAGCCGGGGCCGGTCGACGTCACCGCCGCCCGAGACGACGGCGGTGATGGTGGCGCCGGATGGGTCGAGGTCGTCGAGGAGCTCGTCGGCGACGACCGACTCGCTGCCCGGCACGTCCTCCACCGTCGAGGTCAGATCCCCGAAGACCCGGCTCCCGAAGCCGAGTCCGAGGACGAGCAGGCAGATCCACACGGCGATCACGGTGAGCGGGCGGCGTGTCGCCGTCCGGGCGAAGGTGGCGAGCATGACGGCTCCTGGGGAGTGACCGGACTGTCCGCCCAGAGTCGTCCCGGAACCGCCCCCGCGAATCACCGCGCGGAGCGGTCTTGTCCCCTCCCTCGCCGGAGCGAGCACTCACCCGCAGGAGGGAGCCCCGCACGAGCGCCGCCCCACCCCTTCACTCCTCGTCGTCCCCCGCCACCACGAGCCCCGTCTCGTACGCGCAGATCACCGCCTGCACGCGGTCCCGCAGCGCCAGTTTGGAGAGGACATTGCTGACGTGGGTCTTCACCGTGTGTTCGCTGACCACGAAGGATGCCGCGATCTCCGCGTTCGTCAGGCCCCGCGCCAGCAGACGCAGCGTCTCCTCCTCGCGGGCGGTGAGGACGGCCAGCCGTGCGGCCGGCGCCCCCGGGCCCGCGCCCCGGCCCCGCCGCACGATGTCCGCGACCAGGCGCCGCGTCACCGTCGGCGCCAGCAGCGACTCGCCGGCCGCGACGACCCGGACCGCGTGCACCAGGTCGTCCCTGCGGACGTCCTTGAGGAGGAACCCGCTCGCTCCCGCGTACAGCGCCTCGTACACGTACTCGTCCAGGTCGAAGGTGGTGAGCATGACGACCCGGCACCCGGACACCGAGCAGACCCTGCGGGCCGCCTCGATGCCGTCCATGCCGGGCATGCGGATGTCCAGGAGCAGCACGTCGGGGGCGTGCAGACGCACCGCGGCGACCGCCTCCGCGCCGTCACCCGCCTCCGCGACCACCTCGATGTCCGGCTGCGCGTCCAGGATCATCGAGAAGCCGCTGCGCACCAGCTCCTGATCGTCGGCGACCACCACCCGGATGCTCATCCCCCAAGGATGCCGTGGGCAGCCACGCGACGACACGGAATCCCCCACCGGGCCCGGGCCCGGTCTCCGCACGACCCCCGCACGCGGCGGCACGCTCGTGCACCCCGACGAGCCCGTGCCCGCCACCACCACCGTCACTGTCACCGTCCCCGCGCCCGTCATCGATCACCGCGACCCGCAACTGCTCTGCGCCCCACTCCAGTTGTACGCACACCCGCGTGGCCCGCGCATGCTTCACCGTGTTGGTCAGCGCCTCCTGGACGATGCGGTACGCCGCCACCTCGACGTCCGCGGGCAACGCACGCGGCGTATCGCTGACCACCAACTCGGCGTCGATGCCCGCCAGTCGGACCTGCTCGACCAGGCCGGGCAGGGCGTCGAGGGACGGCTGCGGGCTCCGTTCGCCGGGCGCCCGGGGCTCCCTGAGCACGCCCAGGATGCGGCGCAGCTGCACCATCGCGTCGCGCCCCGCAGAGGCGATCGCGTCGAACGCCGCCTCCGCGCGCGGCGGATCACTGCGCACCACCACGGGCCCGGCCTCCGCCTGCACCACCATGAGGCTCACCGCGTGGGCGAGGATGTCGTGCATGTCCCGTGCGATGGTGGCCCGTTCGAGGGCCACGGCCCGCGCGGTCTCGTTCGCCCGCTCCCGCTCCAGGCGCCGCGCCCGGTCCTCCAGGGCTGCGGTGTACGCGCGCTGTACGCGGGCCAGGACCCCGAGGGCGTACGCGCTGACGAGGCTCAGCAGGTGGAAGGGGTACTCATAGGGCTCCGCGCGCTCGTGGAACGCCATGGTGACCGTCGTGCCGACCAGCCACCCGGCCAGCACGGCCCGCCGCTGCCACGGCCGGGCGAGGGCGGCCACGGTGTACAGCGCGACGAGCCCGCCGTACACGATGTCCGGCGGCGGCCGGTGGTGGACCGCCATGGCGGGCGTGCAGCAGGTGACGGCGCACGCGACGAGGAAGGGCGCGCGGCGCCGCCACACCAGCGGCACGGCCGTACCCGCGCCGAGCAGGAAGCCGGTCGGGGACAGGGCGTCCCCGCCCTCGTCGGGGAAGAGGAACTGCAGGGACACGGCGAACAGGACGACGGCGGCCAGCGCCGTGTCGACCACCCACGGCGGAGCGGCACGCACCCACGCGAAGGACCGGACGAGAGCGGACCGGGCGACACCGGACATACGGCGGCTCCTCGGGAGGGAGAGCGCCAGTATCACCGCGCCCGCACGCCACCGTCCTCACCGGCGAGAGGGATATGAGGAGGGGGAGTCACGACTCCAGGTACCGCAGCACCGCGAGCACCCGCCTGCTGTACCCCGTCGTCTGGGAGAGCCCCAGCTTGTCGAAGATCGCGGCGAGGTTCTTCTCGACCGCGCTCAGCGAGATGTGCAGCTTCTGCCCGATGGCCGCGTTGGTGTGCCCCTCGGCCAGCGCCTCCAGGACGGTGCGTTCCCTCGGGGTGAGCCGGGTCAGCGGGTCGGCGTGGGTGGTGCGGATGAGCAGCTGCCGTACGACCTCGGGGTCGATGGCGGCGCCCCCGGCATGCACCCGCTCCAGCGCGTCGAGGAACTCCTCGACCTGCGCGACCCGGTCCTTGAGGAGGTAGCCGACCCGCTCGGCGCTGGACGTGAGCAGCTGGGCCGCGTAGTTGCGCTCCACGTACTGCGAGAGGACGACCACGCCGATCTCGGGGCGCAGTTCGCGGATCCGTACGGCGGCGCGCAGGCCCTCGTCGGTGTGGTCCGGCGGCATCCGGATGTCCGTGACGACGACGTCCGGCTCGTGCGCCGCGACCTCGCGCAGCAGCGCGTCGGCGTCGCCCACGGCGGCGAGGACCTCGTGGCCCTCCTCGGCGAGCAGCCGGACCAGGCCCTCCCGCAGCAGGGTCGAGTCCTCGGCGAGTATTACGCGCACGGCAGCTCCGCGGTGATCGTGGTGGGGCCCCCGAGGGGGCTGTCGACATCCAGGGTGCCGTCGAGGGCGGCGACCCGGCTGAGCAGCCCGGTGAGTCCGCTGCCCGTGGGGTCGGCACCGCCGGTCCCGGTGTCGCGGACGACGACGGACACCTGTCCGCCCTGCTGTCGGATGCCGACAAAGACCTCCTCGGCCGCCGAGTGCTTGGCGGCGTTGTTCACGGCCTCCGACACGACGAAGTAGGCGGCCGTCTCGACGGCGGAGGGCAGCGGGTCCGGTACGTCGTACTCCATGCGCACGGGGATCGCGCACCGCTCCGACACCCCGCCGAGTGCCTCGCGCAGGCCCAGGCTGTCGAGGGCGGTGGGGTAGACCCGCCAGGCCACCTCGCGCAGTTCGGTGAGGACTTCCCTGGCTTCCTTGTGGGCCTGTTCGAGCAGGGCGTCCGCCTGTTCCGGGGTGCGGCCGCGGCGGGCCCTGCCGAGCAGCATGGCGAGGGCGACGAGCCGCTGCTGGACGCCGTCGTGCAGGTCGCGCTCGACGCGGCGCCGCTCCACGTCGACCGCCCGGACCACCGCGGCGCGGCTGGTGGCCAGCTCGTCGATGCGGCGCTGGAGGAGTTCGCGCTCGGAGGGGCCGAAGCACTCGCGGGCCAGCCGGGCGTCCTGCTCGGTGAGTGCCCGCAGCCCCTGTACGGCGAGGAAGAGCAGGGTGCCGCCGAGGACGACTTGGCTCAGCACGTCCACCCAGGTCATCGACGACCGGGCGAGCGAGACGGCGAAGACGCCCGCGAGGACCGCCCCGAAGTCGACGAGGCCGACGACGACGGCGCACAGCAGCCCGGAGTACGTGCGGGCCGCGAGGTAGCGCAGGATCTGCTGGTCGGAGGCGCGGTGCTCGGGGAAAGCGTCGTGGAAGAAGAGGGAGCGGCGCCGCCGCTCCAGGGCGGTGAGCCTGCGGGCACCGGCGGCGAGCAGGGCGTGGGCACGGGCGCGCGTGCGCGGCCAGAGCAGGAAGGCGCCGAGTGCCGCCCCGGTGACCACGAAGTACAGCAGCCCGATGAGCGCGGTCAGGCACCCGACGAGCACCCCGACGACCCGCATGACGAACGGCGCGGCGACGGGTTCCCTCACGTCGTCCGACATTAGCCGAGCCCTAGTGGGTGCGGCGGTGGCGGGCCTCTGCACTGGTCCCGGGCTGTTTCCGGGACCGTACGCGCACCACCACATACCCGGCGACGGCCACGAGGACCACGACGAGGACGGCCTTGGAGAGAAGCCCCACGTACGTCTCGACCACGTCCCACTGGTCGCCGAGCCAGTATCCGGCCATGACGAGCACGGAGTTCCAGACCAGGCTGCCCAGCGTGGTGAGGGCGAGGAAGACGGGCAGCCGCATCCGTTCCACACCGGCCGGCACGGAGATGAGACTGCGGAAGATCGGCACCATCCGGCCGAGGAGGACCGCCTTGGTGCCGTGCTGGGCGAACCACGCCTCGGTGCGCTCCAGGTCGGAGATCTTGACCAGCGGCAGCTTCGCCCACAGGGCGTGCATGCGCTCGCGCCCGAACCAGACGCCGATCCCGTAGAGGGCGGCCGCGCCGACCACCGAGCCGAGCGTGGTCCAGAACAGCGCGGAGGCCAGGCTGATCACTCCCTGCCCCGCGGCGAAGCCGGTCAGCGGCAGGATCACCTCGCTGGGCAGCGGAGGGAAGAGGTTCTCCAGGGCGATGGCGAGCCCCGCGCCGGGGCCGCCCAGGGTGTCCACGAGGTCGGCGGCCCAGCCGGCGATGCCGCCGGCGGGTTCCTGGGGAAGGGCGAGAGTCATGAGGTCCATGGAGGCCACGCTAGAAATTGCAGGTCAGCGACGGTATGGGGGTTGCCGTCTGATGGGGGTGCGGAAAACCGCACCCTGCTGGGGGAGGGGTACGCGAAAGGGCGTCCCCGGAGACCGGGAACGCCCTTTCGGCATTCGCAAGTGCGCCGCCAGGGACTCGAACCCCGGACCCGCTGATTAAGAGTCAGCTGCTCTAACCAACTGAGCTAGCGGCGCCTGCTGACGAATAAATAGTACCTGGTCCCGAGGGGTGCTCCGGACACACTCCCGACACGCTCCGGACACCCGCCCGTACGGCCTAGATCGCCAGGGACAGCAAGACCGGCGCCGCCCGGCGGTTCAACGTGTCCGCCGCCTCCCGCAGCCGGTGCGCGTGCTCCACCGGCAGGGACAGCGCGAGGCACCCGACGGTGGAGCCCGCCGTGATGGGGACGGCGGCGCAGACCGTGCCCACCGCGTACTCCTGGAGGTCGAGGACCGGGACCGTGGCGGGCTGGGCGGCGAGGCGGTTCAGCAGGACCCGCTCGTTGGTGATGGTGCGTGACGTGAGCCGGGCCATCTTGTGCCGGGAGAGATGATCACGGCGGCCGTCGACGTCGAGCTGGGTGAGCAGGCTCTTGCCGACCGCGCTGGCGTGGGCGGAGGAGCGGAAGTCGACCCATTCGTTGACCGCGGGGGTGCGGGGGCCCGCCGCGCAGTCGGTGACGCGGACCTCGCCGTCCACGTACCGGCTGATGTAGACGGCGGCGCCGAGGGAGTCGCGCAGCCCGTCCAGGGTGTGCCGGAGCTTCTCGCGGAGCGCCTCGGCGTGGTTCTCGGCCGAGCCGAGGCGGTCGAGGGCCTCCCCGGTGACGTACGCGCCGGTCGCCTCGCCGGTGAGCTGTTCGACGTACCCCTCGCTGCTCAGCATGCGCAGCAGGGGTGCAAGCCGGACCGCGGGCAGTCCGGTGTCGCGGGCGATGCGGGCGGCGGTGACTCCGGTGCCGTGCCGGGCGACGGTCTCCAGGACCCGCAGGGCGTCCTGGACGGAGCGGTGCGGCGTGATCGCCTCGTGCTGCAACGCCACGGCATCCCCCTGCGTGGAACGGTTCCGGACAGCTGGGCCTCGTACCACGATAGCGGCCAAGTGGCGCATATGGAGCGTCTGTTGGGGAGATTGGTGGCGCGCTCCGGGTCTGTACGCAGGAACGCGCCACTCTGGCATATGCCTCTGTCATGCTCCAGGCGGGATGCCGCCCCCACCGGTCACAGCACCGCGCTGAGGAACTCCCGGGTCCGCTCGTGCTCGGGCTCGGTGAAGATCTTCTCCGGCGTCCCGGACTCGATGACCCGGCCCGAGTCGAACATGAGTACCTGGTCGGAGATGTCCCGGGCGAAGTTCATCTCGTGCGTCACGCACAGCATCGTGATGTCCGTGGTGTGCGCGATGTCGCGGAGGACGTCCAGGACGCCCGCCACCAGCTCCGGGTCGAGCGCGGACGTGACCTCGTCGAGCAGCAGCACCTGCGGGCGCATCGCCAGGGCCCGCGCGATGGCGACCCGCTGCTGCTGGCCGCCGGAGAGCTGTGTCGGGTACGCGTCGCAGCGGTCGCCGAGCCCCACCAGGTCGAGCAGCTCGCGGGCCCGCGCCTCGGCCTCGTCCTTGGACAGGCCGAGGACGGAGACCGGCGCCTCGGTGATGTTCCGCAGCACCTTCATGTTCGGGAAGAGGTTGAACTGCTGGAACACCATCCCGATGTTCTTGCGGACCTCGCGGACGTGCTTCTCGCCCGCCGGGACGAGCTTGCCGTTCTTCTCCTCGTGGGTGAGGTACTTGCCGCCCACCTTGATGGTGCCCTGCTCCGGCTTCACCAGCGTCATGAGGAGCCGCAGGATCGTCGTCTTGCCGGAGCCGGAGGGGCCGATCAGCGTTACGTGCTTGCCGGAGGCGACGGAGAAGTCCAGCTCGTCGAGGACGACGTTGGAGCCGTAGCGCTTGACGACCTTGTCGAAGCGGATCAGTTCGCTGCCGTCGACGGCCGGGTTGGCGATTTCCTGGGAAGTGCTGCTGTCAGCGGACAAGGCGACGCTCCAAAACTCGCAGAAGAAGAGAGGCCGGGTAGGCGATGACGATGAAGGCGACGCCGACCACGCTGATCGCCTCGTAGGTGAAGGTCGCCTGGCTGTAGCCCTGGGCCTGGCCGAGCATGTCGAGCGCGCCGATGGCGGCCATCTGCGGCGACTCCTTCAGCATGACGATCACGTAGTTGCCGAGGGCCGGGATCACCCGGCGCACCGCCTGCGGCAGGATCACGGACGTCCAGGTGCGGCGCTTGGAGAGGCTGAGCGCGGTCGCCGCCTCCCACTGACCGGCCGGCACACCGTCGATGCCCGCCCGGTAGACCTCCGAGGTGTACGTCGAGTAGTGCAGCCCGAGGCCGACGATGCCCGTGGTGAGCGGGGACATCGAGGGGCCCCACTCCGGCACCACGTAGAACAGGAAGAACAGCTGCACCAGGAGCGGGGTGTTGCGGATGAACTCGGTGACCACCGTGACCGGCCACCGGATCCACTTCTTCTCCGAGCGCTGCGCGACCGCCCACACCAGGCCGAGCGAGAAGGCGATCAGGGTGCCGAAGAGCAGCGCCTTGAGGGTGAGCTCCACGCCGTCCCAGAAGAGCGGCATGAAGTCGTCGACGTGCGACCAGTTCCAGTTCACTTGGCACCCCCCGTACCGGCGACGACGTCGATCGACGACTTGGCGCGCATCCCGCTGAACAGGCCCGTCTTCTCGGGCGCCTGGCCGACGCGTTTCTTGGCGTGCCGCTCCAGGAGCCGCATGCCGCGCGTGAGGACGAACGCGAAGACGAAGTACAGGGCGAGCAGCAGCGTGTAGATCGGCGCGCTCTCGTTCGTGACGAGCCGCAGCAGGTCACCGGCAAAGGTCATGTCGGCCACCGCGATGAGGGACACCAGCGACGTGCCCTTGAGCAGCTCGATCAGCAGGTTGTTGAACGGCGGGATCATCTCCGGCCAGGCCTGCGGCAGTTCGATGCGGCGCAGCCGCTGCAGCGGCGTGAAGTTCAGGGCGATGCCCGCCTCGCGCTGCGCGGGCGGCACCGCGGCGAGCGCCCCGCGCACGATCTCCGAGGCGTACGCGCCGTAGGTGATGCCGAGCGCGAGTACGCCCGCGAACATCGGCTGGAAACTGATGTTGAAGACCGGCGGCACGGTGAACGCGATCCAGAACATGAAGACCAGCGACGACGTGCTGCGGAAGATCTCGAAGTAGGCCCCGGCGAGGAACCGCACGATCCACAGCCGGTTCGTGCGCAGCACGCCGATCGGGAAGGCGATCACGAAGGCGAGGGCCGCGCTGTAGAACGTCACCTGGACGGTGATCCAGACACCGGGCAGGAACCAGTTCCCGAAGAACTCCGACGACATCATGAGGAGAGGCCCTTCGCCGGGGGACACAGCTTCTCCACGGTCAGCTTCGTCATCTCCGCCTCGGTGAATCCGAACGGCTTGACGATGCGCAGGAGCTCGCCGCTCTCCTTGAGCTTGTGCAGCTCCTTGTTGAAGGCGTCCCGCAGATTCTTCTCGGACAGCCGGAAGGCGAAACCGCCCGCGCCGTAGGCCGGCTTGCCGTCGACCATGGGCTGGAACGGCTCCGTCGCCTCGACCCGCGGATTCTTCTTGATCACCGTGCGCACGGTGACGTTGGTGCCGGCGAACGCGTCGACCCGGCCCTGGGCGACGGCGTCGAGCCCCGCCACCTGGTCGGGCAGCACGAGGACGGACTTCACGCCCGCGGCCTTGGCGTAGTCGATCTCCGCGTAGGCGGTGCCGCTCGCCAGCTTCAGGCCCTTCTTGGCGATGTCGTCGTAGTCCTTGATGCCGTGCGGGTTGCCCTTCTTCACGATGAACGAGTCGAGCATGAGGTAGTCGGGGTCCGCGAAGAGGACCTGCTCGCACCGGACCGGGTTGATGTACATGCCCGCCGACACCACGTCGAACTGCCGCGCCTGCGTGAGCCCGGGGATCAGCGCGCCGAACTTGGTGGGCACCGCCTTCACCTCGGGCACGCCGAGGCGGGGAAAAATGACCTTGGCGATGGCCGGCGCCTCGCCGGTGACCTCGCCGTTCTCGTCGATGTATCCGAACGGGACCTCGCCCGCGACACCGATCCTGACCGTGCCGCTGTCGCGCAGGCGGTCCAGCAGATCGCCCCCCTCGACCTTCCCCTCCTCCGGCACCCGGCTGCATGCCGAGAGCCCGAATGTGCCCAGAGCCGCCCCGCCCGCTCCGGTGAGCAGGGCGCGGCGGCGAACCGCTCTGCCAGTGAATCCCTCGTTGTTCCCAAGTGGTGGAGCCATGGGCGCGCGGCTACCCGACCCGACGCGAGATATGCCGACGAATTCCGGCCCCTGATGCAATCGTTGTGCTCTTGACCCGGGGAGTGAACCAGGGAGGAGCATGGGGCACATGGCGGAGCGATTCATCGAAGTCTCCCTCGCGAAGCGGGGAGTCCAGTGCACGGCAAAACTGCTCGACGACCGGGCCCCGGTGACCTGCGCGGCGGTGTGGGAGGCGCTGCCGCTCGGCTCGGACGTCTACCACGCGAAGTACGCGCGGAACGAGATCTACGCCCTTTTCCCGGCGTTCGCGGACCGCGAGCCGCCGCTGGAGAACCCGACCGTCACCCCCATCCCGGGCGATCTCTGCTATTTCTCCTTCTCCGGGACGGAACTGGGCACCCAGGCCTACGGATACGAGGCGGAGGCGGGCGTGCGGGCGGGCACCACCGTCGTCGACCTCGCCCTCTTCTACGAACGGAACAACCTGCTCCTGAACGGCGACGTCGGCTGGGTCCCCGGCATCGTCTGGGGACAGATCGTCGAAGGCCTCGACCGGATGGCCGAGGCCTGCAACGACCTGTGGCGCGCGGGCGCCCAGGGCGAGACGCTGAGCTTCAGGAGGCTGTAGTCCCGGTCCGCGGGGGCGGGGCGATGCCCCCGGCCCCCGCCTCGTACAGCGTCTGCGCCGCCCGCAGCACCAGCGCGTCGGCGTGGCGCGCGGCGACGATCTGCACACCGATGGGCAGCCCGTCCTCGTCCACCCCGCAGGGCACGGTCGCGGCGGGCTGCTGGGTGAGGTTGAAGGGGTACGTGAAGGGGGTCCAGCCCGTCCACCGCCGGTGCCCCGACCCCTTCGGCACCTCGACGCCCGCCTCGAAGGCGGTGATCGGCAGCGTCGGCGTGACCAGCAGGTCGTACGTCTCGTGGAAGCGGCCCATGCGGCGCCCGAGATCCATACGCACGTCGACGGCCTCCAGATAGTCCAGCGCGCTGTACCGCGCGCCCTGCCCGCAGATCTCCCGCAGCCCGGGGTCGAGCAGCTCCCGCCGTTCTGCGGGCAGATGGTGGACGACGCGCGCCGCCCCGCTGAACCACAGGGTGTGGAAGGCCTCCACCGGCTCCGAGAAGTCGGGGTCCACCTCCTCGACGTACGCGCCCCGCGCCGCCAGCGACTCCACCGCCCGCCGCACCGCCGCCGCGACGGCGGGCCGCACCGCGACCTGCCCGCCGAACGACGGCGAGTAGGCGACGCGCAGGCCGTGCACCCCGCCGCCCAGGCGCGAACTGAAACTCTCCGCCACGGCGTCCAGTTGGGACCAGTCGCGGACGTCCGGGCCCGTGATCACGTCCATCATCAGAGCCGCGTCCGCCGCGTCCCGCGTCATCGGCCCCACGTGGGCGAGCGTCCCGAAGGGGCTCGCCGGATACAGCGGCACCCGGCCGTACGTCGGCTTCAGCGCGAAGATCCCGCAGAACGCCGCCGGGATGCGCACCGAACCGCCGCCGTCCGTGCCGAGCGACAGCGGGCCCGCGCCGACGGACACGGCGACCGCGCTGCCCCCGCTGGAGCCGCCGGAGGTGCGCGACGGATCGTACGGATTACGGGTGATGCCGCTCTGCGGGCTGTCCGTCACGCCCTTCCAGCCGAACTCCGGGGTCGTCGTGCGGCCGACGAACACCGCGCCGTGCTCGCGCAGCCGGGCCACCGACGGCGCGTCCTCGTCCCACTTCCCCTCCGGGCGCACCGTCAGCGAGCCGCGCAGCGTCGGCCCGCCGCGCATCAGGATCAGGTCCTTCACGGACACCGGCACACCGTCCACCAGACCCTGCGGCTCGCCCCGCCGCCACCGCTCCGCGCTGGCCTCCGCATCCGCAAGGGCCCGCTCCGCCTCGATCCGCACGAACGCGTTCACCGCCGGCTGTGTCTCCTCGGCCCGCCGCAGCGCGGCCCCGGCCGCGTCGACCGGACTGAATTCGCCCTTGCGATAGCCCTCGACGAGTTGTACCGCGGTGAGATCCGTGAGCTCGGTCATGCAGGCTCCTCAGCAGGCAGACGGGGTGACCGGGGGAGAGGGGCGGGGGTGATCAATGGCCTGGGACATACCCACGTTCCTTGTCCACCACGTTCGTCAGCGGCCGGCCCGCCGCCCACGCCTCGTACAGCTCGACGAACTGCGCGCCCAGTTCGTCACGCCAGCCCACCGTGTCGCCGCTCATGTGCGGGGAGACGAGCAGGCCGGGCGCCGTCCACAGCGGACTGTCCGCGGGCAGCGGCTCCCGCTCGAACACGTCGAGGGCGGCGCCCGCGATCCACCGCTTCGACAGGGCGGCGACCAGGTCGTCCTCGACGACGAGGGGTCCGCGCCCGATGTTGATGAACCGGGCGGACGGCTGCATGAGGCCGAAGCGCCGCGCGTCGAACATGCCGCGCGTGTCGTCCGTGAGCGGCGCCGCGCACACCACCCAGTCGGCCCGCGCCATCAGCCGGTCGAGCTCCGCCGCGCCGTGCACCCCGTCCCGCGCCGTGCGGCCCACCAGGGCCGTGATCATGCCGAGCCCCTTCAGCGTGCGCACGATGGTCCGCCCGATGGGCCCGGAACCGACGACGCACGCGCGCGTGCCCGCGATCCGCTGGGTCTCGCGGTGCCGCCAGGCGCGCTCCCGCTGCAGCTCCAGGGTGCGCGGCAGGTCCTTGGCCATGGCGAGCACCAGCGCCGCCACGTACTCGGCGATGGGCCGGTCGAAGACGCCACGCGCGTTCGTCACCACCGTCTCCGACGCGGCCAGTTCGGGGCACATCAGATGGTCGACGCCCGCGCTCGCGGTGTGCACCCAGCGGGGCCGCGGCCCCTCGCCGGGCCAGGCGCGGCGCACCGCGTCGGAGGTGAAGTCCCACACCAACAGCACGTCGGCGAGCGGCAGTCGGCCGGCCAGCGTGGTCGCGTCGGCGTGCACGATCCGGGCCCGCCCGGCCAGCCTTCCCAGGCGCGGCGGCGGGGCCGGGGGCGCCGCGTCGAGGACGAGGAGGGTCGTTTCGGAAACCGACGGGACACCGTTTCGCAATGAGATTCCGCTTCCCTGTCCGGAGGTACGGCCGAGCCGCGTCCAAACACGACTCAGCCGTCTGAGATGTGCGGATTGACCACGCTCGCACCCGAACCTACCTTCGTCAACAGAGGCACTGCTGTACCGGCAGTGCGGGAACCAGTACTCTCCGTGCAGCCGCTCACACCCTCTGTGTGGTACGCCCGCGCAGATCTCCCCGTCCCGACGTCCCGGCGCGTCGCCGGCATCGCTCGTCCCCGGCCCCCGGCCGGTCCCTGAATACACGCACGAACTTGGGGACTGCTCATGGACGTCTCTTTTCTCGGCGGACCTCACCCTCAGCGCGGTGTGGGCGTCGTCGCCCCTTTCGACTTCGTCCTCGACCGCGAACTGTGGCGCTGGATCCCCGACGAGGTCTCCCTCCATCTGACCCGCACGCCGTACGTCCCCGTCGAGGTCAGCCTCGACCTGGCGCGCCTCGTCAGCGAGCACGAGACGCTCGCCGAGGCGGTCCGCGCACTGACCGCCGCCGAGCCCGAAGTCCTCGCGTACGCCTGTACGTCGGGCAGTTTCGTCGGCGGCACCGCGGGGGAGCGCGCGATGTGCGAGGCGATGACGCGCGAGGGCGCGGTCGCCTCGGTGACCACGTCGGGCGCGCTCCTCGAAGCCATCGAGGAACTGGCCGCCCGGCGCATCGCGCTCGTCACGCCCTACACCTGGTCGGTCACCCAGGCCCTGGAGGAGTACCTGGCCGCGGCGGGCGTCGCCGTCACCGGCCGCGCCTACCTCGGCCTCACCCGGCACATCTGGAAGGTCCCCTACCGGGACGTGGCCGACATGGCGCGCCGCGCGGTCCTCGGCAGCGACGGCGGCGTCGACCTCCTCTTCATCAGCTGTACGAACCTGCCGACGTACGACGTCATCCCGCAACTGGAAGCGGAACTGCGCATGCCGGTGATCTCCGCGAACCAGGTGACGATGTGGTCCGCGCTGCGTCGGCTGGGTACCCGTGCGGTAGGGCCCTATCAGGCACTGATCGACCCGACGGCACGACCGGGCGCGAGCAGCCCGCTGAATCCGCCGGCACCGCCGCAGGGCCTGCCCGAAGGACCACCCGCAGAAGGAGGAGGCTGGACGTGACGGCACTCGGATTTCTCTACCCGGGGCACTCGGCCGAGGACGACTATCCCCGCATGGAGCAGATGCTCGGCAGCGACATCCGGCTGCAGCTCGTCCACACGGACATCGGCGAGGACGCCCACCGGGTCGACGCGCTCCTGGAGATGGGCTCGGCCGAACGGCTCGCCGCGGGCGTCGAGGAGCTGCGCCTGTCCGGTGCCGAGGCGGTGGTGTGGGCGTGCACCAGCGGCAGCTTCGTCCTCGGCTGGGAGGGCGCCCACGACCAGGTCCGCAAGCTGGCCATGACGGCGGGGCTGCCCGCGTCCTCCACGTCGTTCGCCTTCGCCCACGCCGTCGGCGAGGTGGGGGCGGCCCGCGTCGCGGTCGCGGCGACGTATCCGGAGGACGTGACGGGACACTTCGCGGCGTTCCTGAAGGCCGGGGGCACGGAGGTCGTGTCGGCCAGGGGGAGCGGCATCGTCACGGCGGCGGAGGTCGGCACGTGGGGCCGCGACGAGGTCTTCGCGCTGGCCCGCGCGGGCGACCACCCGGACGCCCAGGCGGTGCTCCTGCCGGACACGGCCCTGCACACGGCGGCGTACGTCCGCGACCTGGAGGCCGAGCTCGGCAAGCCGGTCCTGACGGCGAACCAGGTCACCGTCTGGGAGGCGCTGCGCCTCGCCCAGCGCCGGGTGAACGCGCCCGCGCTCGGCTTCCTGTTCACGAAGGAGCCGCTGGTCCAGGCCGGGAAGTAACGCGCGGGAGGCCGTGGGAGGTCACGGGCTGAGGATCAGTCTGACCACCGTTAACGTCTGGACCGATCCGGAGACGTAGTACAGGACTATGGCCCCGTCGACCGTGGCCTCCCTGCGGTCGGGGTCGTCCCGCACGGGCGTGGAGCCGTGGCCGTACGGGTCCCGGCCCACGGTGCGCGCGAGGACGGCGCGGAAGGCGTCGGGGTCGCCCATCTTGGTGAGGGTGTCGTCGGCGGGCGGCGCGTAGGTGACGCGGTAGCCCTTGCGGTGGCGAGGGCTCACGACGTGCCCCGCCTCTCGGCCTCGTCGGACGCCAGCCGGACGAGCCGGGCCTCGGCGGCGGGGTCGGGCACGGCCTCCAGCATCCAGTGCCGCATCACCGCGTGGATCTCGTCGACCCCTGCCGTGTTGATGGCCCGGTCGAACTCCGCGCGCCGGCCCGCGGGCAGGGCGGCGCGGATGTCCGGGATGGTGTTGGGCACTTCGACCTCGACTCCGTCGACGAGAGTCTTCAGGGGATCAGCCATGGCCAGCACCGTAGCCGGGCGGGTGCCGCGACGCGCCGGGACGGGCCGGGAATAAAACGGAGTGAGCCTCCTGTTCCCGTCTCCGTACCCACGTGACGCATGTACGCAGTGCAGGAGGCACCCCCAGTGACAGTGGACCCGACCGGCGAAGGCACCCGCGACGACGGCATCCGCGGGGAGCGGCCGGACGACGACGGCATCCGGGGCGAGCGGCTCGGCTCCGCGCCCGTGCCCCTGTCCGTCCTCGACCTCGTCACCGTCGGCGCAGGACGCACCGCCACCGACGCGCTGCGCACCAGCGTCGAGATCGCCAAGCTCACCGAGGCCCGCGGGTACCACCGCTACTGGGTCGCCGAGCACCACTCCATGCCCGGCGTCGCCTCCTCGTCGCCGGCCGTGATCCTCGCCCATCTGGCCGCCCACACCGGCCGCATCCGGCTCGGCTCCGGCGGCGTCATGCTGCCCAACCACGCCCCGCTCGTCATCGCCGAACAGTTCGGCACCCTGGAGGCGATGGCCCCGGGCCGCGTCGACCTCGGCCTCGGCCGCGCCCCCGGCACCGACGGCGCGACGGCGGCCGCCCTGCGCCGCACCGACCGCCTGAACGAGGGCGCCGACGACTTCCCGCAGCAGCTCGCCGAGCTCACCCGCTTCCTCGACGACGACTTCCCCGACGGGCACCCCTACGCCCGCATCCACGCCGTCCCCGGGCCCGTCCAGGCGACCTCGCCCGGCGGCGTCCAGTCCCCGCACCGGCCTCCGCTGTGGCTGCTCGGCTCCTCCGGGTTCAGCGCCCGCCTCGCCGGCACCCTCGGTCTGCCGTTCGCCTTCGCGCACCACTTCTCCGCGCAGAACACGATCCCGGCCCTCGACCTCTACCGCGAGACGTTCCGGCCCTCCGCCGTCCTCGACGCCCCGTACGCCCTCATCGGCGTCTCGGCGCTCGCGACAGACGACGAGAACGAGGCCCGCCGCCAGGTCATGGCTGCCGCGCTGAACATGGTCCGCCTGCGCACCGGCCGCCCCGGCCTCGTGCCCACCCCCGAGGAGGCGGAGGCGTACGCGTTCAGCGAGATGGAGCGGGACTTCATCACCAGCTGGAACGCCAACGTCGTCCACGGCACCGCCGACCAGGTCCGCGCCGGACTCGACGATCTCGCCAAGCGCACCGGCGCCGACGAACTGATGATCACGGGCAACGCGCACAGCGGTGACATCCGCCTGCGCTCCTACGAACTGATCGCGGACGCGTACGGCCTGCCGAAGGCGTAGCCGCGACCCCGCCGTCCTACGGCCGGGCGTCGTCCGGGTCGGGCACCGCGTTGTCCGCCGGGGCGTCGCTGCGGCCGTAGTGGTGCGTCGTGAACATGTACACCAGCCCCGCGAGCACCACGATGCCGCCGCTGAGCAGCACGATCCAGTTGTCGTACCACGCGGCCTCGGGGGTGCGGGGCCAGGCGATGTTGACGATGGCGAAGATCCCGTAGGCGAGCGCCCCGAAGTTGACGACCATGCCCCAGCGGCCGAGCCGGTACTCGCCGCTCGGCTTCCAGCCCTTGAGGCGGGCCCGCAGCGCGGCGAGGACGACCATCTGGAAGGACGCGTAGATGCCGAGGATCGCGAAGGACACGATCTTGGTCAGGGCGTTCTCCGAGATCAGCGAGCCGACGGCGATCAGCGCCGGCACGACCGCCGCCACCAGCAGCGCGTACTCGGGCACCGCGCGGCTCGGCGAGAACTTCCGCAGCAGCCGGTGCCCGATGATCATCTCGTCGCGGGCGTACGAGTAGATCAGCCGTCCGGCCGCCGCTTGCAGGCTGACCGTGCAGGACAGGAACGAGATGAGGACGACGGCCATCACGGTCCGCGCGCCCGCCTCGCCGAGGGCGTCGAAGAGGACCCTGACCACCGGGTCGGAGTCCTCCCCGGAGATCACCTTCCGGTAGTCGACGACGGCGAGGAGCAGCGTCAGACAGGTGAACGTCGCCGCCGCCCCGCCCACGTAGATGGTGCGGCGCATCGCCTTCGGGATGACCTTGCCGGGGTGCTTGACCTCTTCGGCGACGTCCCCGCAGGCCTCGAAGCCGTAGTACTGGTAGAAGCCGATGATCGCCGCGCCCAGGAAGACCGGCAGGTAGGAGCCGTCACCGGCCGCGCCGAAGTCGTCGAAGAGGACCCCGAGGCCGTGGAAGCGGTGCGTGGTCAGCAGGATCACGCCGACGACGAGCGCGCCGAGCAGCTCCGCGCTGAAACCGATCAGCGCCGCCCACGAAAGGGCCTTCGTACCCGCGTAGTTGATGAGCACCGAGATCACGATCAGGGCGATCGTGCAGAGCACGGTGGTGTGCACGGTGGGGTCGAAGCCGAGCAGGATCGCGATGTAGGGCCCGGCGCCGTACGCGACGCTGGTGATCGTGACGAGCAGCGCCCACATGTAGACCCAGCCGGTCATCCACGCCCAGCGCTTGCCCCACAGGCGCCGCGCCCACGGGTAGACCCCGCCCGCGACCGGGTACTGCGCGACGACCTCGCCGAAGACCAGCGCGACGAGGAACTGCCCGCAGCCCGCCATGACGAAGGCCCAGATCATCGGGGGCCCGCCGTCGGCGAGAGCCGTGCCGAAGAGGGTGTACGTGCTCACCACGGGCGAGAGGTACGTGAAGCCGAGGGCGAAGTTCGCCCACGGGCCCATGTCCTTGCGGAACTCCGACTTCTCCTCGCCCGGCGCGACGGCGGCGGCGTCCGCCGTGCCGTCCGGGGGGCCGGGGGCGGTCACTGGACGGGTCCTTCCCCGGTCGCCGGACCCGGGGCGGGGCGGGCCATGATGAGGTCCGCCGCGCGTTCGGCGGCGAGCAGCACGGTGACCATCGGATTGATGGACGGCATGGTCGGGAAGATCGACGCGTCCACGATGCGCAGTCCGTCGTGCCCGCGCAGCCGCAGCTGCGGGTCGACCACCGCCATCGGGTCGTCCTCGGCGCCCATCCGGCAGGTGCCCGCCGGGTGGTAGACGGTGTGCGCGGCCCGGCGTCCGTACTCCGACAGGTCAGCGTCCGACGTGACGTCAGGACCCGGTGCCACCTCGCGCAGCAGCCAGTCGCTGAGCGGGGCGGTGGCCGCCACCTCACGGGCGATCCGCAGCCCGTCGAGGATCGTGCGCTCGTCGTGCCCCTCCGGGTCGGTGAAGTAGCGGAAGTCCAGGGCCGGTTTGACGGTGGGGTCCGCGCTGCGCAGCCACATGCGGCCGGTGGAGCGGGCGCGCGGCACGTTCGGCGTCATGCAGACGCCGTGCTCGGGGACGGGGTAGCCGAGACGTTCCGTATTGACGGTGAACGGCACCTGGTAGAAGTGGAACATCAGGTCGGGGCGCGGGCCGCCCGTCGCGTCCCTGCGCAGGAAGAGACCGGCGTCGGAGTCCATCGCCGAGTTCGGCGGCAGCGGGCCGCGGGTCTCCCACACCATCACCGACTCGGGGTGGTCGAGCAGGTTCTCGCCGATCCCCGGCAGGTCCGCGTGGACCTCGATGCCGAGGTCGCGCAGCTGGTCGGCGGGGCCGATGCCGGAGAGCATGAGCAGCCGCGGCGTGTCGATCGCCCCGGCGCACAGCAGCACCTCCGCCTCCGCCTCCAGGATCGACACCGAACCGTCGGGGTTGCGCACCTGCACCCGCGTGAAGCGCCCCTCCTCGTCCTGCAACAGCCGGTAAGCCCAGGTCTCCAGACGCAGCGTCAGGTTCGGCCGGTCCATGATCGGATGCAGATACGCGACGGAGGCGGAGGACCGGTTGTTGGTCTCCGGGTCGTACGCGAGCGAGAAGAAACCGGCGCCGTCGGTGAAGGGACGGGCGTTGAAGTCGTCGACGACGGGGACGCCGAGCCGGGTGGCCGCCGCCGTGACGAAGTCCTGGGCGATGGCGTTACGGTCGGCGGCGCCGACGGGCACGATGGTGTTCTGCAGCCGCGACCGGTACGGCAGGATCGTCTCGGGGCCCCACCCCTCGCAGCCGCTCGCCACCCACTCGTCGAGGTCCTGCGGGAACGGCAGGAAGCTGATCAGGGTGTTGTGCGAGGAGCAGCCGCCGAGGACCCGGGCCCGGGAGTGCAGGATGTGGGAGTTGCCGCGCGGCTGCTCCTCGGTGGTGTAGCCGTAGTCGAACTCGCCGCCGAGCAGGTTGATCCAGTTGCGGAGCTTCAGGATGCGGTCGTCGCCGACGTCGCTGGGCCCGCCCTCCACCACGCACACCCGGGAGGCCGGGTCCTCGCTCAGCCGCGCGGCCAGCACGGACCCCGCCGTACCGCCGCCGATGACCAGGTAGTCGTAGACCGTCGTCTCGTCGCTCATGCCGTCGCCCTCTCTCTCGCCCGCCTCGCCCTGTCCGCTCAGCCCTTGAACCAGCCGGAGGGGCCCGGCCGCAGGTTCTGGTAGATGTGCTTGGCCTCCTGGTACTCGCGCAGGCCGGTGGGCCCGAGCTCCCGGCCGAAACCGGAGCGGCCGAAGCCGCCCCACTCCGCCTGCGGTACGTACGGGTGGAAGTCGTTGATCCAGACCGTGCCGTGCCGCAGCCGCGCGGCGACCCGCTGGGCGCGGCTCGCGTCGCTCGTCCAGACGCCGCCCGCCAGGCCGTACCGCGTGTCGTTGGCGAGCTCCACGGCCTCGTCCTCGGAGCGGAACCGCTCCACCGTGACCACCGGGCCGAAGACCTCCTCCTGCACGATCCGCATGGAACGGTCGCAGTCGGCGTAGATCGTCGGCAGCAGGAAGAAGCCCCGGGACAGCTCGGGGTCGTCCGGGCGGCGGCCGCCGCAGACGAGGCGGGCCCCTTCGTCGCGGGCGATCTCCAGATAGCCCTCGACCTTCTCGCGGTGCTCCGCCGAGCTGAGCGGTCCGCTCTCGGTCCGCGGATCCATGCCGTTGCCGAGCCGGATGGCGCTCGCCCGCTCGGCGAGCCGCTCCACGAACCGGTCGTGCAGGGAGTCCTCCACGAGGAGCCGCGACCCGGCCGAGCAGACCTGCCCCGAGTGCAGGAACGACGCCTCCAGGGCGTGGTCGACGGCGGCCTCGAAGTCGCAGTCCGCGAAGACCACGTTCGGGTTCTTGCCGCCGAGCTCCAGCGCGAGGTTCTTCACGCCCGGCGCGCACGCCTCCATGATCCGGCGCCCGGTGGCGAGGCCACCGGTGAAGGAGACCAGGTCCACCTCGGGGTGGGCGGACATGGCGGCGCCGACGGTGGCGCCGGGGCCGAGCACGAGGTTCGCGACCCCGGCCGGAGCCCCCGCCTCGGCGATCAGCCGCATCATGTGGATGGTGGAGAGCGGCGTCGTCTCGCTGGGCTTCAGCACGAAGGTGTTGCCCGCGACGAGCGCCGGGGCGACCTTCCAGGAGGCCTGCAACAGCGGATAGTTCCACGGCGCGATCAGCGCGCAGACCCCGATGGGGTGGTACGTGACGCGGCTCAGCACGTCCGGGCCGACGTCCACGACCCGGCCGCCGTCCTTGTCGGCGATCTCGGCGAAGTAGCGGAACGCGTTCGACACGTCCTCGACGTCGATCCGCGCCTCGGCGAGCGTCTTGCCGGTGTCGAGGGACTCGACGTGCGCGATCTCCTCCTGGTCCCGCAGCAGGAACCGCGCCACCCGGAGCAGCACGTCGGCGCGCTCCCGGGTGGGCGCGCCCGGCCAGTCGCCGCGGTCGAAGGCGCGCCGGGCGGCCTGGACGGCGAGCTCGACGTCCGCCTCGTCGGCGTCGTCGACCTGCTGGATGACGGACGCGTCGAACGGATTGACCACGTCCCGCCGCGCGCCGTGGACGGTCCCGGTCCACTCGCCGTCGACGAACAGTTCCGGCATCGTGGGCTCCCTAGCTCTCGTCCTCGTCAGGTGCCGAGGTCACCCACCGGCACGCACACCGGGCACCAACATCGTCCGATCGGCGCGCACCGGCCACGGGGACGCACCGGCCGGGGGAGGGTTGGGCGCAGATGTGACCTGGTTGGGCTAGGGAGAGCCCGGCGGGCCGGGGCCGGTCCACCCGCCGAGCGGCAGCAAGAGGCCGGTGGGCCCCGCCCAGCAGTACGGCGAGGCTAGGCGGCCCCGCCCAGCAGTACGGAGATACGATCCGCCGGAACCGGCCGGGAGTAGAGCCACCCCTGCCCCGTGTCGCACCCGATCCGCCGCAGCCGCGCCGCCTGGGCCGCGGTCTCCACGCACTCCGCGGTCACCGTGAGCCCGAGCCGGTGCGCGAGCTGCACCATCGCCTCGACGATGACCTCGTCGGCGGGGTTGGTGTGCTGCTCGCCCTCCTCGTACTGGAATCCCCGCACGAAGGAACCGTCCAGCTTCAGGACGGACACCGGCAGCCGGCTCAGGTACGCGAGGTTCGAGTACCCCGTCCCGAAGTCGTCGATGGCGATTCGCACCCCCATGTCGCTGAGCGCCTGGAGCGCCTGCAACGGCCGGCCCGCCGACCCCATGACGGCGGACTCGGTGAGCTCCAGCTGCAGCAGCTGGGCGGAGAGCCCGGTTTCGGTGAGGATCTCCGCGACGTCGGCGACCAGATCGGAGTCCCACACCTGCCGCACGGCCACGTTGACGCTGACGAAGACCGGGTCCCGGTCGGGGTGGTCCAGCTGCCAGCGGCGGGCCTGCCGGCAGGCGCTGCGCAGCACCCAGCGGCCGAGCTGCACGATCGACCCGTCCTCTTCGGCCAATCCGATGAACCGATTCGGCGTGAGGAGGCCGAACTGCGGATGCTGCCACCGCACCAGCGCCTCGACGCCGTGCAGACCCTCGTCGTCGAGCCCCACCAACGGCTGGTACTCCAGGACGAATTCGTCACGGTCGACGGCGGGCCGCAGCGAGCTGGAGAGCGCCTGGCGGGTCATGCGGTGGGCGTTGCGCTCGGGGTCGAAGAGCGTCCAGCGGGCCTTGCCGTCCGTCTTCGCCCAGTACAGCGTGGTGTCGGCGGCCTGCATGAGCCCCGTCGTGGTGGTGCCTGCGGCGCGCCGCTCCACGACGCCGATGGACGCGGAGACGGAGAGCCGCTGGCCGGACAGGTCGAAGGGCTCCTGGAGCGCCTGCAGCGTCGTCTCGGCGAGCTCCGCCAGCTGGTCCGTGCCGGTCGACTCCTCGACGAGCAGCGCGAACTCGTCGCCGCCGAGCCGCGCGACGAGCGGCGCCGCCGCCCTGCCGTACCCGGCCCGGTCGGCGCAGCGCGTGAGCCGCTCCGCGACGGCGGCGAGCAGCCGGTCCCCGACCCGGTGGCCGAGGGTGTCGTTGACCGCCTTGAACCCGTCGAGGTCGAGGTAGCAGAGCCCGATCCGGCCGGTGCTCGTGTCGTCGTACGTCCCCGCTTCGAGCGCGGACGCGAGGCGCTCGAAGAAGAGGTTGCGGTTGGGCAGCCGGGTCACCGGGTCGTGCATCTGCACGTGGCGCAGGCGGGCCTGGAGCTCGCGGCGCGCGCTGATGTCGGTGGCGGCGAGCAGGACGGTGCCGCCGTCGTCCCGGTCGGCGGCCCCCGGCATCGGCTCCACCGTGACCTGCACCCACAGGGAGTGCCCGTCGGGGTGCTTCAGGCGCCGGGTGCAGCGCAGCCGGGCCTGCCGGCCGCGGAGCACTTCCAGGTACGTGTGCCAGGTGCGGGCGTCGGACGCCAGGTCGACCAGGTCGGCGGCGACCCGTCCGGCGAGCGCGCCGGGGGCCTCCCCGAAGAGGCCGGCCAGCGCGTCGTTGGCGCTGATGACGAGGCCCTCGCCGTCGACGACCGCGAGGGGCAGCGGGGCGGCCGCGAAGGCGGCGCGGTAGTCGGACCGCTCCGTGCGGCGACGCTCCGTGACATCGGGGCGGGTCCGGCCGGGTGCTGTGGCCGTGGGGGTGGGCCCTTCGGACGTTCCGTTCACCGCTTGCTCCCGCAGTGCAGTTTGTTCTCGAACAGGTCTCGTCGGGCGGCGGGCAGGTGGCGGGTGGTGGTGTGGGGACCGGGCCCGCGCAGGAAAGTGTGCCGATCATAGAGGTTGGCCGGATGACCGTTCCAGCCGTACCGCCGGTCCGGGCGGACGCCACCCCGGTCGGCAGATCGTTTCTGCTCGGCCCTGGACCGCTTCCGTTGCGACCCGATCGCTTGTGACGTTCCGTGAGCGGTCGGGGTGTCGCCCCCTCGCCTCGTCCTCACTCGGAAGGGCCAGACAAACAGGGCAGAGGTCAACAAAGCGTCACAAGGTGGGTGGGGTGTCCCGCATTCCGCACCCGGAGGTCGACGTGCCGCGTCAGCTCCCCCCTTGGGGACTCACCCGTGGAGGGGAGAAATCCCGCCTGCGCAGCACCGCCGCCTTCATCACCTCACTGACCGCTCTGGCCGCCACCTCACTGGTCGCGGGCCCCGCGACCGCCGAGTCCACCGCGGGGCCGTGCGCCCTGCGCCGCACCGCCGCGCACCACTCGGAGGGCCTCGACACCTGGAACACCGCCTATCCGCGCCCGTCCAGGACCCTGAACGCGGCGATGGTGTTCCTGTCCTTCCCGGACTCCCCGCCGCTGACCACCCCCGACGAACTGGCCGCCGACCACTTCCCGGCCACCAGCCGGTTCTTCGAACGCGCCTCGTACGGCAAGTTCACGCTGGTCCCGCACCCGCTGCGCCAGTGGGTCCGGATGCCGGACGACTCCCTCTCGTACGCCATACAGCGCGACTGGAACCCCAAGCGCCGCGCCGCCTATCTGCGGGACGCGGTGGCCGCCGCCGATCCGCACGTGGACTTCTCGCGGTACGACATCGTGTACCTCGTCGCCGACCCGGACGCGCCCGGCGTCGACTCGGACGCCACGAAGGTGGTCAACTTCGACCGGCCGATGCGGGCCGACGGCACGGACATCCGCCGCATCGTCACCGTCTTCGAACGGCATCCGCCCGACCGCAACGTCCTGGCCCACGAGACCGGCCACGTCTTCGACCTGCCCGACCTGTACCACCGGCCCACCGACGGCAAGGGCGACTGGGACACCCACGTCGGCGACTGGGACGTCATGGGCAGCCAGTTCGGACTCGCCCCCGACCTCTTCGGCTGGCACAAGTGGAAGCTGGGCTGGCTGGAGTCGCGGCAGGTGCGGTGCGTGGGCGCGGGCACCGAGCGGCTGACCCTGGACCCGCTGTCGGCGGCCCCGGCGCCCGGCGCCCTCGGCGGCACCCGGCTCGCCGTGATCCGCACGGGCCGGGACGCGGTGCTCGCCCTGGAGGCGCGCGGCCCCGTGGGCAACGACCACGCCACGTGCACGGAGGGAGTGCTCCTCTACGAGGTACGGAACGGGACGGCGTCGGGCAGCGGCCCCGTCGAGGTCGTCGACGCCCATCCGGAGTCCGAGTCCTGCTGGGGCGACTCGGTCTACCCGCAGCTGGCGGACGCGCCGGTACGGGCCGGCGAGAGCTTCACGGTGCCCGGCCACGACGTACGCGTGGAGGTGGCGGGGCGGACGGCTTCGGGGGCATGGACGGTAGAGGTCACCACGGGCTGAGGCCCCGTGGATCGGTGCCCGCACACGCAAGAAGCCCCTCGCTTCCGCGAGGGGCTTCTCACCGTCTGTGCGCCGCCAGGGACTCGAACCCCGGACCCGCTGATTAAGAGTCAGCTGCTCTAACCAACTGAGCTAGCGGCGCCTGCTGACGTCGTAGACCTTAGCACCCTGATCGCCGCGAGGAAAAATCGATAAGCGGACGGCGGGGGAGGCCGCCGACCTGGCCGCCCGTACGCAGGCCCAGAGGAACACCTCGGGTCCCGGGAGCCACGGGTGGCGGGTGCCGGGGGCCACCAGCCAGCGCGATCCGAGGCGCCCGCCGATCTCCCCGCCCGCCACGAGCGGCGGCACGGTGACCGCGTCGCCCGTGCCGTGACAGAGCACGGGCGGGACGGCGGGGCCCCACTCCTCCCACTCCAGGAGGGCGGGCAGGCGCTGCGCGGTGCCGGGCGATGCGAAGAGCAGGACGCGGCCGCGGTGCGCGGCGACCGGCCCCGAGCCGGGGCCCTCCCCCCACAGGCGGTCGAGCATCCGTCGGCCGAACACCGCGGGGACACTCACCACGTCGAAAGCGGAACCGCAGGGAAGCACGGCGGGGGCGTCGGGCCTGCTCCGCCAGAGGGCGAGAGCGCTGCGCGGATACGTCTCGGCCGAGGCGAGCCAGGCGGCTCCCTCCGCGGTGACGTCACAGACGTCGTGGCTGGGCGAGGGGCTGCTCATGCCAGCTACATCTACAGAACACGGAAGCCCCGTTCCCGAGAGTTGCCGGAAAAGGGGACGGGGAGGGGTGCGGGGGAGTACCTTGCCCCGCTGGGCATATGCCAGAAGATCGTGAGCGCGGGCTGCTCCGACTCCGGCCCCGTCGCCGGGCTAGTGCTTGTCCGCACCGCCCCGCATCAGGTCTCGGCCGTACTCCACCATCTTCTTCGCGTAGTCCTCGGTCCACTCCGCGCGCTCCGCGATCAGCGCGGGCGTCAGCCGGTCGAAGCGGCGCGGGTCGGCGAGCTGTGCGGCCGCCATGGCCTGGAACTCGATGGATCGGTCCGTCGCGGCGCGGAACGCGTGCGTCAGCTCGGTGGCGCGGTCGAGGAGCTCGCGCGGGTCCTCGATCGACTCCAGGTCGAAGAAGTGCTCGGGGTCGGCCGTGGCCTCCGCGGGCTCGAAGAGCAGGGGCGCGGGGCGCATGCGCTGTTCGGTGCGCTGTTCGGTCCGGGGCCGCTCGGGCTCCGCCATGGTTGTTTCCTCCTCGTACGGTGCGCGCCGTCCGTCCGGTGCCGGCCGACTCCCATTCTCCCTTGCCGCGCAAGTGGGCCGCCGGGTGCTCTACAGGGGCGCGGGGAACTGCGCGCTCAGCCCGGGGCGGGCCGCAGGCGCGTCTGCAAGGTTCTCGGCAGGTGCGTCTGCGGCTGGTTTGTGGTTGCTCGCGCAGTTCCTCGCGCCCCTGTGGGGGCTTGTCTTGTCGTGCAAGTGGATCGCCGGGTGCTGTGTAGGGGCGCGGGGAACTGCGCGCTCAGCCCGGGGCGGGCCGCAGGCGCGTCTGCAAGGTTCTCGGCAGGTGCGTCTGCGGCTGGTTTGTGGTTGCT
>NZ_JBIRFV010000001.1:0-796442 GCF_044327655.1 Streptomyces sp. NPDC018029 | reverse complement strand
CTCGCGCAGTTCCCCGCGCCCCTGCCGGGGCCCCATCAGGGGCGCCAAGTCACCCTGTGTTCGGAGAGACGGGCCAGGACCGCATGGTTCGCCTCCCAGCCGTCGGGGAACTTCACCGTGACGCCCAGCTGAACCGGCTCCGTCGACGGATGCTCGTCGAGCAGGGCGCTTACGCCCGCGCGGCAGACGACGATGCAGGCGTGCCGGTGACGGGACGCCAGAACGCAGAGGCGCCCCGTCTCCAGGTGGAAGGCCGTGGCGTCCGGCCGCCCGGAGAGCGGGTGCAGGACGACCGTCACGTCGTACTCCCGGCCCTGGAGACGATTCGCCGTGTCCACCGTGACGTCCAGGACGCCGAGGTCCGCGAGGGCGGCCCGCACCGCTGCCGCCTGGTCGCGGTGGGCGGTGCCGACGGCGATCCGGTCGGCGGTGAGCGGCGTGGGATCAGGGCCGCGCTCGGAGGTGGCCGCGCCGCCGCGGTCCAGCAGGCGGCGCACGACCTGCGCCAACGCGCGGACGGCCTCCGGATCCGTACGCGGCGTGTTCCGCGCGGGCAGCTCCAGCAGGCCCCAGCCCGACTCCGCCGCCTCGTCGATCACCCGGTCGGGGGCCGAACCGTCCGACGGCACCCCGAAGTTGAGCACACGGTCCCCGTGCCCCGTACCGCTGCGGAAGGGCGTGTACGGATAGAACGCGTCCGAGACGAGGGGCGCCGCCGAGGCCGGCAGCCGCCAGGACACCGGCAGGCGGTGCTGCGGCAGTTCGGGATTGTGGGCGAGCAGCGTCGACACGGCGGACGCCGAGGGGTCGTACGAAAGGCCTGCCCACTGCTCGGCGCCGACGATGGAGAACGGGTCCAACTGCCCCGGGTCGCCCACGAACAGCGCCCGCTCGAAGAGCCCCGCCACGGCGAGCAACGCGTCCGAGCGCATCTGATAGGCCTCGTCGACGATGGCGTGGCCCCACGGCGCGTCGAGCTGGTCGGCCTTGACGTGCGCCCACTTCGCGGCCGTCGAGATGACGATGTCGAGGCCCGCCAGGTCGCCCGCCTTCGTCGACGTGCGGACGTTCGCGAGGTCGTCGAGGGCCTTGTCGTACGGATCGGGGTCGCTGCTGTGCAGCCGGCCGACCGGCAGCTCGGGGTCCTTCTCGGCGAGGCGCAGGACCAGGTCGTCCACCTGCGCGTTCGTCTGCGCGATCACCATCAGGGGGCGGCCCGCCGCGGCCAGTTCGCGGGCCGCGCGGACCACGAGGGTCGACTTTCCCGCACCGGGCGGGGAGTCGACCACGACGCCGCGGTGCGTGCCGTGCAGCGTGTCGTGGAGGATCGCGTCCGTGGCGCGCGCGGCCTCGGCGCCGGGGTCGAACGTGCCGCCCGCGGGCGGGGCGAGCTGCATCACAGGGTGTCCTCCGCGGTCACGGGGTCAGGACTCTCCGCGGCGCCCGACGGCGGGCCGCCGTGGGTCCACGGGGTGGCTTCCGGGTCGGGCAGCTTGGGGCCGCCGCGCTGCTCGTGCTCGAAGAGCGTCCAGCAGATCCGGTCGCCCTTCTCGGGGACGGATCCCGGCTCGGGCTCCTTGCCGCGCCCCATCTTGTCGGTGATGCGCAGCACGACGGCCGCCGTGCCGCTCTCCCTCTCGTACGCCTCGTACCCCACGAACTCCGCGGTCTGCGGCTTGCCGCCGAGGGCGCGGTACACCTTCGTGCGCTCGCCGAGGTGCGGCTGGTCGTCCGTGCGGACGGTGACCAGGGGGCGCGGCCGCGGGCTCTTCCCCTCGCTGTACGCCATGACGACCTCCGTCACCTCGCCGACGAAGGCCTCGCCCGCGAGCCGGCGGCCGGCCATCACCAGCGGGTCGTCGAGGGCCTCCTGGGCTTCCAGGCGGGCCTGTTCGCGCTCGCGGGTCGCCAGTTTGTTCGCCGCGGTGACCGCGTCGTCGACGCGTGGCTGCGGCGGCTCGCCCGCCGCCACCCGGTCGCGGTGGCCGGTGAACGACCAGCGGTCGCGGGTCCACCGGTCGGCGGCGTGCGCCGCCTCGGGGAGCGTGCACAGGGCGTCGAGGCCGCGCCACACGGCGTCCCAGGTGGGCCGCGTCCTGCTGTCGATCAGGGCGTGGATCTCCCGCTCGGCGGCGGTCAGGAGCGCCAGCCGCTCGTCCGCCTCGACACCGTCCTCGGCGGCGGCCAGGGCGGTGCGCGCGCGGTCGTAGCGCTCGATGGCGGGGGCCAGCAGGTCGTTGTCGAACGCCGGGTCGGTGGCCGGGCCCGCGGGCGGACACAACAACTGGCCGTCCCCGTCCCGGGCCAGCTCGGCGCGGAGCGCGGCCTCGGCGCCCGAGGTGCCCTCCGGGGCCTCGATCCAGGCGAGCAGGGCGCCCAGGTGCTGGTCCTCCAGGCTGGACTGGCCCGTCGCCCAGTGCCGGGACAGCAGCTCGGTCATGGCGACGAGCAGGGACGACCCGGGGACGCGGGCCCGCTCCCCGAAGTGCGTCAGCCAGCGGCCGAGGAGGGGGACGCGGGGCGGGGCGGGGTAGGGCGCGTCGGGGTCCTGCTCGGCGGTGCGCCGGAACCGCATGGAGCGGCCGAGGAGCCGTACGAACTCGATGCCCGCGCGGCTCGGCACGATCAGCTGCGGCGCGTCCGTGCAGAGCTCCACCTCGACCTTGACGCGCTTGCCGGTCTCGGGGTCGGTTTCGTTGCGCTCGGCGGCCTCGACGTCCTGCGCGAACGCGTCCACGTACGGCAGAACGATCTCCGCGAGCTGCGCGAGGAACGCGAAGCGGAGGTCGCGGTCGCGGGGCTGCGGTACGACCAGCAGGCGGGGCGAGGTGCGCTCCGTCCCGACGAGCGCACCGAGCGGCGCGCCCGCCTCACCGGCGGTGATGAGCGGCACGAGCACGAGAGGCCGCTGAGACACATGCCGATGCCGAACGGTGGCCCGCACCTGCGCCCGCCCCGCCCTGACCGCCTCCAACCGAGCAAGCCCATCAATCAACGACACGAAGGCCCCTTCCCCATCCGCACAAGCCCCCCACCGACCTGCCCCCAACTCCCCACCCACGGTCCCCCGGCACCGCCTGCCCGGAGGCCGACGGCCCGAGCGGGCGCCGCGGGGCTGCCCGCCTGGGAGCCGACGATCCGAGCGATGGCCGCGTGGCCGCCCGGCCGGGAGCCGGCGGACTCTTCGCCGGTCGCCCCGTCGGTAGGCCGGCCGTCGGGCTCGGTGCCGGTCCGGCGGGGGCCGGCGGCTCGGTGACCCGGCACGGCACGGGTCGGCCAGATGCTGTCGGTCCTGCCGCCGCTGTGGTCGGCGGCGCCGACGCGCGGTGGGGGCGGGGTCGGTCGGTGGGTGAAGGGTGGGTGGGTGGGGAGGTGACCTTCGGGCGACGGGACGACGGTCAGCATTCCGCACCGCCCGAGGCGCCCACGCCAGAAATCGCGCCCACGCCAGCAACCGCCTCGGCCCGCAACCCCGCCGCCCTCCGCAGCGCCGCCACCGCCGGGTCGTCCGGGTCGCCCGCCGAGCCCGCGGCCGCCGCCAGGACCTCTCCGATGGTCGTCAGGCCGCCCAGCTCACCGCGGATCGCGCGGCCGAGGGCCGTCACCTCGCCGTGCTCACGGGCCCGCTCCCGGCAGTGGAAGGCCAGCTCGCAGGCGGCGAGGCACTCGGGGGCGTACGCCGCGGGGACCGCCTCGACCGCCGCCGTCAGCTCGTCCACGGGACGGCGCACGTCGAAGGTCGTGCCCTCCGGAAGCTCCGCCGCGATGTCCTCGACGCGGGTCAGCCGGGCCAGCTGGCGGCGGGTCACCGACAGCTGCTTGCGGACGTCGATCGCGGACGCCGTCGGCAGGTTCGAGAAGTCCTTGGGGCAGACGAGGACGACGTCGTGCCGGACGCGGGGCGCCGGCTCCATGCGCTCCGCCACCCGCTCCAGCGCCAGCGCGTACACCGCGGACTGGCGGGCGGCCGCGCCCACCTTCGCCGCGTCCGCCGAGCCGTCGATCATCGGGAAGGACTTGATCTCGACGACCGTCCAGCTGCCGTCCGGATGGACCACCACCGCGTCCGGCTCCAGGAAGGCGGGGCTCCCCGCGACGTCCAGGGCCAGCATGGGGTGGTCGAGGAGCGTCCACCCGCCCGCACCCGTGGCCTCCCGCAGCGCGAGCGCGGTCCGCGCGGCGCGGCCCTCGGGGCCCGCCGCCGACAGGTCGGGGACGGCCGACTCGCCGGGCACCGGCTCGGGCCCGCCGCCCACGCGCGCGTGCGTCAGGCGCAGCAGCTCCGCGCCGCCGTCGGCCTTGACCCGCGCCTCGAAGGCATTGCCCCGCATGAACGCGAACTGGGACTGGCCGAAGCCCGAGGGCGAGCCGAGGGACTCCGCGAGCGCCGCCTTGTCCACCCCCGCGCCGTCCAGCAGCGCACGCCGTCCGCACCCCGGGTTGGCCGCGAGCGCGGCCAGCGCCCGGGCGTCCAGCGGCCGCGCGGGAAGATCCGCGCCGCGCAGCTCAGCGAGCCGGTGCCGCAGCGCCTTCCCCCGCGTCGGTGGGTCGGCCGACGTCTGCGGGGCGGGCACTCGACTCGGTGCCGGGGGCGACACTCTGCTTGCGCTGTCGGGGAATTCGCTCACCTGTCGAAGTCTGGCATCCACCACCGACAATTGAGGACTCTGTGGCGGACGAGGGCACCGAGGACGGCAGGAAGCGGGCCCGCAACCGGTTCATCACGGGCTCCGCGAGCCGCTGCACGGGTCGTACGAGCAGCAGCCCGACGCCCATCACCGCGGCGCCCGCGAGCGCGTCGAAGAGGTAGTGGTTGGCGGTGCCCATCACCACGATCGTGGTGATGAGGGGGTAGGCGACGGCGGCCACCCTGGTCACCGGCGTGCGCCCGCACCGCCACAGCATCACGCCGCACCACAGCGCCCACCCCACGTGCAGGCTGGGCATCGCCGCGTACTGGTTCGTCATCCCGCCGAGCCCGCGCGGCGCGCTCGCCTCGCCGCCCCACCAGCCGTAGTTGCTGTACTGCGCCATGGTGTCGACGAAGCCGTACCCCTTGCTCAGCAGCCGGGGCGGGCAGGTCGGCAGGAGCGTGAAGCCGATCAGGCCGATCATGGTGGAGATCATCAGCCACGCGCGTGCGGCCCGGTAGCGGACGGCACGGCTGCGGAACAGCCAGACCAGGACGGCGGGCGTGACGAGGTAGTGCAGTGACGCGTACCAGAAGTCGGCGGGGACGCCGATCCAGGCGTTGTCGGTGAAGAGACGGTTCAGCGGGGTCTCCGCGTCGATACGGAGGAACCGCTCGGCCTTCAGGATTCCCACACCGTGGTCGATGGCACTGGAGACATCGCCTCGGACGATGAGCCGGCCCGCCGAGTACGCGGCGTACACCAGGACGATCAGCGGCAGCTCCGTCCACCAGCGCAGCCGGGGCCCGGATATGCCGGTGATGCCCGGCACGTCGGTCTTCGGCATCCGATAGGTCCCCCATGTCTTTGTTCACGCGGCGTCTGCCGCCGCCTCACTTTACGGCGTACGCGAAGGCGGGCGAGGCATCCCCCGGCCGACTAAGACGCAGAGATCGGCGCCCGGGTTGCCCACCCCGGCGGGGGCTCGATCACAGGTGGGCGATGATGGAGGGGCAGGCGCGCCCTGTCCGTAAAAAGCATCAAAAGTGTCATCGGCGCACGTGGCCGGATTCGACATGTGTACGACTTGGAGTGACCCCATGGCCCCCCGCATCCTGCTGGCCCGGCACGGACAGACGGAATGGTCCCTGTCCGGGAAACACACCGGCAGGACCGACATCCCCCTCCTCGAAGAAGGCCGCCGCGGCGCCAAGCTCCTGGGCGAGCGGCTGCGCCGCGCGCCCTTCGACGGCCTCCCGGACGTCGAGGTGCGCACCAGCCCGCTCTCCCGCGCGCGGGAGACCTGCGAACTCGCCGGCTTCGGGGACCGCGCCACCGCCTGGGACGCGCTCATGGAGTTCGACTACGGCGCGTACGACGGCATGACCCCCGCCGACATCCAGGCGATCCGGCCCGGCTGGCTCATCTGGCGCGACGGGGTCCCCGAGGGCGAGACGCTGGAGCAGGTCTCCGCGCGCGCGGACGAGGTCGTGGAGTGGGCGAGGAGCGCCGACCGCGACGTGCTGGTCTTCGCGCACGGCCACATCCTGCGGGTCATCGGCGCGCGCTGGCTGGGCCTCGGCATCGAATTCGCCGCCCGCATCCGCCTCAACCCGACGTCCCTGTCGGTCCTCGGCTGGGCCTACGGAGAGCCTGCCGTCGAGTCGTGGAACGAGACCGGTCACCTGGCCTAGTGCCCCGCGCCCTGGGCCACGCGCGGCAGGGCGGCGTGCCCCTCCAGGAAGTCGCTCACCCCCGAGGTGCTGCGGTGCGGCAGGAGGACCCGTGCCGTCGTGGCGAGCATCGACTGGATGCGTGAGGACTGCACCTCTCCCAGGAGCGCGAGGACTTCGAGACCCGCCGCCGCGGCCTCGTCGGGGCGGCCCGCGCGGGCCAGGTCGTCGGCGAGCTCGGCGGTGTAGAGCGCGATGTTCCGGGTGAACTGCGGGGTCTGCGAGGAGGCGGTGTCCACGGCCTGCCGGGCGTGCCCGGTGGCCCGCGCCCACTCGCCGAGGGCCGACCAGCACTGCGCCTCCAGGCCCGCGAACTCGGCGGGGCCGTAGAAGCTCATCCACTCCGGGTCCTCCGCGCGGGCCCCGCGGTCGAAGAGGCCGTGGGCGCGGGCCAGCGCCTGCTCGCAGCCCGAGCGGTCGCCGAGCCCCGCCCAGCCCCCGGCCTCCCGCAGCGCGATGAGCGAGAGCAGCCGGTGCGAGCCGAGGTGGCGGGCGGCGCGCGAGGCCGCCTGGGCCGCCCGCACCGCCTCCCGGGGCCGCCCCGCGTCCCGCGCGAGGAAGGCCGTGTTGCAGAAGGCGTGCGCCTCCAGGGCGTCGTCCCCGGAGACCCGGGCCGTCGCCAGGGCCTCGGCGTAGTGCGAGCGGGCGTCGTCGAAGCGGCCCGAGTCGTGGGCCAGCCAGCCCACCGAGATCGCCAGCTCACCGGCGGCCGCGTGCAGCCGGTCCGAGGTGGCCTGCCGGGTGGTGGTCCCCGCGTCGAGCAGGGTGTAGGCGGTGCGCAGGGGGGCGGCCGCGCGCCGGTAGAGCCCGTCGGCGCCGTGCCGGTCGTCGAGCAGCCTGATCTTGCGCACGGCCTCCTCGACCGCGCCGGCCTCGGCGTCACCGACCCTGCGGCCGCGCAGGGCGGCCGCCTCCGCCGGACCGCCCAGGGTGAGGCCGATGGGGCCGAGGGCGGCGGCCACGGTGGCCGTGGAACCGGTCATGAACGCGCGACGCTGCACGTCGCTCTCCTCGTGGGTCTGGACCGCGTACGGATCGCAGGCGCGGGGGTCGGACCCGGACGGATGGGACTCGTACAACTGGATCGTGGTCGGTTGCTCGGCGCGCGCCCCCCTGCCGCGCACCAGGGCGCGGGGGGCGAACCCCAGGTCGGTCAGGGACCGGCCCGGGAACATGTGCAGGAACACGCGCTCGTAGGCGTAGTTGGGACAGCGGATCTCGCCCGCCTCCACGCGCCCGATGTAGCGGGCGTCGCAGCTGACGCGTTCGCCGATCTCGCGGGCGGACCGTCGGACGGCCGCGGCGAACTCGCCCGGCGAGCGCTGTCCGCGGAGTTGTCGGAATGCGAGGTTCGGTCGTGGGGACTGAGTTGACGATGCCATCGGTGACGACGCCATGGCCGGACCCTCTCGTGCGGATCGTGCCGGATGGTGCACACGCTCGCGCACTGGACGCCGCGCCCGCGCGCTGGGTCTCGCGGGCCTGCCCTGTTCCGGCGGAGCACGAACGTACCGGCTGTGACGGGTCCGCCACGCGGGGTTTGGCTACAAACCGGATATCTCATCCGGGATCCGCCATGAAATGCCATCCTTTGCGGCGGCGTGCCGCAGTGCCTGTTGACGTCGTCGCGCGTTGAACCATGAGGAGCGGGAGCCGGGCGGCTGCCGCACTGGCGAGGAGGGGTTTCCTTGTTGGAGATCGGCATGGAGAACGGCGACTCCCGTAAGGGGAACGGCACGTCCCCGGCGTCCCTGACGACGGCGCGACACCGGCCCACCCAGGACCGCAGCGCCCCGCCCCCCGGCCCGATGCCCTGCGACGACGAGTGCTGCGACCTGGTCACCGTCCCGGCCAGGCAGGGCCTCGAAGCGGTCGACATCCTGCGCCGCGGCGCGGGCGACACCATCGGCCCCGTGCTGCACGACGGCGGCTGCGCCACGCTCGGCTTCCTCGTGCCGCCGGGCACCGCCGACGGCTGGGACCTGCCGGGCAGCGCCTGCACCCAGACGTACGGACGCGGCATGAGCGTGTACACCCACCCGGCGGCCGGGCAGCCGGGCCAGGGCGGGCCCGCCGGGTCCGTCGTCCCCGACCCCCCGGTCGCGGGCACCGGCTGGCTGCTCCCGCCGGGCGGCGAGACCGACCCCGTCACCGACCCGGCCGTCCTGCGGGCCGCGCTCGGCCAGGCCGCCCGCACCATCGAGGCCGCCGACAACTGCCGCTGAGCCGGCCCACAGCGCACCACACCGCACCGCAGGGCCCCGGCGCCCGCACCGCCGGCGGGCCGTGCCGTTCGCGTACGCCGATAATGGCCGGATGGCAAGGAACAAGCGGGCCCGGGAAGCGCGGGAGGCCGTCGTCGAGAAGGTGGACGGCGGACTCGCCGAACTCATGCCGGACCGGGACAGGCCGCGCGCCTGGACGCTGCTCGTGGACGGCGCCCCGCAGTCCCACGTCGACCTCGACGACCCCGCGTACCTCGACTTCGAGTACCAGCGCAGAATCGGCCACATCTGCGACCTCGTCGCCCCGCCCGGCAAGCCCGTGCACGCCGTGCATCTCGGCGGCGGCGCCTTCACCCTCGCCCGCTACATAGCCGCGACCCGCCCCCGCTCCACCCAGCAGGTGGTCGAGCGCGACACCGCCCTCGTCCGGCTCGTCCGCCGCGAGCTGCCGCTGGACCCGCAGAGCCGCATACGGGTGCGCGGCACCGACGCCCGCGAAGGCCTCGCCAAGATCCCCGACGGCTGGGCGGACCTCGTCATAGCCGACGTCTTCAGCGGGGCACGCACCCCCGCCCACCTCACCAGCACGGAATTCCTCACCGACATACGCAGGGTCCTGAAGCCCGGCGGGTACTACACCGCCAACCTCGCCGACGGCCCGCCGCTCGCACACCTGCGCGGCCAGCTCGCCACCGCCGCCGTCCTCTTCCCCGAACTCGCCCTCGCCGCCGACCCCGCCGTGCTCCGCGGCAAACGCTTCGGCAACGCCGTGCTGCTCGGCTCCGACCGGGAGCTGCCCGTCGCCGAGCTGACCCGGCGCTGCGCGAGCGACCCGCACCCCGGCCGGGTCGAACACGGGCGCGCGCTCCGGGACTTCGGCGGCGGAGCGGCGGCCGTCACCGACGCGGGCGCGGTCGCCTCACCGGCGCCGCCGCCGTCGGTCTTCCGCTGACGCCTCCGGGGCTCGCGAAGCTCAGGACTTGTCGATCTCCACGCGCGGCGCCGTGTCGTGCCACGTGCAGAACACCGAGACGCGGGCCGCGCCCCCGGTGAACTCCACCCGGATCCACTTGTCCTGCTTCCACGTCTGCACCGACCAGCCCGCCGCGGGCGTCGCCGAGACCAGCGTCGCGGAGTCCTTGCCGAGGTCGAGGACGACCCGGCCGCCGTCGGTGCTGTAGCTCTTCACCCTGCCGGAGCTCGTGGGCGGCGGGGCCGAAGGATCGTCGGAGGGTGTCCTGGACGGTCCGGCGGATTTCGGGGCAGTCGGCGGCTTCGGTGATTTCTCGGGCTTCCGGGACTTCTCGGGCTTCTCGGCCGGTGTCGACTCGGGGCGGTGCGTCGAGGACGCCAGCGGCTCCGCGCGGCCCGCGCCGCCGTCCTCACCGGCCAGCGGCAGGGCACGCGGCGGGTCGTAGGCGGTGCCCGCCAGCACGGTGTGGACGCCCCACCAGGACAGCGTGACCGCCGCGCCCGTGGCGAGCGACCAGGCGATTCCGTGTACGAGTCCTCTGCGCATCGCGGGCCATACTGCACCACGCGTCGCGCCGCTGTCCCCCGGGGGCACGGTCACCCGGGAGGGGGACCGCGTTCCTCCGTATGGCGTACGGTGCCGCCCATGGCAAGTGTGCTCGTCGTCGAGGACGACCAGTTCGTACGCTCCGCCCTCATCCGGCATCTGACCGACGCGTCGCACACCGTGCGCAGCGTCGGCACGGCCCTGGAGGCGCTGCGTGAGGTCGCCCATTTCCGCTTTGACGTGGTGATCCTGGATCTCGGCCTGCCCGACCTCGACGGGTCGGAGGCGCTGAAGATGCTCCGCGGCATCACGGACGTCCCCGTGATCATCGCGACCGCGCGGGACGACGAGACGGAGATCGTGCGGCTCCTGAACGACGGCGCCGACGACTACCTCACCAAGCCGTTCTCCGTCGAGCACCTCTCAGCGCGCATGGCCGCCGTGCTGCGCCGCGCGCGCGTCCCGGCCGGCGAGGCGGCGCCGGGCAGCGTGCTCCGCGTCGGCGGGCTCTCCATCGATCCGCTGCGTCGCCAGGCCGAGCTGGACGGGACGCGGCTCGACCTGACCCGGCGCGAGTTCGACCTGCTCGCCTTCCTCGCCGGGCGGCCCGGTGTCGTCGTGCCGCGCAAGGAACTGCTCGCCGAGGTCTGGCAGCAGAGTTACGGCGACGACCAGACCATCGACGTACATCTGTCGTGGCTGCGGCGGAAGTTGGGGGAGACGGCCGCCCGGCCGCGCTATCTCCACACCCTGCGCGGGGTCGGGGTGAAGCTGGAGCCGCCGTCGGCGGAGCCCGCGCCGTGAGGTGGGCTCTCGTCAAGGTGTGCCTGGCCGTCACGACGATGGTCGTGGTGGCGTTCGCGGTGCCGCTCGGCCTCGTCGTCAAGGAGATGGCAAGGGACCGCGCCATCTCGAACGCGGAACGGCACGGCGCGGGCATGGGCCCCACGCTCTCCATCACCACCGACCGCGAGGAGCTGACCCGGGCCGTCGCCTCGTCCGAGGCGGGCGGCGACGGCCGGATGGCCGTGTACGTGCCGGCCGTCGACGGCGCGGATGCCTTCGAGGTCGGCGAGCCGAGGGCCGGGGCGCGGGCCGTGGCGGCGACCCGCGAGGAGGGCAGGGCCAGGACCACCGGGGTGCCCGGCGGCTTCGTGGTCCTGCAGCCGACCGCGCTCAGCTCGGGCACGGCGGTCGTGGAGATCTACGTCCCCGAGGCCGAGGTCAGCAATGGCGTGGCCACGGCGTGGCTGGTGCTCGCGGGTGTCGGCATCGCGCTCGTCATCGGCTCGGTGGCGGTCGCGGACCGGCTCGGCGTACGCATGGTCCAGCCCGCCAAGCGCCTGGTGGGTGCCGCCCACGACCTCGGTGAGGGGAAGCTGGGCGCGCGGGTGCCGGAGGAGGGGCCGAAGGAGCTGCGGCTCGCCGCGGTGGCGTTCAACTCGATGGCGGACCAGGTGGTGCGACTCCTCGCCAATGAGCGGGAGCTGGCGGCCGACCTGTCGCACCGCCTGCGGACGCCGTTGACCGTCCTGCGGCTGAACGCGGCCTCGCTCGGCGAGGGGCCCGCCGCGGAGCAGACCCGCACGGCGGTCGAGACGCTGGAGCGCGAGGTCGACACCATCATCCGCACCGCGCGCGACGCGAAGCCGCAGACCGCGACGGTCGGACCCGGCGCGGGCTGCGACGCCGCCGAGGTGATCAGGGAGCGGATGGCGTTCTGGTCGGCGCTCGCCGAGGACGAGGGGCGCGAGGTGCGGGTGGCGGGTGTCGAGCGGCCGGTCCGCATCCCGGTGGCCCGCGCCGAACTGGTCGCCGCCCTCGACGCGTTGCTCGGCAACGTCTTCCGGCACACGGGCGAAGGCACCGCCTTCTCGGTGGACGTGCACAGCGGCGAGGACGCCGTGATCGTGCTCGTCTCCGACGCGGGCCCCGGCATCGCCGACCCGGAGGCCGCGCTCGCCAGGGGCGCGGGCTCCGGCGAGGACGGCTCCACGGGTCTCGGCCTCGACATCGTGCGCCGCCTCGCCGAGTCGACGGGCGGCGACGTCCGCATCGGCAGCTCGGTCCTCGGCGGCACGGAGGTCCGCATCTGGATACAGCTGGACGCCCGCCGCCCGGCCGAGGGGCGCCGGGGCCACCGGGGGACCGCGGTGCGCGGCCGCAAGCGCGCCCCGGGACCGAGCCGCCCGGGCCGGACGGCGTGACGCCGGCCGGGGAGAGCTACTTCCGCGGGAACATCGCCTGACTGGCCGAGTCGACGAACGGCGCCACCGTGTTGACGCAGTCCGCGCGCCGGTCCGCCCGCCCCCGTACGCGATCTTTAATCGGCCCCCATCCCTCCCTTAAGCGCACCCTAAGATCGCCGACCCCCGCCCCGCATGGGCGTTTTGTCGTTTCTCGCGCGGCTAGCGTGCTGCCGCACCCCCACCCCGTACAACTCCCCCTACAGCTAAGGCAGGCACGCCATGAGCAGCACGCACCGGCGCACGGTCAGCACCCGGTCCAAGGTCGTCGGCGGACTCGTCGCCGCGTCCCTCGTCGGCGGCGGCGCGTTCCTCTTCTCCGGGACGGCGCTCGCGACGAAGGCCGCCCCCGCGAAGACGAAGGCCGCCCCCGCGAAGACGAAGTTCGCTCCCTTCGTCGACACCTCCCTCGCCCCGGCCTACGACCTCCTCGAAACCGCGGCGAAGACCGGCGTGAAGGAGTTCAACCTCGCGTTCATCACCTCCGGCGGCGGCTGTGAGCCGCTGTGGGGCGGCACCACCGGGCTCGGTGACGACAAGGTGGCCGCGCAGATCGACGGCCTGCGCGCCAAGGGCGGCGACGTCCGCGTCTCCTTCGGCGGCGCGGCCGGTTCCGAGCTGGGCCTGAAGTGCGACAGCGCCGACTCCCTCGCCGCGGCGTACAGCAAGGTCGTCGACGCGTACGACCTGACCAAGGTCGACTTCGACATCGAGGGCGCCGCGCTGCCCGACACCGCGGCCAACACCCGCCGCGCCCGCGCGATCGCTCAACTGCAGGAGCGGCACCCGGATCTGGACGTGTCGTTCACGCTGCCCGTGATGCCGGAGGGCCTGACGCAACCCGGCGTCGACCTGCTCGCCGACGCGAAGAAGAACGGCGTGCGGATCGACGCGGTCAACATCATGGCCATGGATTACGGGCCCGCCTACAGCGGCGACATGGGCGAGTACGCGATCCAGGCCGCCACCGCCACGCAGAAGCAGCTCAAGACCGCGCTCGGCCTCTCCGACAAGGCCGCGTGGCAGACCGTCGCCGTCACCCCGATGATCGGTGTCAACGACGTCACCACCGAGGTCTTCAGGACCGAGGACGCCACCGAGCTCGTGAAGTTCGCCGAGTCCAAGGGCGTCGGCAGGCTCTCCATGTGGTCCTCGACCCGCGACAAGGCCTGCGAGGGCGGCGCGTCCGGCTCCGCGCAGCCGACGTGCTCGTCCATGGAGCAGCAGCCGCTGGAGTTCACGAAGGCGTTCGCCGCGTACAAGTAGCGAACCCCCGGCCGGGACGCCGCCCTGCCCGCACCCGTCAGCCCACGACGGACTCCGCGGGCAGCGCGCCCGCCCCCGCGACCGTCGCGTACCAGTGGGCGCTGGACTTCGGGGTGCGGACCTGCGTCTCGTAGTCGACGTAGACCGCGCCGAACCGCTTGCCGTAGCCGTACGACCACTCGAAGTTGTCCAGGAGCGACCACAGGTAGTAGCCCCGCACGTCGGCGCCGTCGGCGATGGCGCGGCGGACGGCGCTCAGGTGGCCGTGCAGATAGGCGATGCGCTCCGGGTCGTGGACGCGGCCGTCCGGGTCGGGCTTGTCGTCGTAGGCCGCGCCGTTCTCCGTGATGTACATCGGGAGCCCGGGCGCCTCCCGGGAGTACCGCATGATCAGCTCGTGCAGGCCCGTCGGGTCGATGGTCCAGCCCATCTCGGTGCGCTCGCCCGGCGTCTGGTGGAAGGCGACGTCGTCGGAGCCCGGCCACGGGGAGTGCTCGCTCACCCCGTGCCCGTCGGCGCGCCGGGTCGCGGAGCCGTCCGGCGCGGCCGAGACAAGGGCGGGCGTGTAGTAGTTGAGGCCGAGCGCGTCCAGCGGCTGGTGGATGGCGGCCAGGTCGCCGTCCTGCACGCAGGACCAGTCGGTGATCCGGGCCGTGTCCGCGAACAGGTCCGCCGGGTAGGCGCCGTGCAGCATCGGGCCGTGGAAGACGCCGTTGGCGAGGTTGTCGATGCGCCGCCGGGCGTCCTGGTCGCCCGGCGCGTCGGAGACCGCCCTGACCACCGCGGAGTTGAGGCTCACCGCGACACCGGCGCGGGCCGGCAGGACGGCGCGCAGCGCCTGGGTGCCCAGGCCGTGCGCGAGGTTCAGGTGGTGGGCGGCGTGCAGGGCGGCCGCCGGGTCGGTGCGGCCGGGGGCGTGCACGCCGGAGCCGTAGCCGAGGAAGGCGCTGCACCAGGGTTCGTTGAGGGTGATCCAGGATGGGACGCGGTCGCCGAGCGCCTCGCCGACGATGCCCGCGTACTCGGCGAACCGGTACGCCGTCTCGCGCGCCGGCCAGCCGCCCGCGTCCTCAAGCTCCTGCGGCAGGTCCCAGTGGTAGAGGGTCAGGGCGGGCTGGATGCCGCGGCCGAGCAGTTCGTCGACGAGGCGCCGGTAGAAGTCCAGGCCCCGCTGGACGGCGGGGCCGCGCCCGGTGGGCTGCACGCGGGACCAGGAGACGGAGAACCGGTAGGCGTTCAGGCCCAGGTCGGCCATGAGCTCCACGTCGTCGCGGTAGCGGTGGTAGTGCTCGACGGCGACGTCACCGGTGTCGCCGCCGGCCGTCCGGCCCGGGGTGTGGCTGAAGGTGTCCCAGATGGAGGGCGTGCGGCCGTCCTCACGCACGGCACCCTCGATCTGGTACGCGGAGGTGGCGGTGCCCCAGAGGAAGTCGGCGGGAAAGGCAAGGGATTCGGACATGGAAGCGCTCCCACGGGAGAGAGGAAAGGGGTACGAGAGGAAGGCGAAGCGGGGGTGAGGGCGGGGGAAGCCCGGGAGCCCGGAGGCTCCCGGGAAGTTCAGCCCTTGACCGCGCCCTGCATGATGCCGCTCACGATCTGCTTGCCGAACAGGACGAACGCGAGCAGCAGCGGCAGCGTGCCGAGCAGCGCACCCGCCATGATCACCGCCCGGTCGGGGATGTAGCCCGTACCCAGGGAGTTGAGCGCCACCTGGACGGTCGGGTTCGACTGGTTGAGCGCGATGATCGGCCACAGGAAGTCGTTCCAGGCCATGACGAACGTGAGCAGCCCGAGGACGGCCATCGCGGGCCGCGCCGCGGGGAACACCACGTGCCAGATGATCCGCAGGCTGTTGGCCCCGTCCATCCGCGCCGCCTCGATCAGCTCGCTCGGCAGCGCCTGCGTGAGGTACTGCCGCATGAAGAACACCCCGAAGGCGCTCACGAACGTCGGCAGGATCACCGCCTGGAGCTGGTTCGTCCACTGCAGGTCGGCCACCCACAGATAGAGCGGTACGACGCTGAGCTGCGGCGGTACCATCATCGTGCCGATGGTCAGCAGGAGCAGCGCGCCGCTGAACCTGAACTTCAGCTTGGCGAAGGCGAAGCCGGCGATGGTGGAGAACAGGACCGTGCCGATGGTGATGCTGCCCGCCACGATCGTGGTGTTGAGCATCGCGTCGCCGAGGCTCGCCTCGGTCCAGGCCCGTTCGAGGTTCTTGAAGAGGTTGCCGCCGAACCACAGGGGCGGCGGGGTCTGTGCGAGCCGCCCGCTCGTCCGCGAGGCCGCGATCGCCGTCCAGATCAGCGGCGCCAGCGAGACGGCCGTGAACAGCGCGAGGACGAGGTAGGTGACGGGCCCCGCGTGCATCGTGCGGCCGGCCTTCGGACCCAGCCGACGCCCTCCGGACTTCGGGTCCACCGTGCGGGCCTTCATCGGTCCTTCCTCAGTCGTCGGGCGATCAGCAGATTGACCGCGGCGATGAGCAGCAGGATCACGAACATCAGCCAGGCGACCGCGGACGCCCGGCCCAGGTGGCCGTTGATCCAGCCCTGGTCGTACAGATAGAGCCCCAGCGTCTGGAACTGGTGGTCGGCGCCGCCCTTGGACCCGGCCGTGCCGCCGAACAGCAGCGGCTCGCCGAAGAGCTGGGTCGCCCCGATGGTGGAGACGACCACCGTGAACAGGATCGTCGGCCGCAGCATCGGGATGGTCACGTGCCAGAACTGCTGCCAGCGCGAGGCGCCGTCCAGCGAGGCCGACTCGTACAGGTCGTGCGGCACGGCCTGCATCGCCGCCAGATAGATCAGCGCGTTGTACCCGGTCCACCGCCAGATGACGATCGAGGACACCGCGAACTGCGAACCCCACGACGACTCACGCCAGTTGACGGGGTCGATGCCCACCGACCCGATCATCCAGTTGACCATGCCGCCGTCCCACGCGAACAGCAGCGTGAAGACCAGCGAGGCGCTCGCCACCGACGTGGCGTACGGAGCGAGCATCGCCACGCGCCACAGCGTGGAGCCGCGCAGCTTGTAGTTGAGCAGGTGCGCGATGCCGAGGGCGACGGCCAGCTGCGGGACGGTGGAGATGACACCGATGGTGAAGGTGTTGCCGAGCGCGTTCCAGAAGTAGTCGCTCTGCAGCAGGTTGGTGTAGTTCTCCAGGCCGATCCAGGTGCTGTCGTCGAGGTTGGTCAGCGACAGGCGGTGCAGCGACGCCCAGCCGGTGTAGAGCAGCGGGAAGAGGCCGAAGGCGCCGAAGAAGAGGAAGAAGGGGGCGACGAAGACGTACGGCGACGCTTTTATGTCCCAGCGGTACAGACGGCTGCGCCACGGCGACGTGGGGGAGGCCTTGCGGCTCCCGGACGCGGCCGGGGCCGCGTCCCCCGCACCGGGGGACGCGGTCTCGGCGTACTCAGTGGTCTCGGACATGGGCGTCACTGTCCCAGAACGTCCTTGATCTCTTCCTGCGCGGCCTTCCAGCCCTCGGCCGGGGACTTGCCCTGTTGCTCCACCTGGAGCACACCGATGTCGGTGATGGACTGGCCGATCTGGGCGTCCTTCAGGCCGTAGACGGCCGAGGGGGTGTTCTTCGCGATGCCGGCGTAGATCTCCGTGATGGGCGCGTCGTTGAAGTACGCCTTCGTGGCGGGCGACGGCTTCAGCGTGTCGTAGACCGACGGGGTGGACGGGAAGCTGGCCTGCTTGGCGAAGATCTTCGCGAGCTGCTCGGGCTGGGTCAGCCAGACGGCGAGCTCGGTCGCCTCCTTCTTGTGCTTGCCCGCGCTCGGCACGCCGAGGAACGTGCCGCCCCAGTTGCCGTCCGTGGGCGCCTTGGCCATGTCCCACTGGCCCTTGCCCTCGGGGCCCGTCTTCTCCTGGATGTACCCGGCCATCCACGCGGGGCAGGCCACGGTCGCGAACTTGGCGTTGGCGAAGCCCTGGTCCCACGTCGGGTCGAACTGCTTGAGCTTGGCGGACATGTCGCCCTGCGCGACCTTCATCGCCGCCGCCCAGGCGTCCTTGCGGCCCTGGCTGTCCTCGTAGATCTCCTTGCCGCTCTTGTCGTAGTACCGCTCTTTCGCCCCGGCGAAGACGGCGTTGTAGACACTGGAGGCGGAGTCGACGAACTTGCTGCCCCCGGGCGCCTTCTTCATGTACTTCTCGCCCATGGCGACGTACTTGTCCCAGTCGCCGGCCCACTCCTCGGCGAGCTTCTCGCGGTCGGTGGGCAGGCCTGCCTTCTCGAAGAGGTCCTTGCGGTAGCAGAGCGCCGTCGGGCCGATGTCGACGCCGAGGCCGATCGTCTTGCCGTCCTCGGTCGTGGCCTGCTGCCACTTCCAGTCGAGATACGTCGACTTCTTGACGCCCTCGGCCTTGCTCAGGTCCTCGAACTTGGCGCCCTGGGTCTGCACGACCTCGGTGATGTTGCTGACCTCTATGGCCGCGACGTCGTTGACACCCGCGCCCGACTGCAGCTGGGTGAGGAGCTTCGGGTAGTAGGCGTCGTTCCGCTCGATGACGTTCTCTTTGATCCTGATGTTCGGATGCGACTTCTCGTACTCGTCGTAGAGACCGGCCTGCTTCAGGCCCAGTACGCCGAACGTGCCGACATTGAGCGTGATCTTGCCGTCGCCGCCTGCCGAGCCACTGTCGTCGTCGCTCGAACATGCGGTCAGCAGGCCCGTGGCCAGCGCGGTCGCTGCCGCGTAGGCCACCAGTCGGCGGGACCGGCGGTGATTGGTGCGCATGACGTCCTCCTGTTGCCTGACGTGCCGACCCCCCGGCCAACTGCACTGCTGGGCCCGTTGGTTCACGCTGCGGCTCGGGCGGGGAACGTGCGGGTTGTGTACGTGTCAGGTAGTGTGGGAGCGCTCCCACAGGTGATGAGTTGAAGACTCGTGGCTGGGGACGGGGGTGTCAAGGGACCGGACAGAGAGTTATGTCTTCGGTTATCGGGCCGTTACGGGAGGCCCCTGGTTCGGCCCGGCTCCGGCTCGGCGGCCCGCCAAAGATCGGGCTGTTACATTCCTCGCCGGGGGAAGTGTGACGGGAGGCGGACAATGGCAGCTCACGCAGCGCGCGGCCGCAGTGGCGGCCGGCCCACTCTGGAAATGGTCGCCGCGCGGGCGGGGGTCGGCCGGGGGACGGTCTCCCGGGTGATCAACGGCTCGCCCCGGGTGAGCGAGGCGACCCGCACGGCCGTCGAGGCCGCCGTCGCCGAACTGGGGTACGTCCCGAACACCGCGGCCCGCGCCCTCGCCGCCAACCGCACGGACGCCATCGCCCTGGTCGTGCCCGAGCCCGAGACCCGCTTCTTCGCCGAGCCGTACTTCTCCGACGTCCTGCGCGGGGTCGGCGCCGAGCTCAGCGAGACCGAGATGCAGCTGCTGCTGATCTTCGCGGGCAACGACCAGCGGCGCCAGCGCCTGGCCCAGTACCTCGCGGCCCACCGGGTCGACGGGGTGCTCCTCGTCTCGGTGCACGCCGACGACCCGCTGCCCGACCTGCTGTCCCAGCTGGAGATCCCCGCGGTGATCAGCGGCCGCCGCTCCGCCGAGGAGGCGCTGCCCTCCGTCGACTCCGACAACTACGCCGGGGCCTGCTCGGCCGTGGAGCACCTGCTCTCCCGCGGCCGCACCTCCATAGCCACCATCACGGGCCGCCTCGACGTGTACGGAGCCCAGCGCCGCCTCGACGGCTACCGCGCCGCGCTGCGGGACGCGGGCCGCCCGGTGGACGAGCGGCTGATCGTGCCGGGCGACTTCACAGAGGAGGGCGGCCGGCGGGCGATGCGGGAGCTCCTCGCCGCCTGCCCCGAGGTGGACGCGGTCTTCGCGGGCTCCGACGTGATGGCGGCGGGCGCCCGGCAGGCGCTGCGCGAGGCGGGCCGCCGCATACCCGACGACGTGGCGCTCGTCGGCTTCGACGACTCGGCGATCGCCCGGCACATGGACCCGCCGCTGACGAGCGTGCGGCAGCCGATCGAGGAGATGGGGCGGGCGATGATCGACCTGCTGCTCGCCGAGATCGCGGACAGCCGCCCCGCGGCCGCCCGGCGCCTGGAGCGGCGCCAGCTGGTGCTCCCGACGGAACTGGTGGAGCGGGCGTCTTCCTGACGCCCGGGGAAGCGGTCGGCCCGTGGGAGAACACGGAAAACCCGTGGGAGAACACGGAAAAGCGGAAGGGCCCCGGTTCTCTCGAACCGGGGCCCTTCCTTCAGGGTGAGTGACGGGACTTGAACCCGCGGCCACCTGGACCACAACCAGGTGCTCTACCAACTGAGCTACACCCACCATGTCCGGTCTTTTGTCGTTCTTCCGACCGGCCGAGAAAAAGTGTACAGGGTCCGAAGGGGTGCTCGCGCACACCTTTTCCGGACCCCGTACGAAGGGGACCCGCGGAGGCTACTCCGCAGGCAGGACGTGCTTGGCCGCGATCGTCCGCGCGGTCTCCGAGTCCGGGCCGGGCTGCGGCACGAAGATCGCCTCGCGGTAGTAGCGCAGCTCGGCGATGGACTCGCGGATGTCGGCGAGCGCGCGGTGGTTGCCGTTCTTGTCCGGACTGTTGAAGTACGCCCTCGGATACCAGCGCCGGGCCAGCTCCTTGATCGAGGAGACGTCGACGATCCGGTAGTGGAGGTACTCCTCCAGCGTCGCCATGTCCCGCAGCAGGAAGCCGCGGTCGGTGCCGACCGAGTTTCCGCACAGCGGAGCCTTCCGCGGCTCCTTGACGTGCTCACGTACGTACGCCAGGACCTGCTCCTCGGCGTCGGCCAGCGTGGTGCCGCCGGCCAGCTCGTCGAGGAGCCCCGAGGCGGTGTGCATGGCGCGCACCACCTCGGGCATGGTCTCCAGCGCCGCGTCCGGCGGGCGGATCACGATGTCCACACCTTCGCCGAGCACGTTCAGTTCCGAGTCGGTGACCAGTGCGGCCACCTCGATAAGTGCGTCATCCGTCAACGAGAGCCCGGTCATCTCGCAGTCGATCCACACCATGCGATCGTTCATGCCCCCAACCCTACGGCGCGCTCCTCTGGCCGGGCAGGGGAGCACGTCCTGGCGCGTACACGTCGGAGTTCGGCTTGCCGGAGTCGGTCGGCACCGAGGTCGACGGGCCGAGCGCGCTCGCGGCCGCCGTGCGCCGGGTCTGGGTCGGCACCGGGCCTGCCTCGACCAGCGTGGGCACGGCCTGCGCCGTCGCGGACACCGGCTCGAGCACGCGCTCGCCCTGCGGCCTGCGGGCGCGGTACGCGGCGCGGTAGGCGGCGGGCGACGAACCCAGCTGGCGCCGGAAGTGACCCCGCAGCGCCACCGGCGAACGGAAGCCGCAGCGGCCCGCGACCTCGTCGACGGAGTAGTCGGAGGTCTCCAGGAGCCGCTGGGCCTGCAGCACCCGCTGGGTGATCAGCCACTGGAGCGGCGCGCTGCCGGTGAGCGAGCGGAACCTGCGGTCGAAGGTCCGCCTGCTCATGTAGGCGCGCGCGGCCAGGGTCTCCACGTCGAACTGCTCGTGGAGGTGCTCCAGCGCCCAGGCGACGACCTCGGCGAGCGGGTCGGCGCCGATCTCCTCGGGTAAAGACCTGTCGAGATAGCGCTCCTGGCCGCCGGCCCGGCGCGGCGGCACCACGAGCCTGCGGGCGAGCGCGCCCGCCGCTTCGTTGCCGTGGTCCGTGCGCACGATGTGCAGACAGAGATCGATTCCGGCCGCGGTGCCGGCGCTCGTCAGGACGTCACCGTCGTCGACGAACAGCTCGCGCGGATCCACGTGGACGGACGGATAGCGCTTCGCGAGCGTCGGCGCGTACATCCAGTGGGTGGTCGCGGGACGCCCGTCGAGCAGTCCCGCCGCGGCGAGCACGAACGCGCCGGTGCAGAGCCCGACGATGCGGGCGCCCTCCTCGTGCGCGCGGCGCAGCGCTTCGAGCGCTTCCGGCGGCGGCGGTGAGGTGATCGACCGCCAGGCCGGTACGACGACGGTGCCGGCCCGGCCGATGGCCTCCAGGCCGTGTGGCGCGGTGAGTTCCAGTCCGCCGGTGGTCCGCAGCGGGCCCTCCTCGCCGGCGCAGACCAGCAGCCGGTAGCGGGGGACCCCCGCGTCCTGCCGGTCGATGCCGAACACGGAGAGCGGTATGGAACTCTCGAAAATGGGACCGCCGCTGAAGAGCAGCACCGCTACGATCTCCCGGCGGCGCCGCCCCGAGAGTTTCCGAGCCGCGGCCTCCGGCGCGGCAGTGGAGTCGTGGCTCATGGTGCTAAACCCCCCTTGGGCTTCGCGGCTCCCTGTTCCTGGCGTGCTTGACGTTTTTGACGTGCTTGACGCGCTTGCCTGGCTTGTCGCTGCTGCACGTTTCCCCTCGGTCCTCCACCAGTCCCCCGCCGTAATACAGTCAAGATCGAATCTACTGCGTCCCGTGCTGCCGGGGTGACCAGTTCATCACTCGGCAGATTGTCGACATGGCAACTTGGCGTGAAGCATTCGATCACGAAGCGTTGCACTCGGGCGGCTTACTGGGAAGTGCGCCTTGGCTCCATGGCCGGTCCCCGTAGGGTGCGGGCGGCTCGTGCGCGTCTTTCAGCCCTGGTCGGACGGGGGTTGAGGGGGCGTTCGGCCAAGGAATCGACGGCCCCCGGAAGTTGGCTGAAAAGCTACGGGAGCGTGTGTGTGAATTGGTCAGTCGACCGGCGCACTGTCGGCACTGTGACGAGTGCCCCTGTGCGCCCCCGAGCCCGTTCTGCCGTGCCGTCCCCGGTGCCCGTTGTTCTGTTCTGCAAGCAGTCGCGCGGCGCCCCGTTCGGACTGCCGCAGGAGCACCCGGCAGACCCCGGTGACGGCCACGAGGCCGAGCGCCGCGCCGGCGGCGCCGGCCAGTGAGCCCCCGTACCCGACGAGCACGACGGGGACCAGTACACAGCTGAAAGCGGCCCAGCGGACCACATCGCTCACCGAGTCCGCCGGGGGCGCGTCCCGCGGGTCGCGGGCGCGCGGCGCGGGCACCGCGGCGGGGTGACGCTCGTGCGCGCCCTCCCGGCCCGGCCGGCCTTGCTCGGGTGAAGGCGGGAAGAGGGTGGAAGGTGAGGACGCGGGCGAAGGTCCAGGCACGGCGTGCTCCCTGTGGCGGTGGCGTACGGAGATCCAGCGCTGTCCAACGCCTGGCTTCCCGGCGGGTCACTGGGGAGGCCGCCGGGTGGCGCCGGACGGGTGGGCAAACCGCCTGTAGGAGGCAGCAACCATTGCCATCCGGGCGACGCTCATGCATGCTCCGGTGAAGCCGGGAGGCCCTGTGCAGGCCCGGCGCGGCCTCTGTGCGGGGCTCTTCGCAGGTCCCGGGCAGGCTCTGGGCAGGAGGGGAGTGTCGCCGTACCCTTGGGGGTATGGGGTTGGGAAGATGATTCCCGGACGACCTTTCAAGTCCTGAACTTTCGCACCACCAGAAAAAGCCGACCCTCCCACAGAGGACTCCTTCGCCGAGACACCGATGGCCGGTCACGAATTCTTCGAACCTGCGGACCGCAAGCGGCAGGTCGCCGATCCGACAGCGACCCCCCGAGCGGCGGAAGAACCGCGTCACTCCTGCGATCCCGCCTTCAGGCACGGTGTCGTCGTCGGCTTCGACGGCTCGACCTCCAGTGAGCGGGCCCTGTCCTACGCGATCGGCATGGCCCACCGCTCCGGATCGGGCCTGATCATCGTCCACGTCGCCAACCGGCTGCCCACCACGGTGTGGGCGGGCTGCGAGCCGCCGGTCTTCGTCGACGTGCCGGACCACCGCACCGAGGTGCTCGGCCTGGAGCTGGCCTGCGCGGACTATCTCGCCGAGGTGCCGTGGATCCTCGTCGAGCGCGGCGGCGACATCTGCCACGAGCTGGAGGAGGTCGGCCGCGAGTACAGCGCGGACGCGATCGTCGTCGGCTCCACGCACGGCATCGTCGGCCGCATCTTCGGCTCCGTCGCGGGCCGTCTCGCGCGCCGTGCGCAGCGCCCCGTCGTCGTCATTCCGTAACGCTCCCCGGCTTCCGGCGAGTTGGGTCCGACAGCCCTCAACTCCCGTGCGCGGGCGGTTCCATGAGCAGATAAATCTACTCGTGCGTAGAGGTGGTTTGCGCCCTCGTGAAGGGTACATAACGGTCGGCGGCGCGGGTCGGGGTAATGGGCGACCCCGGCCCTTGAGGAACGACCCCCTGTGCGCTGGTGGCACGCACGGGGGGTCGTTCATGTCGCGGCCCGACGGGGGCCGTTCGGCTACTCGACGGTGACCGACTTCGCGAGGTTGCGCGGCTTGTCGATGTCCCGGCCGAGCGCCAGCGCCGTGTGGTAGGCGAGGAGCTGGAGCGGGATGCCCATCAGGATCGGGTCCAGCTCGTTCTCGTTCTTCGGGACGAGGATGGTCTGGTCGGCCTTCTCCTGCTCCTGGTGCGCGACCGCGAGGATCTTGCCGCTGCGGGCCTTGATCTCCTCGAGGGCGGCGCGGTTCTTCTCCAGGAGGTCGTCGTCCGGGACGATCGCGACCGTCGGCAGGGCGGGCTCGATGAGGGCGAGCGGGCCGTGCTTCAGCTCGGAGGCGGGGTAGGCCTCGGCGTGGATGTACGAGACCTCCTTGAGCTTGAGGGAGGCCTCGCGGGCGACGGGGTAGCCGCGTACGCGCCCGATGAAGAGCATCGAACGGGCGTCCGCGTAGCTCTTGGCGATCTTCTTGATCTCGTCCTCCTGCTTGAGGATCTCCGAGATCTGGCCGGGCAGCTTCCGCAGGCCCTCGATGATCCGCTTGCCGTCGGAGACCGACAGGTCGCGGATGCGGCCGAGGTGCAGGGCGAGCAGGCCGAAGGCCACGGTGGTGTTGGTGAAGCACTTGGTGGAGACGACGCAGACCTCCGGGCCCGCGTGGACGTACACGCCCGCGTCGGCCTCGCGGGCGATCGCCGAGCCGACGACGTTCACGACGCCGAGGACGCGGGCGCCCTTGCGCTTCAGCTCCTGCACGGCGGCCAGCACGTCGTACGTCTCGCCGGACTGCGAGACCGCGATGTAGAGGGTGTCGGGGTCGACGACCGGGTTGCGGTAGCGGAACTCGCTCGCGGGCTCGGCGTCGGCGGGGATGCGGGCCAGCTCCTCGATCATCTGGGCGCCGATCATGCCCGCGTGGTACGAGGTGCCGCAGCCGAGGATCTTGACGCGGCGCACCTTGCGGGCGTCGTGCGCGTCGAGGTTGAGGCCGCCGAGGTGCACGGTGGAGAAGCGGTCGTCGATGCGGCCGCGCAGGACGCGGTCGACCGCGTCGGGCTGCTCGAAGATCTCCTTGTGCATGTACGTGTCGTGGCCGCCCATGTCGTACGACTCGGCCTCCCACTCCACGGTGGTCGGCGAGGCCGTCGTGCGCGAGCCCTCGGTGGTGTAGGTGCGGTAGTCGTCGGCCTTGATGGTGGCCATCTCGCCGTCGTCGAGGGTGACGACCTGGCGGGTGTGCGAGACGAGCGCGGCGACGTCCGAGGCGACGAACATCTCCTTCTCGCCGATGCCGAGGACGACGGGGGAGCCGTTGCGGGCCACCACGATGCGGTCGTTGAAGTCGGCGTGCAGGACGGCGATGCCGTACGTGCCCTCGACGTGGCGCAGAGCCTCGCGGACCTTCTCCTCGAGGGTGTCCGCCTGGGAGCGGGCGATGAGGTGGGTGAGGACCTCGGTGTCCGTCTCGGAGAGGAACTCGACGCCGTCCGCGGTGAGCTTGGCGCGCAGCTCGGAGGCGTTGTCGATGATGCCGTTGTGGACGACGGCGACCTTCTCGTCCTGCGAGAGGTGCGGGTGGGCGTTCTCGTCGGAGGGGGCGCCGTGGGTGGCCCAGCGGGTGTGGGCGATGCCGGTCGTGCCCTTGAAGCGGGCGGGGACCCTCGCCTCCAGGTCGCGGACGCGGCCCTTGGCCTTCACCGTCTTCAGGCCCGTGGCCTTGGGGCCGGTGACGGCGATGCCCGCGGAGTCGTAGCCGCGGTACTCCAGGCGCTGCAGGCCTTCGAGGAGAAGCGGGGCGACATCACGCTTGCCGATGTATCCGACGATTCCACACATAGAGGGATTCCTAGCCGTAGACGATGCGGCGCAGCTGCCGGAGCGTGAGCTCCGGCGGTGCGACCGCGCGGTATGCGAGGTCCGCCGAGATCTGTTCGAAGATCGCCGCGTTCAGCAGGCCCTGACCCTGCAGCTCGCGGTGGCGGCGACGGACGAACTGCTCGGTCGTCTCGTCGAAGTAGGCGAGCACGTCCTGGATGACCCGCAGCGCTTCGCCCCGCTGGAGCGGGGTGCTGCGGGTGAGGTGGTCCACCAGGTCGTCGTGCATTCGTTGATCCTGGGGTATCGCATGCCCTTTCGCAAGAATCCTGCCCGGAATCGGGCAGGATCGTGTCGCATCGGCGCTCGCGCGCCATGGAATCGGTGGTCACGTGTGCCGGAATCGGTGGTCACGCGCGAGGGAATCCGTGGTCACATGCGGCGCAGGACCGCCTGCTTGGCCGTCGCGAACTCCTCGTCCGTGAGGATGCCGCCCTGGTGCAGCTCGCCCAGTTCGCGCAGGCGGCGCAGCAGCGTGTCGTGGTCGTCGGCCGGGGGCGGCGGGGTGAGGCTCTTGGTGACGGCGGACGGCGCGTCCGCCGGGGCCGCGGGGGCCGAGGGGTGCGGCAGCCGGGCCTGGACCGCGGCGGCGACCAGGGCCATCAGCGGGTCCTTCTTGAAGCCCCACAGCTCGACGGAGTTCGGGTCGTACTTCGGCGGGGCCTTCGTCGGCGCGTTCTTCACGGTGAACCGCAGGCAGCCGTTCTCCAGGCCGACCGCCGGCTGCCACTCGACCGCCGCGATGTCGGCGAGCGCCAGGGACCGGGTGCCGGACACCGACTTCGCCTCCTCCGTCTTCCAGTTCCACTCCAGGCGGACGCGCTCCCCGTCGAAGCTCGCCGTGCCGTCCCCCGCGGAGACGGACAGCGGCACGGACGGGCCGGGGAGGAGATAGGCGTCGCAGGGCGTGGTCGGCACCTGTTCGATCAGGTGCGCGTTGCGGACCTCGTCGACCAGGTACTCCGCGACCCCGTACCGGTCCGCATCGACCGTCAGCTGATACGGGTCCGAGGCGTCCGTCAGCTTCCCGCCCGTCGCCTGGAGCAGCGGGTCGGCGCCCTCCCGCAGCCGCAGCCGCAACCGGCCCGACTTCTTGCCCTGCTCGAAGGCGATGCCCGCCAACGCCCCCAGGGGGACGGTCAGTTCGCCCAGAGTCGCGCGCAACAGGGACACGCTCTTGTCGCGTCCGGGCACGAGGCGCAGCGTCTTCCCGTCGAAGGTCCAGGTCCCGTCGCGCTGGATGATTTCCGCCATGCAGGGATTCTCGCACCGACCTCTCGGATAACTGGTCTACACCCCTTGACCCCTTATGGGGCCCGGGTTACCAAGGGGGATCGTTCGATTGCGATGCACCACAGATGCGCCCGAAGGGACCCGCTCGTGAGATCGCACAGCAGATCGACACGCATCCTCGGCTCGCTGCTGCTCGTCGCGGCCGCCGGAATCTCCTCGTTCGCCGCGGCGCCCACCGCGAGCGAGGCGAGGGCCCCCGCCGTCACCCCGCTCGGCCGGGTCGTCCCCGCGCCCCTGGCGGCCGAGGCGGGCGGCGCCGGATACGAGATCACCGCCAAGACCCGGATCCGCGTGGGCAAGGGCAGCCCCGAGGAACGGCGCGTCGGCGAGTACCTCGCCGAGGTGCTGCGCCCCTCCACCGGCTACAAGCTGCCCGTCACCACCGGCGGGGGCCGCGACGGCATCCGGTTGCGCATCAGCGCCGAACCGGCGAACAAGGCCCTCGGCGACGAGGGATACCGCGTCATCTCCGCGCGCGGCTCCCTCACCATCACCTCATGGACCGGCGCAGGGCTCTTCCACGGCGTACAGACCGTCCGCCAGCAACTGCCCGCCGCCGTCGAGAAGAAGACGAAGCAGCCGGGCCCCTGGCGCATCGCAGGCGGCACCGTCAAGGACATGCCGCGCTACGGCTACCGCTCCACGATGCTCGACGTGTCCCGGCACTTCTTCACCGTCGACCAGGTCAAGCGGACCATCGACCAGGCCGCCCTCTACAAGATGAACAAGCTCCACCTGCACCTCAGCGACGACCAGGGCTGGCGCATCGCCATCGACTCCTGGCCGCGCCTCGCCACGTACGGCGGCTCCACGCAGGTCGGCGGCGGCAAGGGCGGCTACTACACGAAGGCGCAGTACAAGGAGATCGTCGACTACGCCGCCTCGCGGTACGTGGAAGTCGTCCCCGAGATAGACATGCCGGGGCACACCAACGCCGCGCTCGCCTCGTACGCCGAGCTGAACTGCGACGGCGTCGCCCCGCCGCTCTACACCGGCACCGAGGTCGGCTTCAGCTCGCTGTGCGTGAAGAAGGACGTGACGTACGACTTCGTGGACGACGTGATCCGCGAGCTCGCCGCGATGACGCCCGGCAAGTACATCCACATCGGCGGCGACGAGGCGCACTCCACCAGCCACGAGGACTTCGTCGCCTTCATGGACAAGGTGCAGCCGGTCGTCGCCAAGTACGGCAAGACGGTGATGGGCTGGCACCAGCTGACCGGCGCCAACCCGGCCAAGGGCGCCGTCGCGCAGTACTGGGGCTACGACAGGACCGGCGCCGCCGAGCGCGAGCAGGTGGTGAACGCCGCGAAGAACGGCACCAAGCTGGTCCTCTCGCCGGCCGACCGCTCCTACCTCGACCACAAGTACACGAAGGACACGCCGCTCGGGCTGTCCTGGGCGGGCTATGTCGAGGTGCAGCGCTCCTACGACTGGGACCCGGCCACGTACCTCAAGGGCGCGCCCGCGGACTCGATCCTCGGCGTCGAGGCGCCGCTGTGGACGGAGACGCTGTCGACCTCCGCGCACCTCGACTACATGGCGTTCCCGCGGCTTCCCGGCATCGCCGAGCTCGGCTGGTCGCCCGCGGCCACGCACGACTGGGAGAAGTACAAGGCGCGGCTCGCCGCGCAGGCCCCGCGCTGGGACGCGCTGGGCATCGGCTACTACAAGTCGCCGCAGGTGCCCTGGCCCGCCGAGTAGGCGGCGGACCCGGCACGTTCAGGAGCGGGGCTCCCGAGGACCGTCTCGGGAGCCCCGCTCGGTCAGGGGGCGGACAGGGCCCGCAGGTCGTACCACTCCACGAGGAACGACGGCACGCCCTCGCACAGGCCGAGGTAGGCCTCGCGGCGGCCGGAGGCCGCGATCGCCATGTAGGCGCGCTCGACGTCCGTCAGGGTGGCGTCCCGTGTCATCCAGTGCTCCGCCCGGGGGTCCGTCACCCAGGAGTGCAGCAGCTCGGAGTCGGTCAGGGGGTCGAGGGTCCGGAGCGTGAAGTCGGGGCTCCCGTGGGCGGGGCTCACACGGCCGGGGCTCACACCGTCGAGGCGTCCGGTGGGCAGGTGGAGGTCAGCAAGCACGGTCAAGGCGCTCTCCCAGGTACCGCTCGGCGTGGCCGGCGATCAGGTCGAGGACGGCCGTGATGTCCGCGACGGTCGTCCCGGGGTCGAGGAGCGTGCACTTCAGGAACTGCCGGCCGCCCACCTCGACGCCCGCCACCACCGCGTCCCCGGAGGCACACAGGGCCTTTCGCGCGTAGAGGTTGGCGCGGTCGATCACGGAGGGGGCGCAGATCCGCGCGGGGATGTAGCGGAAGACGAGTGTGGACAGCTGCGGCTCGGCCACCACGTCGAAGCGCGGGTCGGCGACGAGCAGTTTCCAGCCACGGGTGGCCAGGTCGCAGACCTCGTCGAAGAGGTCGCCGACGCCGTTCGCGCCCACCACGCGGAGCGTCATCCACAGTTCCAGGGCGTCGAAGCGCCGACCGGTGGCGAGGAGGGACCTGTCGCCCGGGGCACGCACCAGGACCGCCGACGAACTCGCCGGCTGGAAGAAGGCCTTGCGGTAGTCCACGGTCACGGAGTCGGCGCGCTCGATGCCGTCCAGGAGGTGCCGGTTCCTGCGCGAGGCGAGCAGCCCGCAGCCGTACGCGGCGTCCACGTGCAGCCAGGTGTCGTACTGCGCGCAGAGCGCGGCGATCTCGGGCAGCGGGTCGATGGAGCCGAAGTCGTCGGTGCCCGCGGTGGCGACGACCGCCATGGGGGAGAGGTCGTCGCGCACGCAGCGCTCAAGGGCCCGGGCGAGGGCCACGATCTGCATGCGCCCGCTCCGGTCGGTGCGGACCGCCACGACGGCTTCGTCGCCGAGGCCGAGCGACCGGGCCGTCCGGCGCACGCCGGGGAGAGCGGCCTCGGAGGTGAGGATCCGCAGGGAGGCGGGGTCCCGCTCCCCGACCGCCTCGCGAGCGAGCAGCAGCGCCTGGAGGTCTGACTCGGCACTGTCGCCGGTGAACACCCCGTCGGCGTCCGGCCCGAGACCGATCCGTTCGGCGGTCCAGCCGATGACGCGGCGCTCGACGGGGACGCCTTCGGTCACGGAGCTGCGGTACCGCTCCGCGGTGGTGCCGTTGAGCAGGTGCGAGCGCATGAGCTGTCCTCCAGGGCCGGGACTTGACTTAGGTAAGCCTAACCTAACTTCACCTCTCTTTGGGGTACGGGCTCGGAAAACGAAACCGCCCCCTCCGGGAGCGAAGGGGGCGGCGCGCCGAGGGCGGTGGTGGCGTGGGCTACTTCAGCTTCTTCGCCTTTTCGATCGCGTCCGCGAGGTCCTCGAGGATCGGCGCGCACTTGTCGTACGAGAAGATCGGCTCCGTGACGCGCGGGATGACCTGGCCGGCCTTGACCGCGGGCAGCTTCTTCCACGTCGGCTTGGACTTGTCGAGGTCGGCGGGCTGGATCGCGGAGGTGCGGTTGTCCATCATGATGATGTCCGCGTCGTACTTGTCGACGTTCTCCCAGCTGAGGTTCTCGAACCAGCCGCCGGACTCCTTCTTGGCCTTCTCCGGCGGCTCGATGATGTTCACGCCGAGCGCCTTGAAGTACTCCAGGTCGACCGAGAGGTTCGTGCCCGAGACGTAGAACAGCTCCTGGCTCGCGGAGCCGACCAGGATCTTGATGTCCTTGTGCGCCTTGGCGACCTTGCGCAGCCGCTCGGACGCGTCCTCGAAGCGCTTCTTCGCCTTGACGACCTTGTCGGACTTCACGTCCGCGCCCAGCGACTCGGCGAGTTCCAGGATGCGCTGCAGCGGGTGCGTGAGCTGCCGGTCGTAGACGCTGATGCCGACGCTCGGGGCGAGCTTGAGGATCTTGTCCTTGCTCTCCTCGGGGACGTACCAGAGGGTGCCCTGGCCGTCGAACATCGTGGAGATCAGCACGTCGGGCGCGAGGGCCGCGTACTTCTCGATCTTGAACTGACCCCATTCGTTGCCGATGATCGTCAGCTTGCTGATGTCCATGTCGCCGGCCTGGACGTCGGGCTTGCCGTCCTTGGTCTTCGTCGGGCCGAAGACGCCCTTGACCTCGATGCCGTAGTCGTAGAGTGCCGCGGCGACACCCGTGAACGCCACGATGTTCTTCGGCGTCGCGTCCTTCTCGGCCGTCTTGCCGCGGTCGTCCTTGAAGCTCCACGGGCCCGACTTGCCCGCGCCGCCCTCGGCCGTGCCGGACCCGTCCTTTTTCTCGCTGCCGCAGGCCGCCAGGACGGCGGTGAGGCCGAGGGCGCCGCCGGCGGCGAGGATGCCGCGGCGGGAAGGCTGGGGGAGGCGGGCCTGGGGCATGGGGGTCTCTGCTTTCGTGACGTACGGCGGCGGGGCCGCTGGCCGGAATTAGAGCTTAGGTTAACCTAAGCTAACTCCGGCTCGGCGGACCCCTCATGCCCGCCGTACGTCACGTCACGTCACGACCGGCTCAGCTCGCGAAGCCCAGCTCCCGGGCGATCAGCATGCGCTGCACCTCGCTCGTGCCCTCGCCGATCTCCAGGATCTTCGAGTCCCGCCACATGCGGGCGACCGGGTACTCGTTCATGAAGCCGTACCCGCCGTGGATCTGGGTGGCCTCGCGGGCGTTGTCCACGGCGACCGTCGAGGAGTAGAGCTTGGCGATGGCCGCCTCCTTCTTGAAGGGCTCGCCCGCGACCAGGCGCGACGCCGCGTCGTACCACCCGACGCGGGCCATGTGCGCCCGTGTCTCCATGTCGGCGATCTTGAACTGGATCGCCTGGTTCGCGCCGATCGGCTTGCCGAAGGCGTGCCTCTCCTTGGCGTACTTCACGGACTCGTCCACGCAGCCCTGCGCGAGCCCGGTGGCGAGCGCGGAGATCGCGATCCGGCCCTCGTCGAGGATGCGCAGGAACTGCGCGTACCCCCGGCCCTCCTCGCCGAGGAGGTTCGCCGCGGGCACCCGGACGTCGGAGAAGGACAGCTCGCGGGTGTCCGAGGCGTTCCACCCCACCTTCGAGTAGGGCGCGGCCACCGTGAAGCCGGGCGTCCCGGACGGCACGATGATCGAGGAGATCAGCGGGCGGCCGTCCGCCTTGCGACCGGTGACGGCGGTGACCGTGACCAGGCCCGTGATGTCCGTGCCGGAGTTGGTGATGAAGCACTTGGAGCCGTTGATCACCCAGTCGTCGCCGTCGCGCACCGCCGTCGTGCGCGTGCCGCCCGCGTCCGAGCCGCCGTCCGGCTCGGTCAGGCCGAACGCGCCGAGCATCTCGCCCGCGCACAGCCGCGGCAGCCACTGGCGCTTCTGCTCCTCCGTGCCGAAGAGGTGCAGCGGCATCGCGCCGAGCGAGACGCCGGCCTCCAGGGTGATCGCCACGGACGAGTCGACGCGGGCGAGCTCTTCGAGGGCGATGCCCAGCGCGAAGTAGTCACCGCCCATCCCGCCGTACTCCTCGGGGAAGGGCAGGCCGAACAGGCCCATGCGGCCCATCTCGCGGACGATCTCGTAGGGGAACTCGTGGCGCTCGTAGAAGTCGCCGATCTTGGGGGCGACGACGTCGTGCGCGAACGCCTCTACCGTGCGGCGCAGTTCCTCGTGCTCGGGGCTCAGACGGTGGTCCATCGTTCTTCACTGCTCCTGGTGGGAGGCGGTCGCGGTCTGCTCGTCGTGGGAGCGGGCCGTGAGGGCGCGGACGGTGCGGGAGGGGCTGGGCCGGCCCAACTGGTCGGCCATCCAGGCGCTGGTGGCGCTGAGCCGGACGAGGTCGACCCCGGTGTCGATGCCGAGGCCGTGCAGCATCCACACGAGGTCTTCGGTGGCGAGGTTCCCGGTGGCGCTCTTCGCGTACGGACAGCCGCCGAGGCCGCCCGCGGAGGCGTCCACCGTCGTCACGCCGTGCTGCAGGGCGGCGAGGGTGTTGGTGAGCGCCTGGCCGTACGTGTCGTGGAAGTGGACGCCGATGCGGTCGGTCGGCACCTGGACGGCGTTGAGCGCGGCGAGCATCGCGGAGACGTGGCCCGGCGTGGCCACGCCGATGGTGTCGCCGAGGCTCAGCTCGTCGCAGCCCATGTCGAGCAGGGCGCGGGCGACGCGGACCACCTTGGAGATGGGCACGGCGCCCTCCCAGGGGTCGCCGAAGCACATCGAGAGATAGCCGCGGACGTGCACGCCCTGCTCACGCGCGCGGGCGACCACCGGGGCGAACATCGCGAGGGCCTCGTCCACCGTGCGGTTGAGGTTGGCCCGGGAGAACGACTCGGTGGCGCTGGCGAAGACCCCGACGCGGTGCGCGCCGAGCGCGAGGGCGCGGTCCAGGCCGCGTTCGTTCGGCACGAGGACCGGCAGGTGGACGCCCTGGAGGTCGCCGAGGAGCGGGAACAGCTGCTCGGCGTCGGCCAGTTGGGGCACCCACTTGGGGTGCACGAAGCTGGTCGCCTCGACGGTCGTGAGGCCCGCGTCGGCGAGGCGGTGGATGAACTCCGCCTTGATCTCCGTGGGGAGAGCCGTCTTCTCGTTCTGCAGGCCGTCGCGGGCGCCGACCTCGTGGATGCGGACGTGGGAGGGCAGGCCGCGGGTCGGGACGACCATGGGGAGCGGCGCGTCCCCGAGCTCCATCGGCTCGGATTGGGGGGCCGGTTCGGTGCTGGTCATTCCTGCTCCTCCTCGGGGGTGACGACGGCGAGGACCTGGTCCATGGCGACGGTCGTGCCCGGGGTGACGTCGAGCTCCGTGACGGTGCCGGCGTGCGGGGCGGAGATGACGTGCTCCATCTTCATCGCCTCGACCACCAGCAGGCTCTGGCCCGCGTCCACCCGGTCGCCGGGGGAGACCTTCACGACGGTGACGGTGCCGGGCATGGGGGCGGTGAGGGCGTCCGCCCCGGCGTGCGCGGCGCCGGTGAGGGAGGCCGCGACGGGGTCGTGGTCCTGGATGTGCCAGGCGTCGCCGTCGCGGCCGAGCCAGTCGGCGGCGCGCCGGAAGGTGTGCCGGGTGCCGTCGACGGTGACGTGCACGCGGTCGGCGGTGACCGTGCGGTCGGTGCCCCGCAGGCGGTGGGCGACAGGTTCGAGTCCCGCGGCCTTGAGCCAGTGCGTCACGGGTGTCGGGGTGCCCCCGAGGCGCCAGCCGCTCGGCACGGAGAAGGGGTCGGTCCAGCCGTCGGCCGGGGGCCGGAGCGCGGCCTCGCGCACGGCGGCCGCCGCCTCGTACACCTCGTCGGGCACGCCGTCCGGGACGAGTGAGTCCGCCTCGCGCTCCACGAGGCCGGTGTCCAGCTCGCCCGCGACCACGGACGGGTGGGCGAGGAGCCTGCGCAGGAAGCCCGCGTTGGTCGGGACGCCGAGGGTGACCGTGTCCGCGAGGGCGGCGCGCAGCTTGCGGAGCGCCGTCGCGCGGTCGGGGCCGTACGCGATGACCTTCGAGAGCATCGGGTCGTAGAGGCTGCCGACCTCGGTGCCCTCGCTCAGGCCGGAGTCGGTGCGCACGCCGTCGCCCTGCGGCTCGTGCAGGGCGAGGACCGTGCCGCCGGAGGGCAGGAAGCCGCGGGAGGGGTCCTCGGCGCAGACACGGGCCTCCACGGCGTGCCCGGTGAGGGTGATGTCGTCCTGGGTGAAGGGGAGTTCCTCGCCCGCGGCCACCCGCAGCTGCCACTCCACCAGGTCGAGGCCGGTGACGAGCTCGGTGACCGGGTGCTCCACCTGGAGGCGGGTGTTCATCTCCATGAAGTAGTACGAGGAGGGGTCCTTGCCCGGCACGATGAACTCCACCGTGCCCGCGCCCGCGTACCCGCAGGAGCGGGCGGCCTGGACCGCGGCCTCGCCCATCGCCGCGCGCGTGGCCTCGTCCAGGAGGACGCTGGGCGCCTCCTCGATGATCTTCTGGTGGCGGCGCTGGAGGGAGCACTCGCGCTCGCCCAGGTGCACCACGTGCCCGTGGCCGTCGGCGAGGACCTGGATCTCGATGTGGCGGGGGCGGTCGACCCAGCGCTCCACGAGCAGGGTGTCGTCGCCGAAGGAGGCGCGGGCCTCGCGGCGGGCCGCCGCGATCTCGTCGGCGAGGAGCGTCTCGTCCCGCACCAGGCGCATGCCCTTGCCGCCGCCGCCCGCGCTGGGCTTGAGCAGCACGGGGGTGCCGATCTCGCGTGCCGCGTCGACCAGTTGGGCGTCGGTCAGGCCGCTGCCGGAGGAGCCTGGGACGACCGGCACGCCGGCCGCCTTCACGGTCTCCTTGGCGCGGATCTTGTCGCCCATGAGGGCGATGGCGGCGGCGGGCGGGCCGATGAAGGTGAGTCCGGCGTCGGCGCAGGCCTGGGCGAACTCGGCGTTCTCCGCGAGGAAGCCGTAGCCCGGGTGGACCGCCTGGGCGCCGGACTTCGCGGCCGCCTCCAGGATGCGGTCCACGCGCAGATAGCTCTCGGTGGCGGGCGCGGGGCCGATCCGCACCGCCGTGTCGGCCTCGCGCACGTGCCGGGCGTCCGCGTCCGCGTCGCTGAAGACGGCGACCGAGCGGACGCCGAGCGCCCGCAGCGTGCGGATGACGCGGACCGCGATCTCGCCTCGGTTGGCGACAAGGACCGTGTCGAACATCGTCATTTGTTCCTCACATCCGGAAGACGCCGAAGGCGGGCGCCGCGGGGTCCTTTTCGGGAAGCGGGGCGTTCGCACACGCCGTCAGGGCCAGTCCGAGCACCTGCCGGGTGTCCAGGGGGTCGATCACGCCGTCGTCCCAGAGGCGGGCCGTGGCGTAGTACGCGTTGCCCTGTTCCTCGTACTGGGCGCGGATCGGGTCCTTGAAGGCCTCTTCGTCCTCGGCGGTCCACTGCTCGCCGCGCGCCTCCAGCTGGTCGCGCTTGACCGTGGCGAGAACGGACGCGGCCTGCTCGCCGCCCATCACGGAGATCTTGGCGTTCGGCCACATCCACAGGAAGCGGGGGCTGTAGGCCCGGCCGCACATGGAGTAGTTGCCCGCGCCGTACGAACCGCCGACGACGACGGTCAGCTTCGGCACGCGGGTGCAGGCCACGGCCGTCACCATCTTCGCGCCGTGCTTGGCGATGCCGCCCGCCTCATAGTCCCGGCCGACCATGAAGCCGGAGATGTTCTGCAGGAAGACCAGCGGGATGCCGCGCTGGTCGCAGAGCTCGATGAAGTGGGCGCCCTTCTGGGCGGACTCGGAGAACAGGATGCCGTTGTTCGCGACGATGCCGACCGGGTGGCCGTGGATGTGGGCGAAGCCGGTGACGAGGGTCGTGCCGTACTCCGCCTTGAACTCGGCGAAGCGGGAGCCGTCGACCACGCGCGCGATGACCTCGCGGACGTCGTAGGGGGTGCGGGAGTCCGTGGGCACCGCGCCGTACAGCCCCAGGGGGTCGGCCTTCGGCTCCTCCACCGGCTGCACGGACCACGGCAGCGGGCCGCGCTCGGGGAGCGTGGAGACGATGGTGCGCACGATGCGCAGGGCGTGGGCGTCGTCCTCGGCGAGGTGGTCGGTGACTCCGGAGGTCCGCGAGTGGACCTCGCCGCCGCCGAGCTCCTCGGCGGTGACGACCTCGCCGGTGGCGGCCTTCACCAGCGGCGGGCCGCCGAGGAAGATCGTGCCCTGATTGCGGACGATCACCGCCTCGTCGCTCATCGCCGGGACATACGCCCCGCCGGCCGTGCAGGAGCCGAGGACGGCGGCGATCTGCGGGATGCCGGCGCCCGACATCCGCGCCTGGTTGTAGAAGATCCGCCCGAAGTGCTCGCGGTCGGGGAAGACGTCGTCCTGCATCGGCAGGAAGGCGCCGCCGGAGTCGACCAGGTAGAGACACGGGAGGCGGTTCTCCAGGGCCACCTCCTGGGCGCGCAGGTGCTTCTTCACCGTCATCGGGTAATACGTGCCGCCCTTGACGGTGGCGTCATTGGCGACGATCACGCACTCACGGCCCGAGACGCGGCCGATGCCGGCGATGACACCGGCGGCCGGCGCGCCTCCGCCATACAGCCCGTCGGCCGCGAGGGGGGCCAGCTCCAGGAAGGGTGAGCCGGGGTCGAGGAGCGTGTCGACCCGGTCGCGGGGCAGCAGCTTGCCGCGCGCCACATGGCGGTCCCGCGCCCGCTCGCCGCCGCCGAGCGCGGCTGCCGCGAGCTTGGCCCGCAGCTCGTCGACGAGGGCGGTGTGCGCCGTCTCGTTCGCCCGCCATGCCTCGGACGCGGGGTCAGCCGCGCTCGTCAGCACTGGTGCCTGCCGCATCAGTCGAGCCCCCTTGCTCGGTCCACTCGGTTCACTCGGTCGACCTCTGATCGGTTAATGAGCGTTAACGCGTTTCCTCCAGGTTAACGAGCGCTAACGGGCCTGTCTAGAATCAATTCCATGGCCACCAGAACCGACGCCCCCACCCGTCGCGAGCAGATCCTCAAGGAAGCCGCCCGGCTCTTCGCCGAGCGGGGCTTCCACGGGGTCGGCGTGGATGAGATAGGAGCTGCCGTCGGTATCAGCGGGCCCGGTCTCTACCGGCACTTCGCGGGCAAGGACGCGATGCTCGCCGAGCTGCTCGTGGGCATCAGCGGGCAGCTCCTGACGGGCGGCAGGCACTGTGTGGCCGATGTGGACGGCTCGCCCGAGCGGGTCCTCGACGCGCTGATCCAGGGGCACATCGACTTCGCGCTCGACGACCGCTCCCTGATCACCCTGCACGACCGCGAGCTGGACCGCCTGCGGGACAGCGACCGCAAGCTGGTCCGCCAGCTCCAGCGGCAGTACGTGGAGATCTGGGTCGACGTCGTCCGCAAGGTCTACCCGGACCTCGCGGAGAACGCGGCGCGGGTGGCCGTCCACGCCGTCTTCGGCCTGCTGAACTCCACGCCGCACCTGAGCCGCCGCGACGCGCTGCCCAGCCGGGGCGCCATGGCGGAACTCCTGCACCGCCTGGCCCGGGGGGCGTTCGCGGCCGCCGCGGAGTGACACGCGTCTCTGGACGCTCTCGTGACCGCCGGGTAACCTGCCTCTGAGCAAGCGCTTAGTCGATGCAGGCAGCTGTTGGCAGAGGGAGTTCTCCGTGCGCCGTACCGTTTTCAATGAGGACCACGAGGCGTTCCGGGAGACCCTGCGCGCCTTCATCGAGGCCGAGGTCGTCCCCGTCCACGACGAGTGGTTCGCCGCGGGTCAGGTGCCGCGCGAGTTCTACTACAAGCTCGCCGAGCTCGGCCTCTTCGGCATCAACGTCCCCGAGGAGTTCGGCGGCGCCGGCCTCGACACGCACAAGTTCGAGGCCATCCAGTACGAGGAGACCGCCCGCGCGGGCGTCTCCTTCGGCGGCTCCGGCGTCCACGTGCTGCTCGCCCTGCCGTACATCAAGATGCTCGCCACCGACGAGCAGAAGAAGCGCTACCTGGAGAAGTTCGTCTCCGCCGAGGAGATGTGGGCCCTCGCGATGACCGAGCCGGGTACCGGCTCCGACGTCGCGGGCATGAAGACCACCGCCAAGCTCTCCGAGGACGGCACGCACTACGTCCTCAACGGCGCCAAGACCTTCATCACCGGCGGCGTCCACGCCGACCGTGTGATCGTCTGCGCCCGCACCTCCGCGCCCACCGCCGAGGACCGCCGCTTCGGCATCTCCCTCTTCGCCGTCGACACCAAGTCCGAGGGCTACTCCGTCGGCCGCAAGCTCGACAAGCTGGGCCTGAAGACCTCCGACACCGCCGAGCTGGCGTTCGTCGACGTCAAGGTCCCGGTCGAGGACCTCCTCGGCGAGGAGAACAAGGGCTTCTACTACCTCGGCAGCAACCTCCCCTCCGAGCGCTGGGGCATCGCCTTCGGCGCCTACGCGCAGGCCAAGGCCGCCGTCCGGTTCGCCAAGGAGTACGTCCAGGACCGCACGGTCTTCGGCAAGCCGGTCGCCTCCTTCCAGAACACCAAGTTCGAACTGGCCGCCTGCCAGGCCGAGGTGGACGCCGCCGAGGCCGTCGTCGACCGCGCCCTGGAGGCCCTGGACGCCGGTGAGCTGACCGCCGCCGAGGCCGCGTCCGCGAAGCTCTTCGCCACCGAGGTCGCGCACCGCGTCATCGACAAGTGCCTCCAGCTGCACGGCGGTTACGGCTTCATGAACGAGTACCCCATCGCCCGCCTGTACGCGGACAACCGCGTCAACCGCATCTACGGCGGCACCAGCGAGGTCATGAAGATGATCATCGCCAAGAACATGGGCCTGTAGGGGCTCCCTCCGTAGAGGCCCGGTAGAACTACCTTCATGAACCAGGCACTTGAGGATCTCCTCGATCTGCTCGACTTGGAGCAGATCGAGGAGGACATCTTCCGGGGCGTGAGCCGCTCGGCGCTCGTGCCCCGCGTCTTCGGCGGCCAGGTCGCCGCACAGGCGCTCGTCGCGGCCGGACGCACCGTCCCCGACGACCGGCCTGCCCACTCCCTGCACGCGTACTTCCTGCGCCCCGGGGACCCCGGTGCGCCCATCGTGTACTCCGTGGACCGCATCCGCGACGGCCGCTCCTTCACCACGCGCCGCGTCGTCGCCGTCCAGCACGGGCAGCCGATCTTCCACCTCTCCGCGTCCTTCCAGACGTACGAGGAGGGCCTTGAGCACCAGTCCGGCATGCCGGAAGCGCCCGACCCGGAGACGCTGCCCACCGCCGCCGAGACGCTCCCGCGCCACCTGCCGCCCGAGGTCGCCGACCGGCTCCTGGAGACCCGCGCCGCCGTCGACCTGCGCTATGTCGACGACCCGCCCTGGGCCACCGTCGGACAGCCGCGCGAACCCCGCTCCCAGGTGTGGTTCCGCACCGACGGCAAGCTCGCGGACGACTCCCTGCTGCACGTCTGCCTCGCCACGTACGTCTCCGACATGACCCTGCTCGACTCCGTGCTGCTCGCGCACGGCCGGGGCGGGTGGGCCGTCGGCGACGTCGTCGGTGCCTCGCTCGACCACGCCATGTGGTTCCACCGGCCCTTCCGCGCGGACGAATGGCTGCTGTACGACCAGGAGTCGCCGTCGTCGTCCGGCGGGCGCGGGCTCGGCCAGGCGCGCATCTGGACACAGGACGGCCGGCTCGCGGTGACCGTCATCCAGGAGGGTGTCGTTCGCGTTCCCCGCTGATCGGACATACCGTCCGATACATGTCGGAGCAAGTGGAACAGAAGGACAACGGCGAGAGCACGTTCACCGTCATCGTCGCCGCCGTCGCCAACCTCGGGATCGCCCTTGCCAAGGCCGTCGCCGGTGTCATCAGCGGCTCCAGCGCGATGCTCTCCGAAGCGGCGCACTCCGTGGCCGACACCGTCACCGAGCTGATGCTGCTCGTCTCCCTGAAGGCCAGTGACAGACCGGCCGACGAGGAGCACCCGCTCGGCTACGGAGGCGCCCGCTACATCTGGGCGCTGCTCGCCTCCGTCGCCACCTTCGTCGGCGGCGGTGTCTTCGCCGTCTACGACGGCATCCACACCCTCACCCACGGGGAGGACCCGGGCGACCCCCTCATCTCGTACATCGTGCTCGCCGTCGCCTTCCTCCTGGAGGGCTACTCGCTGCGCACCGGCCTCAAGCAGGCCCGGGGCGAGGCGGACCGCTTCGGAGTGCACCTCAAGCGCTATCTGCGCCACACGCCCGACACCGCGGTCAAGGCCGTCGTGATGGAGGACTCGGCGGCGCTCGCGGGCCTCGTGCTCGCCGCGGCCGGACTGCTCGGCGGACAGCTCACCGGGTCCGGCGTGTGGGACGGCGTGGCCTCGCTCTGCATCGGCGTGCTGCTCGTGTACGTCGCCTGGGTCCTCGGGCGCGCCAACTCCGAGCTGCTCATCGGGCGTCCGCTGCCGCCGGAGATGCGGGCCGCGGTCCGCGCCGAGCTGCTCGCCGACCCGCACGTCGTGGACGTTCTGGAGCTGACCACGCTCCTCCAGGGGCCCAAGGAGGCCTTGGTCGCCGCGAAGGTCGACTTCCGGGACGTGTCGACGGCCGGGGACATCGAGCGCGCCTGCGACCGGATGGCGCAGCGCATCCAGGAGCGGTTCCCCGCCGTCCGGCGGGTCTACCTGGACCCGACGCCGGGCCCGGCTCAGGAGGCGGGCGTCAGCCCCGCCGCGTCGAGCAGGTAGGCCGTCAGCGGGTCGTAGTGGCGCGGGCTCGTGACGTGGTCGTCGAGCGGCACCGTCACCTGCACGGTGCCCTCGGCCTCGCCGATGAACAGCGCCGGGTCGTTGCAGTCCGCGTACCCCACGGAGTCCAGGCCGCGCTGGCCCGCGCGCCCCGCCCAGCCGTGGTCGGCGACGACGAGGTCGGGCTGCGGGCGGCCCTCGCGCTCCAGGCCGTCCAGGATGGCGTTCATCGGCTCGGGGGAGTGGGTGTGCCACAGCGTCGCGCCGCGCTCGAGCACCGCCACGTCCGCGAACTGGAAGACCATGCCCTCGTCGGCCATCAGGCCCTCGGGGATCACGACGATCTCGCAGCCCGCCGCGCGCAGGGCCGCGGCCGTCGCCCGGTGCACGTCGAGCAGCCCTCCGGGGTGGCCGGTAGCGAAGAGCACGCTCTCCTTGCCGGCGGCGGCCTTGCGCAGGCGCGCCGCCATCCGCTCCAGGGCGTCGACCGTCAGCTCCGGGTCGATGGTGTCCTGGCCGTGCCGGTACTGCGGGTCGTCGATGACGCCGCAGCGCTCCGCCATCACCGCGAGGACGTCCTGCTCGTCGGTCCACCGGTCGCCGAGCTCCAGACCGAGCCAGTAGTGGCGGTCGCCGTTCGCGAGCTTCCTGTAGTGGCTGAGGTTGTTGTCACGGGGCGTGGCGACGTCACCCGCGATGCGGGTGCGGACGAGATGGTCGACGAGCGCGGCACGGCTGGGTATCGGCATGGGTCCCATTCTGCCGTCGGTGGCGGTCCCGCGGTGGGCCGTCCCGAACCCCGGACCTGTGACCTCTGCCCCTTCGGCCTCAGGACGCACGGCTCAGCGCGAACCACAGCTCCATGCGCACGTCGGGGTCGTCCAGGTCCGCGCCGAGCAGTGCCGCGCAGCGCGTGATCCGCTGGCGGACCGTGTTGCGGTGCACCCCGAGCGCGACCGCCGTGCGGTCCCAACTGCCGTGCAGGGAGAGCCAGGTGCGCAGGGTGGTGATCAGTGCCTCGTTTCCGGCCAGGGGAGCGAGCAGCACGCGCGCGTGGGCGTCGGCCTCCTCGGGGGCGAGCAGGGCGGCGAGGCCGTTCTCGTGGTGGCGGACGAGGGGCTGCCGGGTGGCCTCCGCGCGGCGCAGGGCGCGGGCCGCGCGGGCGTCGGCCGCGGGCAGGTCACCGGGGGCCGCCGGGGCGGCGACGCCCAGCGTCCAGCCGTCCGTGGCGGTCACCTCTTGGCCGGCGGGGACCAGGAGGCGTACGACGTCGTCGTCATCCCTCGGGTCGACCAGGCCGGTGCCCAGCGCCGCGGCGAGGGCGGCCGCGGCCAGCGGGGTGCGCTCCCCGCGCGCGTGCACCACGGTCCACAGCTCGCTCCCCAGGAGAAGACCGGTCTCCTCCGGGGGCGCCCCGATGAGCAGCCGCACCAGCGCCGCCGAGCGGGCCGCCTCGGAGGCGCCCTGGTGTTCGCCGGTGAGCAGCGAGAGCAGGACGACCGCCGCCCCGGCGATGGTGTGGTCGCCCGGCTCGCGGCGCTCCGTGGCGACCCCGAGCGCGAAGCCGCGGCCGCCGCCCAGGGCGTAGGCGGCCAGGTGGGTGGCCCCCGCCGTGTCGGCGGCGGACGCCGGGGCGGCGGGCGCGGGGCGGCGCACGACGGCGGTCAGCTCCCGCAGCGCGTCGCGCGCGGCGTCCCGCGCCTGCCCCGCCGCCTGCAGCTCCGCCCCGTCCGGCCCGTACAGCACCGCGGCCCCGCCGAGCCTGGCCGCCAGCTGGCGCAGCACGGCCGGCACCGGGTCGGGCCGTGCCGCGGCCGTGGCGAGGCCCTGCTGCGCCTCCGTCACCCGGCGCAGCTCCGCGTGCCTGGCCTCGGCCATCAGCCGCCACACGGCCCGCGCGACCCCGCTGAAGGTGGTCCGCGGCGGGACCTCGACGAGCGGCAGGCCGTACCGGTCGCAGGCCTCGGCGAGGGCGCGCGGCACCGTGTCGTGCACGGGCGCGACGCCGAAGCCGAGGGCCGCGCCGCCCGCCGCGAGGATCCGGGTCACGTAGGCGTCGAGGTACGCGGCCGGGCCCGTCGGGTCCGTGAGGTGCACGCCCGCGGTGAGGAGCAGCTCGCCGCCGAGCAGGTAGGGGTACGGGTCGGCCATCTCCGAGGTGTGCACCCACTGCACTGCCGTGCCCGCGGTCCGCGCGTCGGGGCCCGCGATCTGGCGCAGGCCGAGGTCCTCGCGGGCGAGCAGCGCGGCGAGCGGGACGGGCGGGGTGGGGGGTGCCGTGGGGTCGGCCATGGTGGACGTTCCATCCGTCTGGGGCGCGGAGAGTGGAGGAAACGTACACTTCAGCGTTGCTTTCCGGCCACTTAAGGTCGTGCCGACCGCAGGCCTCGGGTACGGGCGGATGTCCCCGCGGCCGGTCCTCACCCCCATCTGCACGACACGCCACCGAGGTGCGCGAAGGAGGCCCCCCTTATGGCCGTCGACTACACAGTGATCGTCGTCTATCTCGCCGGGATGCTGGCCATGGGCTGGTGGGGCATGCGCCGCGCCAAGTCCAAGGCCGAGTTCCTGGTCGCCGGGCGCCGCCTCGGGCCGTGGATGTACTCCGGCACCATGGCCGCCATCGTCCTCGGCGGCGCCTCCACCATCGGCGGCGTCGGCCTCGGCTACCAGTACGGGCTCTCCGGCGCCTGGATGGTCTTCACCATCGGCCTCGGGCTCCTCGCGCTGAGCGTGTTCTTCTCCGCCCGCATCGCGCGCCTGAAGGTGTACACCGTCTCCGAGATGCTCGACCTGCGCTACGGAGGGCGCGCGGGCGTCATCTCCGGAGTGGTCATGTGGGCGTACACGCTGATGCTCGCGGTCACCTCGACCATCGCGTACGCCACGATCTTCGACGTCCTCTTCGACCTGAACCGCACCGTGGCGATCGTCCTCGGCGGCTCGATCGTCGTCGCCTACTCCACGCTCGGCGGCATGTGGTCCATCACGCTCACCGACATGGTGCAGTTCGTGGTGAAGACGATCGGCGTGCTGCTGCTCCTGCTGCCCATCGCGGTCGTCAAGGCCGGTGGCTTCGGCGAGATGAAGGAGAAGCTGCCCACCGAGTACTTCGACCCGCTCGGCGTCGGCGGCGAGACGATCTTCACGTACGTGCTGATCTATACGTTCGGCATGCTCATCGGGCAGGACATCTGGCAGCGCGTCTTCACCGCACGCAGCGACAAGGTCGCCCGCTACGGAGGCACCGTCGCCGGCACGTACTGCCTGGTCTACGCGATCGCGGGCGCCGTCATCGGCACCGCCGCCAAGGTCATGTACCCGAAGCTGCCCAGCGCCGACGCGGCCTTCGCGACCATCGTCAAGGACGAACTCCCCATGGGCGTACGGGGGCTGGTCCTCGCGGCCGCCCTCGCCGCCGTCATGTCGACGTCCTCCGGAGCGCTCATCGCCTGCGCGACCGTCGCCAACAACGACATCTGGTCGCGGCTGCGGGGTGCGGTCACCAAGGGCGGCGACGAGCCGCACGACGAGGTCAAGGGCAACCGCGCCTTCATCCTCGTCATGGGCGTCGCCGTGATCGTCATCGCCATCGCGCTCAACGACGTCGTCGAGGCCCTGACCGTCGCGTACAACCTCCTCGTCGGCGGCCTGCTCGTGCCGATCCTCGGCGGTCTGCTGTGGCGCCGCGGCACCGCGGCCGGCGCACTCGCCGCGGTCGCCGCCGGCGGGCTGTCCGTCATCGGGCTCATGTGGGGGTACGGGATCCTCGCCAACGAGCCCGTCTACTACGGCCTGCTGACCTCACTCGCCGTCTACGTAGTGGTCTCCTTCGCGACGAAGCCCACCGACGCCGCGGTCCTCGCCGCCTGGCGCGAACGCCTCGCCGGGCGCGGCGCCGATCCCGAGCCCGAGACCGAACCGACCCCCGTACCTCAGTAAAGTCAGAAAGCGCCCACAAAGCGCATCGAAGCGTAAAAAGGAAGGCACTCCCCACCATGAGCAGCAACGAGACGCCCCGCGGCCCCGTCGACTCCTCCCGCATCCCCCGGTACGCGGGCCCGGCGACGTACGCCCGGCTGCCCCGCCTCGACGAGGTCGGCGGCAAGGCGGACATCGCGGTGGTCGGTGTGCCCTTCGACTCCGGCGTCTCGTACCGCCCCGGCGCCCGCTTCGGCGGCAACGCGATCCGCGAGGCCTCCCGCCTCCTGCGCCCCTACAACCCGGCGCAGGACGCCTCGCCCTTCGCGCTCGCCCAGGTCGCCGACGCGGGCGACATAGCGGCCAACCCGTTCAACATCAACGAGGCCGTCGAGACCATCGAGGCCGCCGCCGACGACCTCCTCGGCACCGGCGCCCGCATGATGACCCTCGGCGGCGACCACACCATCGCGCTGCCGCTGCTCCGCTCGGTCGCCAAGAAGCACGGCCCGGTCGCGCTGCTCCACTTCGACGCGCACCTGGACACCTGGGACACCTACTTCGGCGCCGAGTACACGCACGGCACGCCGTTCCGCCGCGCCGTCGAGGAGGGCATCCTCGACACCGAGGCGCTCTCCCACGTCGGCACGCGCGGCCCGCTGTACGGCAAGAAGGACCTCACCGACGACGAGAAGATGGGCTTCGGCATCGTCACCTCGGCGGACATCTACCGGCGCGGCGCCGACGAGGTCGCCGACCAGCTCCGCCAGCGCATCGGCGACCGCCCGCTCTACATCTCCATCGACATCGACTGCCTCGACCCGGCCCACGCGCCCGGCACCGGCACCCCCGAGGCGGGCGGCATGACCTCCCGCGAGCTCCTGGAGATCCTGCGCGGCCTGTCCTCCTGCAACCTCGTCTCCGCGGACGTCGTCGAGGTCGCCCCGGCCTACGACCACGCCGAGATCACGGCGGTGGCGGCCTCCCACACTGCGTACGAACTGACGACGATCATGTCCCGCCAGATCGCGGAGGCCCGCGGGACGGGGAGCACACAGTGACCCACGACCACGACCTGGTGCTGCGCCCCACGCCGCGCCAGACCGAGGCGGCCCTGAACCCGCCGCCGGGCCGCAACGGCGGCGACCTCGTCGTCGAGACCCTCGCGGGCCTCGGCGCGACCACCGTCTTCGGCCTGCCCGGCCAGCACGCGCTCGGCATGTTCGACGCGCTGCGGCGCTCCTCGCTCTCGTACGTCGGATTCCGCGTCGAGAACAACACGGGGTTCGCGGCGGACGCGTACGGCCGGATCACCGGCGAGGTCGCCCCGCTGCTGCTCTCCACCGGGCCCGGCGCGCTCACCTCGCTCGCCGCGCTCCAGGAGGCGGCGGCGGGCTCCTCGCCGGTCCTCGCGATCGGCAGCCAGGTCCCGGTCGCCGGGCTCGGCGGCGGGCGCCACGGCTATCTGCACGAGCTCCGCGACCAGCAGGCGTCCTTCCGCGACGTCGTGAAGTCCGTCCACACGGTCCGCACGGCCTCGCAGATCCCCTCCGCGATCGCGGCGGCCTGGGAGTCGGCGCTGACGGCCCCGCACGGCCCCGTCTGGGTGGAGATCCCGCAGGACGTACTCCTCGCCGAGACGACGCTGCCGGTCGTCACGGCGATGGACGCGACCCCGGAGGAGGTCGTACCGCGCCCCGAGCTGACCGCCGTCGCCGCCGATCTGCTGTCGCGCGCCGAGCGGCCCGCGATCATCGCGGGCGGCGGCGTCGTCCGCTCGGACGCGAGCGGCAAGCTGCTCGCGCTCGCCGAGCTGGTCAACGCCCCTGTCGTCACGACCTTCGGCGGCAAGGGCGCCTTTCCCTGGGAGCACCCGCTCTCGCTCCAGTCGTGGCTGGAGGACCGCCACACCACGGACTTCCTGGAGGACGCCGACGTCCTGCTGGTGGTCGGCTCCGGGCTCGGCGAACTCTCCTCGAACTACCACACGTTCAAGCCCCGCGGCCGGGTCATCCAGATCGAGGCGGACGCCGGGAAGCTGGAGTCCAACCACCCCGCACTCGGCATCCACGCGGACGCCCGGATCGCCCTGTCGGCGCTCCTGGAGACGATCGAGACGCCCAGGGAGGACGCCGAGGCCCCCCAGAGGGTGGCCGCTCTCCTCGGCAAGGTCCGCGAGCGGATCGCCGCGCAGGACCTCACCCTGGAGCAGCAGGTCCTCACCGCCGTCCGCGACGCCCTGCCCGACGCGGCACCGTCCTTCTGGGACATGACGATCCTCGCGTACTGGGCGTGGTCGGCCTTCGACGCGCGGCGCCCGAACACCATGCACTCGGCGCAGGGCGCGGGCGGCCTCGGCTACGGCTTCCCCGCGGCGCTCGGCGCGGCCGTCGCGGACCCCTCGCACCCGGTCCTCGCCGTCTCCGGCGACGGCGGCGCGATGTACTCGATCGCGGAGCTGGCCACGGCGAAGCAGTACGACCTGCCGGTGACCTGGCTGATCGTCGACGACGGCGGCTACGGCATCCTGCGCGAGTACATGTCCGACGCCTTCGGCGAGGCGACCGGCACGGAGCTTGCGCGGCCCGACTTCGTGAAGCTCGCGGAGTCCTTCGGGGTGCCGGGCGTCCGGACGACCCCGGAGACGCTCCGGGACGACCTGGCGAAGGCACTGGCCGAGCCCGGGCCTTCGGTCGTGGTGCTTCCGGCGGTGCTTCGGATGTTCGCGCCGACGCATCTGGGCTGACCGACCGAGATTTTCATACAAGTCATACAACCCTTCACCGGTACCGGTGAGTCATGTGAAGCGAGCGCGTCGGGGGACGCGCTTGTACGGGCCCCGAGGGTCTTGTACAGACCCAAGGGGATGGGAAGAACTCCATGACTCACCCGGTATCCGGGATATCCCGGCGCGCCCGCATGCTCTCGGCCGGACTCGCCGCCGGAGTGCTCGTGCCGCTCGGCACGGCCGCGACCGCGACGCCCGCTGTCGCCGCGCCGGCACCCACGGTCACCTGCACCTCCGCGCAGGCCGGCCTGGCCGCCAAGCTCACCAAGGACATCACCGCCGCGCTGAAGAACCGCAAGGGCACCGTCGCGGTCGGCCTCCACGACCGCACCACCGACACCACCTGCACCCTGCGCGCGGGCACCTCCTTCGACTCGGCCAGCGTCGTCAAGGTGACGGTCCTCGCGGCGCTCCTGTGGGACGCGAAGAAGACCGAGCGGAAGCTGACCGAGCGCGAGTCGGACCTCGCGCACGCCATGATCACCACGTCGGACAACGCGGCGACCAGCACGCTCTGGCGCCAGCTCGGCACGGAGAAGATCAAGGGCTTCCTCAAGGCCGCCAAGATGACGAAGACCGTGCCGGGGACCGGCGGCTACTGGGGTCTGACCCGCATCAACGCCACCGACGAGCAGAAGCTGCTCGCCCTGGTCACCGCCAAGAACACCGTCCTCAGCGACAACGCCCGCGCCTACATCCTCAAGCTCATGGGCAAGGTCGTCTCCTCGCAGCGCTGGGGCACCCCGGCGGGCGCCCCGTCCGCCGTCAAGATCCACGTCAAGAACGGCTGGCTGCAGCGGTCGACCCACGGCTGGCGCGTGCACAGCATCGGCGCGTTCAAGGGCGGCGGCCACGACTACACGATCTCCGTGCTCACGCACGGCAACAGCACGATGAACTACGGCGTCGCCACGATTCAGGGGGTGGCCAAGGCCATCCACAAGGACCTCGCGCCCAGCGTCGCCGCGGCGAACCGGTACGTGCCGACGGACACGCCCCGTGAGGCCTTCGTGGCGGTGCCCGGCGCCTGAGCCCCCACAGGCCCGCGCCCCCGACGGGGCGCGGGTTTGTTGCGGCGGGATGAAAATCGCCTCCCGCCGTGTTGGGCCTCTCGGCAGGTCAGGTCGACGGGAGGCAAGTGGTGGCGGAGCAACGGGGCTGGGCCAAGCGGCTGACGGGATACGCATGGCGGTATCCGAAGGACGTCGTGCTCGCGCTCGGCTCCTCGCTCGGCGGCATGGCCGTCATGGCCCTCGTGCCGCTGATCACCAAGGTGATCATCGACGACGTCATAGGCCAGGACGGCCAGGGCGGCGGCCGGTCCATGGGGCCCTGGGCCGGCGCGCTCATCGGCGCCGCCGTCGTCGTCTACGTCCTCACCTACATCCGCCGCTACTACGGCGGCCGCCTCGCCCTCGACGTCCAGCACGACCTGCGGACCGAGATGTACGGCACGATCACCAAGCTCGACGGACGGCGGCAGGACGAGCTGTCCACCGGGCAGGTCGTGGGGCGGGCGACGAGCGACCTCCAGCTCATCCAGGGCCTGCTCTTCATGTTGCCGATGACCATCGGCAACATCCTGCTCTTCGTGATCTCCCTCGTGATCATGGCGTGGCTCTCCCTGCCGCTCACCCTCGTCGCGCTCGCCGTCGCCCCCGCCCTCTGGTTCATCGCCCGCCGCTCCCGTACCCGGCTGCACCCCGCCACCTGGTACGCGCAGGCCCAGGCCGCCGCCGTCGCCGGAGTGGTCGACGGCGCCGTCAGCGGCGTACGCGTCGTGAAGGGCTTCGGGCAGGAGGACCAGGAGACCGGGAAGCTCAGGGAGGTCGGGCGCAAGCTGTTCGCCGGACGGCTGCGGACCATCCGCCTCAACTCCCGCTACACGCCCGCCCTCCAGGCCGTTCCCATGCTCGGCCAGGTCGCCATGCTCGCCGTCGGCGGCTGGCTCGCGGTCGAGGGGGACATCACCCTCGGCACGTTCGTCGCCTTCTCCACCTACCTCGCCCAGCTCGTCGGACCCGTGCGCATGCTCGCCATGGTCCTCACCGTCGGCCAGCAGGCCCGCGCCGGCGTCGAGCGCGTCCTCGAACTCATCGACACCGAGCCGAGCATGCAGGACGGGACGAAGGAGCTGCCCGCCGACGCCCCCGCCACCGTCGAGTTCGACGACGTCGGCTTCGCCTATGAAGACGACCGGCCCGTCCTCAGCGGTCTCTCCTTCGAGATCCGCCCCGGCGAGACCCTCGCCGTCGTCGGCTCCTCCGGAAGCGGCAAGTCCACCGTCTCGCTGCTCCTGCCGCGCTTCTACGACGTGACGCACGGCGCCGTCCTCATCGGCGGTCACGACGTGCGCGAGCTGACCCTCGACTCCCTGCGGTCCGCCATCGGGCTCGTCCCCGAGGACTCCTTCCTCTTCTCCGACACCGTCGGCGCCAACATCGCCTACGGCCACCCGGACGCCACCCGCGAGGAGATCGAGACCGCCGCCCGCGCCGCCCAGGCCCACGGCTTCATATCCGACCTGCCCGAGGGGTACGACACCAAGGTCGGTGAGCAGGGCCTCACCCTCTCCGGCGGCCAGCGCCAGCGCATCGCGCTCGCCCGCGCCATCCTCACCGACCCCCGCCTCCTCGTCCTCGACGACGCCACATCGGCGGTCGACGCGCGCGTGGAGCACGAGATCCACGAGGCGTTGCGCAGCGTCATGGCGGGGCGCACCACCCTCCTGATCGCCCACCGCCGCTCCACCCTCGGTCTGGCCGACCGCATCGCCGTCCTCGACGGCGGACGCCTCGCCGACCTCGGCACGCACGAGGAGCTGGAGGAGCGCTCCGCCCTCTACCGGCGGCTGCTCACCGACCCCGACGAGCTGGGCGGCGTCTCGCCCGGCCACACGCTCCCCGCCGACCTGCCCGAGGACACCTCCGTACGCGACGAGCTCGACGCCGAGTTCGACGCGGAGCGCGGCATCACGCCCGCGCTGTGGACCGGCGACCGGGAGCCGAAGGACACCACCCTCGCCGGGATGCCGTCCACGCCCGAACTCCTCGCCCAGGTCGAGGCGCTGCCCCCGGCCACCGACACCCCCGGCATCGACGAGGCGCGGGCCGTCACGCCCGAGGAGTCGTACGGCCTGCGCAGGCTGCTCGCCGGGTTCGGGGTGCCGCTCCTGTTCAGCCTGCTGCTCGTCGCCGTCGACGCGGGCGTGGGGCTGCTCCTTCCCGTCCTGATCCGGCACGGCATCGACGAGGGCGTCAACGAGCTCGCGCTCGGCGCCGTCTGGGCCGCGGCCGGGCTCGCGCTCGCCGCCGTCGTCGTGCAGTGGGTGGCGCAGACCGGCGAGATGCGGATGACGGGACGGACCGGCGAGCGGGTGCTCTACTCGCTCCGGCTGAAGATCTTCTCGCAGCTCCAGCGGCTCGGACTCGACTATTACGAACGCGAGTTGACCGGGCGCATCATGACCCGGATGACGACCGACGTCGACGCGCTCTCCACGTTCCTGCAGACCGGACTCGTCACCGCGTTCGTCTCCGTCGTCACCTTCTTCGGCATCATGGCCGCCCTGCTCGTCATCGACGTGGAGCTGGCCCTCGTCGTCTTCGCGACACTGCCGCTGCTGATCGTCGGCACGTACTTCTTCCGCAAGGCCAGCGTGAAGGCGTACGAACTGGCGCGCGAGCGCGTGTCCGTGGTCAACGCCGACCTCCAGGAGTCCGTCGCCGGACTGCGCATCGTGCAGGCCTTCCGGCGCGAGCGCGCGGGCGCCGAGCGGTTCGCGGAGAACAGCGACAGCTACCGCAAGGCCCGCATCCGCGGCCAGTGGCTGATCTCCGTGTACTTCCCCTTCGTGCAGTTCCTGTCGTCCGTCGCCGTCGTCGCCGTGCTGATCGTCGGCGCGGGCCGGGTCGAGGCGGGCACGCTCACGACCGGCGCGCTCGTCGCCTACCTCCTCTACATCGACCTCTTCTTCGCGCCCGTGCAGCAGCTGTCGCAGGTCTTCGACGGCTACCAGCAGGCGTCCGTCTCGCTGGGCCGCATCCAGGAACTGCTTCAGGAGCCCACGTCCACGGAGGCCGCGAAGGAGCCGATGGAGGTGCTCTCGCTGCGCGGCGAGATCGCCTTCGAGGACGTCGACTTCGCGTACGCGGCCACCGGCGACGGCGACCCCGAGGAGGCGCTCAGCGACGTACGCCTGCGCATCCCCGCCGGGCAGACCGTCGCCTTCGTCGGCGAGACCGGCGCCGGCAAGTCGACGCTCGTGAAGCTCGTCGCCCGCTTCTACGACCCCACCGGCGGCCGCGTCACGGTCGACGGCACGGACCTGCGCTCCCTCGACCTCACCTCGTACCGCCACCGCCTCGGCGTCGTGCCGCAGGAGGCGTACCTCTTCGCCGGCACGGTCCGCGACGCCATCGCCTACGGCCGTCCCGACGCCACCGACGCCGAGGTCGAGGCGGCCGCCCGCGCGGTCGGCGCGCACGACATGATCGCGACCCTGGAGGGCGGCTACCTCCACGAGGTGAGCGAGCGGGGCCGCAACCTCTCCGCCGGTCAGCGCCAGCTCATCGCGCTGGCCCGCGCCGAACTGGTCGACCCCGACATCCTGCTCCTCGACGAGGCGACGGCCGCGCTCGACCTCGCCACGGAGGCGCAGGTCAACCAGGCCACCGACCGCATCGCGGGCAAGCGCACGACCCTGGTCGTCGCCCACCGGCTGACCACGGCGGCCCGCGCCGACCGGGTCGTCGTCATGGACCACGGCCGGGTCGCGGAGGACGGCACGCACGAGGAGCTCCTCGCGCTCGACGGGCGGTACGCGCGGCTGTGGCGGACCTTCGTGGGGGAGCCGGTCGAAGCGGCCTGAGACCGTCGGCGGACGGCGCACGGGGGAGCGCGCCGCGAAAGCGCGGGAAAAGGCGGGGTTTCCCTGCAACCGCAAGGGGTCGGGGCTGCGTCCGTACACCAGTACGCTGAGGCAGGAGTGGCGGGAGGGGCAACCGTGAGCAGTGAGCGGAGCAGTGGCCGGATACGACGGCGGCTGACGCTCGGCACCGCCGTGCTCGCCGCCGCCGTGCTCCTCGCCCTCGCGGGCCCCGGCACCGCGTCCGCGGAGGCCGTCACCGGCCTCTGCGGAGGACGCAAGGTGCGCACGCTCCCCTTCAGCACCGGCCGGGTCGACGTCTTCAAGACCCGCGGCTACGTCTGCGCCGTGGCCTTCGCCAAGCACACCGGCACCCGCAAGACGATGTCCGTCAGCGTCCAGGCCCGCGGCAGCAGGCCCGCGCGCGACAAGGGCCGGTACTCCCACCACGCGGGCCCGGTGACCGTTCACGCGGGCCACCGCTGCGTGTGGGTGAAGGGGAAGGTCGGCGGACACGGGGTCAGTTCGGGCTGGATTCTCTGCTGATCCCGTCGGCCGGGTCGCAACTCCCTCTGGTGCGGACCCAGTTGCTTCGTTAGGTTCCGGGGCATTGCTGTGTCGACAGGGGAGGGTGCATGCGCAAGACGCTCAGATGGGTGCTGTCGCTCGTGGTGCTGATAGGCACGGCGGGCGCGGCAGGAGCGACGTCCGGAGCGGCCACCGCCGCGGAACCGGGCAGGACCGACAGTGCGCACAGCACTGACATCAAGGACAGGCTGCTCGCCATCCCCGGCATGAGCCTGATCGAGGAGAAGCCGTACCCCGGCTACCGCTTCTTCGTCCTCAACTACACCCAGCCGGTCGACCACCGGCACCCGTCCAAGGGCACCTTCAAGCAGCGCCTCACCGTGCTGCACAAGGACACCAGCCGCCCCACGGTCTACTACACCAGCGGCTACAGCGTCTCCACGAACCCCGGCCGCCGCGAGCCGACCCAGATCGTCGACGGCAACCAGGTCTCCATGGAGTATCGATTCTTCACGCCGTCGCGCCCCGACCCGGCCGACTGGTCCAAGCTCGACATCTGGCAGGCCGCCACCGACCAGCACCGCATCTATCAGGCGCTCAAGCCCATCTACGGCAAGAAGTGGCTGGCCACCGGCATCTCCAAGGGCGGCATGACCGCGACGTACTACGAGCGCTTCTACCCGCGCGACATGGCGGGCATCGTCGCCTACGTAGCGCCCAATGACGTCGTCGACAAGGAGGACTCGGCCTACGACGAGTTCCTCGCGGAGGTCGGCACCAAGGAGTGCCGCGACCGGATCCAGGCCGTGCAGCGCGAGGCGCTGGTGCGCAGGGAACCGCTGTCGGCGAAGCTCGCGGCGTACGCGGAGGCGGAGGGCTACACCTTCAAGACCGTCGGCACGCTGGACAAGGCCTTCGAAGCCGTCGTCATGGACCTGGTGTGGGGCTTCTGGCAGTACCAGCCCGCCGCCACCGCCTGCGGAAAGATCCCGGACGCGGCCACCATGACCGACCAGGCCCTCTTCGACTACGTCGACACGGTGGGCGGCTGGTCCTCCTACACCGACCAGGGCCTCGCCCCCTACACGCCGTACTACTACCAGGCGGGCACCGAACTCGGCGCGCCCACCATCGAGCAGCCCTGGCTCGGCGACCTGAGCCGGTACGGCTACCAGCCGCCGCGCAACTTCGTGCCGCGCGAGATCCCGATGAAGTTCAAGCCGCACGCGATGCGGGACGTCGACCGCTGGGTGCGGCACAACGCGCACCGGATGATGTACGTGTACGGCGAGTACGACCCGTACGGCGCCGAGCAGTTCCGCCCCGCGCGGGGCGCCAAGCACGACAGCCACGTCTTCACGGCGCCCGGCGCCAACCACGGGGCGACCGTCGCGCAGCTCGTCGCCGACCAGAAGGCGAAGGCCACGCAGCGGATCCAGGCGTGGGCCGGGGTGCCATCCGACTCAGGCAAGCCGCTGGCCGCGTACGACAAGAAGCTCGACCGGCGTGACGTGCGGGAGGAGCGGACGCTGCGGCCGTAGGACGGCTGTGGCGGGGCGGACGGCTCAGTACGTCAGGCCGTACCCGATCGGGTACAGCACCTGCGCCGGGTCGTCCGCCCGCCGCACCGGCACGGGCAGCCGGCCCCGGGGCGCGACCCGGCCCGCGATGACCCGTGCGGCGGCGCGCAGCTCGACGTCCGTCCAGGAGTACGAGGCGAGGGCGGCGTCGACGGGGGGCAGGTGGGCGATGTCGTACGGGTTGCGGATCGCGAGGGTGATGACGGGGACGCCGGTCGCCTTGAGCGCTGCGACGAGGGTGGCCTGGCTGGTGTCGTCGGGGTGATCGGTGGCTCGGTGCGCCCGGGCGCGGGTGTTGTCCAGGGTCGTGTTCGCCGCCTGGGTGTTGTCCCTCGTGGTGGCGTGCGTGGTGATGTTGTACGTCGTCACGAGGACGGCGTCCTGGCCTCCCAGTGCGGCCGCCACGGCCTTCTCGATCGCCGCCTCGTCGGGGGCGGTGCCGGTCGGCAGGGCCGTGGCCCGGAAGCCCAGGGCGTCGAGGGCGTCCGCGAGGACCGTGGTCGGCGGACCCGTGGTCCCGGACGGCGAACGGGGGTCGGCGCCGACCACCAGGATGTTGGGGTGGGTGGCGGGTGACAGGGGGAGGAGCCCGTCGGTGTTGACCAGGAGGGTCGTGGTGGCGTCGGCGATGCGGTCGGCGGCGGCGAGGTGGGCGGGGGTGCCGACGGCGGGGAGTGCCGAGGCCAGGTCTGCGCCGGTGGGCTCGTCGTCGCTCAGGAGGCCCACTTTCGCCTTCATGCGGAGTACGCGCAGGACCGACTCGTCGATGCGGTCCTCGGTGAGTTCGCCGCTCCTGACCGCGTCGATGACCGCGTGCCACGCGACGTCCGGGCGGGGCGGGTTCAGGAGCTGGTCGGCGCCCGCCTTGAGGGCGAGTACGGCCACGCGGTTGTCGCCGTACTTCGTACGGACACCGCGCATCGCGAGCGAGTCCGTGGCGATCACGCCGTCGAAGCCGAGCTCCTCGCGCAGGACGCCGGTGAGGATCGGGTGGGAGAGCGTCGCCGGGTCGCCCGAGGGGTCGAGGGCGGGCACCACGATGTGCGCGGTCATGACGGAGTCGACGCCCGCGGCGATCGCGGCGCGGAACGGGGGCGCGTCGTAGCGGTCCCACTCCTCGCGGGTGTGGTGGATGTGCGGGAGCTCCGTGTGGCTGTCGTCCGTCGTGTCGCCGTGCCCGGGGAAGTGCTTGGCGGCGGTGGCGATGCCGGCGCTCCGATAGCCCTCGATCTGCGCGGTCACGAAGCCGGCGACGGCGTCGGGGTCGGCGCCGAAGGAGCGGACGCCGATGACGGGGTTGGCGGGGTTCACGTTCACGTCGGCGTCCGGGGCGTGGTCCTGGCGGATGCCGAGGGCGCGCAGCTCGGTGCCGGCGATGCGGGCGGCCTCGCGGGCGTGCTCGAGCGAGCCGGACGCGCCGAGGGCCATGGCGCCGGGGAGCAGGGTGGCGGGGGCGCCGACGCGGGCGACGACGCCGTGCTCCTGGTCGACGGAGATGAGGACGGGGACGGCCGGTGCCGCCTGCTGGATGCCGCGGGAGAGCTCGGCGATCTGCTGGGGGTCGCGGGTGTTGTGGGCCCAGCCGAAGTAGATGATGCCGCCGAGGCGGTAGCGGGCGATCAGCTCGGCGGCGTCGCGCACGCCGAGCTCCCGGAGGTTCGTGTCGATGTCGGCCCGGTCGGGGTCGGTCGCGCTGTGGCCGTACACGTGCATCACGAAGAGCTGGCCGACCTTGTCCTCCAGGGACATGGAGCCGACGAGGTCGCGGAGCCTGCGGTCGCTGTCGTCGGGCTGCTGCACGTGGGCTCCTGCGGTTCGGAGGAAACTTTCAGGAGTTACGGATATCCCGAAGATTTCTGCCGGTCAAGGGAGGAGCGCGGGCCGTCACCGGCGCTTGGAAGGGGGGCGCACCGGTGACGGCGGGCTGCCGACCGCGGGCGGCGGAGAGGGTGGTCAGCGTTCGCAGCCAGCAGCGATGCCGACACCGCCTCGCGGGGACTCACCGGCAGCGTGCCGGTTGGACGGCGGGGATGCCGGGCGGGTTCCCGCCCGCCCCCGAAATCCCGGAAGTCGGGGCGAGGGAGAGAAGGGAGAGAAGGGGGGAGAAGGGTGAAGCGAGCGGGCTAGGACGGCCAGTGGGACTGGAGGGTGTGGACTGTCTCGGCGATGGCGGGGCGGCGGGAGGCTCCCGTGCGCCACAGGGCGTAGAGGCGGCGGACAGGAACGGGGTCGAGGGGGACCGTGACCGCGCCGGACGGGATGGGGCCGCGGCCCAGGCGGGGGATGAGCGCGATGCCGAGCCCCGCGGCGACGAGCGCGACGAGGGTCGGGTTCTCCTCGGCCTGGTGGGCGATGTCCGGCTCGCACCCCGCCTCGCGGAGCGTCCGGATCAGCCACTCGTGGCAGACGAGCCCCGGAGGCTGCGTGATCCAGCGTTCCGCTTTCAGCTCCTCGCGGCGCACGGATGCGCGCCCCGCGAGCCAGTGGCCCTCGGGGACCACGAGGTCGCAGAAGTCGTCGCCGATGACCGTCTGTTCGACGCCGGGCGGTGTCGGAAGCGGCGCGATGTCCCAGTCGTGGACGACGGCCACGTCGATCGCGCCCTTGGCCACGAGGTCGACGGACAGATGCGGGTCGATCTCCGTCATGCGGGCGTCCAGGGCGGGGTGCCGGCGCGCCAGGTCGGCGAGGACGGACGGCAGGAGCCCTCGCGCCGCCGAGGCGAACGCGGCGATCGTCAGGCGCCCGGCGGGCACCCCGCGCCGCTCCTCCAGCTCTGTCTCCGCCCGCTCGACGATGGCCATCAACTGGCGTGCCGTCTCGGCGAGATGAAGCGCTTCCTCGGTGAGGGCGACGCCTCTGCCGCGGCGCTCCAGGAGCGTCGTGCGGGTCTCCCGTTCCAGCTTGGCTATCTGCTGGGAGACCGCGGACGGCGTATAGCCGAGCGCGGTCGCGGCGGCGCCCACCGTGCCGTGCACGGAGACGGCGTGCAGCGCGCGGAGCCGGGCGAGATCGAGCACGCGGTCCTCCCTCTTCATGAGTGTCGCTCTTCGTAAGCGTGCTATTCGTAAGCGTTGCTTCATCCAATCATGCAGAGATCCGCGCTGGTCCTACATGGTCGGGGCGGGTGATCCTCGACGCATGCGACCTGCACACATCTGTCTGGCTGTCCTCGTTGCCGCCGTCTGGGGCGTCAACTTCGTGGTGATCGAGGTGGGGCTCGGCCACTTCCCGCCGCTGCTCTTCTCCGCCTTGCGCTTCCTCGTGGCGGCGCTGCCCGCCGTCTTCTTCGTGGGGCGGCCGAAGGTGGCGTGGAAGTGGGTGATCGGGGTGGGGCTCGTGCTCGGCGTGGCCAAGTTCGGGCTGCTCTTCATCGGGATGGACGCCGGGATGCCCGCCGGTCTGTCCTCGCTCGTGCTGCAGGTGCAGGCCGTGTTCACCGCGCTGTTCGCCTTTGTGCTGCTGGGTGAACGGCCGGGCCGTGTACGGGTGGTGGGCATGGTCGTCGCCCTCGCGGGGATCGCGGTCGCGGGCGTCGACGAGGGCGGGACCGGCCCGCTCACCGCCTTCGCGCTGCTTGTGGCCGCCGCGGCCTGCTGGGGCGTCTCCAACATCCTCACCCGCAGGGCGTCGCCGCCGGACGCCCTGAACTTCATGGTGTGGGTGAGTACGGTGCCGGTGCTGCCGCTGCTCGGCCTCTCCCTGCTCTTCGAGGGGCCGTCCCGGGATCTGGCGGCCCTGCGCTCCCTCGACTGGTCGGGCGCGGGCATCATCGTCTACGTCGCCTGGGTCACCACGGTCTTCGGCTTCGGCGCCTGGGGCTATCTGCTGCGGCGCCACCCCGCGTCCACGGTCGCCCCGTTCTCCCTGCTCGTGCCGGTCTTCGGGATGTCGTCGGCCGCCCTGGTCCTGGGTGAGTCGGTGAGCGGGCTGCGGTGGTGCGCGGCGGCGCTGCTGGTGGGCGGGGTCGCGCTGACCTCGTTCGCGAGGACGGGCGGTCCGGCCCGCGCCCGGGTCGGCCGGAGCGGGTCGCCTGTCGTTGCCGACGGGGTCAGCGGGAGCGGGTCGCCTGTCGTTGCCGACGGGGTCAGTCGGATCGGGTCACCAGGCGTGACAGGAGTTCACGGCCCGGACCCAGCAACTCCGGCAGCGGTGCCGCCTCTTCGTACCAGCGCTTCTCGTACTCCCAGCACAGCCACCCCTCCCACTTCTCCGCGCTGAGCAGCGCCACGCACTCGGCGAGCGGCAGCGCGCCGGCGCCGAGGGCCAGCGGGGTCTTGTCGTCGGCGGACGCGATGTCCTTCACCTGGACATAGCCGAGGTAGGGGGAGAGCGCGGCGAAGGTGTCGGTGACGGACTCGCCGCCGAGCCAGGTGTGCATCACGTCCCACAGGGCGCCGACCTGGCGGTGCCCGACGGTGCCGAGGACGCGGGTGGCGGCGGCGCCCGTGCGGTGCGAGTCGTGGGTCTCCAGGAGGATGCGTACGCCGGCGTCGGCGGCGTGCCGGGCGGCGGTGCCGAGCCGCCGCGCGGCCGTCGCGTCGGCTTCTTCCGCGCTCTGTTCGGTGCCGCCGCCGGGGAAGACGCGGACGAAGGGGGCGCCCACGTCGCGGGCGAGGTCGACGAGGGACCGTATCTCGTCGAGGACGGGACCGTCCTCGCCGGGCGTCGCCACGCGCGCGTACCCGGAGATGCCGAGGATCTCGACGCCGGCCGCCTTGAACTCGGCGGCCACATCGGCCCGTTCGACGAGTCCGAGCCCCGGGTGCACCGGCTCCTCGGGGTGCGCGCGGAGCTCGACGCCGTGGTAGCCGTGGGCCGTGGCGAGCCGCAGCACGTCGGGGACGGGCAGGCCGGGGACGCCGAGGGTGGAGAAGGCGAATTTCATGGTCCCGACAGTAGGCGGCGCGCGGGCAAGGTCAACCCCGCCTCGGCGGGGGCGTCACGCGGGCCGCCCGTGCAGCGGAAGCAGCCAGTCCTGTCCCACGAGGTCGACGCCGAAGGAGCGGTGCGGCTTCTCGGAGACGAGGACGAAGCCGTGCCGCTGGTAGATCCCGCGGGCCGACGCGAGGACGTCGTTGGTCCACAGGGTCAGCTCGCGGTAGCCGACGCCGCGCGCGAACTCGACGCACGCGGTGACCAGTTGGTTTCCGATGCCGAGGCCCCGCGCGTCGGGTTCGACGAGCAGGAGGCGCAGCCGGGCCGTCCCGGGCGCCTCGTCCCGTACGCACATCACGCACCCCACGGGCCGCCCGTCGAGCTCGGCGATCCACACGCGCTCCAGGTGGGGGTCGTGGTCCTCGGCGAAGTCGGCGACGATGCGGGCGACGAGGCCCTCATAGTCGGTGTTCCAGCCGAACTCGGCCGCGTACACGGCGGCGTTGCGCTGCACGATCCATCCGAGGTCGCCCGGTCCCGGCTCCCTGAGCATTACGTCCGCGCGCTTCCCGCGGCGGTGGGGCCGTCCGCGGCCGCCCCCGAGGATCTCCCGCACCGTGCGCATCGCCGCCGCGAGGCGGGCCCGATCCGCGGCGGGCACCTCGGCGAGCAGCGAGCCGACGGCTTCCCGCGACCGCTCGTCGAGCAGCTCGGCGGCGTCGCGCCCGCGTGCGGTGAGCGTGATGCGCTGCCGTCGCGGGTCGGCCGCCGAGGGCGCCCGCTCGACGAGCCCGTCCCGCTCGAACTTGGCCAGGAGCCGACTCAAGTACCCGGCGTCGAGGGAGAGTTCGGCACGCAGATCGGCCGCGTCGGTACGCGCCGCGTGCGCCAGTTCGTACAGGACGCGGGACTCGGTGAGGGTGTACGGGACGTACAGATGGCGGCTGTAGTCCAGCGCGCCGATGAGGTTCGTATAGAACCGGTTGAAGGCACGCATCTCATGGATGGGGGCACGCGACACCACACGCGCCGGGGCTTCTCGCGGGGGCTTCGTCATGCGGATCACTCCGGGTCACCTTTGACTGAGTCAACGGTACGCCGGGTCGCCGAGGCTGGGAACCCCGGTGTCGGCCGGACGGTTCACAACCCGGACGCCGACCGTCTCAGAGGAACGCCAGGCGTGCGCCCAGTGCCGCGAAGGCCACGGCGAAGGTGCGGCGGAGCCAGCCCACCACGTGGGGGCGGGAGATGACGTGGTTGCGCATGGCGGCGGCGAACCGGCCGTACGCCGCGAAGACCAGGAACGTGATCAGCATGAAGTAGGCGCTCAGCTCCGTCATGCGCAGGGCGGCGTACGGCTCGTCGGTGTCCACGAACTGCGGCAGGAACGCGAAGAAGAACAGCGTCAGCTTCGGGTTGAGGATGTTGATCAGTACGCCCGTCAGGATCGTGCGGCCCGCCGAACGCGGCTCGCTCTCCTCTTCGGCGGTGAGCTCGCTCTTGTCCCGCAGCGTGCTCCACGCCATGTACAGCAGATAGGCCACGCCCAGGTACTTGAGCGTCTGGAAGGCGACGGCGCTGGTGTTCAGGAGCGCCGCGAGGCCGGTGATCGCCGCCACCATGTGCGGGACGACCCCCAGCGTGCAGCCGACGGCCGCGATCAGGGCGGCGCGGGTGCCGCGCGAGAGCCCGGCCGCGATGGTGAACAGGGCGCCGGTGCCCGGCGTCACGCAGACGACCAGGGAAGTGAGCAGAAATTCCATGCCCCCGACCCTCCCGCCACAATGGCTCCATGAACAGGTCCATTGGATCTCCTTCCCACAGGTCCATAAGTGTGGCCGGGGCCGTCGACTTCCTTCAGCTCGACATCGGTGACGCCCCCAGGGGCGGGCTCTCCGACTGGCTGGCGCGGCAGATCAGGGGCGCGATCGCCGACGGCCGCCTCGCCGTCGGCAGCAGGCTCCCCGCCACCCGCACCCTCGCAGGGGACCTGCGCGTGTCCCGCGGCGTCGTCACCGAGGCCTACCGGCGCCTCACCGAGGACGGACACGTCGCGGGGCGCGGCCGGGGCGGCACCGTCGTCGTGGCCGTGCCCCATGCGCGGGGCGTGGGCTCGCGGGCGTCGACCACCGCCGCGGACAAGGCAAAGGCGAGCGGAGCGCCTTCACCCTCCCCCTCCACCACCACCCTCTTCACCACCCCTCCCGACCTCGGCGTCTTCGACGCCATCCGTTCCGCGCCCGCCCGCATCGACCTGTCGCCCGGCCTGCCCGACCTCGCCGCCTTCCCGCGGGCGGCCTGGCTGCGCGCCGAGCGCTCCGTGCTCGCCGGGCTCTCGCCGGCGGACTTCGGATACGGCGACCCGCGCGGCACCCCCGCCCTGCGCGGCGCCGTCGCGCACTGGCTCTCGCGCAACCGCGGGATCCTCGCCGACCCGGACGACGTGCTGATCGTCAACGGCACGGCCCAGGCGCTGCGGATGCTCGTCGACGTCCTGCGCGCCGACGGGATCTCCCGTGTGGCGGTGGAGGAGCCGGGGTCGCTCGGCGTACGACAGCACCTGCGGCCGCTCGACACCCCGCCCGTGCCGGTCGACGCCCACGGCATCCGCGTCGACGCGCTGCGCGCCACGGGGGCGCCGGCCGTCCTGCTCACGCCCGCCCACCAGTTCCCCACCGGAGTCGTCCTCGGCGGCGAACGGCGCCGCGAGCTGATGGACTGGGCCCGCGACGGCGGCCTCGTCATCGAGGACGACTACGACGCCGAACACCGCTACGACCGGCCCGCTGTCCCTGCCCTGCGCGCCCTGCTCCCCGAACACGTCTGCTACGCCGGCAGCGTCTCCAAGCTCCTCGCGCCCGCCCTGCGCCTGGGCTGGCTGCTGGCCCCGCCCGCGTACCGGGAGGCGCTCGTCGACGCCAAACGCCTCATCGACCTCGGCAGCCCGGCACTGCCCCAACTCGTCCTCGCCCACCTCATGGAGTCGGGCGACCTGGAACGCCACCTGCGCCTCATCCGCAGGCACCACCGCCGACGCAGGGACGCGATGATCGGGGCGATCCGGGAACACCTGCCGGGGGCGGTGGTGCACGGCGCCGCGGCGGGCCTGCACCTGATGATCACGTTCGGCACGGAGGCACGCGGAGGCCCTTACGCCGACCTCTCCGACGCGGAGCTCGCCACCGAGGCCCTCGCCCAAGGAGTCAAGGTCCACCCCTTGTCCTGGCACACCCAACGCCCCCAGCCCCCCGGCCTGGTCCTCGGCTACGCGGCAACCGGCACGGCGGAGATCGCGGAGGGGGTGGCGATACTGGGAGGGCTGGTGTGAGGACCTCATCCACAGCGGCTGCGCTGGCTGCCCGGCGCCGCTCCAACTGCCCAGGCCACCCCAGCCGCTCCGGTCGCTGGCCCCCCGGCTGCCCGGGCCGCCCCGGCCACCGGCCACCCCAGCCGCTTCAGTCGCCGGTCACCCGGCCACCCGCCCGCCCAGGACCACCCCAGCCACCCCGCTAGCCCCAGCCGCCTCCGAACCCCCTACCGCGGCCCCGCCGTGGACCCCCGCACCATCAGCTCCCCGTGCACCGTCGCCACCCCGCCCGGCGGAGCCTTCTCCTTGCCCATCGCGATGCGGCCGGCGCGGGCGCCCGCCTCGTGGAGGGGGAGGCGGACCGTCGTCAGGGCGGGGACGGCGTCGATGCTGAACGGGAGGTCGTCGAAGCCCGCCACCGACACGTCGTCCGGGATGCGCAGGCCCTTGTCGCGCAGTGCCGCGCAGGCGCCGAGTGCCACCGTGTCGTTGGCGGCGACGACGGCCGTCAGGTCGGGGGCGCGGCGCAGGAGTTCGGCCGTGGCGTCGTAGCCGGACCGGCGGTCGTACGGGCCGTGGACCGTCAGCGCCGGGTCGTCCGCGATGCCGCGCGCGGCGAGGGCGGCACGGTGGCCCTCAAGACGGTGCCGGGTGGTCGTGCGCTCCTCCGGCCCCGCGATGTAGCCGATACGGCGGTGCCCGAGGCTCAGCAGATGTTCCGTCAGCTGCTGCCCGCCGCCCCGGTTGTCGAAGGTGAGCGCCACCGCGTCGGTGTCCGGCGAGGGCGGCCGGCCGCACAGCACCACCCGCGTGCCCGCCTCCGCGAGGCGCCGGAGCTTCCCCGCGATCGCGGCGGCGTGCTCGGCGTCCTCGATCGCGCCACCCGTGAGGATCACCGCGGCGGCGCGCTGCCGCTGGAGGAGCGTGAGGTAGGTCAGTTCGCGCTCCGGGGAGCCGCCGGTGTTGCAGACGACGGCCATCCGCTCGCCGCCCGCGCGGCCGCCGGGCCCGCCGATCTCGGACTGCACCGCGCCCGCCATGATCCCGAAGAAGGGGTCGGCGATGTCGTTGACGAGGATGCCGACCAGGTCGGAGGTGGCCGCGGCGAGCGCGCTCGCGGGACCGTTCAGGACGTAGTCGAGGTCGTCCACGGCGCGCAGGACGCGCTCGCGCGTGGCGGCCGCCACGGGGTAGTTGCCGTTCAGCACGCGGGAGACGGTGGCGGGCGACACCTGCGCGCGGGCCGCCACGTCCGCCAGGGTCACGGTCACGTCGTACTCCTCCGGTTGCCCATGCCCATGCCCACGCCCACGCCCCTGCCCATCACGTACTCCTCCGGTCGTCCCTCACACGCGCCCCTCCGGCCGCCCGGACCAGGCCCCAGCACACACCCGCCCCCGGTCACCCATTTGTCCTCGCCTGGTCGTCGCTCTCCACCGGAACCCTTGTCCGAACCTTGTCCGGCAGGCTAGCTTGCCCCCAAATAGAAAGCGCTTGCTACTAGCCTCGCTCCCAGCTCCCCGCTCCCCGCTCCCCGCTCCTACGGAGGGACTTCCGTGACACGCAAGACGGTGCGCATCGCCATGAACGGCGTCACCGGACGCATGGGCCACCGCCAGCACCTGGTCCGCTCGATCCTCGCCCTCCGCGAACAGGGCGGCCTCGATCTGGGCGACGGCACCGTGCTGTGGCCCGAGCCCGTCCTGGTCGGCCGTAGGGAGCACGCGCTGCGCGCGCTCGCCGCCCAGCACGGCCTGGAGCACTTCTCGACCGACCTGGACGCCGTCCTCGCCGACCCGACCGTCGACATCTACTTCGACGCGCAGGTCACCTCCGCGCGCGAGGACGCCATCAAGCGGGCCATCGCCGCCGGCAAGCACATCTACACCGAGAAGCCGAGCGCCACCGGACTCGACGCCGCCCTCGGGCTCGCCCGGCTCGCCGAGGACGCCGGCATCAAGCACGGCGTCGTCCAGGACAAGCTCTTTCTGCCGGGGCTGCTGAAGCTGAAGCGGCTCATCGACGGGGGCTTCTTCGGCCGGATTCTCTCCGTCCGCGGGGAGTTCGGGTACTGGGTCTTCGAAGGCGACTGGCAGAGCGCCCAGCGCCCCTCCTGGAACTACCGCGCCGAGGACGGCGGCGGCATCGTCGTCGACATGTTCCCGCACTGGGAGTACGTCCTGCACGAGCTGTTCGGCCGCGTGCGTACTGTCCAGGCGCTCACCGCCACCCACATCCCGCAGCGCTGGGACGAGCGCGACAAGCCCTACGACGCCACCGCCGACGACGCCGCGTACGGCATCTTCGAGCTGGAGGGCGGCGCCGTCGCGCAGATCAACTCCTCCTGGGCGGTGCGCGTCCACCGCGACGAGCTCGTGGAGTTCCAGGTCGACGGCACCGAGGGGTCGGCGGTCGCCGGGCTGCGCAACTGCCGCGTACAGCACCGGAGTACGACACCGAAGCCCGTCTGGAACCCGGACCTGCCCGTCACCCACTCCTTCCGCGACCAGTGGCAGGAGGTGCCCGACAACCAGGCCGACGGGTTCGACAACGGCTTCAAGGCGCAGTGGGAGCTCTTCCTCAGGCACGTGTACGCCGACGCGCCCTACCGCTGGGACCTCCTCGCGGGCGCGCGCGGCGTGCAACTCGCCGAACTGGGCCTGAAGTCCTCCGCCGAGGGCCGCCGCATCGAGGTCCCGGAGATCGCGCTGTGACCCGCCCCCCTCAGGTACTGCTGCCGGCCGCGGGAGGCGGCACGCGCGCGTACACCCCGCGCGAGGCGCCCCCGCGCACGACCGTCGGCGGGCCCCCGCTCACCTCCCGCACCGTCTTCTCGGCCGCCCACGTGGTCGCCGACCCGTACGCGGACGTGTCACCGGACGGCCCCGCCGCCGTCGACTGGGACGCCACCCTCGCCTTCCGCCGGCACCTCTGGGCGCACGGCCTGGGCGTCGCCGAGGCCATGGACACCGCCCAGCGCGGCATGGGCCTGGACTGGGCGGGCGCGGCCGAGCTGATCCGCCGCTCCGCCGCGGAGGCGAAGGCGTCCGGCGGGCGGCTCGCGTGCGGGGTGGGAACCGACCAACTCGCCCTGCCCGCAAGCCTTCCGCAGGTCAGGGACGCGTACGAGGAGCAGCTCGCCCTCGTCGAGTCGGTCGGCGCCCAGCCGATCCTCATGGCGTCCCGCGCCCTCGCCGCCGCGGCCACGTCGCCGGACGACTATGTGGAGACGTACGGCCATCTCCTGCGCCAGGCCACCGAGCCCGTGATCCTGCACTGGCTCGGCCCCATGTTCGACCCCGCCCTGGAGGGCTACTGGGGGTCGGCCGACCTCGACACGGCCACGGACACCTTCCTGGAGGTGATCGCCGCCCACCCCGACAAGGTCGACGGCATCAAGGTCTCGCTCCTGGCCGCCGACCGCGAGATCGCCCTGCGCCGCCGACTGCCGGACGGCGTCCGCTGCTACACCGGCGACGACTTCAACTACCCCGAGCTGATCGCGGGCGACGACCACGGCTTCAGCCACGCCCTGCTCGGCATCTTCGACCCGCTGGCCCCGGTCGCCGCGGAGGCCGTGCGCGTCCTGGACACCGGTGACGTGAAGGGCTTCCGGGCTCTCCTGGACCCCACCGTCGAGCTGTCCCGCCACCTCTTCCAGGCCCCGACCCGCTACTACAAGACCGGTGTCGTCCTGCTGGCCTGGCTGGCCGGACACCAGACGCACTTCACCATGGTCGGCGGCCTCCAGTCGGCCCGCTCGCTGCCCCACCTCGCCCGTGCCTACGAACTCGCCGACGGCCTCGGCCTGTTCCCCGACCCGCCCCTCGCGGCCGCCCGCATGCGATCCCTGCTCACCGTCCACGGAGTCCCGCAATGAGCCCCGAGCCCGAGCCCGCTCCCGTGCCGCTGTCGCTTTCGCGGCTGAGTGTGAACCAAGAGACCATCAAGCAGTGGTCGCTCCCCGAACTCGCCGAGGGCTGCGTCAAAGAGGGCATCGGAGCGGTCGGCCTGTGGCGGGCGCCCGTCCAGGAGTACGGGGTCGAGCGCGCCGCCCGCCTGATGCGGGACGCAGGCCTCACGGTGACGAGCCTGTGCAGGGGCGGCTTCCTCACGGACGTCGAAGAGGCGGCACGCGCGCGTGCCCTCGACGACAACCGCGCGGCCGTCGACGAGGCGGCGGCCCTCGGCACGGACACGCTGGTCCTGGTCTCGGGCGGCCTGCCGCCCGGCAGCAAGGACCTGTCCGGCGCGCGCGAGCGGATCGCGGACGCGCTCGCCGTCCTCGGGCCTTACGCCGAGGAGCGGGGCGTGCGCCTCGCGATCGAGCCGCTGCACCCGATGTTCGCGTCGGACCGCTGCGTGGTCTCCACCCTCGGCCAGGCTCTCGACATCGCGGAGCGCTTCCCGGCGCAGCAGGTCGGCGTGGTCGTCGACACGTACCACGTGTGGTGGGACGACCGGGCGCCCGAGCAGATCGCGCGGGCGGGGGCCGCAGGCCGGCTGCACGCCTTCCAACTTGCGGACTGGATCACGCCGTTGCCCGCGGGCGTCCTGCTCGGCCGTGGACAACTGGGTGACGGCAGCGTCGACTTCAGGGCCTTCCGCGGCCTCGTCGACGCCGCCGGGTACCGCGGGCCGATCGAGGTGGAGATCTTCAACGAGGGGCTGTGGGCGCGTGACGGGAGCGAGGTGCTGAGGGAGACGGCGGAACGCTTCCGCGCGTACGCGTAGCGGTCTGCTTCCCGCGCTCCCGGTCTACTTCCCGCGGCCCGTGCCCTTGGGGCCCGCGCCGCCCTTGCCCTTCGTGCGCGCGGCCCGCTTGGAGAGCACGGTCAGGACCACAGGGACGCCCACCTCGATCGCGCGCGTGACCGTCGGCACGGGAATGCCGGTCTTCTTGGAGACCGCCTTGGCCACCGGCTTGCTCAACTTCGCGAGGACACCGAACATCATTCCTCCTCAGTCATGCGTCAAACGCTACCTATGCCCCGCTTTGTCAGCACCTGGAAGCCCGCCAAAAACTTTTGGGCAACACCGTGCAACCCTTCGGGCACGACGCGTGTCGTATATGGCGTCAGAGCTTCTGAGGGGGGAAATCCAGGATCTGGGGGGATCCGGGGGATCCGGGGGATCCGGGGGGATCGCGAGGTTCTGACAGGGGAGGGGAAACCCGAAGGGGTCTGGTCCACGGGGCCAGGCCCCTTCGAAGTTGCCGCGGGCACGGACGTTGTCCACAGGCCCCGCCCGGCGTGCGGAAGCGTGCGGAAGTTGTCCACAGGCCCGCCGCGTTGTCGGTGCCGGGCGGTAGCGTCGGATCATGTCGAGTCCAGCTGCAGCGATGGCGGTGCTCGAGGGGGTCCTCGAGCGCATCACGTACGCCAATGAGGAGACCGGGTACACGGTCGCGCGTGTCGACACCGGCCGCGGCGCCGGTGACCTGCTCACCGTCGTCGGCGCGCTGCTCGGCGCGCAGGTCGGCGAGTCGCTGCGGATGCACGGCCGCTGGGCCTCCCACCCGCAGTACGGCAAGCAGTTCACCGTGGAGAACTACACGACGGTGCTGCCCGCCACCGTCCAGGGCATCCGCCGCTATCTCGGCTCAGGCCTCATCAAGGGCATCGGCCCCGTGATGGCCGACCGGATCACCACCCACTTCGGCGTCGACACCCTCGACATCATCGAGACCGCGCCGAAGCGGCTCGTGGAAGTGCCCGGCCTCGGACCCAAGCGGACGAAGATGATCGCCGCCGCCTGGGAGGAGCAGAAGGCCATCAAGGAGGTCATGGTCTTCCTCCAGGGAGTCGGAGTCTCCACCTCCATCGCCGTCCGGATCTACAAGAAGTACGGCGACGCGTCCATCTCCGTCGTGAAGAACGAGCCCTATCGCCTCGCCGCCGACGTCTGGGGCATCGGCTTCCTCACCGCAGACCGCATCGCCCAGTCCGTCGGCATCCCGCACGACAGCCCGGAGCGCGTCAAGGCCGGTCTGCAGTACGCCCTTTCGCAATCCACCGACCAGGGCAACTGCTATCTGCCCGAGGAGCGCCTCATCGCGGACGCGGTGAAGCTGCTCCAGGTCGACACGGGCCTCGTCATCGACTGCCTCGCCGAACTGGCCGGGGAAGAGGAGGGCGTCGTCCGCGAATCCCTGCCCGACCCGGACGGCGGGGACGACATCGCGGCCGTCTACCTCGTCCCCTTCCACCGTGCCGAACTGTCCCTGGCAGGACAGCTGTTGCGGCTCCTGAAGACCACGGACGACCGCATGCCCGCCTTCCGGGACGTCGCCTGGGACAAGGCACTCGCCTGGCTCTCGGACCGCACAGGCGCCGAGCTAGCGCCCGAGCAGGAGGAGGCGGTCCGGCTCGCGCTGACCCAGAAGGTCGCCGTCCTGACCGGCGGCCCCGGCTGCGGCAAGTCCTTCACGGTCCGCTCCGTCGTCGAGCTGGCCCGCGCCAAGAAGGCCAAGGTCGTCCTCGCCGCCCCCACAGGCCGCGCCGCCAAGCGCCTCGCCGAGCTCACCGGCGCGGAGGCCTCCACCGTCCACCGCCTGCTCGAACTGCGGCCCGGCGGCGACGCGGCGTACGACAAGGACCGGCCGCTCGACGCCGATCTGGTCGTCGTCGACGAGGCCTCGATGCTCGACCTGCTGCTCGCCAACAAGCTGGTGAAGGCCGTGCCGCCCGGCGCCCACCTGCTCTTCGTGGGCGACGTGGACCAGTTGCCGAGCGTCGGCGCCGGCGAGGTGCTGCGGGACATGCTCAGCGACGAGAGCCCGATCCCCGCCGTCCGGCTCACCCGCATCTTCCGGCAGGCCCAGGAGTCGGGCGTCGTCACCAACGCCCACCGGATCAACTCCGGCGTCCCGCCCATCACCCAGGGCATGAAGGACTTCTTCCTCTTCGTCGAGGAGGAGACCGAGGACGCGGGCCGCGTGACGGTGGACGTCGCCGCGCACCGCATCCCGAAGAAGTTCGGCCTCGACCCGCGCCGTGACGTGCAGGTGCTGGCCCCCATGCACCGCGGCCCGGCCGGCGCCGGCAATCTGAACGGCCTCCTCCAGCAGGCCATCACCCCCGCCAGGCCCGACCTGCCGGAGAAGCGGTTCGGCGGCCGGGTCTTCCGCGTCGGCGACAAGGTCACCCAGATCCGCAACAACTACGAGAAGGGCCAGAACGGCGTCTTCAACGGCACGGTGGGCGTCGTCACCGCCCTCGACACCGACGAGCAGCGGCTCACCGTCCGCACCGACGAGGACGAGGAAGTCCCGTACGACTTCGACGAACTGGACGAGCTCGCCCATGCCTACGCCGTGACGATCCACCGCTCCCAGGGCAGTGAATATCCGGCCGTGGTGATCCCGGTCACCACCGGCGCCTGGATGATGCTGCAGCGGAATCTGCTCTACACCGCCGTGACACGCGCCAAGAGGCTGGTCGTCCTGGTCGGTTCGCGCAAGGCTCTGGGACAGGCAGTGCGCACGGTCTCCGCGGGAAGGCGCTGCACGGCCCTGGATTACAGGCTTTCGGGGCCTGTCGGCCGCCGCGGAGCAGGCCCTGGAACATTTTGATCGATCAAACGAGTAGGAAAGCTCACACAGTACTTCCGGAACCGGGGCGAAGGGGGCAGGATGAGCAGGTTGGCGGCACTGAGTGCCGCCAATAGGCCCAATGGTCGACCCCGAGTGCACTCTCCAGGGCCAAATGGGGGATGGTAGAGACAGTCAGGGCACCTCGAAGAAGAGGCACAACGTCGGTGAGGGATGACGTGAGCGAGAACGCTAACAACGGTGTAGTACTGCGGTACGGCGACGACGAGTACACCTACCCGGTGATCGAGTCGACCGTCGGCGACAAGGGCTTCGACATCGGGAAGCTCCGCGCCCAGACCGGTCTGGTGACCCTGGACAGCGGCTACGGCAACACCGCCGCCTATAAATCCGCCATCACCTATCTCGACGGTGAACAGGGCATCCTCCGGTACCGCGGCTACCCGATCGAGCAGCTGGCCGAGCGCTCCACCTTCACCGAGGTGGCGTACCTCCTGATCAACGGCGAGCTGCCGAAGGTCGACGAGCTGGCCACCTTCAAGAACGAGATCACGCAGCACACGCTGCTGCACGAGGACGTCAAGCGGTTCTACGACGGCTTCCCGCGCGACGCCCACCCGATGGCGATGCTGTCGTCCGTGGTCAGCGCGCTGTCGACGTTCTACCAGGACAGCCACAACCCGTTCGACGAGAAGCAGCGTCACCTCTCGACGATCCGCCTGCTCGCCAAGCTTCCGACGATCGCGGCCTACGCGTACAAGAAGTCGCAGGGCCACCCGGTCGTCTACCCGCGCAACGACCTCGGCTACGTCGAGAACTTCCTGCGCATGACCTTCTCGGTGCCCGCCGCCGAGTACGAGCTGGACCCGGTCGTCGTCGCGGCGCTCGACAAGCTCCTGATCCTGCACGCGGACCACGAGCAGAACTGTTCGACCTCCACCGTGCGTCTGGTCGGCTCCTCGCAGGCGAACATGTTCGCCTCGATCTCCGCCGGCATCTCGGCCCTGTGGGGCCCGCTGCACGGCGGCGCCAACCAGTCGGTCCTGGAGATGCTGGAAGGCATCCAGGCCTCCGGCGGCGACGTCGACACCTTCATCCGCAAGGTGAAGAACAAGGAAGACGGCGTGAAGCTCATGGGCTTCGGGCACCGCGTCTACAAGAACTTCGACCCCCGGGCGAAGATCATCAAGGCGGCGGCGCACGACGTCCTCTCGGCCCTCGGCAAGTCCGACGAGCTGCTCGACATCGCGCTGAAGCTGGAAGAGCACGCGCTGGCCGACGACTACTTCGTCGAGCGCAAGCTCTACCCGAACGTGGACTTCTACACGGGCCTCATCTACCGCGCGATGGGCTTCCCGACCGAGATGTTCACCGTGCTCTTCGCCCTCGGCCGGCTGCCGGGCTGGATCGCCCAGTGGCACGAGATGATCAAGGAGCCGGGTTCCCGCATCGGCCGCCCGCGCCAGATCTACACGGGCGAGGTGCTCCGCGACTTCGTGCCGGTCGAGGGTCGCTGACCCCGGGCCGCACAAGCGGAAAGCGCCCCGCCGCCGATCCCCCCACGGGTCGACGGTCGGGGCGCTTCCCTTTTTCCCGGTGCGGATTCCCCCCACGGGATCCGGCCGGGCGTCTGTGGCGGCCCTGCGGTCTGCCGGGACGCGTACGTACGGGAGGGCCGCTCAAAGCTCCCCGGTGCACGTGCCCCGGCAACGCAATTTCCAGGAACATCCCCCAAGATGTTCCCTGATGTCAGAAGACGTCCCCCAAGACATCTTCCTGCATCGCCCCATTAGACTCTCGTCCCCCCTCAATGGTTACGTTCGGATCACTGTGATCTGCGTCTCTTGCATATGTCCAGTACATGCGCAAGGGCCCCGATATGGGGATTTCGGGACTGGCGTGAGGATGCTGAAACGACCTTGTGAAGGGGTTATGTGAACGTCCTCAGACGGAGACTGTTGGTCACCACGAAGACCGAGGAGAACGCCATCGCGGCGCCCGCGATCATCGGGTTCAGCAGACCGGCCGCCGCGAGCGGCAGCGCGGCCACGTTGTAACCGAAGGCCCAGAAGAGATTGCCCTTGATGGTGGCGAGAGTCTTTCGGGAGAGCCTGATGGCGTCGGCCGCGACCCGCAAGTCCCCGCGCACCAATGTCAGGTCGCTCGCCTCGATGGCCGCGTCCGTGCCGGTGCCCATCGCGAGCCCCAGATCGGCGGTGGCGAGCGCGGCCGCGTCGTTCACACCGTCCCCGACCATCGCCACGACCCTGCCCTCGGCCTGCAGCCTTCGTACGACGTCGACCTTGTCCTGCGGCAGGACCTCCGCGAAGACGGAGTCCGGCGCGATGCCCACCGCGCGGGCGACCGTGTCGGCGACGGCCTTGTTGTCGCCGGTCAGCAGCACCGGCGTGAGACCGAGCGCGCGCAGCTCGCGCACCGCTTCCGGACTGGTCTCCTTCAGCGCGTCCGCGACCGCGAGGACCCCGCGCGCGGCGCCGTCCCAGGCGACCAGGACCGCCGTGCGCCCGGCGGCCTCCGCGTCGTCCCGCAGCTTGGCCACCGCGTCGAGGCCCGTCACCCCCGCGTCCGCGAGGAGCCGCTCCCGGCCGACGAGCACCTCGTGCCCGTCCACCGTGCCGCGCACCCCGGACCCGGCGACGTTCTCGAACCCCTCCGGCGCCGGCAGCTCCCCGGCCGCGATCCCGAGACGTTCGGCGGCACCCGCCGTGACGGCACGGGCGACCGGGTGCTCCGAGGCGTGCTCCAGGGCGCCCGCGAGCCGGAGCAGCAGCTGCTCCTGCGCGTCCCCGGCGAGGTGCACGTCCGTCAGCTCCATGCGGCCCGTCGTCACCGTGCCGGTCTTGTCGAGCACGACGGTGTCGACGCGGCGGGTGGACTCCAGGACCTCGGGGCCCTTGATGAGGATGCCGAGCTGGGCGCCGCGCCCGGTGCCGACCATCAGGGCCGTCGGCGTGGCGAGGCCGAGCGCGCAGGGGCAGGCGATGATCAGTACGGCGACGGCGGCGGTGAACGCGGCGGTCACGTCGCCGGTGGCGCCCAGCCAGCCGCCGAGCGTGCCGATCGCGATGAGCAGCACCGCGGGCACGAAGATCCCGGCGATCCGGTCGGCGAGCCGCTGCACCTGGGCCTTGCCGGTCTGCGCGTCCTCGACGAGCCGCGCCATCCGCGCGAGCGAGGTGTCCGAGCCGACGCGCGTCGCCCGCACCACGAGGCGCCCGGAGACGTTCACGGTGCCCCCGGTCACGACGGCGCCCGTCCCCACGTCCACCGGCACGGACTCGCCGGTGAGCATCGAGGCGTCGATCGCGGACGCGCCCTCGACGACGGTGCCGTCGGTGGCGACGGTCTCCCCGGGGCGTACGACGAAGTGGTCCCCGACGGCCAGTCGCCCGACCGGCACCCGCTGCTCCGTGCCGTCCCGCAGCACCGCCACGTCCTTGGCGCCCAGTTCCAGCAGGGCGCGCAGCGCGGAGCCCGCCTTCCGCTTGGAGCGGGCCTCCAGCCAGCGGCCGAGCAGGATGAACGTGATGACGCCGGAGGCGACTTCGAGATAGATGGTGGAGGCCCCGTCACCGGGCGAGGCCGTGAAGTCGAAGCCGTGCCGCATCCCGGGCATCCCGGCGTCCCCGACGAACAGCGCCCACAGTGACCAGCCGAAGGCGGCGAGCGTGCCGACGGAGACGAGGGTGTCCATGGTCGCGGCGGCGTGCCGCAGGTTGGTGAACGCCGCCCGGTGGAAGGGCAGACCGCCCCAGACGACGACGGGCGCGGCCAGCGTCAGCGAGAGCCACTGCCAGTAGTCGAACTGCAGGGCGGGGACCATCGCGAGCAGGACGACGGGCAGGGACAGGACGGCGGAGACGATCAGGCGCTGCCGCAGGGTGTCGGGCTCGGTGATGTCGGCGGTGGTGGGGGCCGGGGGGCCGTCGGCGGCGGGGGAGAGGGGTTCCGGCGGCGCCGGCACGATCTCCTCGGCCGTGTAGCCGAGCTTCTCGACCAGGGCGATCAGCTGGTCGACCGCGACCCCCTCGCCCTCGTCGTACGAGACTTTCGCCTTCTCCGTCGCGAGGTTGACCGTGGCGGTCACGCCCTCCACGCGGTTCAGCTTCTTCTCGATGCGCGAGGAGCAGGAGGCGCAGGTCATCCCGCCGACGGCGAGTTCGACTTCGGTCATGACTCTTTCGTACTGCTTCCGGGTGGGGACACGGCGGCGGGCCCTGTGGTGTCGGCGCCGACACCACAGGGCCCGGGGTACCCGGCGGACCGCCGGGCAGACGTCGCGGCGGGCGCGGCGGCCTCAGGCCTTGGTCGAGACGAGCTCGTAACCGGCCTCGTCGACGGCGGCGCGCACGGCGGCCTCGTCCAGCGGCGCGTCGGAGACCACGGTGACCCGGCCCGTGGCGGCGACGGCCTTGACGGAGGTGACGCCCGCGATCGCCGAGATCTCCTCGGACACCGCGCCCTCGCAGTGCCCGCAGGTCATCCCCGTCACCTCGTACTCGGTGGTGACGGCGCCCTGCGGCGTCTCGGCGGCGTCGGAGTGGCAGGAACCGCTGGGGGAGCAGCAGGACCCGGTCGTCTCGGACGCGGCCTGCGGGAGCTCGGTCTGGGCGCTCATGTCGTTCTCCTCGGGGAGGGATGTGTACGTATGCGGCGTAGCGTGCTGGAGGTGGTCCCGGGAGCCCCGGCGACCTCCTCGCCCCACACTCCGAGACTATACCCCTAGGGGGTATTACTCAACGAGGAGGGGCCGCGGCGGCGGCCGCGGCCCCGTGGACTCAGCCTCTGCGGCCCCGATTGCCGGGCCGGGCGGCCACCCAGGCCCGGACGGTGTCCGCGTACCAGTAGGGCTTGCCGCCCTCGACGTGGTCGGGGTCCGGCAGCAGTCCGTGCTTGCGGTAGGAGCGGACGGTGTCGGGCTGCACACGAATGTGCGCGGCGATCTCCTTGTACGACCAGAGCCTGCGGTCGGTCATCGGTGGCACCTCCCTGCGCGCGCCCAGGGCGGCCGGAGAGGCCGACGGGGGAACTGGGCGGGACGCGTGGCGATCACTCAGCCTGTGCCCGGTGCAACGACGCAGGGTGACCACAGGGGGGTGACTGTCGACCGCCTGTGACGCAAGCCCCGCGTTCGTGAGACATGTGTGACAGGACGGGAGTGTTTGTGACAGAAGAGACGCATGCGGAAGCTGTGCGGTCCGGCTGTCCGTTCCCCCTCTACGCGCCGCACGACCTCAGGTCTCTACGCGCCGCACGACCTCAGGTAGGAGCGGGTGCGGCGGGCGACCGGCAGCGGCCTGTCCGGCTCGCACGGGTACATGTCCTGCTCCACGATGGCGAACAGCTCCACGCCGAGCTTCTGGGCGGCGTCGAGGACGGGCCCGAGGGCGGGCACCCCGGCGGGCGGCTCGCACATCACGCCGCGCGCCACCGCGGGCCCGAACGGCACCTCCTGGGCCCGCACCTCCGCGAGGATCTCCGGGTCGACCTGCTTGAGGTGCAGATAACCGATGCGTTCGCCGTACGTCTCGATGAGCTTGACGCTGTCGCCGCCGCAGTAGGCGTAGTGGCCGGTGTCCAGGCAGAGCGAGACGAGGTCCGGGTCGGTGGCGTCGAGGAAACGGGTGACGTTCTCCTCGCTGTCGATGTGGGTGTCGGCGTGCGGGTGGACCACCACGCGCAGGCCGTACCGCTCGCGGACCTCGTGGGCCAGGCGCTCGGTCTGGGTGGTCAGTTCGCGCCATTGTGCGGGCGTGAGGACGCGGTCCTCCAGGACCTCGCCGGTCTTGTCGTCGCGCCAGAAGGAGGGGATGACGACCAGGTGCTCGGCGCCCATGGCCTGGGCGAGCGCGGCGTTGTCCGCGACGTGCGCCCAGGTCTTCTCCCAGACGGCGGGCCCGTGGTGCAGCCCCGTGAAGACTGTGCCCGCGGACACCTTGAGGCCGCGGCGGGCCGTCTCCGCGGTCAGTTCGGCCGGGTCGGTGGGCAGATAGCCGTACGGACCGAGCTCGATCCACTCGTACCCGGACTCCGCGACCTCGTCGAGGAAGCGCCGCCAGGGGACCTGCCGAGGGTCCTCGGGAAACCAGACGCCCCACGAGTCGGGCGCCGAACCGATCCGGATACGGGACAGCGTCGTCATGCCAGCCAGACTCCAGGCCGTCTCGGAAGAGTGTCAAGCAGTGGTCCGAATGTAAGGACAAAATGTTGACAGGGTTCCTGGGGCGGGATTAGACCTGGGGGCACACGAACGCGAGGAAGGGGCGTGCAGGGTGTCCGATCCGTACGACGTCATCACGATGGGCCGGATCGGGGTGGACCTGTATCCCCTGCAGAGCGGGGTGCCCCTCGCCGAGGTGACCGCGTTCGGGAAGTTCCTCGGCGGCTCCGCGAGCAACGTCGCGGTGGCCGCCGCCCGCCTCGGCCGCCGCGTCGCCGTCGTCACCCGCACCGGCCAAGATCCCTTCGGCGACTATCTGCACGGCGCGCTGCGGGAGTTCGGCGTCGACGACCGCTGGGTGAGCCCGGTCGCGCACCTGCCGACGCCGGTGACGTTCTGCGAGATCTTCCCGCCGGACGACTTCCCGCTGTACTTCTACCGGCTGCCGAAGGCGCCCGACCTGGAGATCCACGAGGCCGAGCTCGACCTCGACGCGATCGCGGCGGCGCGGATCTTCTGGATGACGGGGACGGGGCTGTGCGCGGAGCCGAGCCGGTCGGCGACGCTGGCGGCGCTCGCCCGCCGTGCGCGGTCCGGGATCACCGTCTTCGACCTGGACTGGCGGCCGATGTTCTGGGCCGACCCGGAAGAGGCGCGGCCGCACTACGCCGCCGCCCTCGCCCACGCCACCGTCGCCGTCGGCAACCTCGACGAGGTGGAGATCGCCACGGGGGAGCGCGAACCGCTCGCGGCCGCCCGGGCGTTGCTCGACGCCGGGGTCGAACTGGCCGTTGTCAAGCAGGGCCCCGACGGCGTCCTCGCCATGAACCGTGAGGGGGAGTGCGCGCAGGTGCCGCCGGTGCCGGTGAAGGTCCTCAACGGGCTCGGCGCGGGGGACGCGTTCGGCGGGGCGCTCTGCCACGGGCTGCTCGCGGGCTGGGACCTGGAACGGATCATGCGGTACGCCAACGCGGCGGGGGCGATTGTCGCCTCCCGCCTGGAGTGTTCCTCCGCCATGCCGTTTCCCGGCGAGGTCGAGGAGGCGCTGGAGGATGCAGCTCGTCCGGCGTTTGAGGAGGAACTTGGCGGAGCCGGTGATCTGCGGGAACAGGGGCAGGGCAGGCATGAATAGCGGCTTGGACGTCTCCGCCCTGGTCAGGACCAGGGCCCGCCACCCCGAAGCCATAGCTGAAGCCGCCGCCAGGCGCCGGCGGCGCCCGCTGCTCGGGGACAGCGGGCGGCTGATGATCGTCGCCGCCGACCATCCCGCCCGCGGCTCCCTCGGCGCGGGCGGCGCGCCCTTCGCCATGGCCAACCGCGCGGATCTGCTCGAACGGCTCTGTCTCGCATTGTCGCGGCCCGGCGTCGACGGGGTCCTCGCCAGTGCCGACGTCCTGGACGACCTGCTGCTGCTCGGCGCCCTCGACGGCAAGGTCGTCATGGGGTCGATGAACCGCGGCGGCCTCGCGGGCGCCGCCTTCGAACTGGACGACCGGTTCACCGGGTACCGGCCCGAGGACATCGAGCGGCTCGGCTTCGACGCGGGCAAACTGCTGCTCCGCGTCGACTACGACGACCCGGGGTCGCTGCGGACCCTGCACTCCGCGGCCCGGGTCGTCGACGCCATGGCCGAGCGCAGGCTGCCCGTCTTCGTCGAGCCGTTCCTCACCGGACGCGACGGGACGGGCCCGCCCCGCAACGACCTGAGCGCCGAAGCCGTCACGCGGTCCATCGCCATCGCCTCCGGCCTCGGCGGCACCTCCGCGTACACCTGGCTGAAGGTCCCCGTCACCGAGAACCCCGACGACATGGCCCGTGTCATGGAGACCTCGACGCTGCCCGCGGTGCTGCTTGGCGGCGACATCGGGGGAGAGGCCGGGGACGCGGACGCCGCGTTCGAGAAGTGGCGCGGCGCCCTGCAACTTCCCACCGTGCAGGGGCTCGTCGTCGGCAGGGCGCTGCTCTATCCGCCCGACGGTGACGTGGCGGGGGCGGTCGACACTGCCGTAGGACTGCTGTAGCGGGGCGGACAGGCCGAGGAGGCCCACATGACGTACGTACCGAAAGGGAGTGCGGCCGACGGTCCGTACGCCCTGGACATCGATCCGAAAAAGGCCGGTTGGACCTATTCCCACCTGCGCGTCGTCGAGCTCGGACCGGGCGGGCTGCACTCCTTCGCCACCGGGGAGAGTGAATGGATCGTGCTCCCGCTGACCGGCGGCTGTACGGTGCAGACAGCAGACGGGATCATCGAACTGCTGGGCCGCGAGAGCGTGTTCAGCGGAGTCTCCGACTTCGCTTACGTGCCCCGTGACGCCCGGATCCAGATCGCCTCCGGCGCGGGAGGCCGCTTCGCCCTGGCAGGAGCGAAGTGCGAGCGTCGACTCCCCGCCCGCTACGGCTCCGCGCCGGAGGTACCCGTCGAGAGCAGAGGCAGCGGCGGCTGCGCCCGCGAGGTCCGCAACTTTGCCTCCGCGGACGCCTTCGACTGCGACCGGCTCATCGCCGTCGAGGTGATCACGCCCGGCGGCAACTGGTCCTCGTATCCACCGCACAAGCACGACGAGCACCGCCCCGGCGTCGAGGCGGAGCTGGAGGAGATCTACTACTTCGAGATCGAGGCGCCGGACGGCCGCGACGGCTTCGGTTACCAGCGCGTCTTCCCGTCGCGGGAAGGCGGCACCGACGTCCTCGCCGAGGTCCGCACCGGAGACGCCGTGCTGGTGCCGGACGGCTGGCACGGCCCGTCCATCGCCCAGCCGGGGCACGCGATGTACTACCTGAACGTGATGGCGGGCCCCGGCCAGGAGCGGGAGTGGCGGATCTGCTTCCACCCCGACCACACGGAGGGATACCGATGACACAGGTCAAGACCGGCCATGTGCGGCTCACCACCGCGCAGGCGCTCGTGCGCTTCCTGTCCCGGCAGTACACCGAGCGGGACGGCACGCGGCAGCGGCTGATCGGCGCGACCTGGGGCATCTTCGGCCACGGCAACGTGGCGGGCATCGGGCAGGCACTCGTCGAGCACGCCAACGAGATGCCCTTCCACCAGGGCAGGAACGAACAGGCCATGGTGCACGCCGCCGTCGGCTACGCCAGGCAGTGCGGCCGCCTCGCCACCCACGCCGTCACCACCTCCATCGGCCCCGGCGCCACCAACCTCGTCACCGGCGCCGCGCTCGCCACCGTCAACCGGCTGCCCGTCCTCCTGCTGCCCGGCGACACCTTCGCGGCCCGCCCCGCCGACCCCGTCCTCCAGCAGCTCGAAGTGCCCTACGCCGGCGACGTGTCGGTCAACGACTGCCTGCGCCCGGTGTCGAGGTACTTCGACCGCGTGACCCGGCCCGAGGCGCTGATCCCCGCCGCGCTCGCCGCGGTGCGGGTGCTCACCGACCCGGCGGAGACCGGCGCGGTCACGCTCGCCCTGCCGCAGGACGTGCAGGCGGAGGCGTACGACTGGCCGGACGAGTTCTTCGCCGAGCGGACGTGGACCGTCCGGCGCCCGGCACCCGATCCGCGCGAACTGGCCACCGCCGTGGCCGTGGTGCGCGCGGCCCGCCGCCCCCTGGTCGTGGCGGGCGGCGGCGTCCACCACAGCGCCGCAGAGGACGCGCTGCGGGACTTCGCCGACGCCACCGGGATTCCCGTCGCCTCCACCCAGGCCGGCAAGGGCTCCCTGCGCCACGACCACCCGGCGGACGTCGGCGGCATCGGGCACACCGGCACGGCCACCGCCGACGAACTCGCCCGCACCGCCGACCTGGTGATCGGCGTCGGCACCCGCTACACCGACTTCACCACCGCGTCCGGCACGCTCTTCGAGGCGCCCGGAGTGCGCTTCCTCAACCTCAACATCGCGCCATTCGACGGCCACAAGCTGGCCGGCGACACCCTGATCGCCGACGCCCGCGCCGGACTCGAAGCGCTCACGCAGGCGCTGCGCGGCCATCGCGTCGAGCCCGCGTACGCCGTCGAATACACGGACGACAAGGAGCGCTGGGAGCGGCGCGTCGACGCCGCGTTCCAGGCGGACGAGCCGGACGTGCGCCCGACGCAGGCCCAGGTCGTCGGCCTGCTCGACGCGCTGGTGACGGACGAGGACGTCATCATCAACGCCGCGGGATCGCTCCCCGGCGACCTGCACAAGCTGTGGCGGGCCCGGTCGCCGCGGCAGTACCACGTCGAGTACGGCTACTCCTGCATGGGATACGAGATTCCGGCGGCCATCGGCGTCGCGCTCGCCGCGCCGGAGCGGCCCGTGTGGGCGCTGGTCGGCGACGGCACGTACCTGATGAACCCCACCGAGATCGTCACGGCCGTCCAGGAGAACCTGCCGATCAAGGTCGTCATCCTGCAGAACCACGGTTACGCCTCCATCGGCGGGCTCTCGGAGTCCGTGGGCGGCGAGCGGTTCGGCACCGCGTACCGCTTCCGGGCGCCGGACGGGTCGTACACCGAGGGCCCGCTGCCCGTCGATCTCGCGGCCAACGCGGCCTCGCTCGGCATGCGGGTCCTGCGCGCCAGGACCGTCCGTGACCTGCGGGAGGCGCTGCGCGAGGCGCGCGGGGCAGACCGTCCCACATGTGTCTATGTGGAGACGGAAACGGCAGACACAGTGTCGGGGCCGCCCCCGGCGCAGGCGTGGTGGGATGTGCCCGTGGCCGAGACGGCGACCCGGGTGTCCGCGGTCAAGGCCAGGGAAGAGTACGACCGGCACGTCGCTGCCCGACGCCGCCACCTGTGAGAGTAGGGATGCTTGTCATGACGAAGACCGTCAATCACTGGATCGGCGGGAAGGCCGTCGAGGGCGCGTCCGGCAACCACGGCCCGGTCACCGACCCGGCGACCGGTGCCGTCACGACGCAGGTCGCGTTCGCGTCGGTCGACGAGGTGGACGCCGCCGTCGGCGCCGCCCGCGAGGCCTTCGCGACCTGGGGCACGTCCTCGCTCGCCAAGCGCACCGCGATCCTCTTCAAGTTCCGCGCGCTGCTCGACGCCAACCGCGACGCGATCGCCGAGCTGATCGTCGCCGAGCACGGCAAGGTGCACTCCGACGCGCTCGGCGAGGTCGCCCGCGGCCTGGAGATCGTCGACCTGGCCTGCGGCATCACGGTGCAGCTGAAGGGCGAGCTGTCGACGGAGGTGGCGTCGCGCGTGGACGTCTCGTCGATCCGCCAGCCGCTGGGCGTCGTCGCGGGCATCACGCCGTTCAACTTCCCCGCCATGGTCCCGATGTGGATGTTCCCGCTGGCCATCGCGTGCGGCAACACCTTCGTGCTCAAGCCGAGCGAGAAGGACCCCTCGGCGTCGATGAAGATCGCGGAGCTGCTGAGCGAGGCCGGTCTGCCGGACGGCGTCTTCAACGTCGTGCACGGCGACAAGGTGGCCGTGGACCGTCTCCTGGAGCACCCGGACGTCGCGGCCGTCTCCTTCGTCGGCTCCACCCCGATCGCCCGCCACATCCACGCCACGGCCTCCGCCAACGGCAAGCGGGTGCAGGCCCTCGGCGGCGCCAAGAACCACATGCTGGTCCTGCCGGACGCCGACCTGGACGCGGCCGCCGACGCCGCCGTCTCCGCGGCCTACGGCTCCGCCGGCGAGCGCTGCATGGCCATCTCCGCCGTCGTCGCGGTCGGCTCGATCGCGGACGAGCTGGTCGCCAAGATCAAGGAGCGCGCCGAGAAGATCAAGATCGGTCCCGGCAACGACCCGACGTCGGAGATGGGCCCGCTGATCACCGCGGCCCACCGCGACAAGGTCGCCTCGTACGTCACGGGCGCGGCGGCCGAGGGCTGCGAGGTCGTCCTCGACGGCACGGGGTACACGGTCGAGGGATACGAGGACGGCCACTGGATCGGCCTCTCCCTGCTCGACCGCGTCCCCACGACCGCCAAGGCCTACCGGGACGAGATCTTCGGCCCGGTCCTGTGCGTGCTGCGCGTCGACACGTACGACGAGGGCGTGGCGCTCATGAACGCCTCGCCGTTCGGCAACGGCACCGCGATCTTCACCCGGGACGGCGGCGCGGCCCGCCGCTTCCAGCTGGAGATCGAGGCGGGCATGGTCGGCGTGAACGTGCCGATCCCGGTGCCGGTGGGCTACCACTCCTTCGGCGGCTGGAAGGACTCGCTCTTCGGCGACCACCACATCTACGGCAACGACGGCACGCACTTCTACACGCGCGGCAAGGTCGTCACCACGCGCTGGCCGGACCCGTCGGACGCGCCGGCCGGGGTGGACCTCGGATTCCCGCGCAACCACTGAGCCACCTCCCCCGGCTCCCGAAGCCCCCGGCCCCCCCGGCCGGGGGCTTCGCCGTTGGTTCACCGTTCTACGATGTGTGTGCACTACATGAAAGGCCGTGAGCCATGCCGCACATCGACATCGACTACGCCGACACCCTGTCCGGCGTCCTGGATCTGCCGTCCCTGGTGGCGGAGCTGCATCCCCTGGTCGTGGAGCAGGTGGACTCGGTCGGTGTCGGCAAGACGTTCTGCCGCTCCTCGGCGGCCTTCGTGGACGGCAGGCCCGGCGCGCCCTTCGTGCACGTCACCGTGGGCCTGCTGCCGGGGCGCGGCCGCGCCGTGAAGGCGGCGCTCTCCGACGACGTGCTGGCGCTGCTCGGCAAGCACCTGTCGGGGGTGGAGGGCGCGACGTACTCGGCGGAGATCCGCGACCTGGATCCGTCGTACCGGCTCCACCCGACGCACTGACCGCAGCCAACCGATGACCGAGTGTGCATCAGGGCCGTCCGGATTCCGGACGGCCCTGATTCTTTTTTGACGCTCCCCTTGCGGTTCCCGTGCACAGGGCGCAATTCGGGCAGCTAAAGCCCCCGTGTTCATACGCCTGCAATATGAAGGTCATCTTCGGTAGCGGCATGTTCATTGAGGCCTGCCTCGGCAAACTCTTGGGAATGCGAGGCGACTTGGCGTCGGGCCGTGCTGCGGATTCCGTAGGTAAGTGACCGTTGACGTTCCGGTTGTCGCCGGGGTTCGATGACGCGCCGGGAGCCACAGAAACACGCAGCTCAACCAGCCTTCGGAGGCGATAGCGCTCCCGCCGCATCCCAGACGCATCTCCTGCCGCACGAGTCGATCGGAACCGCGCTCCATGACCGATACGCTTCGCCCGCCCCAGTCCGCCACCACCGAAGCACCTCCGGTGCCGGTGGCCGTCCCGGGTGATCCCCAGAAGCTCAAGCGTTCCATCGGCGTCGTCGGCGGCACCCTCCTCACGCTGTCGTGCGTGACGCCCGCCTCCACGCTCTTCGTCGTCGTCCCCGACCTCTTCTCCTCGCTCGGCACCGCCACCGCGCTCACCATCGCGATCGGCTCGCTGCTCTGCGTGGGCGTCGCGTTCTGCTACTCCGAGCTGGGCACCCTCATCCCCAGTGCGGGCGGCGAGTACGCCATGGTCTCCACGATGGCGGGCCGCCTCGCGGGCTGGCTGGTCTTCGTCCTGTCCCTGCTGGTCGTGATGATCGTGCCGCCCGTGATCGCCATGGGCACGGCCGACTACCTGGCCCCGGTCGTCCACCTCGACCCGTCCTACGCGGGCGCGGGCGTCATGATCTGCGCGACCCTCGCCGGCCTGCTCGACCTGCGCGCCAACGCGTGGATCACCGGCATCTTTCTGGTCCTCGAAGTCGTCGCGGCGGGCGTCGTCGCCGTCCTCGGCTTCGCGCACGCCGAGCGCGGCCCGGGCAGCCTGGTCGACCTGACGGTGGCGTCCGGCTCCGGCTCGGGCGGCTCCGGCGGCGTCGACACCGTCACCGCCATGCTCATCGTCTCCGGGCTCGCCATCGCCCTCTTCGTCACCCAGGGCTTCTCCACGGCCGTCTACCTCTCCGAGGAGATGGACAACCCCCGCCGCAACGTCGCGCGCACCGTCCTCGCCACCCTCGCCATCTCCGCCGTGATCATCCTGGTGCCGGTCATCGCCATCACCATGGGCGCGGAGAGCCTCACGGCGCTGACCGAGGGCGACATCAGCGCCATGGTGGCCGCCTGGTCGAACTCGGCGGTCGGCACGTTCGTCAGCCTCTGCGTGGCCCTCGCGATCATCAACGCGGGCATCGTCATGGTCATCCAGAACTCCCGCGTCCTGTTCGCGTCGGCGCGGGACAAGGCGTGGCCCACCCCGGTCAACAAGGCCCTGTCCAAGCTCGGCGCGTCCGGCGCCCCCTGGATCGCCACGCTGCTCGTGGGCGTCCCCGGCGCGCTCCTCTGCTTCGTCAACCTGGACACGCTGTACGGCGTGACCGGCGTCTCCGTGACCGGCATGTACCTGCTGGTGGCCGTCGCCGCGCTGCTGGCCCGCCGGGGCTCGCACAACCACGCGGCGGCCTGGCGGATGCCGCTGTGGCCCGCGGTGCCGGTGGTACTGATCGCGGTGCTCGCGTACGTGCTCAGCCAGCAGGAGGCGGCCTACCTCGGCTGGACCGGCGGGATCGTGGTGGCCGCCACCCTGTACTGGGCGCTGTACCTGCGGCCGCGACGGGACACGCGGTGGCTGGTGAGCGTGCCGGAGGACGGGCAGGGCTGACGCGGCAGACGCGGGGCGGGCTCACGCCCCCACCCGCCGCTCCACCTCCGCCCAGTCCGCCGGGTCCAGCTCGACGGAGCCCGCCCCGTCGAGCAGGTCACGGTCCTTGAACCCGCTGGACGTGGAGACGCACACCACGGGCCCCTCCACGGCGGCGGGCCCCAGCTGCCGGTACCCCGCGAGCCCCGCCGCGGCGGACAGCTCCGGCCACAGCCCGCCCCGCGCCAGCTCGTCCCGCGCGGCCACCATCTCCGCGTCCGTGACGAGCAGCGCCGCGCCCCCGCTCTCCCGCACGGCGACGACCCCGCGGTACCCGCCCACCGACGAGCTGATGGCGTACGCGGCCGTCTCGCCGACCGGCACCTCCGTCGCGGGCACCCCGTCCCGCAGCGCCGCGGCGAGCGGCCCGCCGGCCGCGGGCTCGCAGGAGTAGAAGCGCGGCACCCGGTCGGTCACGCCGATCCTGACCAGGTCCGCGAAGCCCTTCCAGACGCCGAAGAGGAGCTCGCCGTACCCGGTGGGCAGGAACACCGCGCCGGGGACGCCGAGTTCGGCATGGATCTCGTACGCGAGGGTCTTGTAGCCCTCGGGCCCGAACGCGTGTCCGGTGTGGGTGGGCGTCACGTTGCTGACGGGGTGGTAGCCGAACCGCTCCACGATCCGCCGCAGCAGCGGCCAGCGCGCGTCCACGGGCACCGGCAGCACCACGGCGCCGTACGCCCGCAGGAACGCGTCGACCGCGGGCGGTGTGTCCACCGAGGTGAGGACGGCGCAGCGCAGCCCCGCCCGCGCCGCGTACGCCGCCGCGGAGGCCCCGTGGTTGCCGGACGAGGCGACGACGATGCCCTCCGCGCCCGCGCCGACCGCCGCGCTCACGGTGACGCGGTTGATGCGGTCCTTGTGGCTCCAGGTCGGGTTGCGGGACTCGTCCTTGATCCAGAGGCCGTCGCCGAAGGCCACGAGGGGCGTGCCGCCCTCGCCGAGTCCGGGGGCGTGCAGCGGCGGCAGGACAGGGGCCCACCGGTCGTGGCCGTACGAATGGCGAGGTGCGGAGGTGAAGAGGTCGGCGGGCACCTGGTCGTAGGCGTAGTCGACCTCGACCGGGTACGACACGGTGTCCGTACTGGTGACCGGGCACCCGGCGGTGAGCGGCGGCCACAGCGGGAAGCGGACGGACGGATCACCCAGCGAACGCTGGCCGGTGGCGAGAGAGCCGAGCGGGTCGGGGGAGTTGGACGAGTCGGAGTCCCGGGATGTCATGACGCGACTCTATGGGGCGCGTTCAGGCGGGCGGGGAGGACTCGTTGAGGTAGGTCAGGACGGCCAGGACGCGGCGGTTGCTGTCGTCGTCGTCACTGATGCCGAGCTTGCCGAACATGGAGGTCGTGTACTTGCTGATCGCGCTCTCGCTGAGGAACAGGCGGCGCCCGATGGCCTGGTTGGACAGCCCCTCGGCCATGAGGGCGAGGACGGAGTGCTCGCGTTCGGTGAGCCGGTCGAGGCCCCGCCCGGTGGAACCGGCGGACAGCAGTTTCGCGATGACGGCCGGGTCCATGGCGGTCCCGCCGCCCGCGACGCGCTCCAGGGCACCGATGAACTGGTCGGCGTCGAACACGCTCTCCTTGAGGAGGTAGCCGACGGCGCCCGAGCCGTCGGCCAGCAACTCCCGCGCGTACAGCTGCTCGACGTGCTGGGAGAGGACGAGGACCGGCAGGCCCGGCATCTCACGGCGGGCGGCGAGGGCCGCGCGCAGCCCCTCGTCCGACTGCGTCGGCGGCATGCGGACGTCGATGACGGCCACGTCGGGGCGGAAGGTCCGCAGCGCGTCGAGCGTCTCGGGCCCGGTGGCAGCCGTCGCCACCACCTCGTGCCCGCACGCCTCGATCAGGCGGACCATCCCGTCCCGCAGGAGGTAGAGGTCTTCGGCTACGACGATTCGCATGGCACCGCCATCCTCACACGCGTCGGGCCGCCCGCGGGACTGCTGATCTCCAGAGTGCCGTCGAACACCGCGAGGCGGCGGCGCAGGCCCGCGAGCCCGCCGCCGTCCCGGGCACCGGCCCCGCCCCGGCCGTCGTCCTCGACCTCGGCGACGACGCCGGTGCCGTCCCGGGACAGGGAGACGCGTGCCCGGGTCGCGCCGGAGTGCCGCACCGCGTTGGTGAGCAGCTCGGCGACGCCGAAGTAGACGGCGGCCTCGATGGGCGGGTCCAGGCGCAGCCCGTCGTCGGCGGTGACGGTCACGTCGAGCGGGACGTCCAGGGCGAGCGCGCGGACGGCGTCGACGAGTCCCCGCTCGGTGAGCACCGGCGGGCTGATCCCCCGTACCAGCTCGCGGAGTTCGGCCAGCGAGGCCACGGCGCCTGCCCGCGCCTCCCGCATCAGCGCCCTGGCCTGCTCGGGGTCGGTCGCCATCAGCTTCTCCGCGGTCGCGAGGGAGAGCCCGAGGCCCACCAGGCGGGCCTGTGCCCCGTCGTGCAGGTCCCGCTCGATGCGGCGGATCTCGGCGGCCTGCGCGACGGTCGTGTCCGCGCGCTGGGCGGTCAGCTCGGCAACCCGGTCGGCCAGCGCCATCGCGGGCGACGGGCGCAGGAAGCGGACGGCCACCGGTCCGAGGAGGCGCCAGGCGTACGGGGCCGTGGCGACCGCCACCACCAGGCCAAGTACGCCGACGACGCGCACCCCGGCCCCCGCCCCGCCGAGCCCGACGACCGCCGCAGCCACTCCCGCCGGCGGCACACAGGCGGCCAACCCCGCGGTGAACGGCACGATCACCGTGAAGCGCAGGTCGCGCCAGGTGGCGGGGTCGGCCCACCGGACCCGCCACTTCTGGTCCATGAGGGCGTCGCGCCGGGTCCGCTCGTAGCCGAAGCCGTTCCACCAGTACCCGGTGGACATCCGCGTCACCGGCCCGGCCTGCCGGTATCCGGCGGGGAGCACCGTGCCCGTCCACCGCGCGACGAGGTGCCGTACCGCCCGGCAGACCGGGCGGGACAGCGCGAGCGTGCCCCCGCACACCAGCACGAACGGCGCGAGCCACGACCACGGGTTCCCTGGCCCCCACCGGATGCCCAGGGCCACGGCGGCGGCCCACACGGCGGGCACCGGCATGCTGACGACCACCACGGCGCACGCCCGCACGAACCCGGTGCCGACGCGCACCCCCGCCGCCCTCCACTTACTCAGCTGACGCATGTTTCTTCCTTCGCCTTCCGTCCCGGTGCTCCCACTCTGCACCGGACGGAGGCCGCGGCCGCCCCGATCGCCGGGGGAGTGGGTCTGGCCCCACCCACCCGTGCGTCCAGACGGATACTCCGCAGGTCACGCGCTCCCTAGCGTCGACGGCATGGAATCCCTCACGCACACCTTCCGGACGATCCGGCTCCTCGTCACCCTCTACGGAGCACTGAGCGCCGCGCTGCTCGGCACGGTCGCCGTGCTCGCGGCGACCGGACATCCGGTGAACACGTTCATGTGGGTGCGGGCGGTGCTGCTGCCCCTGGTCGCCGTGCTGATCCACCGGCTGACCCGCTCCGCTTCCCGCGGCTCCCAGCGGGCCCTCGAACGCGTGCGGACCCTCACCGTCATCATGCCGATCGCCGTCATCGGCGTCGACCTGATCCCCGGCGTCTGCCCGCCGTGGTACGCGGTGACGCAGACCGTCTGCATGCTGCCCGTCATCGGGGCCGCGTTCCTCGCCCGGCGCTCCGCACCGCCCTCTGCGACGCGCTCCGGCCTTGGCTGACCGACGACCCCGATCTCCCCGCGTACCACCACCGCGGTACGCGGGGCGCGGAGTCTACTCCCCGGGGAGGCGCACGGGTTCAGACCGGCGGCTGCCCCGGTTGTCGGTGCCCGCCCGTACGGTGGACGGCATGGATCTACGACTGCCCAGGCCCAGGTTCCCCGTGCCGCGAGGTCCGCGCCGGCTGCTCGCCACCGCGGCCGCCGTCGCGGTCCTCGCCGGCGTGGGCACATGGTCGGCGGTCGCCTCGGACGACGGCCCGGCCGTGCACAGGGCGGACCGCATGGTCGACACCGGCAAAGCCCGGATCGACACCTCGTACTTCACGGCGGGCGACCCGGACGAGAAGCGGCCCGCCGTCCTCATCGGCCACGGCTTCGGCGGCAGCAAGAGCGACGTGCGCGCGCAGGCGGAAGACCTCGCCAAGGAGGGGTACGCCGTCCTGACGTGGTCCGCCCGCGGCTTCGGCAGGTCCACCGGCAAGATCGGGCTCAACGACCCCAAGGGCGAGGTCGCCGACGTGTCGAAGCTGATCGACTGGCTCGCGACCCGCCCCGAGGTGCGGCTCGACAAGGACGGCGACCCCCGCGTCGGCGTCACCGGCTCCTCGTACGGAGGGGCGGTGTCACTGCTCGCCGCCGGGCACGACGAGCGGGTGGACGCGATCGCCCCCCAGATCACGTACTGGAACCTCGCGGACGCGCTGTTCCCCGACGGCGTCTTCAAGAAGCTCTGGGCCGGCATGTTCATCAACACCGGTGGCGGCTGCGAGAAGTTCGAGAAGCGGCTGTGCGCGATGTACGAGCGCGTCGCCGTGGCCGGCAAGCCCGACGCGGAGGCGCGCGAGCTGCTCGCCGAGCGCAGCCCGGTCGCCGTCGGCGACCGCATCAAGGTGCCGACGTTCCTCGCCCAGGGCCAGACCGACTCCCTCTTCCCGCTGAGCCAGGGCGACGCCATCGCCAAGGCCGTCCGCGCGAACCACGCGCCCGTGTCCGTCGACTGGATCGCCGGCGGCCACGACGGCGGAGACCGCGAGCGCGACCGCGTCGAGCAGCGCATCGGCACGTGGTTCGACCGCTATCTGAAGGACGACAAGAGCGTCGACACGGGCCCGGCGTTCCGCGTCACCCGCACCGGAGGGATGGACTCCACCGATGGTGCCGCGCGGCAGCGTGGCGCGAGCGACGACCGCTATCCGGGCCTCAGGAGCGGTCCGCGCGCGGTGCCGCTGGGTGGGCGCGAGCAGACCTTCGACAACCCCGCGGGCGCGAGCCCGCCCGCGATCTCCGGGCTCCCCGGGGCCGGCGGCGGCTCGCTCTCCCGGCTGTCCTCCCTGGGCGTCGGCGTCTCCCTGGACTTCCCCGGACAGTTCGCCAAGTTCGACTCGAAGCCCCTCGGCGGCGACCTGCGCATCACCGGGACCCCGACGGTGCGCGCCCACGTGAAGTCCTCCAGCGGCGACGCGGTCCTGTTCGGCAAGGTGTACGACGTGGGGCCCGACGGCAAGCAGCAGGTCCTGCCCTCCCAACTCGTCGCTCCCACAAGGGTGACCGGCGCGAAGGACGGCAAGGACGTCGAGCTGACCCTGCCCGCCGTCGACCACGAGGTGCAGAAGGGCCACCGCCTCCGCCTCGCCCTCTCCTCGACCGACCTCGGCTACGCGTCACCCGTCGAGCCCGCCAAGTACACCGTCTCCCTGAAGAGCGACCTGAAGGTGCCGACCGCGCCCGGCGTGGAGACCGCCGCCGCGCCGCTGCCCTCCTGGGTGTGGTGGCTGCCCGCCGCCGCGGCCGTCCTCGCCCTCGGCCTGCTCGTCACCGCGCGCCGGCGCACCACGGCCCCCGCGCCCGACCCGGAGCTCGCCGAAGTCCCCCTCCGGATCACCGACTTGAGCAAGCGGTACGCCAAATCCACCGACCGGTACGCGGTCCGCGACGTCTCCTTCACCGTGGAGAAGGGCCAGGTCCTCGGCCTCCTGGGGCCGAACGGCGCGGGCAAGACCACGACCCTGCGCATGCTCATGGGCCTCATCCGGCCCGACGCCGGCGAGATCCGCGTCTTCGGCCACGCGATCCGGCCGGGGGCGCCCGTCCTCTCCCGCGTCGGCGCGTTCGTCGAGGGCGCCGGATTCCTGCCGCACCTGTCCGGCCGGGAGAACCTGGAGCTGTACTGGAAGGCCACCGGCCGCCCCGCCGAGGACGCCCACCTGGAGGAGGCGCTGGAGATCGCGGGCCTCGGCGACGCCCTGGCCCGCGCCGTGCGCACGTACTCCCAGGGCATGCGCCAGCGCCTCGCCATCGCCCAGGCCATGCTCGGCCTGCCGGACCTGCTGATCCTCGACGAGCCGACGAACGGCCTCGACCCGCCGCAGATCCGCGAGATGCGCGAGGTCATGATCCGGTACGCGCGCGGCGGCCGCACCGTCATCGTCTCCAGCCACCTCCTCGCCGAGGTCGAGCAGTCCTGCACGCACCTCGTCGTCATGGACCGCGGCCGCCTCGTCCAGGCGGGCCCGGTCGCCGAGATCGTGGGCTCCGGAGACACGCTCCTCGTCGGCCTCGCGACAGACATCCCCGACCCGCTCGTCGAGAAGGTCGCCGCGCTGCCCGGCGTCGCCTCGGCGGTCCGCGCCGACGACGGCATCCTGCTGCGCCTCGACGGCACGGAGCACGGCAGTGCCGTCCGCCTCCTGCCCGAACTGGTCCGCCTGGACGTGCCCGTGGAGTCCATGGGCCCGCACCGCCGCCTCGAAGACGCGTTCCTGACCCTGATCGGAGGCACCGCATGAGCGCCCCCACCTTGGAGCGCCCCACCGCGCCCGGCTACCGCGCGGGCCGCACCCTGCCCCTGCGGGTCGAGGCGGTCCGCCAGCTGAAGCGGCGCCGCACACTCGTCATGGGCGGCATCATGGCGCTCCTCCCCGTCGTGCTGGTCATCGCGTTCGCCGTCGCGGGCGGCTCACCGGGCTCCCGCAGCGGCGAGGTGACGCTGATGGACACGGCGACGGCGTCCGCCACGAACTTCGCCGCGACGTGCCTGTTCGTGTCGGCGGGCTTCCTGCTCGTCATCCCCGTCGCACTGTTCTGCGGGGACACCGTCGCCTCCGAGGCGAGCTGGTCCTCCCTGCGCTATCTGCTCGCAGCGCCCGTGCCGCGGGCCCGCCTGCTCTGGTCCAAGATGGCCGTCGCACTCGGCATGAGCGCCGCCGCGATGGTGCTGCTGCCCCTCGTCGCCCTGGCGGTCGGCGCGCTGGCGTACGGCTGGGGGCCCCTGGAGATCCCCACGGGCGGCACGCTCCCCGCGGGCACGGCGACCCGCCGCCTCGTCATCGTCGTCGCCTACGTCTTCGTCTCCCAACTGGTCACCGCGGCCCTCGCCTTCTGGCTGTCGACAAAGACGGACGCCCCGCTCGGCGCGGTGGGCGGCGCGGTCGGCCTGACGATCGTCGGCAACGTCCTGGACGCGGTGACCGCCCTCGGCGGCTGGCGCGACTTCCTCCCCGCCCACTGGCAGTTCGCCTGGGCCGACGCGATCCAGCCCCGGATGGAGTGGGGCGGCATGATCCAGGGCTCGGCGGTCTCGGTGGCGTACGCGCTGGTGCTGTTCGCGCTGGCGTTCCGTGGCTTCGCGCGGAAGGACGTGGTCAGCTGAGGCGAGGATGCCGCATCGCGACCTTTCGACGATGCCGCACCGCAACCCTTCGACGATGCCGCATCGCAACCCTTCCGCAACGTCCCGGGCCGATCGTTCGACGCCCTCTCCGCGTCACAGTCGGGAAAGCCGACGACGACACGAGGGGGAGAGATGCGGACCCGGACGACGCGACACGGGCTGCTCGCCGTGGCCATGGTGGGCGGTCTGCTGCTCACCGGCTGCACCGGCGGCAGCAGCGGCAACGGCGCCACCGCGGAGGGCAAGGCCAGGGGCGACGGCTCCCGACCGCTCCCCGCGCCCGCGCCCACCACGCCCGGCGGGGAGGACGAGAGCGGCCACCGGGACGCCGCGCCCCCGCCCGACCACCTCTCCACGTTCGCCCTGGACGTCGACACCGCCTCGTACGGCTTCGCGCGGCGCACCCTCGCCGAAGGGCGGCTGCCCGATCCGGCGACGGTCCGGCCCGAGGAGTTCGTCAACAGCTTCCGCCAGGAGTATCCGCGGCCCGACGGCGACGGGTTCAGCGTGAGCGTCGACGGTGCAAGGACAGGGGACGACGGCTGGTCGCTGGTGCGGGTCGGCCTCGCCACCCGCGGCGAGCCGGACGCCGGCGAACGCCCGCCCGCCGCCCTCACCTTCGTCATCGACATATCGGGATCCATGGCCGAACCGGGCCGCCTCGACCTCGTGAAGAGGTCACTCGGGATCATGACCGACCAGCTGCGGCCCGACGACTCCATCGCGCTCGTCACCTTCAGCGACACCGCGGAGACGGTCCTGCCGATGACCCGCCTCGGCGCATCCGGCACCGGGGACGGTCGCCACCGCGTGCACGACGCCATCGACGGCCTGGAGCCCACCCAGTCCACCAACCTCGAAGCGGGCGTCACCACCGGCTACGACACCGCCGTGCGCGGCAGGAGGGCGGGCGCCACCAACCGGGTCGTACTGCTCTCCGACGCCCTCGCCAACACCGGCGACACCAGTGCCGACGGCATCCTGGAGAGGATCTCCGACGCCCGCCGCGAGCACGGCATCACCCTCTTCGGCGTCGGTGTCGGCAGCGACTACGGCGACGCCCTCATGGAGCGGCTCGCCGACAAGGGCGACGGCCACACCTCATACGTCTCGAACGACGAGGACGCCCGCGAGGTCTTCTGCGAGCAGCTCCCCGCCCACATCGAACTGCGGGCCCGCGAAGCGAAGGCGCAGGTCGCGTTCGACCCGGAGACCGTCGAGCAGTTCCGGCTCATCGGGTACGAGAACCGTGAGGTCGCCGACGACGACTTCCGCGACGACTCCGTGGACGGCGGCGAGATCGGACCCGGCCACACGGTGACGGCGCTGTACGCGGTGCGGGCCGAGCCGGGCGCGGAGGGCCACCTCGCCACGGCGAGCGTGCGCTGGCTCGACCCGGACAGCCGCGCGCCGCACGAGGAGTCGGGCCGGATCGAGGCCGCCGACCTCGACGGCTCACTGCGCGAGGCGGACGAGGGGCTGCGGGTCGCCGCGACCGCCGCCTATTTCGCCGACGGCCTGCGCGCAGCGTCCCCGGCCGGCGATCACTCCGGACCGGAGCGCGGAACGGCCCTCCCCGCCGCCCCGTCCCTGCGTGAACTGTCGGGGTGGGTACACGCGTTGCCCTCCCGCGGTCGCGACAAGCAGGTACGCGACTTGACCGAGGCCATCGACAGGGCGGTGCGTCTCACCGGTGGGCGGGCTGATGGCGGTCGGACCGATGGCGGTCGGGCAGATGCTGGTCGGGCCGGTGGTGAGGGCGCCGCCACCGGCCCGCCCCGCGGCGAGATCCGGCCCGGCGGCGCCCTCGCCGGCTAGGACTTCGCCGGGTGGGTCACGGTGCCGCACAGCTCCCGCTCGGCCCGCACCGGGTCGTTCGGGAAGCGGAAGGACGTGAGGTCCGCGGCCCCCGTCAGGTTCCGCCAGAACCGCCCCGCCGTCAGCGGCGCGCGCGTGGCCGCCCGCAGCTCCGCGAAAGGAGCACAGCGCAGGGCACGCCGGGCGGCGTCGACGCGAGCGGGGTCAAGCCCGGGGGGCAGGTCGCCCGGAACGCCGCGCTCGGCGACGATCCACTCGTCGGGGAGCCGCTTGTCGTGCCCCACACGGCCGACGAAGCCCTCGGAGTGGGCCGCCAGCGGGTAGGCGAGCCCGATCGGGTCGAGGGCGGCCCCGGAGAGCGGGATCACGGAGCCGCTGAAGCCGAGGGTGTTGTAGACCCCGGTCACCCCGGGCTGCCGGGCCCCGACGGGCGTCTGGGCCAGGAGCAGCGTGGGCGTGCCGGCCCGCGCCCGGTCCCGTACGAGCCGGGCGTACGACGCGTTGCCCGGATGCCCCGCGAAGTCGTGGTGGAGGGGGTGCGGCGCGGCGTTCTGCCGTACGTACACCCCGCGCTCGTCCGCGACACCGCTCTGCCCGATGTACCCCTCGTACGGAACCCGCAGACTGGCCGCGCACACGGCGGCCCACACCCCGACCACCACGGCGACAACGCTCCACACCCGTGTGACGGGCACGAGAAAGACGGGCAGCAGCATCAGCAACAGCCCCGGCAGGAACATCCGCCCGTGCATGAAGTCGCCGCCCACCTTGATGACGTACGCCCAGCAGAGGACGCCGGCGAGGACTGGGGCGAGGACCGGGGCGAGGAGGGGGGCAAGGGCGGGGGCCTCGGGGGTCTCGGCGGAAGCGGCGCCCGGAACCCCGGCAGCGGCGGCAGTGTGTGTGACGGCTGAGTCGGGTCCCGGCACACGCCCCTTCCGTCGCCCCGGCCCCGCCGCCAGAACCCCCGCGCCCAGCGCCGCCAACGGCAGCCACAGCGCGTACGGACCGGTGAAGTCCCAGAGGTAGTCGAAGCCCCGGCCCCACAGGCTGCGCGAAGCCTCCTTCGTGACGCCGGGCAGCGGCATCAGATGCCCGTAGTAGCCCATGCGGAAGATCTCGTACGAGACGGGCAGCGCCCCCGCGACACCCGCCCCGGCGAGGACGCCTCGCCACGAGGGCCGCGCCATGAGCCACTGCGCGGCCAGGAAGACCGCCGACACCAGGGCCAGATCGGGCCGGACGAGCGGTCCGAGCCCCAGGACCGCGCACGTCACCAGCGACCGGGGCCGGGCGATGAGCGCGAGCCAGGACCCCGCGATCCAGCAGGTGGCCAGGCCGGTCTCCAGACCGGAGGTGGCGAAGTCCCAGACGGGCGGCAGTGCGAGCAGCACGAGTGCCCCGCAGGGCAGCAGGAAGCCGTCCTCACCGGAGAGCCGGAGGGGGCCGACGCGGCCGACGCGGCCCACGCGGCCGACGCGGCCCACGGGGCGCGGGGGAGGCACGGAACGCAGCAAGCGCCGTGCCCCGAGCGCGGCCAGCGCGAACCCGGCGGCGGTGAGCAGCAGCCCTCCGTACATCGCCACCGTCGCGATGTCGGCCCCCGTCGCCCCGCCCGCGACGAGCAGCCACTGCCACAGGGTGCCGGTGGACGACTCGGCGCGCTCGCCGGGGTTGAAGACGGGTCCGTTCCCCGCAAGCACCTGCCGGACCGTCCGCACGTAGATGTGCCCGTCGTCGGACATCCACCGCCGCTGGAACCCGGCGAAGCCGATGACGAGAGCGGGCAGCAGGCAGACGGCGAGACGGACGGAACGGCCCCGCCATCGCCCGCCCCCGGGCGGCGCTCCGGGGGCGGGCCCGGCGACGGTTTCGGAGCTACGGACGGAGGAGTACGCAGACGTCGTCATGACCGCTACATCGGCGCAGGTCAACGACGGCTTGAGCCACGCCGACGCCCACGCCGGGGCCAGCGTCGACGCCGACTCCGACGCCGGGGCCCGGCGCCCCCCTCACGCTTTCGGAATGTCGAAGTACCGCGTGAGCCCGGCGGCCAGGGCCACGTCACCCGCGATCTTGACCTTGCGCAGCATGAACAGGGTGACGGGGCTGGCGTTTCCGGAGACGAGCTTGAGGAACTCGGCGTCGGCCATGACGAGCGTGACCCGCGGCTCCGCGTCCGAGCGCCCCTCGCGGACCACACACGTGCCGTCGGCGATATCCGTCTCGTACACCACGTCGTCGTTGCCGCCGCTGCCCGTGACCTTCCAGCGGATGAGGGCCTTCAAGGAGCCCGCCGCGTCCGGCTTGAACTGCCGCTCCACGCGCCCGAAGACCTCCTTCAGGACGCGCCCGCGCAACTCGCCGTCCTGGGAGATCTCGGCGATCTGCCTGCCGGAGAGGCCCTTCACAATCCGGGCGAACTCCTCGGGCGTGACGCGGGCGAAGTCGAGCTCGGCGATCCTGCTGATGTCGGCGTCCGCCACGGCAATCTCCCCACTGATCAGCAAACTTACTAGGAAGTAAGGTATGCCGCCGCCCAGCCCTTCGCCAAGCGTGGTGATCCCGGCGACTGTCGCCGAAGCCCGCGGCGACCGGACCTGAGCGGACTGTGTCCGTCCCATTGAATTTCTCTTACGTGTCAGTAAGTTGACCCCTGAGTAAGTACCTGGAGCGCGCCGATCACCTGGGAACCGGAAGCCGGGAGCCGTCATGGGCGTACGCAAGGATCTGAAACGGGCACAGCGCCACAGCGGCCTGGCGGACCGGGCCGAGGTCGAACTCATCAGGGACGAACACGGCACGGTGCGCGAGGTCCGGGCCGCCGCGCTCGTGGCACCCGCCACCGCAGGCAGCGCCGCCGACATCCCCTTCACCAACGCAGTCGAGGCCCCCGACGCCGTGGTCCTGCGCCGCAAGGAGGGCGACCAGTGGCGCCCCGTCACCGCGACCGCCTTCGCGCGCGAAGTGACGGAAGCCGCCAAGGGATTGATCGCGGACGGACTCGAACCGGGCGGCCGGGTCGCCCTGATGTCCCGTACCCGTTACGAGTGGGCCGTCCTGGACTTCGCGATCTGGGCGGCGGGCGGCCAGACCGTGCCCGTCTACGCCACGTCGTCGGCGGAGCAGATCGAGTGGATCGTCCGCGACTCGGGCGTCCGCTTCCTCATCGCGGAGACCGCGGAGAACGCGGCGACGGCCGAGCAGGCGCTGGCCGCCCTCGCCGACCCGCCGCGCATCCGGCACCTCGACGGCGGCGCGATGGCGGAACTGACCGCCCTGGGGCGGGAACTGTCGGACGAGGAGGTGACCAAGCGCAGGGCCGCGCTCACCCCGGACTCCATCGCGACGCTCGTGTACACCTCGGGCACCACGGGCCGCCCCAAGGGCTGCGTCCTCACGCACGGCAACCTGCACGCGGAGGCGGCGAACACCGTCGACCTCCTCCACCCCGTCTTCAAGGAGATCACGGGACAGGTCGCCTCCACGCTCCTCTTCCTGCCGCTCGCGCACATCCTGGGCCGCAGCATCCAGATCGCCTGCATGCTCGCCCGCATCGAGCTCGGCCACTGCCCCAGCATCAAACCGGAGGAACTCCGCCCGGAGCTGAGGGCGTTCAGGCCGACGTTCATCGTCGGCGTCCCGTACCTCTTCGAGAAGATCCACGACACCGGCCGTGCGACCGCCGAGAAGATCGGCCGCGCCTCGTCCTTCGACCGCGCGGAGCGGATCGCGGTGCGCTTCGGCGAGGCGTACCTGAACAAGTTCCTGAACAGGTCGCAGAGCAACAGGTCTCAGGGCAGCAGCTCCCAGAGCAACGGAACCCACGCCGACGGAACCCGTCCCACCAAGACCCCGGGCCCCTCCCTCGCCCTCTACGCCGGCTGGGCGCTGTACGAACTCCTCGTCTACCGGCGCATCCGCAAGGAGGTCGGCGGCCGGCTGCGTTACGCGATCAGCGGCGGCTCACCGCTGGACCGCAACCTCAACCTCTTCTTCTACGCCGCCGGAATCGTCATCTACGAGGGGTACGGCCTGACGGAGACCACGGCCGCCGCCACCATCACGCCGCCGCTCAGGCCCCGCCCGGGCACGGTCGGCCTGCCCGTCCCCGGCACGGCCGTGCGCATCGCGGACGACGGAGAGGTGCTGATCAAGGGCGGCATCGTCTTCGGCTCGTACTGGAACAACCCGGCCGCGACGGACGCCGTACTGACGGACGAATGGCTGGCCACCGGTGACCTGGGCGCGCTGGACGACCACGGCTATCTCACGATCACCGGCCGCAAGAAGGACATCATCGTCACCTCCGGCGGAAAGAACGTCTCGCCCGCCGTCCTGGAGGACCGGCTGCGCAGCCGCGCCCCCGTCGGTCAGTGCATCGTCGTCGGCGACAACCGCTCGTACGTCGCCGCGCTCGTCACCCTGGACCCCGAGGCGGTGGAGCACTGGCTCACCGTCCGCAAGCGCCCCAGGGACACGCCGCTCGCGGAGCTGGCCCGAGACCCACAGATGATCGCCGAGGTCCAGAAGGCCGTGGACCACGCCAACGCGGCGGTATCGAGGGCCGAATCGATCCGCAGGTTCGCGATAGTGGAGGGCGAGTTCACGGAGGACAACGGCCTGCTCACCCCGTCCCTGAAGATCAAGCGGCATGCGGTGACGGCGGCGTACGCGGCGGAGATCGAGGCGCTCTACGGCGGCTGAGCACACGGCGAGTTGGTGAGGCCGGCGGCGCCGCCGGCCTCACAGGGCCAACGCCCGGGCGGGCGCACGGAGTTCCCGCGACCCGGTGGGGCCACTCCCACGCGGGACCAAGCCTTGGCCTTCTGCGCGGGACCAAAGCCACGGCCTTCCGCGCGGGACCAAAGTCCCGACCTTGATCTCATTCACGTAACCCCGGGCGATCACTGTTGGTCACCTTCTACACATGTGTAAAAGTATGCGCGGCACCCCGGGCGGGGATCCTCTTCGAGGGCTCGGGGTGCCTTCGTATGCACTGAAACGGGAGGGACCCATGAAGAAGAGCACGCGGATGGCGCGGCGCATGACCGGCGGCCTCGTCGCGGCGGTGACGGCGGGGGCCGTCCTCGGGGCGACGGCCCCCGCGGCCGTCGCCGGAGAGGCGCCGTCGGCGGCGGCGCGGGCGGCCGCCGTGGTCGAGAAGGCGACCGGAACCGCGGATCTGACCGCGCTCGACGGCCGCCGTGGCAGCGGGCGGACCGACGAGGGGAACGTCACGGTCACCGCGCCCGCGAAGGCCGACGGCGACGTGCTGATCGACGCGCCGAACGCCGACGTGTCGCTCGGCGTCACGAAGACGAGGGGAGCCACCGGCGTCGCGGCCGGTGCGGGCACGGTCGTGTACCCCGACGCCGCGCCCTCGACGGACATCGCCGTACAGCCCACGGCGGACGGCGCCGCCCGCACCCTGGTGACGCTCAAGGACCGGAAGGCCCCGACCACGCACGACTTCTCGCTGACGCTCCCCGAGGGGGCGCGGCTGATGGAGGACGGCGAGGGCGGCTTCCTGATCGCCAGGAGCCACGGCGAGGACACCGAGGTCCTGGGCGCGATCGACGCCCCGTGGGCCAAGGACGCGGACGGCGAGGCCGTACCCACCCGGTACCGCCTCGACGGCGACAAGCTGACGCAGACGATCGACACCGACGCCGACACCGCGTTCCCGGTGGTGGCCGACCCGAAGGTCTCGCTCGGCTGGTCCATCTACCTCCGCTTCAGCAAGAAGGAGGTGAAGGACATGGCCAAGACCCCCATGTACCACTTCGCGGCGACGGCCACCGTGATGGCCTGCGCCAAGATCCCCAACGCGGTGGCGGCGGCGGGCTGCGGCGCCGCCCTGACCGCCCAGGCGAGCTCCCTGCGCGGCCAGATGCAGGACGCCGCCAAGGCCAACCAGTGCGTGGAGTGGAAGGTCAGCTACGTAGGGGTCATCACCAACTGGAAGCGCTACAAGTGCTGACGTCAGACCAGTCGACGACAGACCAGCTGACGACAGACCGGCTGACGGCAGACCGGCTGACGGCAGACCAAGAGAGGAAGACGAAGATGACCACGAAGACGAGCACGAAGAAGGACCTGCTGGTCCTCACCGTCACCTACCTCGCACTCGTGGCCGTCGCCTGGGCAGTCATGGACGGGAACACCGCCCGCTGGATGCTCCTGCTGCTCCCGGTACTGGTGGCGGCCCGCGCCCTCATGCTCCGAGGCCGCGGTTCGCGATGAGCCTTTCCGGGCCCTGACCCAGGGCGCTTTCCGCCCGTCTTCGGCCCGGGGTTCCGCTTCCGTCTCCGCAGGCCACCGGATCCGCATCCGGACACCGCCGCGTCGGGGCTGGCGGGGGAGGCGCGGCGGGTGGCGGAAAGCCCTCGCCGCCTCCTGTGTCCCGGCGCGCGGTGTGCTTCGCTGGCGAGCCCGGCAGGCGGGGCCCGCAGAGGCCGCGGAAGCCGCAGAAGCCGCGGATGAGCCGGGCCCGCGGGAAGGGAGGAGGGCGTCGGCATGTCCCTGTTGCCCATGTCGCCTCTATCGCCCCTATCACCCCTGTCGTCGCTGCTGGCGGCCGCGTCCTGGCTGACCAGCCCCCTGTCCCCGGACGACTATCTCGGGCTGCTCGACCCGTTGCTGTCGGCGCGGCACCCCGCGGGCCGGGTCACCGCCGTGCGGGCGGAGGGGCCCGCGGCGGCCACCCTGGTGATCCGGCCGGGCCGGGGCTGGGCGGGGCACCGTCCCGGCCAGTACCTGCCGGTGGGCGTGGAGATCGACGGCGTACGGCATTGGCGTACGTACTCGCTCATCACCCCGCCCGGCGCGCCGGACGGCAACGTCGCCGTCACGGTCAAGGAGGACCCGCGCGGCCGGGTCTCTCCGCACCTCGTGCACCGCACGCCGCCCGGCACTGTCCTGCGACTGGGCCCGGCTCAGGGGGAGTTCGTGCTGCCGGACCCGCCGCCCGGACGGATGCTGTTCGTGACGGCGGGCAGTGGCATCACCCCAGTGGTGGGGATTCTGCGCACCCTGGCCCGTCGCCGCCGGGCACCGACCCTCGACGTCGTACTCCTGCACAGCGCTCCGACACCGGAACAGTGCCTTTTCCGCGCCGAACTGACCGATCTGGCGGCCCGCTCGCGCTGGCTTCGGCTGCACCTGACCTACACGCGTACGGACGGCCGGCTGACCCCGGACCGTATCGTCGGGCGCTGCGCCGATTGGCGGAATCGGGACACCTGGGTGTGCGGTCCACCGGGGCTCCTCGCCGCGGCGGAACGGCACTGGGCCGAGCGGGGAGTCCTTGAGCGACTCCGCCTGGAGCGCTTCCGTCCTGCCCCGCTGCTCCCACCCGGCCCCGGAGTCACGGGCGGCCGGGTGCGGTTCGGCCGAACCGGTGTCGAGGCGGACGCCCCCGCGGCCGTGCCGCTGCTGGTGCTCGGCGAGGCCGAGGGCGTGGCGATGCCGTACGGGTGCCGGGCGGGGGTCTGCCACGGCTGTCTCGTCCCGCTCGCGGCCGGGAGGGTCCGCGATCTGCGGACCGGCGAAGTGCACGGCGAACCGGGCGGTTTGATCCAGACCTGTGTCAACGGAGCCACGGGCCCGCTCGTCCTGGACGTCTAGGACCTCCCGAGGAGGCAACTCCCCATGGCCACCACCACCTCGACAACAACGACGACCCCCTCCGCCGCCGAAGAGGAACCCCCGGAAGAGGCAGGCGGAGCAGCACCGGCGGACGAAGGCGCGTCTGAAGCAGCACCAGCGGGCGCGCCCGGAGCAGACCCGCAAGGCGCAGAGCGCATCGAGGAGCTAGGAGCGGAACTGGACCGTCTCCGCGCCGAGATCGTCGCGGCGCGCGGCAACGGCGACGCCCGCTACATCCGCACGGTGATCGCCGTCCAGCGCGGCCTGGAGACAGGCGGCCGGCTCGCCCTGGCCGTCTCCCTGTTCCCGCCCGCCTGGCTCACCGGCACCGCCCTGCTCGCCGCCGCCAAGACGCTGGAGAACATGGAGCTCGGCCACAACATCCTGCACGGCCAGTGGGACTGGATGGGCGACCCGGCCATCCACTCCACGACCTGGGAATGGGACTTCCTCACCCCCGCCGATGCCTGGAAGCACACCCACAACCACCTGCACCACACGTACACGAACGTCGTGGGCCGCGACCGCGACCTCGGCTACACCGTCCTGCGCATGAGCCCCGACCAGCCCTGGCGCCCGTTCCACCTCTTGCAACCGCTGTACGCGGCTCTGCTGGCGCCCGTCTTCGAATGGGGCATCGCCCTGTACGACCTGGAGGCCGACGCGGTGCGGGACGGCCGCAAGAGCCCGCGCGCGTTCCTCGGAGACCTGGCGGAGCTGCTCGGCAAGGCGGCACGCCAGTCGGCCAAGGACTACGTCCTCTTCCCGCTGCTCGCAGGACCGTCCGCGCTGCCCTGCCTGCTCGGCAACCTCACCGCCAACACCGCGCGCAACATCTGGGCGCACACCATCATCTTCTGCGGCCACTTCCCGGGCGATGTGCGGACCTTCGCCGAGGAGCAGCTGGAGGGCGAGAGCCGTGCCCAGTGGTACCTGCGGCAGATCCAGGGCTCCGCGAACATCGAGGGCGGCACCCTGTTCCACGTCCTCACCGGCAACCTCAGTCACCAGATCGAACACCACGTCTTCCCGGACCTCCCCAGCAACCGCTACGCCGAGGTGGCCCCGCACCTGCGCGAGCTGTGCGAGAAATACGGCCTGCCCTACGTCACGGGCCCCCTACGGAAGCAGTACACCTCGATGTGGCACCGCATCCTGCGCCACGCGCTGCCCGGCTGAGAGGCTCCGTTCCGCCCCCTCAGCGCCGGCGTCCGCCTCCGCGGCCGGACCATCCGGACCCCACACCGGCCGAGTGCAGGGCGAGGAGCGCGAGTCCGACCAGCATGAGACTCGTCGGGCTGAAGACCGTCTCGGTCGAGGTCTCGGCCGCGTGAATGACGAAGGCGATGACGAAGAGCAAGGCCGCCGCGAAAGCCAGCATCTGTCTCCTCCTGCCGATGAACGGCGAACCACGGGCCGCTCCCGTGGCTGCACCGGTGGCTGCCGTGTACCCGTCACACGGTGGATCAGGCAGCGGACATCGCGGGCAGTCGCGGACAGCGGTGGCGGGCAGGCCAAGGCACTTGGTGTCATTGCGATGACACGGCGACGGCGCAGCGATGTGTGTCCGGAGAGGAAAGAGCCTCTCACGCGTTTCCGCAGGTGAGAGGCCATTTGCGCCCTCGGCAGGACTCGAACCTGCGGCCAAGCGCTTAGAAGGCGCTTGGCTTTTCGGCGGCTGGACTGGCTCTGACCTGCGCGCGGTTCCCTCTTCCTGCCCATGGCGACGCTACCTTCGACAGGCGGTGCCCGAGCCACGGGTGGACGCCGGACCGACGCATCAAGATCACAAAAGGCGTCAGATTTGAAGCTGACTTATCTCCCCCTGGCGCGCAGGGTTGCCGTAGCGAGGCTGGTCGTCGGCATCACGCTTTGGGCCCACGCTGATCGGGCGGGCGCACGGCACTGAAGCGACCACTTGGGTACTGACTCCGGCTCTCATGCGCGAAATCCTGACGGAACCACAGGGGCGTGGGGAGGCGTGATGGTCAGTCACTGGGGTCACAACGGCCCGGAGCGGTCAACGATTGATCGGGATCTCATAGACGATCTCGCAAAGAGCGGTCGGCACCACGATGTCCGCCGTCTCGACGGGGCGGCCCTGGTCGCTGTAGTAGGTCCGCCGGATGTGGGTGACCAGCGCAGCCTTTTGGATGCCCAGCAGCGACGCTTCCTCGGTCGTCGCTGTGCGCGGCTCCGGCTGCTCCACCGCGTGGCTGACGGTGACCCCGATCGCCGCCATCCGGTTCACGACTCCCGCTCCCGCGTGCGGCCCGCCCTCGGGGAGAACGATGAGGGTTCCGGCGGTGAGGTCATACGGCTCCCAACTCGTCGAGAGCTGCACCGGCTTGCCGTTGGCCAGGAACTCGTACGTGGTGCGGACACACAGGTCTTCTTCGGCGAGACCGAGCCGAGCGGCGATGTCCGCCGGTGCCGGCACCTTCGCATCCGTCCGGCTCTCCCAGTCGCCTTGTCTGCCGAGGGACTTCATGCCGGCACGAAACGGCGAGCCTCCAGGCTGCTCCCGCGCCGATGACCGTACGACCCGCACTCGCTGCCGAGGCTCGGCGACGTATGTGCCAGAACCGGCGCGGCCTTCCAGAATGCCTTGCGAGATCAGGAGTTCCTGAGCACGGCGGACCACGTTCTCTCCGACCCCGTGTTCCTGGCCGATTTGCGCGCGGGAGGGGAGCCGGTCCCCGGGTGCCCACACGCGCTCCGCGATGAGCCGGCGGAACTCGTCGGTGAGGCGAAGGTAAGGCGGCTGCTCAAGCATATAGAAAATCTAGTCCACTAGCTCTATCTAGTTAACTAGGTTGGTGGAGGGTGATTGCCAAGTGACGGGGGCGGAGCTGTGTCTACTGCTTCGGGCGCACGCGCTGAAGGCATCGCTGCTCGGCTAACGGCGCTCGGACTCATTCCCCGCGTCCTAGGGCACGCCCAGCACTTGGTGATCGAGGCGAGGTACCCGACTCACTCCCCGCCGAGAGATGGCGGGATGTCCTGAACGCAGTGGCAGAGGCCGACCGATTCGGCCTCCTGGCCAACAGCCTCAACGGCCGCACGTTATGGGCCGCCGTCAACACAGAGCCCCAGTCGACGGGCGACGTCCGAGGGCCTGACAGCCAGCGATAGGAGCTGATCAGCATGTTCAACGGCATTTGCAGTACTGCCCGCAACATAGGCGCGCGGCGTACCCCACCCGTGGAGTTCGTACTAACAGGGCAGCGTGATGTCGCTGAACGAGCCCCCGGGCGTCTCCTACGAGACGCCCGTCCCGTACAGGTCGAGTGCATGTTCAGTCGGCAAGCACGACGCCTGCGCACAGACCTCGCCCGCGGCCGCAGCGGTCGATGTACCCCTGATCTACGAGACGTGCGGCTGCGAATGTCACCTGCTGGCCTCCGATGGCAGCACACCGAGGATGCCCCGGTGAGGGCGTGGTCGCCGAGTGGCGCAGTAGCAGCTCCGGTCGAGATCACTGCGTCCAGCATCCGGCGCGAGGACGTCATTAACGTCGGTGGCAGTCCGCATCGAGTAGTTGATCTCATCCAACTTCCTGGAGGGGCCAAGCAGGTCCGGTTCGAAACGGGCGACCTCCGCAACCAGATCACGGCCAGCGAACTCAAAGCCGGCGAACGCCTCCCACCAGAAACGACCCTCGCTTCGCGGTACGGAGTGAGTACATCGACGCTGCGAAGCGCCATGGCACTCCTCCAGAGCGAGGGCCTGGTCGAGAAGACCCACGGCAAGGGCAACTTCGTCAGTCACGCGTCGCGTCGTCACACATACGTCGGTGGTGGCCGAAAGCACCTTGAGACCAGCGGGATTGGCTCGACGCTTCGGGTCACTGTCCACACCACTCGACTTCAGGCGCAAGGCCCCTTGATCCCACTGCTGCGGGTGCCGCCCAACACGGAACTAATTCAGTTCCTGTGCATCCACAACGAGGGGACCTCCCCACACAGCCTGGCCCGCATCTACGTGCCATACGACCTGCCACCGAAGGGCCCACCCTGTGAGCCGCCTTCGTGCCAGGCCTTCGGAACGAGGCTGGCGGAGTACTGCCCACCGTCGGCACAGATCCGAGAACGCCTCACAGCCCGCTTACCGACACACGAAGAAGCCGACACCCTTCGAATCGGCTCCACCCTCGCCGTGCTCGACATCACCCGCGTGACGATCGACAGCACCGGACGTGTTATCGAGGCGGCGCTCCTCGTCCTTCCCAGCCACCGCGCAGACGCGTAGTTCCTTACCCGCGCCGCGCCCGCAGAGAACAGGAGGGAAGGATGACAACACCGAATGAGTTGCGACTCCTCCTTTGGGGCGCCTTGATGGCCAGCCCTGCTACTTGAGCACCGACAACGCGAACAGCTACTTGTCCCGCCTGGCCGACAACACCGAGGCCATCCACTTGGGAATGGCGGCCGAAGTCCTGGAGCAGGCTGACGGACTCCTCGCTGAGGAGAAGGTGACACCGAGCGACTTGCGACTGGTAGCGAGGGACCTTGTTGGAGCCCTGAGGCCAACCCTCAGAGTTGCCAAAAGCCGCGGTCGGCGCTTGCCCCAGCAGGACTCAGCCAGCGACGAGCTTGACGACGAGGGACCCCGGTTGCCGACATCGGCAATTGGCTAGCCAACCAGTACACAGACGATGGAGGGCCCTTAGGAACCACTGGGGCCCTCCATCGTTGCTGTCTGGCGCTTCAGTCTGTAGAGAGGCTAGGGATCATCCGCTCGGGACAACCGCCTGAGAGGTGATTGCCGGAGGCCGCAAGCAGAATGAGTAACGACTCCAAATACCGGATAGGTGCACCGTCTATCGGCAGGTCAGGGACATAACGTCAGCGGACCAGTCATGTGTCCGCCAGCCGTCCACACCCGCGCAGCGAACCTACCTACGGTGCGCTACTTCTGCTTAGCGCGCACCCACCTGACCTCCACAGACGGATCGTCAACCTTGGGCCGCTTGAACGACTCCCAACCGCCGTTGCCGAAGACGCCGTCGAGGACTTGAGTGACGGAACGGGCGGCCCAGGCGTTTTGGTCACTGGCTGTAGAGGAGGGCGCAAACGGTTCCAGAAATGAGATTACACCCCTCCAGGGCTTGCCTCGACCTGTGAGTTCAGTCATTAGTCGCTGGTCCTGCTTTACGCGTTCAATTGCGCTTTTAATTACTGTGGCTGAGACGTCGATGCTTCCACCATCGGCACCTGCTGAAACGGCTTGACCGCCAGCATCCCGGACGGCTTTCTGCAATTGTTGATCCATCTCGCCCCGCAAGAGCGATGCGTAAGTCTCGATGGATTCACTGCCGTTCTTATCGAGCAACTCAATGTCGCGCGCGAAGTCCAGAACGCGAACTGGAATCGGATACTTAGCACCTCCTACGCTGGACCACGTGACGCCATGACCAACCAGTGGCTCGTTCAGAAGAGAAGACAACAGGTCGTCAGAGAAGTGAGCGTTCGCCTTTTTTAGCGCAGTAAGGTCTACTGCGCTAAGCAGGTGGAATACGAACCAGTTGTCTCCCTGGCTTAGCAAGTCAGCCGATAGGCTGCCTGGCTGCTGAGTGATCAGCACAGCTCCGAGATCGTACTTCCGTCCCTCTTTAACCCAGGCGACGAAGGGGCTGTCACCGGTCATGGAGGCGCCGTTGAGAACGCTTTGGGCTTCTTCGAGCACAGCGATGGTGGGAATTGTCCGAGGCTCGGCAGCGGTAAACTCTTCCTGGTTGTGCTCGAAGATGTGCTGCATAAGAACGCCGGCCAAGTTGAGCCCCTGAGACCCGCGCATGCGCGAGATGTCTACGACGCACAGTTTTCCGTCGCCTAGGGCGCGCAGTAGGGCATCCAGCAGACGAGAAGACGGGTCGTGAAGTTGGCGGACGACACGGACCATGTTCGCTCGGGCAGCTAGCGCCTCAATCTCTTGATTGCCAGTCAGCCCGATGATCTCGCTAATGTTTTCGAGCGGTGTCTCATGCGCTGACCCGTGAACAGCGTCAACGAGGCGCCTCCACTTGTCGGGGTTTAGCTGCCTGAGTTTCTGAACGTTCTGTCGCTCTTGCTGCTCCGGCCCCAGGACTAGCGAAATAACCTTGGCTGCCGAGAGCTGGCGAATGTCGAGCTTTACGCCGTCGACGACAAATGAGCCGTAGACGCTACTGGGCGCCTTCCGATCGGTGAATAGTGCTAGCCGATTGCGAAGCCCGGGAACATCGCATAGACCAGGTCGCCCCTTGTCGTCAGGCCAGAAGTACTCGCCATCAGGGTCAAAAATTACCGTTCCAACGGGAACTCTCCGTCCGCCTCGCTTTGGGACTGAAGGCGAGTTCTCCCCGGCGTACAGCCCTGAAAATAGGAGCTTGACGAGGTTACTCTTTCCGAATCCGGCTCGGGCAAATACAAAGCTGCGACGCGCAACGAGTTGCTCGATATCGAAGCGCACAACGACGTCGGGTTTCTGTACAACCATCCAGGGCTCGGGGGAAAGTCGCGGATCGGAACCGGACCATATGAACTCACCCAGGGCGAAGAACCCCAGATCGGCGCCCACTAGGTCTGAGCCGGCAACGGCTCGCAGTACATCAGGCGAGAGAAAAGCTACTTTGGCACCAACGTGAGGAACACGTCTGTGGCTCGCTACGACATCGAGCCCCTCGCCTCTGGCGCGCACGACACCTAGAATGCGAATGTCGATTTTGTAGCGGAGGTACTGGTCGCGTAGATCTTCAGGGATGGGGCGATCGTCCTGAACGGCGCGAACCGCGTAGTCCTCTCCAGAAGTAGAGGCTAGCCTTCCCTGGGCACTCACAGATGTGACTCGTCCCAGCACTGCCTCATTCTCAGTTTCCAGCGCAACTAGCACAAACTGGCCATGCATCGCGCTGGATTGAAACTCGCTGCGATAGGGGAGCACCAAATCCGCGTGAAACTCTAACCCGCTGCCGGAGAAACCTCGGAAAACGCCAACGATGTGATCGCGATGAAAAAGCTGCATGTCAATGCTCCGGAGTTCTGAGAGATGCTGACCTATGAGTACCTACGCGAAGCGATGTCCGTATAAGCCAGCATCAAGCCGTCAAGGATCTTTTGCCGGGTTCCGTCCCCCAGGAGCCCTCTGACTGCCGCAGCCAGTTCATCACGCAAGATGTCCATGTCCAGGCCCACAACGTGAGCGTGCTCGTCTGCCCGCTGCAGACACAGGGGGTAGAAGGGGACTGGGAAACCTTCGACTGCATCGCCAAGCAGGAATCCGAAGATCTTCTGTGCGTCAGCTGCTTGTGCGTGCAGGAGGTCCGCAGTCCATACGGGGTCACTTTGCGCCGATCCAAAACGAACGAAGTGCATCGAACCGATATTGAACTTCGGATCCTCTTTGGAATCGCCATCGGCGTCTGCGACAGGTGCTCTGATGTATTCCGGCCACTTATACGCCTTCTGCTGCAGTTCCATCGGCACGGCAGCAAACAGTGGATGTCCAGACGGGAAGATCTCCTGGACGCTCATGGCGGTGGCGTATCGCTGCAAGACTTCTGTCCTCTTAGCGATTCCCACGAGGAAAACATCTCGCCGTCGACGCGACTTGGTTTCCTCGATGGTTTCCATAATGCGGCGATACATCTGCACGAATAAGTCACCGCGAAAGATTTTGGAGCGCAGCAGTCCGTCACGTACGATTAGGGTGTCCGAGCCCCAATGGGTCCTCGTGATGAGTTGATAAAGTACGGCCCATTCGCACAAGTCTCGGTAGACTAGAGGCCATCCGGGACTCTTTTTCTCAGGGTCGTTGTTGAGCATTGGACTCAAAGCGTACAGAGAGTCGCATCCCAGATCGCGCATGAGAGTGCCGAGCGGATCATCCGGCCTTGCTGGGTCGAGGTGCCAGGCCGCCAAATCTGCGAGGTCGGTATAGGGACTCACTACTTTGGTTAGGAGTTCCACTCCGTGGCTGTCCATTACTCGGACGACCTGCAGCTCGAATGGGTTGAACTCTGCGCGATTATTTCCGCCATCGCTAGCTACCAGTGAGATCGAGGTGGTAGTTCGTGGCTGAATTTTAATCGCGGCATGCCGCATCGGTTCGATCTCCGAGAGTAGCTGGTCGAGTAACCAGCGATTCTCGATGGTCGTGCGCTTCACTTCCTTACGCAGTCGTGTAATCGACTCCGCGTCAAACATGGCCCCCCCAATCTTTGTTACTTAGCCCTCTTTGCCCACACGTCTACCTCGCCAACGTATCCACCAGTTGTCGAAAACTGATCCGCTTGTCGGCGCCCCGAGGGGGCGACCCCCGCCGATTTGATAGTTGAGATGGTCCAGGCTTCGGAAGCTCTAAGTGATTCCTTAATCAAAGCCGCAGGGTCTTTCTTCAAGCTCGGTAGAGATCCGAACCTTATTACGAGCTTCGCGGAATCGTGGCAAGCTGCTGCGGCTTTCTGCCATACTGACGACAGGGCTTCAATGAATTCCACTTCTCGTTTTCCCCCGATCTGTCCTCGCTCGGAGTATTCGACGTCGGGAGAACCGCCGATGAACCAATTCCTCAGCCATTGGTCTGGTACGTAGCTACGCATGCCAAAATACGGAGGACTGGTTACCACCCAGTCGAAGGGCTTCTTCCCGATATTTTCCTTGCGCTCCAGGGCGTCACGGCTGTCACCGTTCTCGACGTAGGAATCAACGCGGGGAGGTAGCTCGGCGAGTGTAAATAGAGCCCTACGTCGCACTAGGTCGATAACTCGAACTTCTTCCGGCGGCATCTCCCGCTTTTGCCAGAAACGAACCGCGGCCGCAGGCTTGGTTGCGTAGGTTCGTGGCATTTGGTTGCTGAAATAGCTGGGTAGACTCTTCGTTCGTGGCCCGTGTAGCACACCCATTAGGAGGGCCCTAAGCAAATGCACGGTATCTTCATCCTCCGGCGAGATTCCCAGATTGGATGAATCGAGGAGGTGCCCTCTGATACGGCAGATGTCTTCTAGCGTTTGGGGTGCGTAGGCCCAATCCCAGAACTCTCCCTTAGGGGCTGCTTCGCAGGGTGCCGGCGTTTTGAGGGCCCTCTCCGCCAAGTCTGTCACCGCATCAGGGGTGGACCAGCTGATCTTGGCCCTGGATAGATGTGCGGCGACAGGTGAGCTGTCCACTCCGACACATTCGAGGCCTAGTAGGCGCGCCGCGAATAGCGTAGTCCCTCTTCCTGAAAAGGGGTCCAATACTTTTTGTCCCTCGGTCGCAGATGCCAATACTCGAAGGGGGAAGCTGAGCGGGAACATTGTATAATAGGGGCAGATCGCGTTTAGGCGGAGCGCCGGATGCGTAGCTGGCAGAGCGTTTAATTCTCTACTCGTGCGAAACCGGTTCAATGCCACAGAGGCTTGCGGGAATAGCGCCGGCGCGACGGCGCTGACCGCCGTCACTTGTGCCGCCGAAGAGGGAGGGAGCCGCGGGGCTCTGCGTCCTCTCGGTGTAGGTATGGACGCGGCGAGCGCTGAGTCACGTGACTACCTCCTGGTCTGCCATGGCCAACGTGAGTCCAAAGGCTGCCAGTTGGCTTGTGCATTGCCAACGTGACTCTGCGTGCCGGTGCTGTCGTTCACGATGCCACCAACTAGCTGAGGCCGCCACTAGTCCATCTGAGTTGGTCTGTAAGAAGCTGTCGGCAACGGTCCACGAAGGTCGGCGGAGCGGGTTTGGCCGGTGGCCTGCCCAGTCTGGGGTCGGGGACGATCAGGGGGCCGTACGCTCGTTGGCAACTCGGGCAGTCTTTGGATCTGCCCGGAATTTGGTCGATTGGCCCCCTGGTCTTGCTCGACGCGGGCCCCGGACTGGGGAGGTGGCTAAAAGCCGCGGAGCCAACCGGCCCCAGCCATGGCGGTTGTTCCTTGACCCTCGGCCCATGCATGCAAGGCTGTTCTGCCCCCGCACGTCTACGAGTCACCCATAGGCAAGTGGGTGTACGACCTGCGACACCCCCGCCTGACCAAGTGGCTCAACGACGGGATCCCGCCCGTTCAGGTGGCCGACTGGGCGGGCAACAGCGTCCCCGTGCTGCTCTCGATCTACGCCTGATGCGTCGACGGTCAGTTGCCGGACCTGAAGAGGCGACTCGAAGCGGCTGGGGATCTCGAAGACCTTCCCGAGGCCGACTGACTCACCGACCGCCCCGCCACCGAAAACTTCGACACGTAGTCGACACAGCGACCCGCAGAAACCCGGTTTCAGCCGGACAGCCCCGGACCCGCACCGTGATCATTGGGGGAGCGGCCGGGGCTTCTGCACGCTCGCCAAACATCCCCTGACCAGCAAAAAGGCCCCGCCGAAGCGGAGCCAGTTAGCGGCGCCCCCGGCAGGACTCGAACCTGCGGCCAAGCGCTTAGAAGGCGCCTGCTCTATCCACTGAGCTACGGGGGCCGGGTGTGGCCGGGTGGCAGGGGGTTCGGATGTGGGGGTGATCCGTGACCTTGCCGGGGACAAGGATAGGGCTCCCGGGGCCCTGTCCCTGGTGCTTCGCCTCCGCGCCGTGATGTGGAGGTTCGGTGAAGCGGTCCTGATAATCGCAGGCAGGTGCGAATCTCGCATCGCTTTTGGCGTCTCGCGCCCCGGGTGTTGTGCACTCGTTATGCCTGCGCCCCAGTCGCCCCTTCCATCCCCTGTGTCCGATCGGCGCGCAGAGACGGCCATATGCTTCAGAAAGCCGCCAAAATTGGGCATTCTTCGCATGTGGTGACCTTGGACGTACGGCCTCAATTGCTTGACGCACTCTCCGCCCTGCGCGAGCGTGTAGCCGCCGCACGCTTTCCGCTCCCCCTGCCAGGGGCGCCACGCGCGCGTGCCAACCGGGACGAGTTGCTGGCACAGCTCGATGACTATCTGGTGCCCCGGCTCAGGGCACCCGAAGCGCCCCTGCTCGCCGTCATCGGCGGATCCACCGGCGCCGGCAAGTCCACCCTCGTGAACTCCCTGGTGGGACGGCAGGTCAGCGAGGCGGGCGTGCTGCGGCCCACCACGCGTACGCCGGTGCTCGTCTGCCACCCGGACGATCATCACTGGTTCTCGGGGATGCGGATCCTGCCCGACCTCACGCGCGTGTGGGTGCCCCGGCAGGACCCGGGGGAGGGCGGCGACGGGGACGACGAGGGCGACGGCGAAGAGGACGTACAGGCGCTCGTCGGCGAGGACGAGCGGGCCCTGCGGATCGAGACCGCGTCCAGCCTGCCCTGCGGGCTCGCCCTCCTCGACGCCCCCGACATCGACGCGCTGGCCGCCGACAACCGCGTCCTGGCCGCCGAACTGATCTCCGCGGCCGACGTGTGGGTCATGGTCACCACCGCCTCGCGGTACGCCGACGCCGTGCCCTGGCATCTGCTGCGTACCGCCAAGGAGCACGACGCCACCCTCGTCACGGTCCTCGACCGCGTGCCCCACCAAGTGGTGACCGAGGTGTCACGGCAGTACGGGGCGCTGCTCACCAAGGCGGGCCTCGGCGACGTGCCGCGCTTCACCGTGCCCGAGCTGCCCGAGTCCGCGGGCGGCGGCGGGCTGCTCCCCGCCACCGCGGTCGCCCCCCTGCGCGCCTGGCTCACCCACCGCGTCCAGGAACCCACGGCCCGCGCCCAGGCCGTCGCACGCACCGCGCGGGGCGTCCTGCGCTCCCTCGACTCCCGGATGCCGGAACTGGCGAGCGCAGTCGCCGCCCAGCACGCCGCCGCGCTGCGGCTCACCGCCGCCGTCGACGACGCGTACGAGAACGAGCACGCGCGCGTGCACCGCCGTCTGCAGGCGGGCGGTGTGCTCGCCGGCGGCGCCCTGAAGCGGTGGCGCAGCTATCCCCTCGACTGCGGGGCCGGTGAGCTGCTCGACGCCATCGCCGAGAGCCTGGAGGCGCTGCTGCTGTGCGCCGTCACCGCCGCCGACGAGCGCATCGACGATGCCTGGCGCCGCGAACCCGCCGCGGGCGCTCCCGGCCTCGCCGACCGCGACCCGGAGGCGGAGAGCGCCGAGCACCGCATCGGGATGGCCGTCCGCAGATGGCGGCGCGTCCTGGAGGAGTACGCCGAGGACGAGGTGCGCGGGTTGGAAAGGGTCGACAAGAACGCCCTTCCCGACCCCGAGGTCGTCGCCGCGCTGCTCGCCACGGCGCTGCTCGGCGGGCGCCGGGCGCGGTCGGCCGGCGAGGTCCTCGCCGAGCGGATCGGCGCCCAGGGTGCGGTCCGGCTCCTCGACAGGGGCGGCCGCCTGCTGACCGAGTACCTGGAGAAGGTCCTCGCCGCCGAACGGGAGCGCAGGCTCGCCCCTCTCGACGCCCTCGAAGTGCACCCCGAACCCCAGGCCGAGCTCATTGCGGCCCTGTCCGTACTGCAGAAGGAGAGGTGACCGCGGTGACCGCCGTCACTGATCACGCCGACCGCGCCGATCACCCCGACCACAGCGACCGGACCGACCACGAGAGGCGCAAGGAGTCCCCCGGCGGCGGCAGCGAGCGTGAAAGGGCCTGGGACGACGGGCTGATCGCGCGGCGCGTCGCGGGCGGCCCGCGGGGCTCGCGCACGGGCACGCACAGCGGTGCCAGTACCGGCGCGGACACGGGAACCCGCTCGTACGCCCCGTCCGGCAGCCCCACTTCTTACGAAGGACCCCTGCGCGCCCGGCTCGACGCGCTCCGCGAACTCGTCGGGCTCTCCCGCACCCGCCTCGACAGCGGCACGCTCGCCGAGGCCGGCCGGATCCTGGACGAGGCGGCCGCCCGGCGCAGACTCTCCGAACGGCACACCGTCGTCGCCATCGCGGGCGCCACCGGAAGCGGCAAGTCCACGCTCTTCAACTCACTCGCCGGAGTGATGATCTCCGACACCGGCGTGCGCAGGCCCACCACGGCCGCACCCATCGGGTGCAGCTGGACGGACGGTGCGGCGGGGCTCCTCGACCGGCTGGGAATCCCCGGGCGCCTGCGCCGCCGGCCGCTCCAGGGACCCGGTGCCGACGAGCTCCAGGGGCTCGTACTCATCGACCTGCCCGACCACGACTCGGCGGTCGGCGAGCACCGTGAGCAGGTCGACCGCATCCTGGCCCTCGTCGACGCCGTCATCTGGGTCGTCGACCCCGAGAAGTACGCCGACGCGATGCTCCACGAACGCTATCTGCGGCCCATGGCCGGGCACGCCGAAGTCACCTTCGTCGTGCTCAACCAGATCGACCGGCTCCCCGGGGACGCCGCCGACCAGGTCCTCGACGATCTGCGGCGGCTCCTCGACGAGGACGGCGTCGCGCTCGGCGAGCACGGGGAACCGGGCGCCACAGTGCTCGCGATCTCCGCGCTGACCGGCGAGGGAATGGGCGAACTGCGCGAGACGCTCGGCCAGTTCACCCAGGAGCGTGGCGCGGCGGCCCGCCGCATCTCCGCGGACCTGGACGCCGCCGCGGAACGGTTGCGTCCGGTGTACGTCTCGGGGGCGCGCGGCGGCCGGAACCGCGGGCGGATCGGGCTCAGCGAGGAGGCGCGCGAGGAGTTCGCCGACCGGCTCGCGGACGCGGTCGGCGCGACCGCCGCCGGGGAAGCGGCGGAGCGCGCCTGGCGCAGGCACGCGGGCAAGGCGTGCGGCGACCCCTGGCTGCGGCTGTGGCGCCTGTACGAGGCCCGGCGCTCCCCGCAGGGCGTCCCGACGCAGACCACCCACGTCCCCGCCGACGAGGAGGTGACGGCACGTCAGCGTGTGGAGCAGGCCGTGCGCACGGTCGCCGATCAGGCGGCGACGGGCCTGCCCGCGCCCTGGGGCCAGGCGGTGCGGGAGGCGGCGGTGCGCGGCGCCGAAGGGCTGCCGGAGGCGCTCGACGAGCTGGCGGTGACGGCGGGCGTGCCGACCGGGCGGCCGCCGCGACCCGGCTGGTGGCCGGTCGCGGTCCTCGCCCAGGCGGCGATGACGCTGCTCCAGATCGTGGGCGGGCTCTGGCTTGTGGGGCAGATCATCGGGATCGCCACGCCGAACCTGGGCGTGCCGGTGCTGCTGATGCTGGCGGGGATCGTGGGCGGCCCGTGCGTGGAGTGGCTGAGCCGGATGGCGGCGCGGGGGCCCGCGCGCCGGTACGGCTACGAGGCGGAACGGCGGCTGCGGGACGCGGCCGCCGGGTGCGGGCGGGCGAGGGTCCTCGATCCGGTGGCGGCGGAGCTGCTGCGGTATCGCGAGGTCAGGGAGCAGTACGTGCGGGTGACGGGAGGGCGCTCCGCGATGGCCTGACGGACCACGTGCTCACCCCAGTGGCCTGACGGATGCCCCGATGGGGTGACGGAGTTTTCCACAACCGGATGGTTGCCCACAGGGCTCAGCGGGATCGGCGCGACCGGTGCAGTCTGAGATCGCGGCCGTGAGAGCGCGGCGGCGGACACGGACGAGCGGGGGAGAGGTTCGACGATGAACGAGACCTTGGTGACGGTGGTGGGGAACGTGGCGACGACTCCGGTGTACCGGGAGCTGCCGTCGGGACCGGTGGCGCGATTCCGGCTCGCGGTGACGTCGCGGTACTACGACGCCGCGAAGAACACGTGGAACGACGGGCACACCAATTTCTTCACGGTCTGGGCCTGGCGGGCTCTCGGTACGAACGTGCAGGGATCGGTGTCCGTGGGTGAACCGGTCATCGTTCAGGGCCGGTTGAAGGTCCGCGACGAGGAGCGGGGCGGGCAGCACTGGACGTCCGCGGACATCGAGGCGGTGGCCGTCGGACACGACCTGTCGCGCGGCACCGCCGCGTTCCGCCGCGTGGGCAGGGCCAATCCGGCGCTGACGGAGCCGACGGCAGGACGGGAGGAAAGCGCCGCCGGGGAGCGGGACAAGGAGCCGACGCCCGTGGGGTGACGGCCCATCAGGCAAGTGGACCGAAGTGCGGCATATCGGCGAATCAATGCCGTTGATTTGTCGATAAGCCCAGCTCGGAGCGGTTGTTGGGGATAACGATTCCGAGTCGGATCCGCTGTCCGATGAGATGCGTGGGGCTCGTGATGCGCTGCTTCCTTAGGATGCCGGACGTAGCTCACGGGGCAGTTGGCAGGAGATGCCATGCAGGTGGCAGGCGTTCCTGCCCCTTTCAGTCTGCTGGCGGGACCACCCCCCACGTTGTGAACGGGTCCCGCCCGGAGGGGAATTCAGTGTTTTCTGCGTTGTCCATACGTAGCCGAGGTGCCGCCCGGCTCGCCGCGGTGACCGTGTCGGCGGGTCTGGCCGTGGCGGGCGGAGTAACCCTCGCGGGCCCGGCCGCGGCGGAAGAGGCGCCACAGCACCGGGGCGGCGCGATCGCGACGCTGGGCGGGCTGCAGACGTACGACCAGGCGATCATCCGTGACAACGGCAGCTCGCAGCAGGTGCCCGCCGGACTCTTCGAGATGTCCGTGGAGGGCGGCGGCACCCTGAAGACGTACTGCATCGACATCCTGAACCCCACGCAGAAGGACGCCAAGTACGAGGAGACCCCCTGGAGCGGCACCTCGCTGAACGGCAACCGTGACGCGGGCAAGATCCGCTGGATCCTGCAGCACTCCTACCCGCAGGTGAACGACCTCGCGGCGCTGGCCCGCAAGGCGGGCGTGGGCTCCCTCACCGAGCAGACCGCCGCGGCCGGCACCCAGGTGGCGATCTGGCGGTACTCCGACGGCGCCGAGGTCGACGCCCTCGACCCGAAGGCGGAGAAACTCGCCGACTATCTGTACAAGAGCGCGCGCGGCAGCGCGGAACCCAAGGCGTCGCTGACGCTGGAGCCGCCCGCCGTGTCGGGCCGTGCGGGGGAGCGGCTCGGTCCGGTCACCGTGCGGACCGACGCCGAGTCGGTGACGGTGACGCAGCCCGCGGACTCCGCGGCGAGCGGTGTGAAGGTCGTCGGGAAGAACGGCAAGGCCGTGCAGTCCGCGGGCGACGGCAGCCGTCTCTACTTCGACGTGCCGAAGGGCGCGCCGGACGGTTCGGCCGCACTCTCCGTGCAGGCGTCGACCACCGTGCCGGTCGGCCGGGCCTTCGCCTCCGAGACCAGGAGCCAGACACAGATACTCGCGGGCTCCAGCGAGTCGACGGTGTCCGCGACGGCGACCGCCGACTGGGCCGCCGAGGGGGCGCTCCCCGCGCTCTCCGCCGAGAAGAACTGCGCCGAGAGCGGCATCGACATCACCGCGGTCAACAAGGGCGACAAGCCCTTCACCTTCCGCCTGATGGGCTTCAAGCACACGATCAAGGCGGGCTCCTCACAGACCGTGACGATCCCGCTGCAGGAGGACCAGCCCTACGACTTCACGATCAAGGGGCCGAACGGCGTCGAGAACCGCTTCAAGGGCGTGCTCGACTGCCGGACGGCCGGCGACACGATAGACAGCAAGGCCCAGCCCGTCTCCGAGCCGAGCCCCGCCTCCGCGGGCGGCACCTACGGCGGCGGCGACCTGGCAGAGACCGGCAGCTCCAGCAACACCCCGATGATCCTCGGCATCGCCGTGACGTTCATCGTGCTCGGCGGCGCCGCGGTCTTCTTCCTGCGCAAGAAGGACGCCCCGGCCCAGGCTGCGGACACCTCCACCTCGACGGAGGAGTGAGGCGCCGGTGGTCCCGTAGTCCCGGCGGACAACCATCCGGTTTCCGCCGGGGGGTGGCCGTCAGGCAAGATGGGGTGTATCTGCCCACTCACTGATTGCCGGACGGTTTCTCTTGGCTGAGTACATCTACACCATGCGCAAGACGCGCAAGGCGCACGGCGACAAGGTGATCCTCGACGATGTCACCTTGAGCTTCCTTCCTGGCGCGAAGATCGGTGTCGTGGGCCCCAACGGCGCCGGTAAGTCCACGGTGCTGAAGATCATGGCCGGTCTGGAGCAGCCGTCGAACGGTGACGCGTTCCTCTCGCCGGGGTACACCGTCGGCATCCTCATGCAGGAGCCGCAGCTCGACGAGTCGAAGACCGTCCTGGAGAACGTCCAGGACGGCGCCGCCGAGATCATGGGCAAGCTCAAGCGCTTCAACGAGGTCGCGGAGCTCATGGCGACCGACTACTCCGACGAGCTCATGGAGGAGATGGGCAAGCTCCAGGAGGACCTGGACCACGCCAACGCGTGGGACCTGGACGCCCAGCTCGAGCAGGCCATGGACGCGCTCGGCTGCCCGCCCGGCGACTGGCCCGTCACCACCCTCTCCGGTGGCGAGAAGCGCCGTGTCGCGCTCTGCAAGCTCCTCATCGAGGCGCCCGACCTGCTCCTCCTCGACGAGCCCACCAACCACCTCGACGCCGAGTCGGTGAACTGGCTGGAGCAGCACCTCTCCAAGTACGCCGGCGCCGTCGTCGCGGTCACCCACGACCGGTACTTCCTGGACAACGTCGCCGAGTGGATCCTGGAGCTCGACCGCGGCCGCGCCCACCCGTACGAGGGCAACTACTCCACGTACCTGGAGAAGAAGCAGTCCCGCCTCAAGGTCGAGGGCCAGAAGGACGCCAAGCGCGCCAAGCGGCTCAAGGAAGAGCTCGAGTGGGTGCGGTCCAACGCCAAGGGGCGCCAGGCCAAGTCCAAGGCGCGTCTGGCGCGCTACGAGGAGATGGCCGCCGAGGCGGACAAGATGCGGAAGCTGGACTTCGAGGAGATCCAGATCCCGCCGGGCCCGCGTCTCGGCAGCATCGTCGTCGAGGTCGAGAACCTCTCCAAGGCCTTCGGCGACAAGGTCCTCATCGACGACCTGAGCTTCACGCTGCCGCGCAACGGCATCGTCGGCATCATCGGTCCGAACGGCGCGGGCAAGACCACGCTGTTCAAGATGATCCAGGGCCTCGAGCAGCCCGACTCCGGCAAGATCAAGATCGGTGAGACGGTCAAGGTCAGCTACGTCGACCAGGGCCGCGCCAACATCGACCCGAAGAAGACGCTGTGGGCCGTCGTCTCCGACGAGCTCGACTACATCAACGTCGGCCAGGTCGAGATGCCCTCGCGGGCGTACGTCTCCGCCTTCGGGTTCAAGGGGCCGGACCAGCAGAAGCCGGCCGGCGTGCTCTCCGGTGGTGAGCGCAACCGCCTCAACCTGGCGCTGACCCTCAAGGAGGGCGGCAACCTCCTCCTCCTCGACGAGCCGACGAACGACCTGGACGTCGAGACCCTCTCCTCGCTGGAGAACGCGCTCCTGGAGTTCCCGGGTGCCGCTGTCGTGATCTCCCACGACCGGTGGTTCCTCGACCGGGTCGCCACGCACATCCTGGCGTACGAGGGCGACTCCAAGTGGTACTGGTTCGAGGGCAACTTCGAGTCGTACGAGAAGAACAAGATCGAGCGCCTGGGCGCCGATGCGGCCCGTCCGCACCGCGCCACCTACAAGAAGCTCACGCGAGGCTGAGGCGGCTGTGGCTCGACACATATACCAGTGCCCGCTGCGCTGGTCGGACATGGATGCCTTCGGGCACGTCAACAACGTCGTCTTCCTGCGGTATCTGGAAGAGGCGCGCATCGACTTCATGTTCCGGCTCGCGCCCGGTGACGGGTCGCCGTCGTTCTCCGGCGGGTCGGTCGTGGCCCGGCACGAGATCGACTACGTACGGCCGTTGGTGCACCGGCACGAGCCGGTCACCGTCGAGTCGTGGGTGACGAAGATCGGTGCCGCTTCGCTGACCATCGCGTACGAGATCAAGGACGCGGACCAGGTGTATGTGCGGGCCTCGACCGTGGTCGTGCCGTTCGACCTGGAGGCGCAGCGGCCGCGGCGGATCACCGCCGAGGAGAGGTCGTTCCTCCAGGAGTACGTCGACGACAGTGCCGACAGTGGCTCGGGGGCGCTCGCCGCATGACCTCGCGGCTCCACTTCGCCGATGCCGGGGAGGCGGCGGACCTCGCCGCCTTCCTGGCCAGGCTGATCCACTACGACAAGGCAGCCGCCGTACGGCTGCAGGCCGCCGGGGACACGCTCGCCGTGTTCGGGCGGCCGCCGTCGTTCGAGGTGCTCGTCGTCCGGACGGCGCGGCTCGCCAAGCCGTACGAACACGGGATCGACACCGCGCTGGACGTCACCGTCTCGGCCGGTGAGTTCCTGGAGTGCGTCGGTGAGTCGGCGGAGTCCCTGGAGAGCGCGGGGGTCGCCGATGTCCCGGAGGCCGTCACCGGGCCGCCGTGGGCGGGCGTGCTGCCGCCGCGCGGCGGCTGGCGGCCGGAGCCGGGACTTCCGGCTCCGGACGCGGTGCGGTCCCTGGTCAAGCAGGCCGTGGCCGAATTCCGGGCCCGCGTCGAGGAATTGCCCGCCGAGCGGCGGGTGCGGGCCGAGCTCGACCGGCTCGGGCGGGAGATCTGGTCCCGGCCCGTCGGCGACACCGAGCTGCCCGTACGGGCCGCGCACGCGGCGCAGACCCTGGGATTCCTGCGCGGAGAAGCGCTGACACTGCTGTCGGCCGGGGCGTGGCTGCGGTTGCGTACGGCCTACGGATCCGTCGCGGTGCGCCGGGCGGGTGCTTCGGGGCTCTCCGTCACACCCGCCTAGCCTCGCGGCGCTCCGAGGGGCGGTCTGAAGGGGTGGTCAGCCCTCGGAGTTGACCATGGACGCCGCCGCGTACGTCAGGTAGTTCCAGAGCGTGCGCTCGTGCTCCTCGGAGAGGCCGAGCTCGTCCACCGCCGCACGCATGTGCTTCAGCCAGGCGTCGTGCGCGGCCCTGTCGACCGTGAACGGCGCGTGCCGCATGCGCAGCCGGGGGTGGCCGCGGTTGTCGCTGTACGTCCGGGGACCGCCCCAGTACTGCATCAGGAAGAGCGCCAGGCGCTCCTCGGCCGGGCCCAGGTCCTCCTCCGGGTACATCGGTCGCAGCAGCGGGTCCTCCGCGACCCCCTGGTAGAAGAGGTGCACCAGGCGTCGGAAGGTCTCCTCGCCGCCGACCTGTTCGTAGTAGGTCTGCTCCTGAAGCGTGCCGCGCGGGATCTCGTTCACGCGTTCCATGGTCTCAGACGGGACGGCCGAGGACGGAAGGCTTAGGACCATCGCCTCGCATCGACGGCGACGGCGCAGCACAGTGGACCTATGGAACCCGATCCTGTGCTGCTCACCGAGGCCCGGACCGCCCTCGTGCGCGAGATCGAGGCGAGCGGGGCCTGGCGGGACGACCCGGCCTGGCGGGAGGCGTTCAGAGCCGTGCCGCGGCACCTGTTCGTGCCCTACTACTACCTGGGCGTCGTCGGCGGATACGAGCGGCTGTGGGGCGAGGACCCCGACGACCGACGCCGTACCCGCTGGCTGCGCGGCGCCTACGCGGACGCCCCGCTCGCCACCCGGGTGCGCGACGGGGAACTCGTCTCGTCCAGCAGCCAGCCGTCCCTGATGGCGAAGATGCTCGTCGAACTGGACGTACGCGAAGGCGACCGCGTCCTGGAGATCGGCGCAGGCACCGGCTACAACGCGGCGCTGCTCGCCCACCGGCTCGGCGACGACCACGTCACGACCGTCGACCTCGACCCGGAGATCACGGAGTCCGCGCGGCGGCATCTGGCGGCCGCCGGGTACCACCCCGCCGTGGTGACGGGCGACGGTGCGGCCGGCTGCCCCGAGCGCGCGCCCTACGACCGGATCATCGCCACCTGCACCCTCAGCTCGGTGCCCAGGGAGTGGCTCGCCCAGTGCCGCCCCGGTGCTCGCATCCTCGCACCCCTTGCCACCGGTCTGATCGCGCTGACCGTGCGGGACGCGGAGCACGCCGAGGGGCGTTTCCTGCACACCCCCGCGTACTTCGTGCCGCTGCGCGGCGGCGGCGCGAGGGCCCCGCAGGAGCAGCACATCGGCGGACTGCCGCGCAAGGCGCTGCAGAACGAGCTGTTCCGCTTCCTTCTGGAACTGACCGCGGGCAGCCTCGATCCGCACGAAGCGCTCGCGCTGTGGCAGCGCGAGGGGCGGCCGGTGCGCGAGCGCTTCGGGATCACGGTGAGCGGGGCGTACGAGTGGGCCTGGCTTGACGACCCCGAAGGGCCGTACGTCTGGCCTCTCTGACGGTTCGCCTCGGCCTCGCCTCGGTCTCGCCCCAGCCTCGACTCAGTCCCGGCGGATCGTGATCGTCGTCCAGGCGCCCACGTGCACCTGATCGCCGTCCTGGAGCGGGACGGGGACGAACGGCTGGATCGGGTCCTCGCCGCCGTTGACCGTCGTGCCGTTCGTCGAGTTCTGGTCGACGACCGCCCAGCTGCCGTCGGGCTGCTGGACCAGGACCGCGTGCTGGTGCGAGACGCCCGGGTCCTCCGGCGGCACCGACAGGTCGATGTCCGGGGTGTCACCCGTGGAGTGCCGACGGCGGCCGATGCTGATCTGGTTGCCGGCCAGCGGGCGCTGCTGCTCCGGCGAGTACGCGGGCAGGTTCAGCCCCGACGCCTCGGGGCCGCTGCGCTGCATCATCGCCATGAAGTACTCGCGGTCGGGACCGATCGTCACCGTCCAGGTGCCGGGACCCTGCTCGGCCTGCGGAGCCTGCGGCTGCTCGGCGCCCTGCTGGAAGGGCTCCTGCGGGAAGGACTCCTGCTGGGACGGGGGCGAGGACGGGGGCGAGAGCACCCAGTCGTCGTCTCCGCCGCCGAAGGAAGGGCCGCTGGGGCCGGGCGGCGGCGGGGGCGGGCCCTGCGGGCCGCCCTCCTGCGGGAACGCGGGGGGCGCGGGCGGGCCCGGCTGCTGGAACGCCTGGGGGGCACCGGGGGGTGCCTGACCCGGCCGACCGGGCTGCGGGCCGGGCTGGCCCGGCTGACCGTGACCCTGGGGGCCGTGGCTCTGCGGACCGTGCCCCTGCGGGCCCGGACCGGGCTGACCCGGGATCGGCTGACCGTGGCCCTGCGGACCCTGGCCCTGCTGGCCGGGTCCCTGCTGGCCAGGTCCTTGCCGGCCAGGCCCCTGAGGGCCGGGCCCGTGCGGACCGGAATTCTGCGGACCGGGACCCTGGGGACCACCCGGGCCCTGGGGGCCCGGACCCTGCTGGCCGCCACCCGGGCCACCGGGACCGCCGGGACCACCAGGACCGCCACCGTTGCCGAACGGCGGGATCGGCTCCGCGGGCCGGTTCACCTGCGAGGGACGCGAGCCCTGGTACTCGTACCCGGGCGGCGGCTGCTGCTGGAACTGCTGCGGCGGGTTCGGACCCGGCGGCATCCCGGGGCCGGCGCCCGGACCCCGCCCGGGACCGCCGCCGGGACCGCCGTGCGTGGCCGGCAGCGGCGGGTTCGGCGCGGCAGGCGTGTACGACGTCGCCGTGTTGGTGAGGAAGTTCCAGCGGCACTCCTCGCAGAACGGCGCGTTCGCCTCGCGGGGCGTGCGGCACTGCGGGCAGAGCTGCCCCTCCGGAGCCGGATCCGGCACGGCGGCCAGATGCGGGCGCCCCGGCGCGGGCTGCGGGAAGCCCGGGTCCTGGCCGGGCGGCGGCGGGGGATAGCCGTACCCGGCCGGGGGCGGCGGCGGGGGAGGCGGCGGTACGGCACCGGCCATGCGGTGACCGCAGACCTCGCACCAGTCGTCGGAACCCGACTGGTGTCCGTTCGGGCAGGTCGGCATGTCGGCGCTTCCCCCTCTCCTTCTCCGGCCCGAGGGCCGTACGTACTGCGTCTGTGCTGCTTCTGTACCGTCCGCGGCGCCGGAGCGCCGCGCTACCGCTCTGTCACGAGCGGCTACTGCTTCTTCACGCGAACAGTTTTCGTCGACCGTGTCTCGAGTGTCATCTCGTCGGCCTCGGCGACCTTCGCCTTCAATCGAACAGTACCTGCCGCGGCATCCACGACGTCCACCACCTTCGAAAGCAGTTTCGCCGTATCGGCGTTGCCCGAGGCGCTCGCGAGCTGGACGGCGCGGCCCAGTTTGGCCGTCGCCCCGTCGACATCTCCCGATTTGCGGGCGTCCAGTCCCTGCTGGATGACTTGCGCCAGTTCGGCCTGGCCGGTGTAGTGCGCGACCTGCGGATTCATCGAGGTGGAGGCCGCCATGTCGTCCGTCCACACCGCCCGCACGAGGCCCTGCGACAGCGTCTGCGCGCTGCCGTCCCCCTGCGGCACGACCAGCGAGACGCGGGCCGCGAGCATCTCCTGGCCCAGCTCGGCACTCGGCACCTGCACACAGATGTGGTAGTCGCGGGACTCGTCGCCCCAGGACCCCGTGGGGTAGTCCCCGGCGCGCGGCCCCGCCTCTGTGCGACGGTCCGTCAACTCCTCGACCCGGGGCGCCACTTGCTTGACGAACTTGATCTCCACGCCCATCGGCGTCCACAGCCGCAGGCTGACGTCGGCGACCTCCTTGCCCATCGCCGTCTCCATCATCTGCGTGAAGTCGGCGGCGAGCCCGGCCGGATCGGCGACGATGTCGGCGGTGCCGAGCAGCGCGGAGGCTATCCCTGTGACCTCCTTCACCTCCCAGTCCGTGCCGACGCCGCGGGCGTCGCAGGTGAAGCGGCCCGCGCAGGAGTCGAGCGCGGCCTTGAGGTCGTCCGGCGACTCGTGTTCGTTGCGGCCGTCGGTGAGCAGGATGCCGTGCCGGACCGCGGTCGGGGCGATGTCGGCGGAGGCCAGGAGGCGGTCGGCCAGGCGCAGCCAGGTGCCGATCGCCGTGCCACCGCCCGCGCTCAGCCTGCGCAGCGCCTGCTTGGCCTGTTCACGGGTCTGCGGTCCCGCCACCGCGAGGCGGCCGCCGCCCGGATAGACCTCCTTGGCGATGTGCGTGCCGCCGATCACCGCGAAGTGCACGCCGTCGCGGAGCGCGTCGATGGCGGCGGCCGTCGCGTCCCGCGCGCCCCGCATCTTCGTCGGCGGGTAGTCCATCGAGCCGGAACAGTCGACCATGATCGCCACGGCGGCGTCCGGGCTCCGCCCCGCCGCGTACAGGTGCGGTGCGCGCACCGCCGAGCCGATCGTCCCCCCACCGGTCGACGTGACCGTGGCGATGGCGTTGACCTCCCGGCCGCCCTCCGGGAGGTACTCGTTCTGATAGACCTCCACCGAGAACTGCGGCACGTTCGGTTTCGAGAAATTGGCCATGGAACTGCTCCCCCTCAGATCCTGAAAAACCTCACGGCCCCACGAGCCGGTACGGCCCCCCGCCCGGCTCCGGGCCGCTCCTGCCTCTGTCTAGGCCGATCCTGCCCCTTGCGGCACGTACGGGAACGGGACGACGGCCACTGTTACGTTGTCGTGGCCCCCGCCGTCCAGCGCGTGACCGACGAGCACCTGGGCGCTGTGCAGCGGCCGGTCCGCGGCGTCGGCGGGCACCGCGTCGGCCATCTCCTCGACGGCTTCGGCGTAGTTCCACAGCCCGTCCGTGCACACCACCACTACACCCGCACGGTCCGGCTTGAAGGAAGCGGTGTGCGGCTCCAGTTCGTACGCGTCGGCGCCGAGCCAGCCCGTGATGGCGTGCGCGCGCTCGTCGGCGTAGGCCTCGGCCTCGTTCATCAGGCCCGCGGCGACCATCTGCGCGGCCCACGAGTCGTCCTCGGTCAGGCGGACGGTGGGACCGCTGCGGTCGTCAGGGACCCAGTAGGCGCGGCTGTCGCCGACCCAGCCGACGACGAGCAGGCCATTGGCGACGACCGCGCCGACCAACGTGCAGGCAGGCGCGTTCTGATGGGGGCTGTGCTCGCGGGCCGACGCGGGCTCGGCGGCGAGCGCGTTGACGGCGTCGGCCGCGGCGAGGATCGCCTCGTGCATCGCCTGCTGCGGGTGGGTGCCGCGAGGCAGCGCCGCGAGCAGCGACTCGTTGGCGGCGCGGGAGGCGGCGAGCGAGGCCTCGTCCGGGCGGGTCGCCGAGGAGACGCCGTCGCAGACGATCGCGACGACGGCGGGGGAGCCGTCGGACAGCGCGGCCGCGGAGATCGCGAAGGCGTCCTCGTTGCGGTGGTGGCGCAGGCCGCGGTCGCTGACCGCGGCGACCGCGTCGAGCTCCTGCTCCATGTGGTCGCGCTCGCGCGGCTGGGCGTGCCCGCAGTTCTCGCAGTACCCGTCCGGGTCGACCCGCCCCGAGCGGCAGGCCACGCAGAGCTTGGTGCCGGCGGGGGGCGTGGGGTCGGGCATGTCCGTACGCGGGTCGGTGGCGGCCGCGGGCGCGGTCCCCGCGGCGGCGGGGGCCGGCAGCGGGTACTCGTCCGGCTCGCTCAGGCCGTCGGGGTGCTCCGGGGCCACGGCCTCGGGGTCCACGGCCTCGGGGGCGGCGGGCAGTTGGCCGCCCGCCGAGTCGGTGCCCCGCAGGTCCGTCGGGAGGTGGGTCGGCACCGGCGTGTCGGAGCTGTCGACCTCCGGAGCGTCGGGCCACTCCGACGGGTCCCCGTCCGGGACGGCGCTCCCCGACCGCGCGGATCCGTTGGGGGAGACGTCCGGCCGCGGTGGCACCGCCGACAGGTCGAACCCGCACGCACCGCAAAACAGGTCACCCGACTCCAGCGGCTCCTCACAGCTGGGGCAGGCAGACAGCTGGGGCATCTGCGACATACTCACACCCACGTCCGGGGGCGGAAACGGTTGGCCCGTTCCACCAGTTCGATCCTCTCATCGCCACCCTGTGCGAGCCGGGCCAGCGTCCGGTACGAACGCTCCAGACCGAACCGGAGTCCGCGCTCGTCCAGGTCGCTGCCGAGCAGTACGGTCCGCGCCCCGGCGGCGGCCGGTGGTGCGGAGACGTGACCAGAGTGCCTACCGGAGAGTACCCAGTCGAGCGCCGTCCCCAGAACCTCGGTCGACAGACGCTCCCTGCGCACCGCGTCGAGACCGAACCCGGCGAGCGCCTCGATCTGGCCCGCGGCCGCCCTCAAGTCGTCCAGCAGAGCGGTGTCCGACGGGACCGCCGCCGTGTCCGGCGCCAGCCTCTGCCGCAGCCGCGCCCGCACCGCCGCGACCCGGGCCGCGGTGTAGTGGATGGACGACTCCGGCACCGACTCCAGAGTGCGCACGGCACCGGCCCTGTCGGCGGCGGCGAGCTGCACCCGGGCCAGGCCGAACGCGGCGCTGACATAGCTGGGATCGGTCGTCCACACCAGGCGGTAGTACTCCGCGGCGTTGTCCAGCTGGCCGAGGACCTCCGCGCAGACGCCGAGCGCCAGCTTCGGCGCGGGCTCGCCGGGGAACGCGTCGTAGACCGCGTCGAAGGAGAGCGCCGCGCTCTCGAAGTCACCGGTCGCGAGGGCCGCGACGCCCCGGTACCAGACCACCCGCCAGTCGTCCGGGTGCTGGAGCTCCAGCTCGGCGAGGGCCTGGGCGGCGGGCGCCAGTTCACCCATGGCGAGCCGGGCGCGCAGACCGCGCAGCCGCAGCTCCAGGGAGTCGGCGGGCGCCGCGCCCAGCGCGGTGATCAGCTCGGCGGGCGCGGAGGCGATGAGTCCGGCGAGGAAGCCGGCGTTCGGGTCGTTCGGGTCCACGAGGGGGACGGGCAGCGCGAGGGCGGTCGCGGTGGCGTCGATGGCCCGCACGATCCCGGTGCCGCCCGCACCGCCGGCCTCCCCCGGGGCCCCCGCGACGGCGCGGGCGCCCAGCCGGGACACCTCCCCGGTCAGCTCCGCGAACAGCTCCGTGTCAGGGACCTTCACCTCGGGGCCGAACAGCGTGGAGAGCGCGGGCCGCGGCAGCCCCGTCTGCAGCGCCACGACCTCCCGCAGGACGCCCGTCAGCTGCTCGGCCATCTCCTGCGCGGAGGCGAAGCGGCGGGCCGGGTCCGGGTCGGTGGCGCGGACCAGGAGGCGGTAGAAGGACTCGTACTTCCGGAAGACCTCGATGTTGTCGGGGTCGGGCAGGGAGTCCACGAACACGTTCGTATAGCCCTGGAAGTCGAAGGTCAGGACCGCGAGCGTACGCGCCACCGTGTAGAGGTCGGAGGCCACCGAGGGCCCCACTTCGGCTACTTCGGGGGCCTGATACCCGACCGTGCCGTAGATCGCGGACTCGTCGTCGTCCATCCTGCGGACCGCGCCCATGTCGATGACCTTGAGCTGGCCCTCGGTCTGGATGGCGTTGTCGACCTTGAAGTCGCAGTACAGCAGATTGCGGCTGTGCAGATGACCGAGGGCTTCGAGGGCCTCGATGCCGTACGCGCACGCCTGTTCGACCGGCAGCGGATCGCGTCTGCCGTCCGGTGTGCGGCGGCTGTTGGCGATCTCCTTGAGGGACTTGCCGCCGACGTACTCCATGACGATGTAGCCGTCCATGGAGCCGGTGCGCTGGTCGAGGTGCTCGACGAAGTTGTAGATGCGGACGATGTTCGAGTGCTCGATCTCGGCGAGGAAGCGGCGCTCGGAGATCGCCGCGGCCATCGCGTCCTGGTCGCCCGTGTCGAGGAGGCCCTTGAGGACCACCCAGCGGTCGGACACCGCGCGGTCGATGGCGAGATAGACCCAGCCGAGGCCGCCGTGCGCCAGGCAGCCGACGACCTCGTACTGGCCGTGCACGATGTCGCCGGTGTTCAGCTTCGGCACGAAGGAGTAGGGGTGGCCGCACTTGGTGCAGAACCCCTCCGTGCGGCCGGGCCGCTCGCCGCGGGCGCGGCCCACCGGCGCACCGCAGTCGGAGCGGGAGCAGAATCGCTTCCGCTCGGGCACCTCGGGGTTCTTCTGCACCGCCTCGCGCGGGTCGGGACGCGGCACGTCCGGCACGGTGACCAGGCCGACGCCGAGCCGCCCGCGGGCCGAGGACGAGGCTGCCGAGCCGGAGCTGCGCACCGACACCGACCGGGACGTCGAACCGCCCGAAAGGGACCGCGAGAGCCGGCCCGAGACCGACCTGCGCGAGGACTGCGAGCGGGACGAGCGCGAGGACGACCTGGAGGACGACCGCGAGGACGAGCGGGCGCTGGAACTGCCGCTGCCCCGCGACCCCTTGCCGCCCGCCGTGATGCCGGTCGGCGTCGATCCGACCATGCCGTTCGGCGCGACGACCGGGGCGAGCCCGCAGGTGTCGCAGTACAGCTCACCGCCGCCGAAGTCGTCGTAGCTGCCGGTGCATGTGGGGCGCTGACACTGACGCTGGCTCACGATTCCCCCGTCCGGTCGGCGGGCCCGCCCTGCTGCGGGACCCTCGGCGCGAGCACTTCGGCGGCGGCCTGCTGATAGCGGAGGACCGCCTGCTCCGCCACGCGGAGGTCGCAGGGCGCGCTCCACAGCATCCGGCGCGCCGCGTCGTACCGCTCGATGAGCAGCGGGTCCTCGGCGTGGCCGTGCCGGGCGACCTTCGCCTTGTACGCGTCAAGGCGGCCGCGCAGTTCGGCGCGGACCGCGAGCGGTGCCGTGACGGCGCCCAGCGACTCACGGGCGCGCATCAGCTCGTCCTCGGCCTTCTGCTCCAGGGACTCCAGGAGCGGGGAGAGACGGTGCCACTGGCCGTGCCTGCGGTACTCGGCGGCGGTCGCCAGCTGTTCCTGCAGGGCGGTCGGCGGGCCGCTGACGGCCGGCACCTCGGAGGCGGCGATCTTCGCGAGGACCTCCCCGCGCGCGGAGCGGGCCTCGGCGAGGGTGCGGTCCGCGCGGGAGAGCACGTCGCGCAGCTTGCCGAGGCGGGCCTCCGCGTCCTGGCGGACGGTGAGCACCGCGTCGATCTCACGGCGCACCTCCTCCAGGGCGCGTGCCTCGCGGTCGTAGCGGTCGGTCGCGGGACGGCCGCCGCCAGGGGCCGAACTGCCCTGCGCGGGCACCCAGAAGGCCAGCGGGTCGGAGACCACCTGCTCGCGCAGGGCGGTCAGGGTGCGGGTGATCCGCTCCAGGTCGTCGCCCGAGGGGTGCTCCCCCGGCCGTACGCCGACGGAGTGCGCGAGCTGGCGGGTGCGGGCCAGCTCGGCGGCGAGCAGGTCGATGCGGGCGGGCAGCGCGGACCACACGGCGTCGGCGGCGACGACCATGTCGAGGGAGTGCGCGTACAGGTCGTTCATCCGGGTCACGAGCTCTTCGAGCGTGAAGCGCTCGGTCAGCCTGGCGGGGCCGGTGATCGACGAGGAGGCGCCCGACGAGGTGCCGCCCGCGACGGTCACGGACTCGCCGCGCAGCAGTTCGGTCAGCTCGGCGAGGTCGTCCCTGCTGGGCCAGCGCCGGCGCTCGCGCACCTCGTGGGCCGTGCGCAGGGCGCCCGCGTAGGCGTCGAAGTAGGCCCAGAGGAGCGTGATCCGGTTCTCCGTGGCCGCCCAGCGCTCCTCGGTGACGCCGGTGAGCCTGGCGCCTTCGAGGAGGCGGCGGCCCGCGTGGTCCTGGAGGGCGAGGAGCGAGGTCTCGATCGCCTCGTGCTCGGCGTCGAGCCGCGCCAGCGCACGGTCCACCTCGTCCCGGTCCATCACCGGACCGGGGGGTCCCGTGACGCTCATCGATCACCTCTCCGCTGTGCGTTGCCGTGACTCTTCAATCGTGACTCTTGAGTCGTAACTCTTCAGTCGTACCAGGTCGGTTGTCGGCTCCGGGTCAGTCCTCCGGGTCAGTCCCGGTACTCGGGGGCCGGCGGGCCCGGCGACTTGCCGAGGCCGCCCTTCAGCCACTTGTCGTACGACTTCTCCCAGCCGTCCTTCGTGTCCTTGCGGTAGTCGTCGAGGACCTTGTTGACCCGGCGGACCAGGTCGTCCGAGCCCTTCTTCATCGCCACGCCGTAGTGCTCGGTGGTGAACGGCTCCTCGCCCTTGAGCTCGACCGTCGGGTCCTGCGCGGCCTGGCCCGCGGCGAGCGCGCTGTCGGTCACCACGGCGTCCACCTCGCCGAGCTGGAGCCGCACGAGGCAGTCGAGCTGGTTGGGCACCGTGGTGGAGATGTCGGCGCCGAAGTCCTTCTTCTTGAGCTCTTCCTCGGCGATGGAACCGGAGGCGGTGCAGATCTTCTTGCCGGCGAGCGAGGAGTTGTAGCCGGTGATGTCCTTCCGCTTCTTCGGGGCGAGGACCTGCTGGCCCGTCTCGAAGTACCCGGTGGAGAAGTCGACGTCCTTCAGGCGGTCGCAGTTGATCGTCATCGTGCGGACGACCATGTCGACCTGACCGCTCCGGATCGCCTCGATGCGCTGGTTGGTGGGTATGGCGCGGAAGACGATGGCGTCGCGGTCTCCGAAGATCTCCTCGGCGATCTCCCGCGCGAGGTCGATGTCGAAGCCTTCGAGCTTGCCGCCCGCCCCGTTCGGATCGCGGTAGCCCCAGCGGTAGCTGTTCTGGTCGACGCCGACGACGAGCTTCTTGATCTCGCGGTTCTTGATCCGGTCGATCGTCGGGCCGTCCTTGGACGAGGGGCGCAGGCTGCGGTCGTTGCAGTCGTCGGCATCGGCCCGCGCGGGCGCGGCCACGGTGGTGCCGGGACCTCCGCGGTCCGCGCCGTTCCCGCCGGTGCCGCGGTCCGGGAGGACCAGGACGAGCGATCCCGCCAGGGCGCAGGCGAGGCCCATCGCGCCCACGCCGCCCCAGCCGCGCAGCCTGGCCGTGCTGCGCGGCGTCGCCGTGCCGGGTCGTGTCCGCATCGTCCGCGCGCCCCCTGCCACCTCTGGCCCCATCACCTCTGGCTCCATCACCTCTGGCTCCATCACCGGTACTCCGAAAGCCTGCGGCCGATGCCGAGCACGGCGCCCGCCGCGCCGAGGACCGCGAGGACGGCGGCGCCGACCGCGAGGCCGCTCATGGCGCCCCTGCCGTCCTGTGCCGCCCGCTGGAACTCGCGCTGCTCGTGCGCCAGGGCCCGGTCGAGGGCCGCGTCCACGTTGTCGAAGCACTCGCCGGTCGGCTTGTCGGCCTTGGCGCCGATGACCTTGTCGAGGGCTCCCTGATAGTCGCCGGAGTCGTCGCTGGAGCGGGCCACCTTGTGCCGGTCCTTCCATACGCCGACGTTCTCCGCGGCCTCGGCGACCGGGTTCTTCCCGGCGTCGTCGTCGGCGAGCTCGGCCGCCCTGCCGAGCAGTCCGCTGTCGGCGCCGCCCAGCTGCTTCATCTGCGCGCGGTACGCGACGTCGAACTTGTCCTCCGACTCGCCGCGCACCTCGGTGGTCTCGGCGCCGCGGCTGACCAGGGTGAGGTTCTCGTTGCCCCGGGCCTTCAGGGAGCTGATGCGGGCGTCGTTCAGGACGTTCAGGGAGCGCACGCCGTCGTCGTACGACTCGTTGAGGCCCGAGCGCGCGACGGTGTGGCCGACGACGAGCCAGAGCAGCACGACGGTCGCGGCCGCCGTAGCGGCGAGCAGGCCGTGGTTGAACACCCGGTTCGTGCGGCGGTAGTTGCGGTGCTGGGCCCAGCCGAGCGCGGCGAGCGCGAGGATGCCGAGGGCGATGGCGAACCAGGGGTACGGCTTGGCGTTTCCGTAGTCGGAGCTCAGCCGGGCGTTCTCCGCCTTGTAGAGCTTCTCGGCGGCCGGGAGCATCTGGGTCTGCATCTTGTCGTTCGCGTACCGCAGATAGGCGCCGCCCAGCGGGAGGCCCTGGCGGTTGTTGGCGCGGGCGCGCTCGATCAGGCCCGTGTACTCGGGGAGGAGCTTGTTCAGCTTGCCGACGGAGGCCGCGGACGACGAGTCCGAGCCCGCGTTCGACGCGGCGGTCGCCAGCTTCTCGGAGGCGCGCTCGATGTCGCGCTCGTACCGTGCGCGGACGGCGGCGGGCTCCTGGCCGCCCGCGAGGAAGCCGCTGGACGCCGCGGTGTTGGCGTCCGCGAGCGAGCGGTAGATGGCGGCGGCGTCGGCACTCAGCGGCTGGCTGCGGTGCAGCACGTCGTCCGCGGCGGCCGAGCGCTCCGTCATCTGCCAGGTGGTGACCGCCCCGAACGCGACGACGAGCAGGGCCAGGACGGCACCGATGATGCGCAACCTGCCCGGTTCCGTGGTCGCGGCGGCGCGCAGCCGGTCGACGCCCTCGGACCACGCCGTGCGGCGGCGCGCGGGGGTGCCGGCGGTGGTGGCCGCGGGCGGCGCGGGCGGCATGCCGGGCGCGGGCGGCGTGCCCGGTGCCTGTGGCGGCACGGTCGGCATCGTCGGCGCGGGCCGTCCCGGTGCCTGCGCGGGCACGGTCGGTGCCTGCCCGGGCGGGCCCGGCGGCACCGCGCCGCCGTTCGGCGGATGTGTCACCTTGACCTCGACCTCCCCCTCGGTCATCGGACGGGTCTCTCCGCCCGGCACGCGCGGAGCGGGAAGAAGTGCACGGCCGCAAGTATTGCCGCAGGGACAGACATCCGCACAGGCCTTGACTCGATCTTGTGCGGATCCCCGCCTCGGAACCCCCCGCCCCCGCCCCGGAACCCCCTGCCTTGGAACACGAGATCGAGGGGTGTTCGGTTCCCGCCGCTAGTAATGCGTCCGCACGCGCGCGTACACCTCGGGCGGGGCCCCCACCCGGTCGAGGCCCAGCAGCGCCGCGCCGAGCACGGGACGCGCGACGACCACTTGGGGCACCGACTTGGGCGCCCGTTCTGTCAGCAACGCCCGCACCCGGCCGTCCAGTTGCGGATGGCGCGCGGCGAGGACGCTGCCGCCGAGCAGCACCGGCGCCTCCTCGTCGAGCAGCCCGAGCCGCTCCAGGGCCACGGTCGCCATGGCCACGACCTCGTCGGCCATCCGGTCCACCAGCGACCGCGCCACGGAGTCGCCCGCCGCCGCGGTGGCGAACAGGACCGGCGTCAGCTCGTGCCGGCGCACCGGGGCGATGTGGCCGAGGTGCAGCGCCTCGATCAGCGCGTACATGGAGACCAGGCCGAAGTGCGCGGGCAGCGTCTCGCGGAGCGCGGTCGCCGGGCCGCGGCCGTCCTCGGCGCGCGCGGCGTGCCACAGCGCCTCCTCGGCGAGGCCGCCGCCCCCGCCCCAGTCGCCGGAGATGCGGCCGATGGCGGGGAAGCGTGCGGTGCGCCCGTCCGGCAGCATGCCGACGCAGTTGATGCCCGCGCCGCACACCACGGCGACACCGCGCGGCTCGGCGTCCTCCAGGAGCCCGGCGCGCAGCACGGCGAAGGTGTCGTTGCGCACGTCGACCGAGGACCCCCACCCGCGCCGCCGCAGCGCGTCCCCCAACTGCCGCTCCTCGACCGGCAGATCGGCGTTGGCGAGACACGCGGACACATGCCCCACGGAGTCGACGCCGGCCTCGGCGAACGCCTGCGTCACCGCGTCCGCGAGCACGTCCACTGCGGTCTCGACGCCGACCTTCGGCGGCTGGAACCCGCCGCCGCGGGCCGCGCCGACGACGCGCCCGTCGGCCGCGACCACCGCCACGTCGGTCTTGCTGTTGCCCGCGTCGATCGCGAGCACGCTCGTGCCTACGCCCACGCCAGGTGCTCCCGGTTGTGCGCGATCAGGCTGTCGGTGAGCTGCTCGGCGTACGCGTACTGGCCGACGAGCGGGTGGGCGAGCAGCGCCTTGAAGACGCGCTCGCGGCCGCCGTGCAGCGCGGCCCGCAGCGCCAGGTCCTCGTACGCGGTGACGTTCGCGACGAGCCCCGCGTACAGCGGGTCGAGCTCCGGCACGGCGAGCGGTTTGGCGCCCGTGCCGTCCACCGCGGCCTGCACCTCGATGACCGCGTCGTCCGGCAGGAACGGCAGCGTGCCGTTGTTGACGGTGTTGACCACCTGGTAGGGGCTGCCTCCGTTGCCGAGCAGCGAGGCCGCCAGGTCCACGGCGGCCTCCGAGTAGAAGGCGCCGCCGCGCTTGGCGAGCAGCTCCGGCTTCTCGTCGAGCGCCGGGTCGCCGTACATCTCCAGCAACTGCCGCTCCATGGCCGCCACTTCCGCGGCGCGCGACGGCTTCGTCCGCAGCTCGTCGACGACGGCGTCGTGCTGGTAGTAGTAGCGCAGGTAGTACGAGGGCACGACGCCCAGCCGGTCGACGATCGCCCGCGGCATGCGCAGGTCCTCGGCGACCGCGTCCCCGTGCTCGGCGAGCAGCTTGGGCAGGATGTCCTCGCCGCCGGGACCTCCGAGACGTACGCCTGTCTCCCACGTCAGGTGGTTGAGCCCCACGTGGTCGAGGTGCACCTCGCCCGGCGCGACGCCGAGCAGCTTCGCGAACTTGCGCTGGAAGCCGATCGCCACGTTGCACAGGCCGACGGCCTTGTGCCCGGCCTGGAGCAGCGCCCGCGTGACGATGCCGACGGGGTTGGTGAAGTCGATGATCCAGGCGTCCGGATTCGTACGCCGTACGCGCTCGGCGATGTCCAGGACCACCGGGACGGTGCGCAGGGCCTTCGCCAGGCCGCCCGCGCCGGTCGTCTCCTGGCCGACGCAGCCGCACTCCAGCGGCCAGGTCTCGTCCTGCTGACGCGCCGCCTGCCCGCCGACGCGCAGCTGGAGCAGCACCGCGTCGGCGTCCGCGACGCCCGCGTCCACGTCGGACGTGGTGACGATGCGGCCCGGGTGGCCCTGCTTGGCGAAGATGCGCCGGGCGAGGCCGCCCACCAGCTCCAGGCGGTCGGCCGCCGGGTCCACGAGGACGAGCTCCTCGATCGGCAGGGTGTCCCTCAACCGTGCGAATCCGTCGATGAGTTCGGGTGTGTAGGTCGACCCTCCGCCGACCACTGCGAGCTTCATATCGGTTCTCAGCCCTTTACTCCGGTGAGGGTGACGCCTTCGACGAAGGCCTTTTGTGCGAAGAAGAAGACGATGATGACGGGGGCCATGACGAGCAGCGTCGCCGCCATGGTCATGTTCCAGTTGACGCTGTGGGCGCTCTTGAACGACTCCAGGCCGTAGCTCAGCGTCCAGGCGCCGGGGTTCTGCGCCGCGTAGATCTGCGGGCCGAAGTAGTCGTTCCAGCAGTAGAAGAACTGGAAGAGGGCGATGGCGGCGATGCCGGGCTTGGCCATCGGCACGACGATCTTCACCAGGGTGCGGAACTCACCGCACCCGTCGACCTTCGCCGACTCGATGTACTCCTTGGGGATCGTCAGGAGGAACTGCCGCAGCAGGAAGATCGAGTAGGCGTCGCCGAACGCCATCGGGATGATCAGCGGCCACAGCGTGCCCGACAGGTGGAACTGCTGGGCCCACACCAGGTACATCGGGATCACGATGACCTGCGGCGGCAGCATCATCGTGGAGATGACGAGCAGCATCGCGGTGCGCCGGCCGCGGAAGCGGAACTTGGCGAGCGCGTACGCCACGGGGATCGCCGAGCAGACGGTGAAGAGGGTGCCGAGACCCGCGTACATGAGCGAGTTGCGCCACCAGTCGAGGAAGCCCGGCGTCTCGAACACGGCCTTGTAGTTCGACCAGTGCCAGGAGTCGGGCCACAGCTCGCCGCTCATCGCCTGCGAGTCGCTCATCACCGACGTCAGGAAGACGAAGACGAACGGCAGGACGAACAGCAGCGCGACGGCTATCGCGACGCTGTGCACGGCGATCCAGTGCAGGATCCGCTTGCGGCGGGCGCGGGCGGCGGCGGGCCCCCGGTTCGGGGCGGTCCGTTCGGCGGCCGCGGGCGCGGGCGCGCTGAGAGTCGTGGATGTCATCGAAGTCCTCAGTCCTCCGCCGCGAGCAGCCCGGAGCGCTTGCGCATCAGGAGCATCGTCACGGCCATGGCGATGGCGAAGAGCACGAGCGAGAGCACGCACGCGGCGCCGGTGTTGAAGTTCTGGAAGCCCATCTGGTAGACGAGCTGGGGGACCGTGAGGGTCGAGTGGTCCGGATAGCCGGGCTGGATGACGGATCCCGGGCCGATGTTGACGCCGGAGGCGACCTTCCCCGCGACCAGGGCCTGTGTGTAGTACTGCATGGTCTGCACGACGCCCGTGACCACGGCGAACATCACGATCGGCGTGATGGCGGGCCAGGTGACGTACCGGAATTTGGCGAACGCCCCGGCGCCGTCCAGGTCGGCCGCCTCGTACTGCTCCTTCGGTACGTCGAGCAGCGCGGCCATGAAGATCACCATCAGGTCGCCGATGCCCCACAGGGAGAGCAGCACCAGCGACGGCTTGGCGGTGTCCGGATCGTTGAACCAGTTGGGCCCGGAGATGCCGACCGCGCCCAGCATTTCGTTGACGGGTCCCGTGCCCGGGTTCAGCAGGAAGACGAAGGCCACCGTGGCGGCCACCGGCGGGGCGAGATACGGAATGTAGAAGGCGGTACGGAAGAACCCGACGCCCGTCTTGATCTTCGTGATGAGCAGCCCGAGCGAGAGCCCGAAGACCACCCGCAGCGCCACCATGATCACGACCAGCCAGAGCGTGTTCCACAGGGCAGGGCCGAAGAGGGGCATCTGCTCGAACACGTACTTCCAGTTCCGGAGGCCCACGAAGGTGGGCTCCTTGATCTGGTTGTAGTGCATGAACGAGAAGTAGACGGTGGCGATCAGCGGATACGCGAAGAAGACGCTGAAGCCGACCAGCCAGGGGGAGAGGAAACCGAGCGTGCGCAGTCTGCGGCGCGCGGGATTGGAGAGGGTCATTGCCATGACGGGGGTCCTCAGCTCTTCAGCTCTTCGACTGGAGGGTGTCGGCGTCGATCTGCTCGTCGAGCTTCTTCAGCCCCTTGCGCAGGTCGCCCACGCGGCCGGCCTCCACGGAGTACGAGAAGTCCCCCAGGGAGACGACGTACGCGCCGCCGTTGACGGAGGGCGGCAGGGCCTTGCTGTGCTTGTTCGCCAGGATGTCGAAGAAGGCCCGGAAGGTCGGATCGGCGTCCAGGTCGGGCGATTTGAGCGCCGCGAACGTGGAGGGGACGTTGTGGATGGCGTTCGCGAAGCTCACGACCTGCTTGGTGTCGGCGGTCAGGAACCGCACCAGCTCCCAGGCGGCGTTCTGGTGCTTGCTGCTGTGCGCGATGCCGGCGACGGTGCCGGTGATGAAGCCCCGCCCGTAGGTGTCGGCCTGGTCGTCGGGGACGGGCAGCGGCGCCACGCCCCAGTCGAACTCGGCCTTCGCCTCCTTCAGCATCAGGCCACGCCACTCGCCGTCCAGGAGCATGGCCACCTTGCCGGTCAGGAAGGCGTTCTGGCTGGACATCTCGTCGCCGAACGTGAGCCGGAACTTCTCCAGGTCCTGGAATCCGCCCTGTACGGCCGCGATTTGGCGCATGGTTTTGAAGAAGTCGTACGACGCGGGCTCGTCGGCGAGCCGTGAGGTGCCGTCCGCGTCGAAGTACTTCGGCCCCCACTGCGCGAAGAGCCGATCGGGACTGTTCTGATAAAAGCGGAAACTGGGCATGTACCCAACCCGCTCGTACGAGCCCTTGCCGCCGCCCCCGCCGCTCTTGCCGCCGCGCACGGTCAGCTTCTCGGCGACCTTCTTGAACTCGGACATGGTGCGGGGCGGCCGCTTGATCCCGGCTTCGGCGTAGGCGTCCTTGTTGTAGTACATCCCGAAGGCGTCCGCGAGGAGCGGCAGGGCGCACTGGTTGCCGCGGTAACTGGTGTAGTCGAGCAGCGTCTTGGGGAACGTCTTGTGCTTGTCGAGCCCGGTCTTCTTCATGAACGGGTCGAGGTTCACCCACATCCCGGAGTCGCAGTACTGGCCCACGTTGTTGGTGGTGAACGAGGAGACCACGTCCGGGGCCTTGTCGCCGCCTGCGCGCAGGGCCTGGTTGATGGTCTCGTCGGAGATGTTCCCGGTGGCCTTGACCTCGATGTTCGGGTGCAGCTTCTCGAACCGGTCGATGCTGTCGTTGATGGCCTTGACCTCGCCGGGCGTGGCCCAGCCGTGCCAGAACTTCAGGGTGACCGGCTTGGTCGGGTCGTCGTTCGCGCTGCCGACGCTCGGGTTGGCGCAGCCGGAGAGCAACAGGCCGGCTGCGGCGAGCGCCGCGGACGCGCAGGTGGGCATGCGCCATCGCGGCATGGCGGACTTCCTTTGCGGGGAGGGGAGTTGGGGGACTTCGGTGCTTGCCGGGGGCCTCAGGCCGTGTCGAACACCTGGTCCCGGGCCTGGGTGAGGGCCGAGCGCAGGGCGCCGGTGAGGATCGGGTCGCCGTCGAGTTCGCTGATGCGGATCTGCGGGCGGGGCAGCGCGAGCCCGGTCAGCTCCTCCTCGACCCTGGCGCGCAGCTTGTCGCCGCCCGCCTGGGAGACGGAGCCGGAGAGCACGACGAGTTCGGGGTCCACGACGGCGACGACGGCGGCGATGCCGGTGGCGATGCGCCGGGCGACCTCGGCGAGTGCGGCGTCGTCGGCCATGACGTCCGCCAGTGTCGCGTCACGGCCGCCGAGTTCACGCACGACGTACGCGGAGACAAGACTCTCGAACCCCCCGTCACCACCGCCGTCACCCTTTGCCCCCCTGCGTACCAGCGGGGCGCCCGGCAGCGGCATGTAGCCGATCTCGCCCGCGCCGCCGGTCGCGCCGCGCAGCAGGGTGCCGCCGAGCACGATGGCGGCGCCGACGCCCTCGTCGAGCCAGGTCAGCACGTAGTTGTCGTAGTCCTGGGCGGCGCCCTCGTACTGCTCGGCGACGGCGGCCAGATTCACGTCGTTCTCGATGTCGACGGGCGTGCCGAGGACGGCGGCGAGATCGTCGCGCAGCGTCCGCGAGTGCCAGCCCGGCAGGTGCGGGGCGTAGCGCAGCTGGCCGGTCTGCGGGTCGATGGCGCCCGGGGTGCCGATGACGGCGGCCCGCAGGTCCTCGTGGCCGAGCCCCGCCTGGCGCAGGGCACCGTCGACGGCCTCCGCGACCAGCTGGGCGGTGCGGTGGCGCACGTCCTCGGCGACGGCGTCGGCCTCGACGCGCGCCTGGCCGAGCACGGTGCCGGTGATGTCGGCGACGAGGGCGGTGATGCCGTTCGGATCGGCGGAGAGCGCGGCGACGTGGCCGGCGCGCGGGTCGATCTCGTACAGCAGGGCGTTGGGTCCGGGGCGCCCGCTGAGGCTGCCGGTGGTGTGCACGAGGCCGGCGGCTTCGAGCCGCCCGAGAAGCTGCGAGGTGGTGGGCTTCGAGAGCCCGGTCAGCTCACCGATGCGGGTGCGGGTGAGGGGGCCGTGCGCGACGAGGAGGTCGAGCACGGCACGGTCGTTCATGGCGCGCAGGACGCGGGGGGTCCCGGGGGTGCCCGGGGTACCCGGTGAGCCCGGGGTGCTGCCTGCTGCCATGACGCCCACCTGCCTGCCTGTCGGCCGCTAACTGTTAGGAAACTTTCCAATTGGTGAGGACCGTACGGCTGGCGTGAATGGGGCGTCAATAGAGGGCGCGGCCAGGGCAACCAAGTCGTTACCTGGGGCCCGCCTTCGGCGTACGGTGCCTTCGGTGGGCCGGTGACGTTGACGGTCACCGGGGCCGCCCGGACTTTCCGGAGTGTGGCGGTTCCGGGCCGGCAGTAAAGGGCGCTCCCTGCGGTCGCGTCGGCTACGCCGATTCCGCTCCGCTCCACCCTTGACTCCCGCCCCTCCACCGCACGTTGACTTCGACCCGGACGGCCAGGGGTGGGGCCGACGGGGACTGTGGGTGGGGTCATCCCCTTTCGCCGCCGGGTGCGGACCGGCCCAACGTGCGCCGACGTCACCGTCGGGCCTCGGCCCCCGGCTTCGCCGCTCGGGTCATCGGCTTTCGCGGCCGGGTGCGGACCGGCCCATCGTGAGCGCGGGCCACGCTCGGGGCTCGGCCGCCCGCGCGGCCCGGCTGACCGGGCCATCACCCTTCATCGCCGGGTGCGGGCCGGTCCATCGTGCCCGGTCGGGCACCTACTTTGGAAAAGTTGCGAATGGGGAGGCCGCGCGCCCCCCTGTCACACCCTGCGCGCCGTCACGCAGGGCCGTTCATCGCGGGATTGTGGCGCGGTGGGCTCGGATGCTGGGGGCGCATGGGCTGTTCACGCGGGGGCGTGCGGTGAACGCATTCGCAACTTTCCCAAAGTGGGTCCCCGAGGGGAGCCTCTCCCGCCCGGGCGGGGCGGCGTATTGGTCGTGAAGAGGGGGCGCGCGATCTCCCCATTCGCAACTTCGTGAAAGTTGGTCCCCGAGGGGCGGGTTCTCCCTCCCGGCCGGGGCGGCGTATTGGTCGTGAAGAGGGGGCGCGGGGCTCCTCCATTCACAACTTCGTGAAAGTTGATCCCCGACAGGCGGCCTTTCCCTCCCGGTCGGGGCGGCGCATTAGTTGTGAAGGGGGGCGCGCGGCCTCTCCATTCACAACTTTTCCGAAGTAGGTGCCCGGGAGGGGCGGGGCCCGGGCCTGCCCAGTGCCATGGACCTTGGCGGTCGCCCGCGATGGGCCGGTCCGCACCCGGCCGCGCGAGCCGATGACCCGAGCAGCGAGGCCGCGAGGCCAGGCCTGACCGAGCTGTGACCGTGACGAGCACGCACGATGGGCCGGTCCGCACTCGGCGATGAAGGGTGATGACCCGGCCAGCCTGGCCGCACGGGCGGCCGAGCCCGGACCGTGGCCCGCGCTCACGATGGGCCGGTCCGCACCCGGCAGCGAGAGCCGATGGCCCGAGCGGCGAAGCCGGGAGCCGGGGGCCGAGCTCCGACCGTGGCCCCCGCCCACGATGGACCGGTCCGCACCCGGCAGTGAAAGGGGATGACCCATCCCAGGGATACCCGTCGGCCCCACCCCTGGCCGTCCGGGTCAAAGTCAACGTGCGGTGGAGGGGCGGGAGTCAAGGGTGGAGCGAAGCGGAATCGGCGTAGCCGACGCGACCGTAGGGAGCGCCCTTTACTGCCGGCCCGGAGGCGCCACACTCCGGAAAGTCCGGGCGGCCCCGGTAAGCATCGAAGGCACCGGCCCACCAAAGCCGCGCCGCGCTACTTCGACAGATTCGGCGGAGCCGGTGGTATCGGGGAAGCCGCCAGGGACTGAGGAGACGTGGCCGAGGCGTAGGCGGACGGGGCCGCCATGGAGGCGGAGGGGTCCGAGGGGTCCTCCTGGACCGTCAGCGGCAGGCCGCCCACGATGCGGATCCCCGCCTCGTCGAACGCCCGCTTGATGCGCCAGCGCAGCTCACGCTCGACACCCAAGGACTGCCCGGGCATCGTCTTCGCCGAGACGCGAATCACCATCGAGTCGAGAAGGACGCTGTCCAGGCCGAGGATCTCCACGGGCCCCCACAGCTTCTCGTTCCACGGCTCGTCCTTGGCCATGGCCTCGCCGACCTCCGCCAGCGTCGCCTTCACCTTGTCCAGGTCCTCGTCCGGGCGGACGGTGACGTCGACGCCCGCCGTGGACCAGCCCTGGGAGAGGTTGCCGATGCGCTTGACCTCGCCGTTGCGGACGTACCAGATCTCGCCGTTGTCGCCGCGCAGCTTCGTGACGCGCAGGCCGACCTCTATGACCTCGCCGGAGGCCACGCCCGCGTCGATCGAGTCGCCCACGCCGTACTGGTCCTCGAGGATCATGAAGACGCCGGAGAGGAAGTCCGTCACGAGGTTGCGCGCACCGAAGCCGATCGCGACGCCCGCCACACCCGCGGAGGCCAGCAGCGGGGCCAGATTGATCTCGAAGGCGCTCAGGACCATCAGCCCGGCCGTGCCGAGGATCAGGAACGAGGCGACCGAGCGCAGGACCGAGCCGATCGCCTGCGAGCGCTGGCGGCGGCGCTCCACGTTCACCAGGAGGCCGCCGAGCGCCGTGCCGTCCACGGCCTGCGCCGTGCGGTTCATGCGGTCTATCAGCTTGGTGATGGCGCGGCGCACCAGGACGCGCAGGACGACGGCGATCGTGACGATCAGCACGATGCGCAGGCCGATACCGAGCCACGTGGACCAGTTCTGCTCGACCCAGCTGGCCGCGTTCGTGGCGCTCTCCTGGGCGTCCTCGAGCGTGGGCGGCTTGGTCTGTGGCGTGTCGTCCGGGTCCGTTCCGGCTGCCGACAGGACGGACAAGAACACGGCAGGTACCTCCAGGTATCGCGGCCTGCCCGGCGAACGAAGAACCGCCATCGAAGCGGAACCGGCGGAGTGGGGGGAGCCGGGCAGATTCACCACACTAACGGGGCATCGTGTGTGGATCGTTGTCATGTTCGAGGGAGAGACGGTGCTCACTCGGGAAGAACCAAGGAGGAGAAGAGAGAGGCGGCCGTCGCGGCCGCTGTGGTCGAAAACACTTCAAGGCCGTTACGAGTACATGCTGGCGCTACGACCAGGCATGAGGGGAGACTGGCTTGCAGATCGTCCCGGCGCGAGCCACGCGCCGCCGGCGTACAAGGAGGCATCCGTGCCGCATGTCCTGGTCCTCAACGCGTCGTACGAGCCCCTCGGCGTCGTACCGCTCCGCCGCGCGCTCGTCCTCGTCCTGGAGAACAAGGCTCTCTGCCTCGAGGAATCCGGCGCCTTCATGCACAGCGCGACGCGCACCGTCCCCGCACCCAGCGTGGTCCGCCTCAAGCGGTTCGTGCGGGTCCCTTACAGGGGGCCCGTTCCGCTGACCAGACGGGCGCTCTTCGCCCGCGACGGCGGCCGGTGCATGTACTGCGGTGGCGTCGCAACCAGCGTCGACCACGTCATTCCCAAGAGCCGAGGCGGCCAGCACGCCTGGGACAACGTGGTGGCTTCCTGCCGCCGCTGCAACCACGTCAAGGCCGACCGGCATCTCATGGAGCTCGGCTGGCGGCTGCGGCACAAACCCGCGCCGCCGTCGGGTCTCGCGTGGCGCATCATCGGGACCGGACATAGGGATCCGCGCTGGCTGCCGTACTTGCAGCCGTTCGGCGCGGACGACGCGATGGCTCGGATCGACGGCATTTCCGCCTAGCAGTCGATCCGGGCCTTTGTTGTACGTGTGTGCGAACGCACTCGGGCCGTACGCGGTCGCCGCTAATCCTCGGCGACCGCGTACGCCTCCACGGACCAGAGCGAGTAGCCGAAGCGCGTGGCCCGCTCGTCGCCCTGCACGCGGATGTAGCGGGTGTCACGCGCGTCCATGCGGACCGCCTCACGGCCGCCCCTGCCGTCCCGGACGGTCGCCGCCGTGCGCCAGGTCCGGCCGTCGGCGGACGTCTGCACGCGGTATCCCTTCGCGTACGCGTCCTGCCAGCGCAGCACCACCTGGCCGAGCCTGACCGGCTCCGCGAGCTCCACCTGCCACCACGCGCCGTCCTCGGCCGGTGACGACCAGCGGGTCTCCGGGTCCCCGTCGACGGCGCCCGACGCGGGGAAGTCCTTCGTCTCGTCACCCGACGACGACGCCTTCGCGCCGCGTGCCAGGTCGGGCCCCGCGGTGCGGGGGAAGGCGCGGACCGAGACCGTGCGGGTCTCGCCGCCGAAGGCGAGCGGAATCTCGTACGTCCCCGCGCGCGTGCCCGCCGGCACGGTGATGTCGACCGGCACGGCGACCTCTGTGCCGCGGGGCAGCGTGGACCTGTCGGGGACCCGTACCTCGATGCCCTCGGGGGCCTTCGCCCGGAGCCGTCCGCCGACGTCACCGGGGCGCAGCGGGAGCAGCTTCGCGGAGATCCGCAGCGGGCCGCCGCCGATCTCCGCGTCGGCCTCGGTGCGGGACAGCGACAGGCGGGCGGCGGGGGTGTCGGCGAACCAGGGGACGAGGTGGCGGACGGTGCCGTCGGCGGCCGCGGCCCGGACCGCGTCGGCGCGCACCGGCTCTCCCTTCGTGAGGTCGAGCTCGGTGAAGCCCTTCTCCGAGAGGGCCCCGATCCGCTGCCAGCCCTTCCCCGGAACGTGCGCCTCGACGGTGCCCCGCGTGCCGGGGTCGGTCAGCGCCGTCACCGCGGCGAGCGCCCGGTCGCGGCCGAACCGCGCCGTCGCGCCGTCCGAGGCCCGCTTCCTGTCGGTCCCCGCCCACGCCGCGTACGCCTTCTGCACGCGCGCGAGGAACGGGTCGAGGACGCCCTTGCCAACGGTGACGCCGCTGCGCCCGAGCTCCTTCCTGAGCTTCGCCAGGGTGCGCGCACCGTGCCAGGCCGCCGCGCCGTCGCCGGCGGACTGGGCGGTCAGGAGGTCGACCGCGGTCTCGCCGGCCTCGCCGTAGCGCGCAAGCTGTTCGATCCAGGGGCGCACCTCGTCGTCGAGCGCGCTGTCGGCGAGGCGCTCGGGCGCCTCCCGCATCACGGTGAAGGCGGCGCGCAGGCGCTCGGCGGCACGCGCGTTCCGCGCCCGGTCCTTCGTCGTGCGGGCGCGCCACAGCTCGCTCATGAGCGGCCGCAGGTACGCCGATTCGTCGGCGCCGAGCACGGAAGAGGCGTCGTTGCCCGCGAGGGCCCGCAGCGCGCCCCGCGCCTTCGGGTCGCCGCCCGCGAGGTCGTCGATGGCGGCGAGCCAGGACTCGTGGGGGCGGTAGGCGCGCGGGTTCCAGGCGTAGTCGGCGGCCGTGAAGAGGGGGATGCGGGAGGCGGCCGGCTGCTCCATGGCGTTGCCGAGGAGGGCGGCCGAGCCGGTGGCGACGGCGGGTTGGCGGCCGGTGTAGGGGCCGAGGAAGATGCGGTCCTGCGCGAAGTCGTTGACGGGGTAGTTGTCCATCGTGACCAGCGGGTGCGCGCCGAACGCCTCGCGGGCGCCCGCCAGTTCGCGCCCGGTGATGGTCCGCGGGACCACGCCGACGCCGGTCCAGGCCACCTCGACGCGGTGGTCCAGCGCGCGGGACAGGGCCGCGCGGTACTCGGTCGTCCCCTTCTGGAAGTACTCGGTCGGCATCAGGGAGAGCGGGTGCGCGCCCGGGTGGCGGACGCGCAGGTGCGCGGCGACCGCGTTCGCGACCCGGGCCTGCGCCTTCGCGGCGGCTTCCGGCCCCGACCCGAAGGTCTCGGCGTCCTGCTCGCAGTGCCACTCGCTGTAGCTGACGTTCTGGAACTGGAGCTGGAAGGCGCGCACGCCGAGCGCCCACATGGCGTCGATCTTGCGGGTGAGGTCCTTGACGTCCCGCTCGGACGACAGGCACATGGCCTGGCCGGGGGAGACGGCCCAGGCGAGCGTGACGTGGTTGGCCCTGGCGCGCTGCGCGAGGGCGCGGAAGTCGGCCCGCTGGTCCGCCGGGTAGGGCTCGCGCCAGCGGGCCTGGCGGTAGAGGTCGTCGCCGGGGGCGTAGAGGTACCGGTTCTGCTTGGTGCGCCCCATGAAGTCGAGCTGGGCGAGCCGCTGCTCGCGCGTCCAGGGGGTGCCGTAGAACCCCTCGGCCATGCCGCGCACGGCGGTGCCCGGCCAGTCCCGGATCTGGACGCCGGGGACGAGGCGGGTGCCCTGCGCGCCGCCGACGATCTGCCGCAGGGTCTGTACGCCGTGGAAGAGGCCGTCCGCACCGGCTCCCGCGAGGGCGACGGTGTCGCGTCCGGCGACGCGGCCGACGGCCAGCCGGTAGCCGCCCGCCGGCAGGTCGCCGTGCTCGCGGGCGCCGAGGGAGCGCAGCGCCCGGTCGGCGCCGGTCCCGCCGGCGCGCACGACGAGGGTGCCGCCCGCGGGCAGCGGGTCGCCGTCCCGCACCTCGGTGATCCGGCGGGCGCCCGCGTCGCGCAGGACGGCGCGGAGGGCTTCCAGGGCGTACGGGTCGGCATCGGCGCCGTCCGGCTTCCCCTGGGATGTCCTGCCGTCGGCCGTGACGAGCACGACGTCGTCGCCGACGGTGACGGCGCTTCCCGCCGCGCTCATCGACTGGGGGCGCGGCCAGACGGACGGCAGGTCGGAGACGGCGGCCCCGCGGCCGTCCTTGCCGCCGCCGTCGGGGGACGTGGCGGGAACACCGGGCCGGCCGGGCGCTCCCGGGGCCGCGAGGGCGCCGTGCGCGCCGCCGAGCGTGCCCGCGATCACGGCGACCGCGATGGCGGCCGCGCCCTTCCTGCGCCGCAACTGCACGGCCCTCGCCCCTGTTCTCGTCCCTCGGGGTCCTTGCGGTCCCTTGCGTCACATGTGGCAGTGAGCCCACCACTGAGGCGGCTGAGGTGTCAACGGGAGGCGGTACCGGCCGGGGGATTCTTCGCGGAACCTGCCCGAATTTCCGGAACGGGGGGCTAGGGGGTGACGACGGTGGACATCTTCCCGGCGGCGGACGGGGCGGAGCCCGTTCTTCCGGGGCGGGACGGGCTGCGGAAGACAACTTCCGTACGGGGAAGTGGATGTGACCAGGGTCACGTTGTGGCAACGTATACGTCTGCGCGTCCGCGCACTGGGTAGGGCTGCCGAGACCTGCCCCCTGAAAAGGAGCTCCCACGTGGCCGCTTCCGCCAACCTTCTGCTCTCCGCGCTCTCCAAACAGGTCTCCCACCCCGACTCGGGCCTCGACGGCTCGTTCTCCTGCGGCTGCGGCGAGCCGCCCCTCACCAGTGAGCCCCCGCTCGCCGACGCCGCGCCGCTGACCAGCGAGCCGCCCCTCGCCGACGCCGCGCCGCTGACCAGCGAGCCCACCTCCACCGGTATGGCCTCGGGCCTGGACACCATGGCGGTCTGATGCCTCTTGCGCGGCTGGCCGCTTCGTACGGCGTGGCCACCTCCTACTCTCCGTCCCCGGGGCACACCGTCCCGGCCTCCGACACCGCGGTGATCGCCGCCCTGGCCGCCCTGGATGTGGACGCGAGCACTCCGGAAGCCGCCGGGGCCGCGCTGGCCGCACGCGAGACGGAACTGTCCGCACGCCTGCTCCCGCCGACCGTGGTGCTCTGGACGGACGCCCCCCTGCCCCCGTCCCTCGCGGAACTCCCCGCGGGGTCACGGGTGCGGGTGGACCTGGAGGAGGGCGGAACGGCCGAGTGGACCGTGCCGGACGGCCCAGGCGCACCGGACGGTGCCGCGCGGCTCCCCGAGCCCCTGCCGCCCGGGGTCCACCGGCTCCGCGTGCGGTGCCCCGGCCGCAGTGACGCCGAGGCCCACCTCATCGCCGCGCCCCGCCGGATCAGGACCCCGGAGCGGCGCGCGCACGGGCTGCTGGTCCAGCTCTACTCCCTGCTGTCCCGGCACTCCTGGGGCATGGGGGACCTGAGCGACCTCGCCGATCTCGCCGCGTGGTCCGGCCGCGTCCTGGGCGCGGGCTTCGTCCAGGTCAACCCGCTGCACGCGGCCGTGCCCGCCGCCCCGGAGGGGCATGGGAGCGATCCCTCCCCGTACCGGCCCTCCTCGCGCCGCTTTCCCGACCCCGTGCACCTGCGCGTCGAGGCGGTCCCGGAGTTCGCGTATCTGCGGGGCGCGGCGCGCGAGCGGGCCGAAGAGCTGTGCCGGCGGGCGGCACGGCTGCGCGAAGGGGTCCTGGAACAGGGCGAGTTGATCGACCGTGACGCGGTGTGGGCCCTCAAGCGCGAGGCGCTCGAACTGCTCCACGACGTCCCCCTCGGCCCCGGCCGCCGCGCCGAGTACAACGCCTTCCTCGCCGAACAGGGCCCCGCCCTGGAGGACCACGCCACCTGGTCGGCCCTCGCCGAGATCCACGGCCCCGACTGGCACTCCTGGCCCGCCGCGCTGCGCGACCCGGACTCGCCCGGCACGGCCCGCGCCCGCCGCGAGGCGATGGACCGCGTCGACTTCCACTGCCGCCTCGCCTGGCTCACCGACACCCAGCTGGCCGCCGCCCAGCGCGCCGCCCGCGAGGCGGGCATGGACATCGGCCTGGTGCACGACCTCGCGGTCGGCGTGCATCCGGGCGGCGCCGACGCCTGGGCGCAGCAGCGGCACTTCGCCCCGCGCATGTCGGTCGGCGCCCCGCCGGACGCCTTCAACGCGCGCGGCCAGGACTGGGGCCTGCCGCCCTGGCGCCCGGACCGCCTCGCCGAGTCCGGCTACGCCCCCTACCGCGCTCTCCTGCGCGGCCTGCTCCGGAACGCGGGCGCGCTCCGCATCGACCACGTCATGGGCCTGTTCCGGCTCTGGTGGGTCCCGGAGGGCCGCGAGCCCACCGAGGGGACGTACGTGCGGTACGACGCCGAGGCGATGCTCGCCGTCCTCGCCCTGGAGGCGCACCGCGCGGACGCCCTCGTCATCGGCGAGGACCTCGGGACGGTCGAGCCGGGCGTCCGCGAGACCCTGCGCGAGCACGGCGTGCTCGGCACCTCGGTGCTCTGGTTCGAGCGGGACTGGCAGGGCACGGGCCGCCCGCTGCCCGCCGACGCCTGGCGCGCCGACTGCGTGGCCACCGCCACCACGCACGACCTGCCCCCGACCGCCGCCCGCCTCACCGGCGAACACGTCCGGCTCCGCCACGACCTGGGCCTGCTGACCAGGCCGCTGGCGCAGGAGCGGGCCGAGGCCGCCGCGGACGTGCGCGAATGGCTCGGGCTGCTCTGCCGGCTCGGCATGCTGCCCGGCGGCATCGGCTGCGAGGAGGACGAGATCCGCGCCGTGCACCGCTTCCTGCTGGCCACCCCGGCCCGCATGATCGGCGTCTGGCTCCCGGACGCGGTCGGCGACCGCAGGCCGCAGAACCTGCCCGGCACCTGGGACCAGTACCCCAACTGGCGCCTGCCCGTGGCCGACGCCGGCGGACACCCCGTCACCCTGGAGGAACTCGCCGCGTCGCCGCGGCTGCACGCCCTCATGGCGGTGTTCCGCGACGGTTCGGCGGAGGGCCGGGGCGCCCGTACGGCACCCCCGGGCGCGCACCCCGTTTAGGAGTTCGCTACGTTGGCACCGTGGACAAGAAGAACGCACTGCGCGCCGGCGCCCTGGCCTCCGGCACGACGCTGATGATGCTGCTCATGTCGTCCCCCGCCCTCGCGGCCGTGCGTGACGACGGTGACGACCCGGGCCCCGGCCTGAGCGTCATCGACACGCTCGGCCTGTATGTCGCCGCGCCCATCGTGCTGTTCCTGGTGATCGCGGGCCTCGTGATGGTCGGCGACAAGTCCCGCAAGCAGCAGAAGCAGGGCTGACCCGCAGCTTCCGGGCTTTCCGCGCCGAGGGCGCCTTCCGACGACGTACCCGGTACGTCGCCGGAAGGCGCCCTCGGCGTGCTCACGGGCGTTCGGCCGTCAGATAGCGCTGGAGCGTCGGCGCCAGCCAGTCCGTGATCTCCTCCCGCGTCAGCGCCGCCGACGGCGGGAACCGCAGGACGTACCGCGTCAGGGCGAGACCCAGCACCTGCGCGGCACAGAGCGCCGCCCGCGTCGGCGCCTCGGCCGGGTCGGGGCAGACCTCGCGCGCGACCGGCAGCAGCTGTGCCGCGAAGATCTCCCGCATGCGCTCCGCCCCCGCCTCATTGGTGATGCCCACCCGGAGCAGCGCGGTGAGCACCTCGTCGCCCTCCCACACATCGAGGAAGTGCGTCACCAGGACCCGCCCCACGTCCGCCCCCGGCACCTCGGCGAAGTCCGGCAGCCGCAGGTCGACCGAGGTGGCGGCGGCGAAGAGCCCCTCCTTGTTGCCGTAGTAGCGCATCACCATCGAGGGGTCGATGCGGGCGTCCTTGGCGATGGCGCGGATCGTCGCACGCTCGTACCCGTCCGCGGCGAAGCGCTCGCGGGCCGCGGCGAGGATGCCGGCCCGGGTCGCGTCGGAGCGGCGGGCAGGGGTCGTTTCCGTCATGCCAACAAACGTAGGCCAACAGCCGTTGACAGTCCATGGGTGCGGTCGTACGTTGGCCAACAAGCGTTGACCCACAAGTGTTGACCAACGAGCGTTGACCCGCACGTGTTGGCATCAGGAGGCGGCCATGAACGGCACGACCGGCGACACGAAGAAGAACGCGAATCCCACCGAAGGCACCGGCACCGGCGGCGGCGCCGTCGTGGTGGTCGGCGCCGGCCCCACCGGGCTGCTGCTCGCCGGGGACCTCGCCGCCGCGGGCGTCCCCGTCTCCCTCGTGGAGAAGCGGGCGCCCGGCATCAGCAACCTCTCCCGCGCGATGGTCCTGCACGCCCGCACCCTGGAGCAGCTGGACGCGCGGGGCCTCGCCGACGAGCTGGAGGCCGCGGGGGAACCGCTCGACAGGCTCCGCCTCTTCGGCCGCCTCTCGCTGGACTTCTCGCGGCTGCCGTCCCGCTTCCGGCATCTCCTCGTCCTCCCGCAGTATGAGGTCGAGCGCGTCCTGGAGCGGCGCGCGGCCGACGCCGGGGTGCGCTTCGCGTACGAGACCGAGGTGACCGGACTCGTCCAGGACGCGGAGGGTGTGACGCTCCGGGTCCGCGGCCCCGGCGGCGAGCCGGGCACGCTGCGCGCCGCCTACGCCGTCGGCACCGACGGCCTGCGCAGCGCCGTGCGCGAGGCGGTCGGACTGCCCTTCCCCGGCAGGTCCGTCATCCGCTCGCTCGTCCTCGCCGACGTCAAACTCGCCGAGAAGCCGCAGACACTGCTCACCGCCGACGCCGCGGGCGACGTCTTCGCCTTCATCGCGCCCTTCGCCGACGGCTACTACCGCGTCATCGGCTGGAACCGCTCGCGCGATGTCCCCGACAGCGAGCCCCTCGACCTCGACGAGGTCAAGGGCATCGTCCGGCAGGCGCTCGGCCGCGACTTCGGGATGCACGACGCCCGCTGGATGTCCCGCTTCCACAGCGACGAACGGCAGGCGCCCGCCTACCGGGTGGGGCGCGTCTTCCTCGCCGGGGACGCCGCGCACGTCCACTCACCGGCCGGCGGCCAGGGCATGAACACCGGACTCCAGGACGCCGCGAACCTGAGCTGGAAACTGGCCGCCGCGGTCCACGGCCGCGCCCCGCACGGCCTCCTGGACACCTACGAATCCGAGCGGTACCCGGTCGGCAGGGCGGCGCTCCGCAGCAGTGGCGGGATCGTCAGGCTCGCGATGGCCAAGCATCCGTGGACGCGCGCGGCCCGCACCGCCCTCACCGCCTTCGTCGACCGTGTGCCCGCGGTGCGTGCCAAGGCGACGGGCCGGGTCACGGGCGTCGGGATCGCGTACCGGTCCCCGAAGGGCGCCCACCGGCTCGTCGGACGGCGGGTACCCGACGTCGCACTCAAGGAGGGTCGACTCTACGAGGCCCTGCGCGCGGGCGAGTTCGTCCTCATCACACCGGAGGGCGAGAAGGAGTGCGGGACGGGGCGTGCCGTGCCCGCCCACTGGTCGAGCGGCCGCCGCACGACGGTCCTGGTCCGCCCCGACGGATACGTGGCGTGGGCGGCGGACGACGCGGGGGTGGGGGAGGTGGCGGCGGCGCTGGAGGAGTGGGGCGCGGCGTAGCCCCGGCAGCCCTCCATCGAACCCTTCAGTTCCCCTTCAAAGAATCAGCGAAAAGATTCGATGGACCTGATGGGTGCGGGGGTGTCACGGTGGTCCCGCACCGCACCGAGACACCCCATACGCCCCGCCACCGCGGGGAGAGAGGCAAGGGATACCCCGTGGCAGTCCTGGACCGGACCCCCGCTCACACCGCGTCGGCCGCCGCGAAGGCGGCCGCGCGCCCCATCGGCGTCGGCCTCGCCCTCGCGGCCCTCGCCACGGTCGTCTGGTCGGGCAGCTTCGTCACCTCCCGGGCCCTGCACGACAGCGTGCCGCCCGTCCAGCACGCGTTCTGGCGCTGGATCATCGCCATCGCGGCGGTCGCGCCGTTCGCGGCGCGCCGGACCTGGCGGCAGCGGAAAGTGCTCCGTGAGCACTTCAAATTCCTGCTCGTCGCCTCGCTGTTGGGCGTCACCGTCTACAACACCCTCGTGAACCAGGCGGGCATGACGACCACCGCGGGCAACATGGGCATGATCATGGCGGCGTCGCCCGTCCTGATGGCCGGCTACGAACGGCTCGGCGGCACCCGGCTCGGCGTGCGCCGCGTCACCGGCATGCTCGTCGCCTGCGCCGGTGTCCTGCTCCTGGTCAGCAAGGGCTCGCTCGCCATGGACTTCGCGGTCGGCGACCTCTGGATCATCGCGGCCGCGCTCTCCTTCGGCTCGTACAGCGCGCTGCTCAAGCGCAAGCCGGCCGAGATCGACGGGCTCCCCTTCCTCTTCTCGACATTCGTGCTCGGCGCGCTGATGCTGCTCCCGGTGTTCCTGGTCAGCTACGCGGTGCAGGGCGGTTTCCAGCCCACCGTCGGCACGGTCTCCCCGCTCCTCTACGTCGGCGTGGTGTCGTCGGCGGTCGCCTTCTTCGCCTGGAACAAGGCGATCGCGCTCATCGGCGCCGCCCGCGCCGGGGTCGTCTACTACCTCCAGCCGGTCTGCGTCGCCCTGCTCTCCTTCGCGGTCCTCGGCGAGGCGATGGGGTGGCTGCAGGTGCTGTGCATGGGGCTGATCCTGGGCGGGGTCGTGCTCGGCGCGGCCCGCACGAAGTGATGCTCCTGACCAGTCGGTACGTTGGGCTCATGAGCGAGTGGGACATCAAGAAGCTGCAGATCCTGCGCACGTTGAGTGAGCGGGGGACCGTCACGGCGACGGCGCAGACGCTGCGGATGACGCCTTCTGCGGTCTCGCAGCAGCTGTCCAACCTCGCCAAGCAGCTCGGCGTACCGCTCCTGGAAGCGCACGGGCGGCGGGTCCGCCTCACCGACGCCGCGCATCTCGTGCTGCGGCACGCGGAGGCGGTGTTCGCCCAACTGGAGCGGGCGGACGCGGAGTTGACGGCTTACGCGCAGGGGGAGGCGGGGGAGGTGCGGGTCGGCGCGTTCTCGACGGCCGTGCCCGCGCTGGTCGTGCCCGCGGTGCGGGCGCTGCGGGAGGCGGCGCCCGGCATCTCCGTACGGGTACGGGAGACCGAGGCGGCCCAGGCGTACGAACTCCTCGCGGCCGGCGAGGTCGACATCGCCCTGTCCCTGGCCGTCCAGGCGCCCGCGGAGACCGACGCGGACACGCGGTTCACCCGGGAGTCCCTGCTCGCCGACCCGCTGGACGTGGCGCTGCCCGGCGACCACCGGCTGGCGTCGGCGGAGGGGCTGCGCCTCGCCGACCTGGCCGCCGAGCCGTGGATCTTCGGCGGGAGCGGGCCCTGGTCCGAGATCACCCGGGCGGCGTGCGAGGGGGCGGGCTTCACTCCGGAGCAGGCGCACTCGGCGTCCGGGTGGACGGCGATCCTGGCGATGGTGGAGGCGGGGATGGGGGTGGCGCTTGTGCCTCGTATGGCTGCGGCGAGTCGCGCCGGTGTGACCATGCGCGCGCTCTCTGACGATCATCCCACTCGGCATGTTGTTGCTGCGGTGCGGAGGGGGGCGGCTGGGGGTACGGCGGTGTCCCGCGTCCTCGCCACCCTCCGGGCGGCAGTCCCCACGCGATCCTCTGCCCCTCACTGACCCGGCTTGCCTGCGGGTGGTGTGCGGCCCCTCGCGCAGTTCCCCGCGCCCCTGCCCTGGCGTTGCTTCTCACCGTCCCCGGCTGCGGGCCGCATGTGGCCGCTCGCGCAGTTCCCCGCGCCCCTGAGGTGGCTGGCCTCCGTCTTTTCGCCGCCGGTTGTTTGTGGCTGGGCGCGCAGTTCCCCGCGCCCCTGGGGTGGCTGCTGTCGTTTTTTGGCTCGCGGCTGTGTGTGGTTGCTCGCGCCGTTCCCCGCGCCCCTGAGTGGCTGGTCTCGTCTTTTCGCTGCGGCCTTGAGCGGCTCCCCCCGCCCCTTGGCTGCCGGCAGGCAGTCCAGGGGCGCGGGGAACTGCGCGCGCAACCACATGCGACCGGTGGATAGGGGACGGCAGGGGCGCCCCCCTCAGGGGCGCGGGGAACTGCGCGACCGGCCATGTGCGGGCCGCAGGGGGAGGGGCCTGCCCGGCCCCCGGTGGGGGTGGGCAGGCCGGGGGAGGTTAGGCGTCTGCGGCGCGGGCGCGGAGGGCGCGGTCGATTCCGGCGCGGGACTCCGTGATGAGGCGGCGCAACGCGGCCGACGGCTCCGCCGCGGCAAGCCACGCATCCGTCGCATCCAGCGTCTCCTGAGAGACCTGGAGCGACGGATAGAGCCCGACGGCGATCTGCTGGGCCATCTCGTGGGAGCGAGAGTCCCACGCGTCCTTCACCGTGGCGAAGAACTTCTCCGTGTACGGAGCGAGAAGCTCACGCTGGTCGGTCTGGACGAAGCCGCTGATCACCGCCTCCTGGATGGCGTTGGGCAGCGTGTCGGACTCGACGACCGAAGCCCAGGCCGCCGCCTTCGCCTCGGCGGTCGGCAGCGCCGCCCGGGCGGAGGCGGCGTGCCGCTCGCCGGCCGCCGTCCTGTCCCGCTCCAGCTCCGCCTCGATGCCCGCCTCGTCGAGCCGCCCGGTCGCCGCGAGCCGCGCCACGAACGCCCAGCGCAGCTCGGTGTCCACGGCCAGTCCGTCGATCGACTCCGAGCCGTCGAGCAGGCGCTCCAGGAGCGTGAGGTCCGCGTCCGTGCGTGCCGTCGCGGCGAAGGCGCGGGCCCACGCCAGCTGGTGGTCGCTGCCGGGCTCGGCCGCCCGCAGGTGCTCCAGCGTCGCCTCGGTCCAGCGGGCCAGCGCCGCGTCCCGGCGCGCCGGGGCCGCGTACAGGTCGAGGGCCAGCTTCACCTGGCGGTGCAGCGACTGCACGACGCCGATGTCGGACTCCTTGCCGATGCCGGAGAGGACCAGGGAGAGGTACTCGTGCGTCGGGAGCTCCGCGTCGCGCGTCGTGTCCCACGCCGACGCCCAGCACAGCGCCCGCGGCAGCGACGCCTCGAAGTCGCCGATGTGGTCGGTGACGAAGGCGAGGGACTCGCTGTCCAGGCGGACCTTCGCGTAGGAGAGGTCGTCGTCGTTCAGGAGGATGACCGCCGGGCGGGCCTTGCCCACCAGCTCGTCCACCGCGGTCAGTTCGCCGTCGACGTCCAGTTCCACGCGGTCCGTGCGGACCAGCTTGCCGGACGCGTCGTCCAGGTCGTAGAGGCCGATCGCGATGCGGTGCGGACGGAGCGTGGGCTCGCCCTTCGCGCCCTCGGGGAGCGCGGGGGCCTCCTGCTTGACGGCGAAGGAGGTGATGACCCCCGATGTGTCGACGTCGACCACCGGCCGCAGGATGTTGATGCCCGCGGTCTCCAGCCACTTCTTCGACCACGTCTTCAGGTCCCGGCCGCTGGTCTCCTCCAGCGCGCCCAGCAGGTCGGACAGGCGCGTGTTGCCGAACGCGTGCCGCTTGAAGTAGGCCTGCACGCCCCGGAAGAACTCGTCCTCGCCGACGTACGCGACGAGCTGCTTCAGCACGCTCGCCCCCTTCGCGTACGTGATGCCGTCGAAGTTGACCAGGACGTCGTCGAGGTCACGGATGTCCGCCATGATCGGGTGCGTGGACGGCAGCTGGTCCTGGCGGTACGCCCACGTCTTCATGGAGTTGGCGAACGTCGTCCAGGAGTGCGGCCACTTCGAGTCCGGCGCGTACGCCTGGCAGGCGGCCTCGGCGTAGGTGGCGAACGACTCGTTCAGCCACAGGTCGTTCCACCACTCCATGGTGACCAGGTCGCCGAACCACATGTGGGCCAGCTCGTGCAGGATCGTCGCGGCCCGCACCTCGTAGGCCGCGTCGGTCACCTTCGAGCGGAACACGTACTGGTCGCGGATGGTCACCGCACCCGCGTTCTCCATCGCGCCCGCGTTGAACTCCGGGACGAAGAGCTGGTCGTACTTGGCGAAGGGGTACGTGTAGTCGAACTTCTCCTGGAACCAGTCGAAGCCCTGCCGCGTCACCTCGAAGATCGCGTCCGCGTCGAGGAACTCGGCGAGCGAGGGACGGCAGTAGATGCCGAGCGGCACGGACTGGCCGCCGGGACCCTCGTACGACGAGTGGACCGCGTGGTACGGGCCGACGATCAGGGCCGTGACGTACGTGGACATGCGGGGCGTCGGCTCGAAGGACCAGACGTCGTCCTTCGGCTCGGGCGTGGGGGAGTTGGAGATCACGGTCCAGCCGGCCGGCGCCTTCACCGTGAACTGGAAGGTCGCCTTCAGGTCCGGCTGCTCGAAGGACGCGAAGACGCGGCGCGCGTCCGGGACCTCGAACTGCGTGTACAGGTACGCCTGTTGGTCGACCGGGTCGACGAAGCGGTGCAGGCCCTCACCGGTGTTGGTGTAGTCGCAGTCGGCGACGACCTTCAGTTCGTTGCGGCCTTCGTGCAGGTGCCGCAGCGCGATCCGCGAGTCGCGGAACACCGCGGCCACGTCCAGCGCGTGGCCGTTCAGGACGACCTCGTGGACCGCGGGGGCCACCAGGTCGATGAAGGTCTCGGCGCCCGCCTCCGCGGAGTCGAAGCGCACCGTGGTCACGGACCGGTAGGTGCCTCCTTCCTGCGCGCCGGAGAGGTCGAGATCGACCTCGTACGAGTCAACGGTGAGCAGCTTCGCCCGCTGCTGCGCCTCTTCGCGGGTCAGATTGGTGCCGGGCACGCGGTCATCTCCTCGTACGACGTGTCGCGTCTTCGTGGGTGCGACTTGTGGTGTTTCCGGCCATCCTTCCATGCCCCTCCGGATGGCCGCCCGGGCCATTGTTCTCCCGCTGCGGTGCGGCTACGCTCCGCGCGTCCGCACCGGTCCCGGCAGGCCGCAGACCACGGCCACAAGGGCGGTCAGGAAGCACAGGGGGACACGGAAGATGCTGGGGACCGAGAGACCGGCCGCCACCGGCCGCGCCGCCCGACGGCCATGACCGACGTACTCGTGGCGGGCGCGGGCATCGGCGGGCTCACCGCCGCGCTCAGCCTGCACGCGGCGGGCATCGAGACCCGCGTGGTGGACGCCACCGACCAGCTGCGGCCCGTCGGCGTGGGCATCAACCTCCTGCCGCACGCCGTGCGGGAGCTGACCGAGCTCGGACTCGGCGACCAGCTCGCGGCGACCGCCGTCGCGCCCGACGTGATGGTCCACTTCGACCGGCACGGCAACCGCATCTGGGCCGAACCGCGCGGCCTCGCCCTCGGCTACCGCTGGCCCCAGTACTCCATCCACCGCGGCGCCCTCCAGCTGCTCCTCCTCGACGCGGTCCGCGAGCGGCTCGGCGACCACGCGGTCCGCACCGGCACCGCCTTCGTCCGGCTCGCCGAGCACGAGGGCGGCAGACTCCGGGTGATCCTGCGGGACATGGCGCGCGCCCGGGAGTACGGCGTGCGGGTCCGCGCCCTGGTCGGGGCCGACGGGCTGCACTCGGCGGTACGGGCCGTGCTGCACCCCGGCGAGGGGCCGCCGCTGTGGAACGGCATCCGGATGTGGCGCGGCATCGCCGAGTGGCACCCGGTGCTCGGCGGGCGGACCGTCGCGGTGGCGGGCAGCAACGCCACCGCGAAGCTCGTCGTCTACCCGATCTCCCGGCGGGCTCTGGAGCGGGGCAGGACGCTGCTCAACTGGGTGGCGGAGGTGCGGTTCCCGCCGACGCACCACCACGGGATGGCGGGGCCCGCCGACTGGAACCGCTCCGGGCGGCTCTCCGACGTCCTGCCGCACTACACGGGCTGGCGCATCGGCGACCTGGACGTGCCCGCGCTGCTCGCCGCCACGCGGCACATCCTGGAGTACCCGATGGTCGACCGCGACCCGTTGCCCCGGTGGGGCCGCGGCCCGGTCACCCTGCTCGGCGACGCGGCGCACCCGATGTACCCGGTGGGGTCGAACGGCGGCTCCCAGGCGATCCTCGACGCCCGCGTCCTCGCCCGCTGCCTCGCCCACACCGCGCCGGACCGGGAGGCGGGGCTGCGGGCGTACGAGGAGGTACGGCGGGAGACCGTCAACGCGATCGTCCTCGCCAACCGCGACATGCCGGCCGACCGCATCCTCCAGACCGTCGCGGAGCGCGCCCCGGAGGGCTTCCACCGCGTGGAGGACGTCCTGACCCAGGAGGAACTGGCCGAACTGGACGCGGCGTACCGCAGAACGACGGGCGCGGACGTGGCGGAACTGAACGGGCGCGGGTCCTGGGGGGTGGGGTGGGGCGGCCAGTAACACGTGGCCAGTAATGCGCGGCCCGTAACGCGTGACTCATGACGCGTGACTCATGACGCGTGACCCGTGACGCGTCGCCGTAACGCGATGTCCGATATCCGCCAGCCCCCTGCCCGTCCCCCGCGCGAGGCTCGTCTCATGAACACCACGCACGCAGGGACCACGGTCCCGACAGCCACCGCCTACACCCCCCTCCCCATCTCCCCCGAAGTCCTCGCCCGGCTCCGTGTCACCGACGACGCGGGGCGGCCCTGCCTCCCGTACGTCGACCCGGAGGGCGGCCATCCGCTCCGCTGCTGTCTGCGGCCCGTCGCGCCCGGCGAGCGCATCGCCCTCGTCTCGTACGCGCCGCTGCGCCGCTGGGCCGCCGAGACCGGCGCCACCCCCGGCGCCTACGACGAGCAGGGGCCCGTCTTCATCCACGCCGACCCCTGCGAGGGGCCGGCGGAGGAGCGTGCCGGGTATCCGTTCTCGCGGGCCGGGGCGCTGCGCACGGTCCGTCGCTACAGCGCCGAGGGGCACATCCTCGGCGGCCGCCTCCTGGAGATCCCCGAGGACGAGGAGCGAGGCTTCGACGCCGCGTTCGCCGAGGCCTTCGCCGACCCGCGGGTCGCCCTCGTGCACGTCCGCGCCGTGGAGTACGGCTGCTTCCACTTCGAGGTGCGCAGGCCGGAGCCGGCCGGGGCCTGACAGAGGCTCAGGCCTCGTCCGCGGCCACCGCCCGCGCGAACTCCCTCACCCGCTCCGTCTCGCCGTCCCGGTGCCACACCATCCCGAGCACCGAGTCCGGCAGCCCGTCCACCGGCACGAAGACGACGTCCTTGCGGCCGTGGTACTCCGCCGTCGGACGGCACAGCAGCATCGCCCCCCGGTCCGCCGCGACCAGCGTCAGCCCCTCCTGGAGCGTGCGGACCGCCGGGCCCGGCGCGGCGGAAGGGGCGTGTGCCTCGCGCCAGTACGCGGGCGCCGGCGCCGCCGCCGCGATCAGCGGCGTCCCCGCGAGCTCCGCCGCCGCGAGCGACTCGCGCCCCGCGAAGGCGTGCCGCACCGACACGGCGACGGTCTGCCGCTCGCTGGAGAAGACGGGGCCGAGCACCAGATCGGGCTCGGCGACCGGCAGCAGCACGATCGCCGCGTCCACGGCCTTCTGCCGCACCGCCCCGAACGGGTCGGAGAAGGGGATCTCCACGATCTCCGCGACGCAGGCCGGGTGCCGCTCCTGGAAGACCGCGATGGCCCGCATCAGACGGTCGTCCGCCGTCCCCTGGAAGCCGATCCGCAGCGTGCCCTCGACGCCCCGCGCGGCCGCCCTGGCCCGCCCGACCACCGATGCCAATTCGTCGTACGACGGGCGGAGTTCGGCAAGGAAGCGTTCCCCTAGTGTGGTCAGTGCGACCCGTCGGCTCGTACGCTCCAGCAGGCGCGCGCCGATCCGTCGCTCCAGGGCGGCGAGCAGTTGGCTGACGCGGCTCTGCGAGACGTACAACCGCTCGCCGGCCCGCCCGAAGTGCAGCTCTTCGGCAAGCACCAGGAAACATTCCAGTTCCCGGATCTCCAGCCCGTTCCCGCTCATGGCGCGCGGCTCCTCTTCCTTGATCGTCCCGGTCGTCGATCATCGCTGATCGATGAACCCGGCTCATACAAGGATGAGATCTTCCGCGTTGTTCCCCGGCGGGCACCCCCACAGGGTGGATGCCATGTCACAGACCACACAACTCCCCACACCGGACGTCGCGTTGCAGCGGCGGCGCGGCGGTCCTGCCGTCCTCGCCGTCGCCGCCGCCACCTTCTCCGTCGTCACCACGGAGATGCTCCCCGTCGGACTCCTCACCTCGATCGGCGCCGGCCTGCACGTCTCGGACGGCACCGCGGGCCTCGCCGTCACGCTGCCCGGCCTCGTCGCGGCGCTCGCCGCCCTGCTGCTGCCCGTCGCTGTGCGCCGCGCCGACCGGCGCACGGTCCTCGCCGTCCTGATGGCGCTGCTCGCCGCCGCCAACGTGGCCTCCGCGCTCGCGCCCGCCTTCGGCGTCCTGCTCGCCGCCCGCGTCCTGGTGGGCGTCTGCATCGGCGGCGTGTGGGCCATCGCCGCCGGGCTCGGCGTGCGGCTCGTCCACGAGGAGGGCGCGGGGCGGGCCACCGCGGTCATCTTCAGCGGGATCGCGGTGGCGTCCGTGCTCGGCGTCCCCGCGGGCACGCTCCTGGGTGAACTGGCGGGCTGGCGCTGGGGGTTCGCGGCCCTCGCGGTGCTCGCCCTCGCCGTCGCGGGGCTGCTCGTCGCGGTCCTGCCCCGGCTCCCCGCGGACCGGGGCGTCAGGCTCGGCACCTTCCCCGGTCTGCTGCGCATCGGCAGGCTGCGGGCCGGACTCCTCGCCGTCACCCTCCTGGTCACCGGCCACTTCGCCGCGTACACCTACGTCCGGCCCGTCCTGGAGCGGGTGCCCGGCATCGGCGCGGGACTGGTCAGCGGGCTGCTCCTCGCCTACGGAACAGCCGGCATCGTCGGCAACTTCGCGGGCGGCGCCGTCGCGGCCCGCGACCCGCGCAGGGCGCTGCTCGCGATCTGCGCCGCGCTCGGCGCCGTGGTGCTGCTCATGGTGCCCGCGGGCGCCTCGCTCGCCGCGTCGGTGGCGCTGCTCGTGGCCTGGGGCCTGGCCTACGGCGGGGTCTCGGTCTCCGCCCAGAACTGGGTGATGGCGGCCGCCCCGCACGCCCGCGAGGCGGCGTCGGCGCTCTTCGCCGGCATCTTCAACGTGGCGATCGCCCTCGGCGCTTTCGCGGGCGGCCGGGTCGCGGACAGCCGCGGGGCCGGTGGCGTGCTGTGGCTCGGCGGCGCGCTCGCCGGGCTCGCGCTGGTGGCGGTGGCGTGCGCGAAGGGGACGGCCACACAGGAGAAGGGGACGGCCACCCGGTGAAGGGTGACCGCCCCCTGCGGGACGTACAGGACGTCAGCCCTTGAGCTCCGCGGCGACCAGCTCCGCGATCTGGACGGCGTTCAGCGCCGCGCCCTTGCGGAGGTTGTCGTCGGAGATGAAGAACGCCAGGCCGTTCTCGACGGTCTCGTCCTTGCGGATGCGGCCCACGAACGAGTCGTCCTTGCCCGCGGCGACCAGCGGCGTCGGCACCTCGGTGACGACGACGCCCTCCGCCTGCTCCAGGATCTCGGTGGCGCGCGCGGGGCTCAGCGGACGCGCGAAGCGGGCGTTGACCTGGAGGGAGTGGCCGGTGAAGACGGGGACGCGCACGCAGGTGCCCGACACCTTCAGCTCCGGGATCTCCAGGATCTTGCGGGACTCGTGGCGGAGCTTCTGCTCCTCGTCCGTCTCGTTCAGACCGTCGTCGACGACCGAGCCCGCCATCGGCAGGACGTTGTACGCGATCGGCGCGACGTACTTGTCCGGCTCGGGGAACTCGACCGAGGAGCCGTCGTGGGTGAGCTTCGGCGCGTCCTCGCCGACCTTCTTGATCTGCTCGAAGAGCTCGTCGACCCCGGCGAGACCGGAGCCGGACACCGCCTGGTAGGTGGCGACGACCAGCGCTTCGAGGCCCGCCTCGGCGTGCAGCGGCTTGAGGACGGGCATCGCGGCCATCGTCGTGCAGTTCGGGTTGGCGATGATGCCCTTGGGACGGTCCTTGATCGCGTGCGGGTTCACCTCGGAGACGACGAGGGGGACCTCGGGGTGCCGGCGCCAGGCCGACGAGTTGTCGATCACGACGGCGCTCTGCGAGGCGACCTTCTCGGCGAGGGCCTTCGAGGTGGCGCCGCCCGCCGAGAACAGCACGATGTCCAGGCCCGTGAAGTCGGCCGTGGAGGCGTCCTCGACGGTCACGCCGTCGATGACCGTCCCGGCGCTGCGGGCCGAGGCGAACAGGCGCAGCTCGTCGACGGGGAACTTCCGCTCGACGAGGATCTTGCGCATGACCTTGCCGACCTGACCGGTGGCTCCGACGATTCCGACCTTCACGGGGATGTCCTCCATATGTGCGTGCGGCCTCGTGACCTCGGCCGGTCTGTGGGGGGTGGCTCCATGATGCGTCTGTCCAGGGCCGCCTTGTCCAATCCATTGTCCGAGGTGCGGGACGCCACATTCGCCGCGCGCCGCCGTGAACGTTTCGCACGCCCGGGGCGTCCTAGGGGAAACGCGGGGAGGGGAGGGGCACATTGCTGCGCAGAAAAACGCGCCGCGCGCAGACGGGGGCCGGGGGAGCGGACCCGCTGGACGCGGCCCAGGAGGACCGGGTGCGGGCCGTGCTCGCGCTCGGCGGGGTGCCGCACGCCGATCTGCCGGACGGGGTGCAGCAGGTGCGGCTGAAGCTTCTGGAGCGGGCCGCGGACGGGCACGAGGCGCCGCGTGACGTGTCCGCGTGGGCCGCCGTCGTGGCGTCCAACCTGGCCATGGACTGGCACCGGGCCCGGCGCAGGCAGGAGCGGCTCGGCGAGCGGCTCGCCGTCCTGTGGCGGGAAGCCACCGACGAGGACGGCGCGGAGGCGCGGGCCACCTCGCTGGCCGTCGCCCAGGGCCTCGGCGAGCTGCCGGACGCCCAGCGGCAGGTCCTCGTCCTGCGTTTCTACGCCGACCTGCCGGTCCGGGCCATCGCCGACGAGCTCGGCATCCCGGAGGGCACGGTCAAGAGCAGACTGCACACGGCGGTACGGCTCCTGCGGGCGCGGCTGCACGAAGGGGAGGTGGTGTGACGGTGCGGGACGAGGACTTCGACGCGCTGATGCTCGCGATCACGGACGATCCCGTGCCCGGGGAGGCGCTGCGCGACCCCGACTTCGCGGCCGCCCACGCGGCGGCCGTCGCGGACGTCGCCCTGCTGAGGGAGCGGCTCGGGGCCGTGGGCGACGCGCTGGCGGCCGGCCCCGCCCCGCCGGAGAAGGCCGTTCCGCTCAGGCCCTCGCGCGCGGCGGCCCGGCACCGCTTCACGGTCTCCCTCGGCGCGGTCGCCGCGACGGTGGCCGCGGTCGTGGTCGGCGGGCTCGGCTGGCTGGCGGTGGACGCCGGACAGGGGACGAGCAGTGACGCGGACGGGGCGAAGGGCGCCGCGTCCGGCCAGCAGCGGGACGGGAAGCAGGAGGGGCAGCGGGACGGGGACGCCGGGGGCTCCGCGGAGGCGGACCTCACCCCCGAGGGCTTCGTCGCGTGCTCGCGGCTCATCGTGGAGGGCACGGTCACGGCGGTCGACGCGGTGCCCGGCGCCGCGCGGGACCGGGTCACGCTCGACGTGACCCGCTACTACAAGCCGAGGACGGGGGACGGCACCGTCACCTTCCCCATGGACCACGACGTCGACCCGCGCCTGAAGGCCGGCGACCGCGTCCTGATCACCATCCCCCGGGGCGCGGCCCAGCCCGACAACTGGGCCGTGGGCAAGGACCGCGACAGCCTGCGCCGCACGGTCCTCAATGCCCTGCCGGGTGCGGCGAAGACCCGCTGCGGGGAATGATGCGGGGAACGAAAAGAGCCGGTCGGGCTCGGCAGAGCCCGACCGGCGGTACTTCAGGCGCACACCGTTACGGCGTGACCTTCTCGACCTTCACGCTGCCGCTGCCCGCGACCGTGCCGCCCGCGTTGAGCAGGGACACCTCGCCGAACAGCTCACGGCCCGCGGCGGCCGGGGCCTTCGCCTCGACCTTGGCCTCGACCTGCGCCGAGGCGCCGTTGCCGAGCTTCACCGGCTTCGACTCGTCGACGGTCACCTGGCCGAGCGCGTCCGAGAAGAAGACGTCCCGGTAGTCGTACGCGGTCGAGCCGGACGGCACCGAGTAGCCCGTCACCTCGATCGTGTACGTACCGGCGGCCGGCTTCTTCAGGCTCACGGTCTCCTCCGAGTCGCCCTCCGCCGACGAACCGACGACCTGGCCGTCCTTCTTCACGGCGAGGTCCAGGTCGGCGGCGACGTCCGCGGGGGAGCCGATGGCGACGTCGAGACGCTCCGCGCCCGCGGGCACGACGACCTCGGTGGTCTGCGTCTCGTTCTGCTTGATGCTGGGCCGCGCCGACTTGGACGAGCCGAGCGAGCCGCCCTTCAGCTTGCCGTCGACGGCCGCGAAGTTGTTCGTGGCCTTCCAGGAGACGGGGGCGGGCGTGCCGACCTTCGCCTCCGGCAGCGTCTGCACGGCCGGGTCGAAGTCGACACCGAGCGCGGCGACGTTCAGCTTGTACGGGTTGTCGAGCAGCGGCGACGTACGGCGCGACTCGACCTCGATCTCCCAGACACCGGCCTGCGGCTCCGCGTACGAACGCAGGTCCGGGCGGCAGGTGTTGGCCGGGTTCTCGTAGTTCGGGTAGCAGACGATCGACGAGGTGGAGTCGACCGGGACGCCGTACGGGTGGATCGCTATGAAGCGGGTCTGGCTCTTGTCCTTCAGGCCGCTGAGGGAGACCTCAAGGGACTTGGCGCCCTTGGGGACCGTCACGAAGTAGGACTGAGGGGCGCTGCGCTGCACCGTGCCCTCGGCGGAGAAGGTGAACGACGGCTTGGCGAGCGGCGCCGAGACGACGACCGTCGACATGACCTGCTGGTCGATGCCCTCGGTGCGCTCGTCGTCGACGGTGAGGATCGCGCTGTGCAGGCCGGCGGACTTGGCCTTCGCCTGGACCTTGACGGTGACCGGCTTGTTCAGCGGCAGCTTGATGTCGTCGTCGCCGAGCAGACGGAAGGTCTTCTCGTGGTTGTTGACGAGGTCCAGCTCGTGGCTGATGGAGCGGTCCGGGCCCGAGGTGCGGGTGATCGTGACGTCGTACGTCCGCTTCTGGCCGGCCTTCAGGCCGCCCTCGCGGTCGTAGATGCCGGTGCCGGGCTTCTTCAGCTCCTGCTCCAGGGCGGTGTCGACCGGGGCCTTCACCGTGTACGTGTGGGCCTTCGCGTCGTCCTCGATGGCCTTCCAGGCGTCGACCACGTTGATGCGGCCGGTGCCCTGGGCGTACGCCTGCTCACCGCGGATGCGGTCCGCGGTGGAGGTCAGCGCGGTGCGCAGCTTCGCCGGGGTGAGGTCGACCTTCTCGCGCTTCGCGGCGGAGAGCAGCAGCGCCGAGGCGCCCGCGGCCTGCGGGGATGCCATCGAGGTGCCCTGCAGCATCGAGTAGCCGGCCGGGAGCTTGTAGCCCGCCTCGGCGACCGGGGAGCCCGGCAGCCAGGTCTGGGTGGTGTTGATGGCCGAGCCGGGCGCCGAGATGACCGGCGCGAAGCCGCCGTCCTCACGCGGGCCGCGCGAGGAGAACGGCATCATCGCGTACGGACGCTCCACCTGGGAGCCGTAGTTGGCGGCCCAGGTCTCCTTGGAGATGGCGGCGCCGACCGAGATGACCTTGTCGGCCAGGCTGGGGTCGCCGATGGTGTTGGCGCCGGGGCCCGAGTTGCCCGCGGAGATCACCAGCTGCACGCCGTAGGTGTCGATGAGGCGCGTGTAGAGCTCGGCGCGCGCGTTGTTGCCGTCGTTGAGGGCCGGCAGGCCGCCGATCGACATGTTGACGATGTCGACGCCGCGCTTCGTCACGAGGTCGATCATGCCCTCGGTGAGCGCGACGTTGGTGCAGCCGCCGGTCCAGGTGCAGGCGCGCGACGAGACGAGCTTGGCGCCGGGGGCGGCACCGTTCATCTTGCCGCCGAACAGGCCGTTGGCCGCGGTGATGCCCGCGACGTGCGTGCCGTGCTCGGACTCGATGACGCCGATGTTGACGAAGTCGGCCTTCTTGCCGACCCAGTCGCCGCCGTACGGGTCGGTCGGCACGTCCTTGCGGATCTCGACGACGAACGGGACGCGCTCGACGACGTCGGTCGCCGGGTCGTCCTTGCCGAAGTAGGCGACCTGGTGGCCGTCCTTGTACGGCTTCATCACCTCGTCGTCGGTGAAGTCCTTGTTGTTGTTCAGGTCGACGCGGACGGTGCCGGCGGCCGGGTCGTAGAGCATGCCCCAGCTGTCGGTGGTGTCGCCGTCGCGGTTGATGTCGCCCTTGGCGTCGCCGCCGGTGGTGGCCGACTCGCGGAAGCGGTTGACCTGGAAGGAGCCCGCCGGGGCCTGCCAGGTCTCGCTGTCCCAGGTGAAGGTGGGGCCGGTGACCGGGTTGGTCATGCGGCGCCAGGTGCCGTCCGCGTCCACGATCGGGTCGGTCGCCGTCACCCAGTCGGTGATCTTGCGCTCGCCGGTGGTGGTCTTCTTCAGCGCGGGGTGGCCGAGGTCGACGCCGGAGTCGAGGATGCCGATGGTGGTGCCGCGGCCGTCCGCCTTCGGGTGCTTCTTCACGAAGTCGACGGCGCCCGTCTCGGCGGCCGGGTTGTACGGGTTGTCCGCCGGGGTGTTCTTGTCCGGGCCCGGGTACGTCCCGCGGGCGGCGGTCTTCGCGCCCTCGGCGCGGTCGGCGGCCGGGGTCGGGTCGTCCAGCTCGATCTCGTGGCGCAGGTCGATGGCGTGGACCGACGACAGCTTCGCGGCCGACTTGATCGCCGCGTCGGCCTTGCCGGTCGGCACGGTCGCGCGGACGTAGCCGAGCTTGTCGTAGGTGCGGCCGACCGAGCCGCCCTTGACGGCGTCGAGCTGGCCGGCGACCTGCTCGGTGGCGCCGGGCGCGGTGGCCACCATCATCGTGACGGTCTTCTCGCCCTCCGCCTTGGCGTCGGCGAGCAGGTCGGCGTCGGCCGGACCGAGCTTGCCGCCCGCGGACTTGGGGGCGGGGACGGGGGTCTCGTCCGCCGCGAAGGCGAGGGGCACGGCCCCGGTCGCGCAGAGCGCGGCGGTGAGACCGACGGCTATCGCGAGACGGGGCGCGCGTCTGGCGCTGGAACTGGATCTGGGCATCGGCATCCCTGTGCGTGAAGGTCGGGAAGGAGGGTCGACCCGGCCCCGGGTTTCCGAAGAGTTCCGGAATGCGGGGCCGGATGACCGCTCAGCCTTACGCAAGTGACAGCTGTTTGGGGAGAGTTGTCCGAGCTGTGATCAGGGCGTGACGCAATTCCGCCATGCGCCATCGAGGACATGGGCGGCTATAGGGGGACATGGGGAGCGGTTGCACCCCTGGAAGGGGCGCGGGGAACCGCGCGACAAGCCACGGCGAACTCGCAGATGAACGACGGGCAAAGGAAGAACCGCCTAGCGTCAACCTCGTGCAGAAGGAACTCCGGGTGGCGGCCTACGCCGTATGCGTACGCGACGGGCAGGTGTTGCTGGCCCGCTGGGTGGCGGGCGACGGCAGCAAACGCTGGACGCTGCCCGGCGGCGGCATGGACCACGGGGAGGACCCCTACGACACCGTGATCCGCGAGGCCGACGAGGAGACCGGCTATGTCGTCGAGCCCGTCACGCTCCTCGGCATCGACTCGCTGCGCCGCCGCTACCCGCGCAGGCTCGGCGCCGTCGCCGACTTCCACGGACTGCGGATCGTGTACGAGGGGCGCGTCACCGGCGGCGAACTGCGCCACGAGACCGACGGGTCCACGGACCTCGCGGCCTGGCACCCCCTCGCGAGCGTGCCGGACCTCGACCGCGTCGGGCTCGTCGACATCGGTCTGGAACTGTGGCGCCGCCGCCCGGCCGACGGACACGGCCGCGCCTCGGGGCCGGTGCGCTGACCTCCTCCGGAGCCGTCCCTTCCCCGCGAGGTGAACGTGGAGTGACCGCTTCCTCTCCGGTCGGAGAGGAGTGCATGACCGCGCAGGGTGCCGGGTGATCCACGTACGGTGATCGGCGCTGCCCGTTGCCGTCTCGTTCACGCACAGGCCATTCCGGATGCCAACGATCCAGTACGAGCGGAAGTTCGCAGGCCGCAAGTCGGGCCGGGGCGACCGCGACCACTGCCGACGCGTTCGCACTCGGGGAGACCGCGCATGCCGCGCATACGCTCTGTCGCCACCGCAACAGTCACCGCAACCGCCGGCGCGACGGCCCACGCGGCCTCCGCCGTGGCCGGCGCCGCCGCCCGACTCGACCGCCGCGCGTTCCTCGCCGCCACCGGAGCGGTCACCCTCTCCGCGGGCGTCGGCTACGCGATGGGACCCGGCGCCGGCTCCGGGAACGCCGCACCCGCGGGCCACGCCACCGTCCCGCGCTCCCGCCCCGCGCCCGCCGCGCCCCTCATGCCGTACAAGAACGGCACCACCCTGCTCACCGTCGCCGCCCCGCACGGCGCCACCGGCTACCGGCGGCTCGGCGACGGGCCCGCGTGGCCGCGCGTCGTGCGCGGCGACCTCGCGGCGGCCGGGGCGGGCCGCGAGGAGCGGCGGACCCCGCTCGCCGCCTTCGTGCAATTCACCGACCTGCACCTCGTCGACGTCCAGCACCCGCTGCGGTACGAGTACTTGCGCGCGCAGACCGCGAGCGCCTGGCGGCCCCACGAGTCCCTGTCCGTGGCGGGCGCCGTCGCCCTCGTCGAACGCGTCAACGCGCTGCGCGGCGCGCCCGCCACCGGCGCGCCCCTGCACTGCGTCGTGACGACCGGCGACAACACCGACAACAACTCCAAGGCCGAACTCGACTGGTTTCTCAAGGTGATGAACGGCGGCCGCATCACCCCCAACACGGGCGACCCGCGCCGGTACGAGGGCGTGCAGGCGAGCGGCCTGAAGCTGTACTGGCACCCGGACGACGCCCTGCGCGACGCCGACAAGAGGCTCGGCTTCCCGCACCTGCACGGCTTCCTCGACGCCGCGATCCGCGAGGTCAACAGCCCCGGCCTCGGCCTGCCCTGGTACTCCACGGTCGGCAACCACGACGCGCTCCCCGGCGGCTGCTGGTCGCCCAAGGACTCGTACTTCACCGACTTCGCCGTCGGGGGAAAGAAGTTGATGTCCCTGGACGAGTCGCGCGGGGCCGCCCTCTGGAAGGCGGTCAAGAGGGGCCGCGACCCCAAGGGTGCGCAGTTCAAGGAGCTCCTGCGGAGCGAGAAGCGGCGGATGCGGTCCGTCACGCCTGACCCGTCCCGGGCGCCCTTCACCCCCGTCGAGTACCTCCAGGCGCACCTCGACCCCGCCCACACCGGCCCCGGCCCCCACGGCCACGGCTACACCCAGCAGAACCTCGCCGCCGCCACCCAGTACTACTCCTTCCGCGTCAGCGACGACGTGCTCGGCATCAGCCTCGACACCACCGACCCCGGCGGCCATTACGAAGGCTCCCTCGGCACCGCCCAACTCCGCTGGCTGGAACGCGAGCTCAAGGCCAACGAGCGGCGCGCCGGCGGCCCGTCGTACGTCGTCGTCTTCAGCCACCACACCAGCAGGACCATGCGCAACCTCCGCCACGACCCGGCACGCCCCGGCGAGGCCCGGCACGGCGGCGACGAGATCGTCTCGCTGCTCGGCCGGTACCGCTCCGTCCTCGCCTGGGTCAACGGCCACAGCCACAAGAACAGGATCACCCCGCACCAGACTCCGCACGGGTCCTTCTGGGAGGTGTCCACCGCCTCGCACATCGACTTCCCGCAGCTCGCGCGGGTGGTGGAGATCGCCGACAACCACGACGGCACGGTCTCCGTCTTCACCACGCTCATCGAGTCCGCCGCCCCGCACCGCACGGACTTCACCGACCTCTCGCAGACCGGCCTGGCCGCGCTCTACCGCGAACTGTCCTTCAACGCGCCCGGCGCGAAGCCCGCGCTGGGCGGCGAGGCGGGCGACCGCAACACCGAACTGGTGCTGCGGAAGGGCTGAAACCCGCCCAACCCCCGGGACGCCGCTCAACCCGCCGCCACGGGCCACGGGTCCCACCGGCCGAGGGCGGCGAAGCCCTTGCTGCGGCGACCGGAGGGACGGTACGGACATGGCGGTACTCAGGAGACGGCGGACCGGTGTGGCGGCGGCGCTGGCCGCGGCGGCGGTGGCGGGCGCGCTCGCGGCACCCGCGGCGGTCGCGGCCCCCGGGAGCGGGGACCGGCACCGGGAGACCCTGCGCGCGATGGAGGCGGCCCTGAGCGAGGACGTCCCCGGGGTGACGGCGCAGGCCACGGACCGGCGTGGCCCGTGGAACGCCGCCGCGGGCACCGGCGACCTGGCACGGAATACCCCGCGTGGGGCCCACGACCACTACCGCGTCGGCAGCATCACCAAGACCTTCGTCGCCACCGTCCTCCTCCAACTGGCCGCCGAAGGACGGCTCTCCCTGGACGACACGGTCGGACGGTGGCTGCCGGGCGTGGTCGAGGGCAACGGCCACGACGGCGACCGCATCACGGTCCGCCAACTCCTCAACCACACCAGCGGCATCTTCAACGTCACGGCCGATAAAGGCTTCCGGCAGCGGGTCTTCACCGAGGAGTTCCTCGACCACCGCTACGACACCTGGACACCCCGGCAGCAGGTCGCCATCGCCATGCGCCACGAACCGGACTTCGCCCCCGGCACCGCCTGGAAGTACTCCAACACCAACTACGTCCTCGCGGGCATGATCATCGAGAAGGTCACGGGCACGCCGTACGCCCGGCAGATCGAGCGGCGCGTCATCGAACCGCTCGGCCTGCGCGCCACGTCGGCCCCCGCCACGAAGCCGACCCTGCCGCGGCCCAGCTCACGGGCGTACACGAAATTCTCCGACGCACCCGGCGCCCCGCACCACGACGTGACGGAACTCAACCCGTCCGTGGCGGGCGCGTCCGGCGGCATGATCTCGAACTCGGCGGACCTCAACCGCTTCTACACGGCACTGCTGCGCGGCAGGCTCCTGCCGAAGAAGCAGCTCGCCGAGATGAAGACGACCGTCCCGAAGGGCGAGGGACAGCCGGGCGGGCGCTACGGCCTCGGCATCGAACCCGTCACCACCTCCTGCGGCACGGTCGTCTGGGGCCACGGCGGTGACATCCACGGCTCGGAGTCCGTGGCCATGGCGACGGCGGACGGCCGCCACGCGATGGCGTTCAACTTCAACGGTCCCGGTGCGGACTTCATCCCGGTCATGGAGGCGGAATTCTGCGGACGTGACTGAGGGCCGCCGGGAGCCGTCGGGAGCCGCCGGGAGCCGTCGGGAGCCGTCGTTCACTGGCCGACGGCTCCCGTCTCACGTGTCATCGGGGCAGCACCACGACATAGGCCGCCGGCTCACGGTCCGTCGACGCCATCAGCGCGGTCCGCACCACGGTGGCCTGCTGCTCCGCCGAGTCCCTGAGCTTCTTCGGGGTGATGTGGACGACGGTGATGCCGAGCCGCTCCAGGTGCTCCCGCTTGCGGACGTACTCGGACCACAGCATGTCGTCGTCCTGCCGGAGGCCCTGGCGAGGGGCCCGCGTGTCCAGCTCCACCGCCACGGCCTGGTCGGGCCAGTAGGCGTCGACACCGCCGAGCGGCGGGCCGCCGGGCAGACGCAGGTCGACGTTCCACAACGGGGCGGGCAGCCCGTACTCGTCGACCATCCGGTACAGCCGGTCCTCGGCGATGGCCCGCCCCTCGGCGAGCAGCGAGTCGACGGCGTCCACCACGTGCGGCCGGGTCAGCAGCCGGGCGAGGTTCAACTCCCGCACGACGGCGGCCGGTTCGCAGTGCCCGCCGCGCACCGCCTCGGTGAGCAGCCGGCGCACCGCACCCGCCTCGGAGAGCCGCGCCACGGCGTCGGCGATGGCCCGCGGCACGGGCGCGACCGGAACCCCCGTGACCTGCTGCGGAGTCGGCATCGCCGAGGTGCGCACGAGCCGGGCGAAGCCGACCGAACGCAGGCGCCGGGTGCGGGGCACCAGGACGTCGATGCGGTCCAGGGAGAGCAGCGGGGGAGCGGACGCGAAGCGGTGCAGGGCGAGCGCGGCGAGGCCCGTGATCATCGCGTCCGCGTACGCGGCGTGCGGCTCGTCCGCGCGGGGCTGGGCGGGCACGCCCCCGGCCTGCCTGGCCGGCGGCCGCCCCGCGTACAGCAGCGCGCCGTGCAGCCGCTCCTCGCTGGTCGGCGGCCCCGGGTGCAGCAGGCAGACGCCCGGCAGCAGCTGCTGCCAGGGGCCGCCGGGACGGCAGTGGGCCCCGGCGTCCGCCGCGGAGACGCCGTGCTCGCCGAGCTGGGCGGTGCTCATGACGCGGGGCCGGGCGTCGGCGAGGTGCCGGAGTGGCAGGGGGAGAGGGAGGGGGGAGAGCGAGGTGTTGTGGTTCATGACCCGGTCGTTCCTCGCCCGGTCACCCCGCTAACCGCTGTTACAAGCCCGTCGACAAACCCGGACAAGCTCGCCCTAAAGCACGGGCGTTCGACAGCCGATGAGTGTCCGCGCCGACCGGCACCCCTGACCTGCGCCTGCGGGCGCCCCACCGTGCCCAGGGAGCACCGTGGAACGCCCGCACCTCCTCGGGTGACCCAGGACGTGTCCTAGGCCGCGGCCCCGGCGTCGCACGCCTGTGCCCGCAGCGCGCGGGCCAGGTCGTCCCGCGCCTCCAGGACCAGGCGGCGCAGGGCCGGCGCGGCCCCCTCGTGGGCGGCGAGCCACTCGTCCGCCGCCGCGAGCGTCGCCGCGTCCCCCTGCAGATGGGGGAAGAGACCCTTCACCACGTCCATGCCGATCTGGATGGACCGCTCCGCCCACACCCGCTCGAGGGCGGCGAAGTACTTCGCCGCGTACGGCGCGGTGAGCTCACGCTGCGACGGCTGCGTGAATCCCGAGATGGTCGCCTCGACCAGCGCGTTGGACAGCGCGTCGGACTCGACCACCGAGGCCCACGCCTGCGCCTTGACGGCCGCCGAGGGCCGCGCGGCCAGGCACCGCACCTGGTGCCGCTTGCCGGAAGCCGTGTCGTCCCTTGCCAGCTCGGCAGCGAGGACCTCCTCGTCGGCGGCGCCGTGCGCGGCCAGCGGGTTCAGGAACGCCCAGCGCAGCTCCTGGTCGACGTCCAGACCGTCGATCTTCGCGCTGCCCGCCAGAAGGCCCTGCAGCAGCTGCAGGTCGGCGGGCGACGACGCCACCGCGGCGAAGAACCGCGCCCACGTCAGCTGGTGCTGGCTGCCCGGCGCCGCGATCCGCAGCTCCCGCAGCGCGCCCTCGGCGAGCGCGCGGCCGCCCTCCTCGCGCCACTCGGGCGCGGCGTAGTGCGTGAGGGCGGACCGCACCCACGCGTGGAGCATCTGCAGCACGCCGATGTCGCTCTCGCGCCCGGCGAAGCGGAGCACGAGCCCGATGAAGTCCCGCGCGGGCATCAGGCCGTCCCGCGTGAGGTTCCACAGCGCCGACCAGCACAGGGCGCGGGCCAGCGGGTCGGTGATGTCGCCGAGGTGGTCCCGCAGCGTGGCGAGGGAGTTCTCGTCGAAGCGGATCTTGCAGTACGTCAGGTCGTCGTCGTTGACCAGGACGAGCTCGGGCGCGGCCTCCCCGGCCAGCTCGGCCACGACGGTGCGCGGCCCGTCGACGTCGATCTCCGCGCGGGCGTACCGCTCCAGGTCGCCGTCCGGCGTCCGGTGGTAGAGGCCCACGGCGACGCGGTGCGGGCGGAGTTCGGGGTGGGACTCGGCGGCTTCCTGGAGGACGGAGAGCTCGGTGATCCGGCCCTCCGCGTTCAGGATGACCTGCGGCGTCAGGGTGTTGACGCCGGCCGTCTGGAGCCAGGACCGCGCCCAGGAACCCATGTCGCGCCCGGACGTCTCCTCCAGGACCGACAGGAGGTCGCCGAGGACCGTGTTGCCGTACGCGTGCCGCTTGAAGTAGCGGCGGGCGCCCTCCAGGAACGCGTCACGGCCCGCGTACGCCACGAGCTGCTTGAGGACCGAGGCGCCCTTCGCGTACGTGATGCCGTCGAAGTTGAGCTTGGCGTCCTCCAGGTCGCGGATGTCGGCCGTGACCGGGTGGGTGGAGGGCAGCTGGTCGGCGCGGTAGGCCCAGGCCTTGCGGTTGTTGGCGAAGGTGATCCAGCCGTTGGTGAAGCGGGTGGCCTCCACCATCGAGAAGGAGCCCATGAAGTCGGCGAAGGACTCCTTGAGCCACAGGTCGTCCCACCAGCGCATGGTGACGAGGTCGCCGAACCACATGTGGGCCATCTCGTGCAGGATGACGTTGGCCCGGCGCTCGTACGACGCCTGGGTCACCTTGCCGCGGAAGATGAACTCCTCGCGGAAGGTCACCAGGCCCGGGTTCTCCATGGCGCCGAGGTTGTACTCCGGCACGAACGCCTGGTCGTACTTCCCGAAGGGGTACGGGTAGTCGAAGTTGTCGTGGAAGAAGTCCAGGCCCTGCTTGGTGACCAGGAAGACGTCGTCGGCGTCGAAGTGCGGGGCGAGACCCTTGCGGCACATCGCGCCGAGCGGGATCTCCAGGCGGGTGCCGTCGTCGAGGACGCGGGTGTAGGAATCGGTGACGTAGTGATAGGGGCCCGCGACGACCGCCGTGATGTACGTCGAGATCGGCTTCGTCTCGGCGAACCGCCACACTCCGTCGGACAGTTCGCCCACGCCGTTGGACCACGCGGTCCAGCCCTCGGGGGCCTGCACCGAGAAGCGGTAGGGCGCCTTCAGGTCGGGCTGCTCGAAGTTGGCGAAGACGCGGCGGGAGTCCGCGGGCTCGTACTGCGTGTAGAGATAGACCTCGCCGTCCTCCGGGTCGACGAAGCGGTGCATGCCCTCACCGGTGCGGCTGTAGGCGCACTGGGCGTCCACCACCAGTTCGTTCTCCTCGGCGAGGTCCTCCAGGGTGATCCTGGTGCCGTCGAAGACCTCGGAGGGGTCCAGGTCCTTGCCGTTGAGCGAGAGGGCCGTGACGCTCGGCGCGATCAGGTCCGCGAAGGTCGCGGCGCCCGGCTCGGCGCTGCGGAACCGGATCGTGGTGACCGAGCGGAACGTGCGCGGCTCCTGACCGCTCTCGCCGACCGCCGACCGCAGGTCGAGGAAGACCTCGTACCCCTCGACGGAGAGCAGCGCGGCCCTCTCGCGGGCCTCGTCGCGGGACAGATTCTCACCGGGCACGGGCGGCACTCCCTTGTGACTCGCATGACTGTGATTCGCATGATCGGCACGAGTCGACTCGACTCGCATGACTCACGTGACTCGTACGAATGTCTACGATCCTCGCATGTGCCGTCTGCGGCCGACATCCGGGAATGCCCCGGTGCGCCACTGACGTTTCCCCGGCCAGATGCGAACGGATTCCCTAGGGAGAGACATGTCCGAGAACGGCAGCAAGACCCCCGTCGACTTCTGGTTCGACCCGCTGTGCCCCTGGGCGTGGATGACGTCGCGCTGGATGCTCGAGGTCGAGAAGGTCCGCGACGTGGAGGTCCGCTGGCACGTGATGAGCCTCGCCGTCCTGAACGAGGACAAGCTCGACGAGCTGCCCGAGGAGTACCGCGAGATGCTGGCCACGCAGGCGTGGGGTCCCGTCCGCGTCGTCATCGCCGCCCAGCAGAAGCACGGCGACGAGATCACCGGCAAGCTCTACACCGCGCTCGGCACCCGCTTCCACAACCGCGGCGAGGGCGCGACGCGCGAGGCCGTCGTCGGCGCCCTGGAGGACGTCGGCCTGCCCGCCGACCTCGTCGACCACATGGACTCGGACGCCTACGACACGGAGCTGCGCGCCTCCCACAAGGAGGGCATCGACAAGGTCGGCCAGGAGGTCGGCACGCCCGTCATCGCCGTCCCCGGCGCCGACGGCGGCCAGGTCGCCTTCTTCGGCCCCGTCGTCACCCCGGCCCCCAAGGGCGAGGCCGCGGCGAAGCTGTGGGACGGCACGCTGCTCGTGGCGTCGACCCCGGGCTTCTACGAGATCAAGCGGACCCGCACGCAGGGCCCGATCTTCGACTGAGCCACACCCGCGGCCGCGCCCGCTCGCCGGCATACCGAAAGGCCCCCGTGAGTCACGTCCTCACGGGGGCCTTTCCTTCATTCACCTGCCTCGGTGAAGGTTGAGAAGACGATCACGAGGCAGGATCTTCACGGGCTGTCAGCCGGGGGAGCGGACGACAGCCCTGGCTCACGGGGCGAGCAGCAGGCTGTTGACCCGCTCCTTCGCGGCGGCGTAACGCTTCGCCACGTCCTGCCAGTTGACGACCTGCCACATGGCCTCGATGAAGTCGACCTTCTGGTTCTTGTACTGCAGGTAGAAGGCGTGCTCCCAGGCGTCGAAGACCAGGATCGGCGTCGAGCCCTGGCCGACGTTGCCCTGGTGGTCGTAGACCTGCTCGACGATGAGGCGGCCGCTGAGCGGCTCGTAGGCGAGCACGCCCCAGCCGGAGCCCTGCGTCGTCGCCGAGGCCTTGGTCAGCTGGGCCTTGAACTTGGCGAAGGAGCCGAAGGACTCGGTGATCGCGTCCGCGAGGTCGCCGACACCGTCGGCGGCCAGCGGCTCGCCGCCGCCACCGTCCTTCGGGCTGTTCATGTTGTGCCAGTAAATGCTGTGCAGGATGTGCCCGGAGAGGTGGAAGGCCAGGTTCTTCTCCAGGCCGTTGATGGCGCCCCACGTCTCCTTGTCGCGAGCCTCCTCCAGCTGCTCAAGGGTGTCGTTCGCGCCCTTCACGTACGCCGCGTGGTGCTTGTCGTGGTGCAGCTCGATGATCTGCGGGTTGATGACAGGTTCGAGCGCCGCGTAGTCGTACGGAAGTTCAGGAAGCGTGTAAATGGCCATGAGTCCGAGCCCTCCGACTGCTGCTCTGCTGTGGTGCGCTGTTGTGTTGCCCAACTTATTGCAACTATCTCGCAAGTGCAGGCTAGCAGCAGGAACCCCGAGAAGTTGATCAGCCCTTCGTCCTAGGTCCGCAGGGGAATACCGGGACGCGAGAAGGCCCCGGACCACGAGGTCCGGGGCCTTCTCGTACGTCTCGTCTCGGGCTGCGACGCCCTAGGCGGCCGCCGCCGCCCGCTTCTCCGCCATCTTCTGCCGCACGAACCCGATCACGGCGAGCCCCAGCGTCAGAGCGCCCGTGGCGAGCAGCTGCTTGCGCGTGTCCGGCTGGTCGGTCATCAGGTAGAAGACGTACGCCATGGCGGCCAGCGCCACCCAGGTGAGGAACGGGAAGCCCCACATCTTCACGACCAGCGTCTCCGGAGCCTCGCGCTCCGTCCTGCGGCGCAGGATCAGCTGCGAGACGGCGATGAAGATCCAGACGACCAGGATCATCGCGCCGATCATGTTGAGCAGCCAGGGGAAGACGTCGTCGGGGCTCCAGTAGCTGAGCAGGACGCAGACGAAGCCGAAGACCGAGGAGGCGAGGACGGCGAGGCGCGGCACGCCGCTGTACACGCGGCCGAGCACCTTCGGGCCCTGGCCGCGCTCGATCAGGGAGTACGACATGCGCGAGGCGCCGTAGATGTTGGCGTTCATCGCGGAGAGCAGGGCGACCAGGACGATGACGTTCATGATCTCGCCGGCGCCGGGGATGCCCAGGTGGTCGAGCGTCGCGACGTACGGGCCCTTGGCGACGACTTCCTTGTTGTCCCACGGCAGCAGCGTGACGACGACGAGCATCGAGCCGACGTAGAAGACGGCGATGCGCCACATCGCCGTGCGCACGGCCTTGGCGACGCTCTTGACCGGGTTCTCGGACTCGGCGGCGGCGATCGTGACGGTCTCCAGGCCGCCGTACGCGAAGACGGAGGCGAGGAGGCCGATGATCAGGCCGTCCGTGCCGTTCGGCATGAAGCCGCCCTCACCGGTGAGGTGGGCCGTGCCGGGGGCGGGGACGTCCGAGCCCGGCAGGATGCCGAGGATCGCGAGGGCGCCGATGCCGAGGAAGAGCGTGATGGCGCCGACCTTGAGGGCGGCGAACCAGAACTCGAACTCGCCGAAGTTCTTCACGGCCGTCAGGTTCGCGCCGCAGAACACCAGCATGAAGAGGGCGACCCACATCCACTTCTCGGTGTCGGGGAACCAGCCCACCATGATCTCCGCGGCGCCGATGCCCTCCAGGCCGACGGCGACGCAGAGCAGGAACCAGAAGCCCCAGCCCGCGGTGAAGCCCGCCCACGGGCCGATGGCCCGCTCGGCGTGGACCGAGAAGGAGCCAGACGCCGGGTTGGCGGCCGACATCTCGCCCAGCATGCGCATCACGAGCATGACGAGCGCGCCGGACAGCGCGTAGGCGAGGACGATCGAGGGGCCGGCCGCGGCGATGCCCGCCCCGGACCCCACGAAGAGACCTGCCCCGATCACGCCACCGAGAGCGATCATGGAAAGATGCCGCTGCTTGAGGCCGTGCACGAGCGGCGAGTCGGCCTTGGGGACCTCTTCGGGTGCTGCGTCCTGCTGGGTGGACGTCCGAGACATGGGCGTGCCCTGTTCAGTAGCCGAGACGGGGGAGCGAGCGGCCCACAGTCTGAGGTCCGGTACCGCTGACAGGGAACACTTGACCGCTATACGGACACGACGCTCACACGTCGTGAAGAAATGCGCACAACAAGTTCATCTGCTGTTCACACGTGCCGCGTGCCACTCCCGCAGCCCCGCGATCACCAGGACGAGCCCCGTCGCCCCCGCCGACCACAGCAGCTGCGGCCGCGCCCCCTCGTCCGTCAGCATCAGGCCGAGCACGGCGGCCATCGCGGCCAGCGCCGCCCACGTCAGATACGGGAACGCCCACATCCGCAGCACGAGCCGCTCCGGGGCCTCCCGCTCGATGCGCCGACGCAGCCGCAGCTGCGAGACCGCGATCAGCGCCCATACGAAGAGGAGCACCGCCCCGACGGAGTTGAGCATGTAGAGGAAGACGGAGTCCGGCCACTTCAGATTGAGGACGACGGACACGAAGCCGAAGGCGACGGACGCGAGGACCGCGCGGCGCGGCACCCCGCCGCCGGACACCTTCAACAGGGCCTTCGGCGCCTCGCCGCGCTCCGCCAGCGAGAAGACCATCCGGGACGAGCCGTAGAGGTTGGCGTTCAGCGCGGAGAGCAGCGCCACGAACACCACGATGTTCATGATGGTCCCGGCGGACGGCACCCCGATCGAGTCGAGGACCGTCACATACGGGCTGGCCCCGGCCCGCTGCGCCGTCCAGGGCAGCACCGTCACGATGACGAGCATCGACCCGACGTAGAAGAAGAGGATGCGGTAGACCGCGCTGCGCACCGCGCGGGCGACCGAGCGCACCGGGTCGTCGGACTCGGCGGCCGCGATCGTCACGACCTCCAGGCCGCCGAACGCGAAGACGACGGCGAGGACACCCGAGACGACGCCCTCCCAGCCGTTCGGCAGGAAGCCGCCCTGCCCGGTGAGGTGGGTGAGGCCCACCGGGTCCGTGTCGGGCAGCACGCCGAAGACCGCGAGCAGCCCGAGGACCAGGAACGCGACGATCGCGAAGACCTTCAGGGCCGCGAACCAGAACTCGAACTCGCCGAAGTTCTTCACCGAGGCGAGGTTGGCCGCGGTGAACACCAGCATGAAGATCAGCACCCAGGCCCACTGCGGCACCGCCGGCGCCCAGCCGTGCGCGATCTGCGCGGCGCCCGTCGCCTCCACGGCGAGCACGACCACGAGCAGGAACCAGTAGAGCCAGCCGACGCTGAACCCGGCCCAGCGGCCCAGCGCGCGCTCCGCGTGCACGGAGAAGGAGCCGGAGGCGGGCATCGCGGCCGACATCTCGCCGAGCATCCGCATCACGCACATCGCGAGCGCGCCCGCGATCAGATACGAGACGACGATGCCGGGGCCCGCGACCGAGATCCCCGCCCCCGACCCCACGAACAGTCCGGCGCCGATGACTCCGCCGAGCCCGAGCATGGTGAGGTGACGCTGCTTGAGGCCGCCGGAAAGCGGCTCCGGCGCCGTCTCCGGCATGCCCCCGGTGCCGGGTACCGAGCGGTCGGGGGGTGCGTCGTGCATGGTGCTCAGGCTGCTCTCGGGGTCACAGGACTTTGGCGGGACTCCACAGTCTCCCCGGGCGGCCGCCCCTCGCGCAAAACGGGGCACCCACCCGCCGACCTCCGTGACGAGCGTCACGCCGCCCGAGGTGTACGAGCACCGCTTTGTACGGAGCCCACCAAGGCCCCGCCCCCGGGTTGTCGGCCGATGACCGTGTTGCCGCGCCACCGCCTGGGATAGCGTCGACGCGTTCCCCACCTGCCCACGTCCCCGCGGAGTCCCGATGAGCATCGCCGCTGCCACCACCCGTCCCGGCCAGGTCCTCGCGGACCTGCTGCCCGCGTCCCGCGTGAAGGACGCGGCGCTCGTGCTCGGCGGCGCCGCGCTCACCGGGATCGCCGCCCAGATCGCGGTGCCCGTGCCGGGCTCCCCGGTGCCGGTGACCGGCCAGACCTTCGCCGCGCTGCTCGTCGGCACGTCGCTGGGCGCCCGCCGCGGCTTCCTGTCGCTCGCGCTGTACGCCCTCGTGGGCATGGCGGGCATGCCGTGGTTCGCCCAGGCGGGCTCCGGCGTCGCCGCCCCGTCCCTCGGCTACGTCCTCGGCATGCTGCTCGCCGCCACGGTGGTGGGCGCGCTGGCCCGCCGCGGCGGCGACCGCTCGGTGCTGCGCACGGCGGGCACGATGGTCCTCGGCTCGGCGATCATCTACGCGGTCGGCGTCCCGTACCTGGCCGCCGCCACCGGCATGTCGCTGACCCAGGCCGTCGCCGCCGGTCTCACGCCCTTCCTGATCGGCGACGCCCTGAAGGCCGCGCTCGCGATGGGCGCGCTGCCCACGGCGTGGAAGCTCCTCGACCGCTGACAGCGGGCGTCTAACCGACGTTGTGGTTCCGCCTGAAGAGGTTCGCCGGGTCGTACGTGGCCTTCAACGCGGCGAGCCTCTTCAGCGTTTCCGGGTCGTACAGCCCCTCCGGCCGGTCGTTGCCGCCGAAGACGAAGTTCAGGGAGCGCCCCAGGGTCTGCGGTGCCAGGAGCCCGAACGCCTCCGCGTGCACCTTCCGCTGGGCCTCGACGTCCGTCCCGTCCAGCGGTGACAGGAGCCGCAGGAGCCAGCCCGCCTCGCGGTAGGGCACCGCGTTCCGCGCGGGCCGCGCCAGGGCTCCGCCCAGGTGGTTGAGCTGCAGGACGTGCATGGTGGCCGCGCCGGGCCCGGCGAGCGCGAGGACGTCGGCGGCCGCGTCGACGTCGAGCTCGCTCAGGAGCACGTTGTCGCCGTAGAAGGCGTGCGGGAAGTCCGGGTCGCCGTGGATGGAGGGGCTCTCGGCGTACGGCATCTCGCGCAGCGTGTCCGAGACGGTGGGCCCGATCTCCCGCAGGGGTGCCACGAGCCGCTCGCCGTCGGCCGCCGAGCCGGTGGAGGCGACCCGGATCAGGAGGAGGTAGCGGCCCTTCAGATGCGGCGGGAGCTGCGGCAGGTCCGGGTAGACGAGCGCCGCGAGCGACGAGGTCACCTCGTCGGGCAGGGTCCGCGTCCACTGCTCGTAGCCGCGCAGCACGGCGGCCGGGTCGACCACGCCGCCGTCGAACGCGAGAGCGCCGCCGTACAGCCTGGCCACCGGCACCAGACCGATCTCGAGCCCGGTGACGACGCCGAGGTTCGCGCCGCCGCCGAGCAGCCCCCAGCAGAGCTCGGGGTCGCTGTCCGCCGTGACGTGGCGCAGGACGCCGCCCGCGGTGACGACGTCGAGCGAGCGGACGTGGTCGGCCGCGTATCCGAACTCCCTGCCGAGGATGCCGAGTCCGCCGCCGAGGGTGTACGAGACGGCGCCCACGCTCGGCGCCGTGCCGTTCAGCGGGGCGAGGCCGTGCCCGACCGCGGCCTCGACGACCTGGCCCCAGCGGGCACCGGCGCCCACGGTGACGGAGCGCGCTTCGGGGTCGACGCGCACGGAGTCCATCCGCCGGGTACTGATCAGGACGCCGCCCTCCGACGCGCCCGGCACGCCGTGCCCGGTGGCCTGGACGCCGACGGGCAGGCCGGCCTCGGCGGCGTACGACACCGCGGCGACGACGTCGTCGGCGCTCTCCGCGCCGAAGACGATGGCGGGCCGCGTCGCGAAGCCGGTCTGCATGCCGGCGAGTTCCTCGTCGTATCCGGGATCGCCCGGCCGGAACACGAGTCGCTGTGCGGTGAAGTCCACGGGAGCCTCCGTTGAGCGGCCGGGCGGCGTCCGACCGCCGTCCTGCCTGCATACGTTGAGACGGGTGTCTCGTCTGACAGGGAGAGCATCCCTCACAGACGTGAACACCCGTCGTCAACTGTCCCGGCGCTCCACCGGAATTCAGGTCAGGCGGCCGCCCGGGGCCGCACCTTCTCGCGGACGAGCGAGAAGACGACGACGAAGGCGGCGGCGAGGAGCGAGAGCAGCACCTGCTTGCGCCCTGCCTCGTCGGTCAGCATGTAGACGAGCACGAACGAGATCATCGCGATCGTGACCCACGTCAGGTACGGGAAGAGCCACATCTTCACGACGAGCTTCTCCGGCTCCTCGCGCAGGATGATCCCGCGCATCCGCAGCTGCGTGAAGCTGATGATCAGCCACACGAAGAGGGCCACCGCGCCCGAGGAGTTGAGCAGGAAGTCGAAGACGGTGTCCTTCCACTGGTAGTTGAACCAGACGGCGACGAAACCGAAGACGACGGAGCCGAGGATCGCGGCCATCGGGACGCCCCGCGCGTTGGTGCGCGCGAAGGACTTGGGCGCGTCGCCGCGCTGGCCGAGCGAGAAGGCCATGCGGGAGGCGGTGTAGAGGCCGGAGTTGAGGCAGGAGAGCACGGCCGTGAGGACGATGACGTTCATGACCTGGCCGGCGTGCGGAATGCCGATCGAGTTCAGCGCGGCGACGTAACTGCCGTGCTCGGTGATCGACTTGTCATTCCACGGCAGGAGCGTGATGACGACGAAGATCGAGCCCAGGTAGAAGACGCCGATGCGCCAGATGACGCTGTTCGTCGCCTTGGTGACGGCGCGCTGCGGGTCCTCGGACTCGCCCGCGGCCAGGGTGACGATCTCGCTGCCCATGAAGGAGAAGACGACCATCAGCACACCGGTGAGGATGGCGCCGGCGCCCTTGGGCATGAACCCGCCCGCGTCGGTGAGGTGCGCGAATCCGGCGCCGGGGTTGTCGGAGCCGGGCAGCAGGCCGAAGACGGCGAGCAGACCGATGACGACGAAGCCGCCGATGGCGACGACCTTGATCCCGGCGAACCAGAACTCGAACTCGCCGTACGAGCCCACCGAGACGAGGTTCGTCGCGGTGAGGACGACCATCACGATCAGCGCCCAGCCCCACTGCGGGACGGCGGGTATCCAGCCGTTGAGGATGACGGCGCCGGCGGTGGCCTCCACGGCGAGTACGACGACCCAGAAGAACCAGTACAGCCAGCCGATGGAGAATCCGGCCCAGCGGCCGAGCGCCTGGTCCGCGTAGGTGGAGAAGGAGCCGGAGGCGGGCCGGGCGGCGGCCATCTCGCCGAGCATCCGCATCACGAGGACGACCATCGTGCCGACGAGGGCGTACGAGATGAGGATCGCGGGCCCGGCGGCGGCGATGCCGGAGCTGGAGCCGACGAAGAGGCCGGCGCCGATCACACCGCCGATGGCGATCATCGAGAGGTGGCGGTTCTTCAGACCCGCCTTGAGGCCGTCGCCGGTGTCACCACTCTGGCCTGACTGCGGATCCCCAGGGGATGCGGGGCTGCTGTCTGCCTTCGCAAGGGAGGGTTGCGAGGTCATGGACGAATCCTTAAGTTCTCGGGTCACGAGCCCCCGCATTCAAACTCAGGGGCGAACGGGACGGAAGTCCTGAATCCGGATCGTTGTATTCCGGCCAATGGCCTGGACCAAGGTCCCGTCCGGAGTGATTCCGGGGAGATCTCGACAAGATCAAGGTCCTGCCCGCTCGCGGCCACCCGCCCCGCGACATGCCACACTCGGTCCCATGCGCGTGTACCTCGGCTCGGATCATGCCGGCTACGAACTCAAGAACCACCTGGTCGAATGGCTCAAGAGCCACGGCCACGAGCCCGTCGACTGCGGGCCCCACATCTATGACGCCCAGGACGACTACCCGCCGTTCTGCCTGCGCGCCGCGGAGAAGACCGCCGCGGACCCGGAGGCCCTCGGCATCGTCATCGGCGGCTCCGGGAACGGCGAGCAGATCGCCGCGAACAAGGTGAAGGGCGTGCGGGCGGCCCTGGCCTGGAGCGAGCAGACCGCGGCGCTCGGCCGCGAGCACAACAACGCCAACGTGATCTCGATCGGCGGCCGCATGCACACCCAGGAAGAGGCGACGAAGTTCGTCGAGATCTTCCTGGCCACGCCGTACTCGGGTGAGGAGCGTCACACGCGCCGCATCGAGATGCTGTCGCGGTACGAGGAGACGGGCGAGCTGCCGGAGATCCCGGCGCACCACCCGCAGCCGTAGTTGTGCCTTCGCCGGGCGGTGCTGGAGGTTCTCAGCCCGTCCGGCGTTTGAGGACGAGCCCTCAAGGCGATTTCTTTCACCGCACCACCCCCGGAGGGACACCGTGCCGGAGGGGCACACGATTCACCGGCTGGCGGCCGACCACCGGGAACGCTTCCTGGGCCGCCCGGTCCGGGCCACCAGCCCGCAGGGCAAGTTCTCCGACAGCGCCGCCCTCCTCGCCGGCCAGGTGCTGGACAGCGCCGAGGCCCACGGCAAGCACCTCTTCCTGGGCTTCGCCGGGACCGGCTGGGTCCACATCCACCTCGGCCTCTTCGGCAAGTACGCCCTCGGCGAGTGCCCCGCCCCGCCCCCCACGGACACCGTCCGCCTGCGCCTGCAGACCGAGTCGTACTACTCCGACCTGCGCGGCCCCACCACCTGCGCCCTCATCACGGACGAGGAGAAGCGGGCGATACACGACCGCCTCGGCCCCGACCCCCTGCGGGACGGGGACGACCCGGAGAAGGCCTACCGCCGCATCGCCCGCAGCCGCACCACCGTCGCCGCCCTCCTCATGGACCAGAAGGTCATCGCGGGCGTCGGCAACGTCTACCGGGCCGAGGTCCTCTTCCGGCACGGCATCGACCCGTACACCCCCGGCAAGGACCTCACCGAGGCGCGGTGGACCGCGATCTGGGCGGACCTCGTGGAGCTGATGCGCGAGGGGGTGCGGCTGAACCGCATCGACACCGTCAGGCCCGAGCACACCCCGGAGGCGATGGGCCGCCCGCCGCGCGTCGACGACCACGGCGGCGAGGTCTACGTCTACCGCCGGGCGAACCAGCCCTGTCATCTCTGCGGCACCGACATCCGCACCGCCGACCTGGCCGCCCGCAACCTCTTCTGGTGCCCGACCTGCCAGCGCCCGGCCTGACCAGGGCCTCTGCCCCCACTTAAGATCCACTGACCGCTTTCACCAGTTTCACCGGCTCAACGGGGGCTCTCGCATGTTCGGCACCACATGGATCGACGGACCGATCGCCATCGCGATCGGCGTGCTCTTCGTCGCCTTCTTCCTGCTGCCGTCCCTCATCGCCTTCAACCGGGACGCCGAGAACCGCTGGCTGGTCCTCGTCATCAACCTCGCCTTCGGCGCCTCGGTCATCGGCTGGCTGATCGCCCTCTACCTCGCCACCCGCCGACCGAAGGCGGCCCGGTCGCCCCGAACCGCCTAGCGTCTGCCCGGCAGATCCTAGAACCCGTGCGGCAGCCACGGCGCCACGTCGGAGCCGAAGGCCACCGAGGCCTCGGTCAGGGCGCCCTGGCGCAGTTCCCGCACCCGGCCCGCGCCCGCCAGTGACGTCAGGGATGTGCCGCCGAGGTAGGCGGCGCCCAACTCCCGTACGGACAGGGTGAGATCGGCCGCGTCGTCCGTGCGCTCGCACGAGGCGCCCTTCGTGTCGCCGGTGAGCCGCCAACGCCCCGCGTTCCAGGGGCAGAAGGCGTCCTCGACCTCGAACACCACGTCCAGGGGCGTCTGATACGTGCGCGCCTCCAGCGCCGCGCCCACCTCGACGAGCCGCACGTGCAGCGAGTCGGCCACCCGCAGGTCGCACCGGCGGACGTCCGAGACGAGCTGGAGCAGCGGGTCGTCCACCGGCCGGTTCCGGGCGACGACCGACGACGTCAGGTCGATGTCGAAGAGGAACCGCCACAGCGCCGCGTACGCCGCCGGGTCGATGCCCTCGATGTCGCGCACCTTGACCACGCCCTTGGGGCCCTTGGTGTCCCACTCCGGCTTGATGGCGTACCGCACATAGCCGACGAGCTCGCCCGCGCGCTCGGCGACCACACACTGCAGCGGTGACGCGCCGTCCCTGCCGTCCTTCGGGTCGAGCAGCCCGAGCCGCTCCCAGCCCGGCTGCCGGGCCAGCATCCCCGGACGCCCGGTGACCCGGCGTGCGTACAGCGCCTCGCACGCGTCGTGGACGTCGGCGGCCTTCGCGTACCGGAGAGATACGTCATCCGTGCCGGCGGGGACGGACAGCCGCACCCGGGTCGTGTCGATGTCGGCCCGCAGTATCTGGGTGGCCGCGCCGTACCCGAAGCGGCCGTAGATGGCCGGCTCCGACGCGGTGAGCACGGCCAGCGCCTCGCCCCGCGCGCGCACGTCGTCGAGCTGCCGCCGCATCATCGACGTCAGGATCCCGCGCCGCCGGTGCGTCGCCGCGACGCCCACCATGGTCACGCCCGCCGCGTCCACCAGCGCGCCGCCCGGCACGGAGAGCCGGAAGGAGAACGCCCCCGCCGCCCCGACGCACGCGTCCCCGTCCCACACGCCCATCGACCGGTCGAACTCGACGAGCTCGCGCCACAGCTCCTGCTCCTCCCGGGACTCCGGCACGCCGCCGAACGCGACGTCCAACGCCCCGTACCAGGTGTCCCATTCGGTCTTCGCGAGCATGCGCAAGTCTGTCGTCATATGCCATGCCTACCAGGGCGATACGCCCGGTGCGACAGGATTTCCACGCCCGCGGCCCGCCTCCGACGGGGGGACAACCGGGACCTCCCGTGCGAAGTACGCGGCCCGCTGGATAAGGTCCACGAGCAATGGTGGTACGACGAGAAGGGCGCGCGCACCGCGAACGGCGCGCGGAAGCCGACACGTTCACGGCCCGGATGAAGAAGAGGGTGCACCGGGCCCGGATCGTGCTGCGCAAATCCGGGGTCGACTACTTCCGCGGCGACGGCTCCGACTGGGTCGCGCTGGCCGGACTGCTCCTCACCGTGCCGGTGATCACCTTCTGCACGATCGTCAACAACGTGTGGTTCTCACCGGCCGCGCTCGTCCTGCCCATCGTCGCGGGCGGCCTGCTGCTGCGCCCCGCCAGCCTGCTCGGTCTCTACGCGGCGTCGGCGGTGGCCCTCATCGTGGAGTCCGTCCGGCTCGGCCCGTACACGGAAGGCGCCTCCCGCGTCACACCCGGCGTCGTCCTGGTGGTCGCCGCCTGCGGTTTCTTCGGACTCCTCATCGCCCAGTTCCGCAGCCGGGTCGGCGTCCCCTGGCGCGGCGGCGGCACCATGCTCTTCGACCTGCGCGAACGCATCCGCGTGCAGAGCAAGCTGCCGAAGCTGCCGCGCGGCTGGCACCGCGAGATGGCGCTGCGCCCGGCCGGTGGCCAGTCCTTCTCCGGCGACTTCGTGGTCGCGGCCCGCACGAACGGCGGCCGCACCCTGGAGGCCGTCCTCACCGACGTCTCGGGCAAGGGCATGGACGCCGGGTCGCGGGCACTGCTGCTTTCCGGCGCGTTCGGAGGGTTGCTGGGCTCGCTGCCCCCGCACGCCTTCCTGCCCGCAGCCAACGGCTACCTGCTCCGCCAGGACTGGGACGAGGGCTTCGCGACCTCCATCCACCTCGTCCTCGACCTGGAGACCGGCGACTACGAACTGTTCTCCGCGGGCCACCCGCCGGGCCTCCAGCTCAGCGCGGGCAGCGGCCGCTGGGAGGAGAAGGCCGGGCAGGGTCCCCTCCTCGGCGTCTACGACGGCGCGCAGTTCGACCCCGTCAAAGGCGTCCTGCGCCCCGGCGACGTCCTGATGCTCTTCACGGACGGACTCGTCGAGACGTCCGACCGGGACATCGCCGAGGGCATGGACCGGCTGACGGGCGAGGCCGACCGGTATGTGGCCGGGGGCTTCCACGGCGCGGCCTGGCATCTGATCGAGGCGGTCGCGAAGGACGTGAACGACGACAGGGCGCTGCTGCTGATCTGCCGGGAGGCGTGAGCCGCCCCCGGGCCCGACCTAGGCCGCGTCCGCCAAGGCGTGGTCGCGGCCACCCGGCAGGACCCGCGCCAGCCACTCCGACCGTCCCGCGGCCAGCGGTCCGAGGACCGCGAGCAGCAGCACGTACCCCGCGATGAAGGGGGAGAGCCGCTCGTCGAGGCCCGCGCCCGCCGCCATCGTGGCGAGGATCAGCGCGAACTCGCCGCGGGCGAGCAGCGTCGTGGAGATGTTCGCCGCGGGGCCCGCCCCGAAGCCGTACACCCGCGCCGCCCCGAGGCCCGCGAGGACGTTCATCAGGAGCGTCACCGCGACCGCCGCGAGGACGGGCCAGAGCACCACCGGCAGGTCGCCGGGGTCGATGGAGAGCCCGAACGCGAAGAAGAAGATCGCCCCGAACGCGTCGCGCAGCGGATGCACCAGCTTGCGGATGCGGTCGCCGGACGCCGTGCTGCCCAGCATCAGACCGACCATGAACGCGCCGATCGCGTCGGCCACGCCGAACCACTCGGAGACTCCGGCGACGAAGACGGCGGCGCCGAGGAAGGAGATGACGAGCAGCTCGTCGTCGCGGGTGTCCATCAGCCGGCCGACGAGCCGCGTGCCGAAGCGGGCCGCGAGCGCGAGGAGCAGCAGGAAGCCGAAGGCCTTGCCGCCGTCGAGCACGGCCGCCGAGAGGCTGTCGGCGCCGGACAGGATCGGCTGGAGCGCCGCGAGGTAGAGGGCCAGGAAGATGTCCTCGACGACGATGATGCCGAGGATCGGCTTGGTCTCCGGATTGCCGAGGCGGCCGGTGTCGACCAGGACCTTCGTGACGATCGCGGAGGACGAGATGCCGAGCACTCCGGCGAGGACCAGCGCTTCGGAGGTGCCCCAGCCGAGCGCGAATCCGAAGCCCAGGCCGGCGCCGACGTTCAGGGCGAGGTAGGTGCCTCCGGCGACGGCCATCCTGCGGCCACCGGTCTTGAGGTCGTCCATGTGGAACTCGAGGCCCAGATAGAAGAGCAGCAGGACCAGGCCGAGCGCCGAGAGCATCTCCAGGTCGTGGGGGTCGGAGACCAGGACCACGCCGGGGGTGTGCGGGCCGAGGAGGATCCCGGCCAGGATGAACAGGGGAATGGTGGGAAGTCCGATGCGGCCGCCGAGGCGGGCGAGGACGGCGGCGGCCAGAAAGGCACCGCCCATGGCTATCAGGGTGTCTGCGTGTCCGATGGGCCCGCTCCTTCGAGATATCGGGTCAAGGGTTCGTAAAGAACGCGTCAATAGTTAGCTTACCAAAGGGTTTCCCGGGGGTGCCGGTGAGCCGACCCGGGGGTGCCGGTGAGCCGACCCGGGGGTGCGGACGAGCCGAGGGGTGGGGTTTCCCCTACCTGGCATCGGCCGGGAGCCGTCATGGTCCACAGCACCCCCTTCTCCGTACGTTCGAGAGGTCGAATTCGTACGGAGAGGTGGACAGGAACATGGGGCTGCGGCGGAAGAAGAACCAGGTCGTCGAGGAGGACGTGCGCGTCGTCGGCGCGCCGGCACACGGCGACTGGGCCGTCGAACTCCGGGGCGTCCGCCGCCAGTACGGCCGTGGCTCCGGCGCCGTGCACGCCCTCGCCGGCATCGACCTCGCCCTGCCCCGCGGCAGCTTCACCGCCGTCATGGGGCCCTCCGGCTCCGGCAAGTCCACCTTCCTGCAGTGCGCCGCGGGCCTCGACCGGCCGAGCGCCGGCACCGTCCGCCTCGGCGGCACCGAGATCACCGGCATGAGCGAGAACAAGCTCACCGCCCTGCGCCGCACCCGTCTCGGCTTCGTCTTCCAGGCGTTCAACCTGCTGCCGTCGCTGACCGTCGAGCAGAACGTCGTCCTGCCGATGCGCCTCGCGGGACACCGCCCCGACCGCCGCAAGGCCGCCGAGATGCTCACCCGCGTCGGCCTCGGCGACAAGGCGCGCCGCCGCCCCGGCCAGCTCTCCGGCGGCCAGCAGCAGCGCGTCGCCATCGCCCGCGCCCTGGTCACCCAGCCCGACGTGATCTTCGCCGACGAGCCGACCGGCGCCCTGGACACCACCACCGCCACCGAGATCCTCGCCCTGCTGCGCTCCGCCGTCGACGGAATGGGCGCCACCGTCGTCATGGTCACCCACGACCCGGCCGCCGCGGCCTACGCCGACCGCGTCCTCTTCCTCGCCGACGGCTCCCTCGTCGACCGCCTGGAGCGCGCCTCCGCCGCACAGATCGCCGCCCGCATGACGGCCCTCACCGCGCCCTCGTACGCGGGGGTGGCCGCGTAATGGCGTACGTGCCCAACGGCCTCGCCCGCGCGGCCGTCCGCTTCAAGCCCGCCGCGTTCGCCGGCACCTTCGTCGCCCTGATGATGGCCTCGCTGATCGTGGCCGCCTGCGGCATCCTCCTGGAGACGGGGCTGCGCGCCTCCGCGCCGCCCGAGCGCTACGCGGGCGCCCCCGTGGTCGCCGCCGCCGACCAGTCCGCCCACTTCGTCAGCGGCAGCGGCGACAGCAGGTCCGAGTCGAACACCCCGCTGCCCGACCAGGCCCGGCTCGACGACTCCCTGGTCGCCAAGGCCGGTGCGGTGCCCGGCGCCCGAGCCGCCGTCCCCGACGTCACCTTCCCCGTGCACTCCGGCGGCAAGGACGTCACCGCACACGGCTGGGGCTCCACCGCCTTCACCGGCGAGAAGCTGACCGCGGGCCGCGCCCCGCAGCCCGGCGAAGTCGTCCTCGCCGCACCCGGCGCCTCCGTCGGCGACCGCACCACGCTCACCACCGCGGACGGACCGCGCGGCTTCCGCGTCTCCGGCACGGTGAAGGCCCAACAGGGCGCGCCCACCGCCTGGTTCGCCGACGCAGAGGCCGTCCGCCTCTCCGGCCACCCCGGCCGCGTCGACGCCATCGCCGTGCTGCCCAAGGCGGGCGTCCCCGCCGACACCCTCAAGTCACAGGTGGCGCACGCCCTCGGCAGGAAGGCCGACGTCCACACCGGCGACGACCGCAGCGCGGCCGAGGGCTCCGAGCTCGCCTACGCCAAGGAACTGCTCACCGCCCTCGGCGGCTCCTTCGGGGGCATCGCCGCGCTCACCGCCGTCTTCACCTCGGCCGGCACCGTCGCGCTCTCCGTCGGCCAGCGCGCCCGCGAATACGCGCTGCTGCGCGCCATCGGCACCACCCCGCGCCAGATCCGCCGCACCATCGCCACCGAGACCCTGCTCGTCGCACCGGTCGCGGGCGCGGTCGGCGTCCTGCCCGGCATCGCCCTGGCCACCTGGTGGTTCGGGCAGCTGAAGGAGAAGGGCGCGGTCCCCGAGGCCGTCGACCTGTCCGTCTCCTTCATCCCGCTCGTCTCCGCCGTCGGCGTCGCCGTCCTCACCGCACTCGGCGCCGGGTACATGGCCGCCCGCCGCCCCTCCCGCATCAAGCCGGGACAGGCGCTCAGCGAGGCCTCCGTGGAGCGGGTGCCGCTCGGCTGGATCCGTACGCCGCTGGGCATCGCCGCCGCCGTCGGCGGCGCGGTCTTCGCGGGCTTCGCCGCGCACAACACCGGCGAGGACGCGGCGAACGCGGCGCTCGGCGTCGTCATGCTCTTCATGCTCGCCGTGGCCCTGCTCGGCCCGCTGGTGGCCCGCGGCTGCGCCGCCCTGTTCGGCCTCCCGCTGCGCGGCGCCGGAGCCCCCGCCGCACTGGCAGCCGCCAACTCCCGTACGAACGCCCGCCGCCTCGCCTCCGCGATCACCCCGATCGTCCTCGCCATGGCCTTCTCCTCCGTCCTCGTCTTCATGCACACCAGCGAGGACCGGGTCGCCGCCGATCAGCAGCGCGCGGGCATCACCGCCGACCACATCGTCACCTCCGCGTCGGGCCTCGCCCCGGGCGCCGTGACGAAGGCCGCAAACGCCGACGGGGTCACCTCCGCCGTCGGCCTGCTCAAGACCTCCGTGCTCGTCCCTGTCGGCTCCGGCGGCGACCGCTGGCTGGAGTCGGCGTCGGCGCAGGGCGTCACCGGCACCGCCGCCGACCTCGCGAAGGTCCAGGACCTGGAGGTCGAGACGGGCGCCCTGCGACTCGGCAGGGGCGAGATCGCGGTCGACGCCAACCTCGCCCGGTCCGCGCACGTGAAGGTCGGCGACCGCATCGACATCCGCCTGCCCGACGGCACCAAGGCCGCGCCGAAGATCGTGGCGACGTACGGCAGGGGGCTCGGCCTCTCCCAGGCGACCCTGCCCGCGGCCGACCTCAAGCAGCACGTCACCTCGTCCTTCACCACCGAGATCTGGACGAAGGGCGGCTCGGAGCGGGCCCTCGCCGGCCTCGGCACCCTCAAGGACCGCGACGGCTACGCCACCGCCCAGTCCCTCGACCGCGAGCTCAACGCCTGGGCCAACACCACGATGGCGGCCGTGCTCGGCGGCTTCGCGGCCGTCGCCGCGGTCAACACCCTGGTGATGACGGTCCTCGACCGCCGCCGCGAACTCGGCACGCTGCGCCTGATCGGCTCCACGCGCCGCCAGGTGATGCGCATGATCCGCTGGGAGGCGCTGCTCGTCGCCTGCGCGGGCATCGTCATCGGCTCGGCGATCGCCCTCGCCACGCTCGTCCCGATGATGAAGGGCCTGACCGGCGAGTCCCCGTACATCCCGCCGCTGACGTACGGCTCCTTCGTGGGCACGGTCCTGGTCCTCGGCCTGGCCTCGGCGACGATCCCGGCGCGGGCGGCGCTAAAGTCGGCCGCATGACGTCCGTCGGCCGAGGTCAGCAGTTCCTGTCCCTTCCCGAGGTGGAGGCCCTCGCCCGCGAGGCCCACGCCACCCAGACCGACAAGGCGGGCCGCCCCTACGCCGAGCACCTGCGGGCCGTGGCCGACGGGGTGCGCGCGAGGGGCGGCGACGACGAGCAGATCGCCGCGGCCTGGCTGCACGACTCCGTCGAGGACGACGCCCTGTCGGAGCGGTGGCTGCGCGAGGCCCCCCTCGCCCCGCGCACGAAGGACATCGTCCTGGCGCTCACCAAGCGCGCCGGGGAGTCCAAGGAGTCGTACGCGGAGCGCATTCTCGCCACCCCCGGCGCCCGCCTGGTGAAGGAGGCGGACCTGGCCCACAACGCGGACCCGGCCCGCCTCGCGGTGCTCGACGCGACGACAAGGGCGCGCCTGACGGCGAAGTACGCCACCATGCGCGCCCTGTTGGGGATCCGCTGAGGGGTCCGCTAGCCGGACCTGCCCCGTTCCCGGGCGAGCTGCGCCGCGTCCCGCCTGAAGGCCCACTCCATCTTGGGCTCCATCGCGAAGCGGAACATCCGCTGCACCGGAGGCGTGCACAGCAAGGTGACGACCGTGGCGGCGACCACCGTCACGAAGATCTCGCCGAGCGGCTTGTGCAGCCATGCGTAGTCCTCGAACCAGCCCCAGAAGCGGGAGCCCTTGGCGAGGAAGCCGTGCAGCAGATAGCCGTACAGCGTGCCGGCGCCGAGGATCGTGAACCACATCTTGCGGCGCGGCACCCATGCGAAGAAGCACGCGGTGAGGACGACGGAGCAGCCGAAGAGCGCCAGCGTCATCACGATGCCGACCCACCACGGCACGCCCAGCTCCTGGGCGCTGTCGCGGCGGTAGAACCACACGGAGGTCATCCGGGGCGCCGCCCAGTAGGCGAGGAGCACCGCGGCGGCGAAGACCGGCACGGACAGGATCCGCACCTCGCGGCGGCGCACCAGCTGGAAGTACTCGGGCTTCATGAAGAGGCCGAGCACGAAGAACGGCATGAACTGCAGGACGCGCTGCAGGTCGAGGTCGTCGCCGATGTCGGGTGAGATCACGGCGAGCATGGCGATGGCCAGCGCGAGCGGCACCGGCCAGCGCACGATCTTCCACAGCGGCACGGTGAGCCGCCACACGAAGAGCGCGACCAGGAACCAGGTGAGGTACCAGGGGTCGAGCAGGCTGATCGGATGACCGGGATCGTCGTCGGCCCAGCGCTTGAAGAGGCTGTACGCGACCTCGAAGATGACGTACGGCACGGCGACGCCGGTCACGAGCCGCTTCAGCCGGTCGGGGCGCATGTCGAAACTGCGCGAGAAGTAGCCGGAGATCACGATGAACGCCGGCATGTGGAAGGTGTAGACGGTCATGTACAGCGCCTCGGCGGCGCGGCTGTGATCCGTCAGCGGTTCCCATGCGTGGGCCATCGCCACGAGGACGATCGCCAGGTACTTGGCGTTGTCGAAGAACGCGTCCCGCTGCTTGGCGGGCTTCGACGCGCTCTGGGCGGTGCTGCGGCCGACCGGGGTGGGGGGAGCTGTGGCGGTGGCCTGCGGGGTCGTCGGGTGGGGGGCGCGGGGGATGGTGACTCCGGCCGCCGGCGCCTGGGCCGGGGGGAGCGGCGCCCGGTGGCGTCCGTGCGGGTGCACCGAGTTGGTCACAGGCCCTCCCACCACGAGCTCGGTGAGACGATCCGGGACCGCACTGCGCCTGCGGGGGTGGTGGCAGCGTGGAACATCTGAGGCACCCTAGCGTCGCCCCGGTGTATTCGTAAAACCCCCGTCGCTTTCGTCATCTCAATCCCCGGGAATCGGTTGAGGCGACAAAGAGAGTCGACAAAGAGATGTGCCGGTATGCGCGCGCATCGCGTCCGGTACGTCACAACTCATCCGGTTTAAATGGTGCATAACACCCCCGGCCGACTCCGGTGAAATGTCCGGTTGGCCGAATGGGAATTTCTTGCGAACGTCGTGTGTGGCGGTGGCAACGATCACGTCGAATTCACGTGTCCGTATGTCGTCGAATTGCTGTGCGACCGTGCGCCGCGCGGGCCCCCGCGGGGCGCCCCCGTGCGCCGGGGTCGGAAAGCGTTGGCCGACGATGTGTCACCGGCCGCATGGAGGGCGCCTGTTGGTGGCACGATGGTTTCTGGCGGGGGTGTGCGGGGCCGTACCCCCCGGGCCGGGAGAGCGACCGACCTAGGGTGTGATCAGTGTGGCCATTTCGCTGTCAGTGGTGCTGCTGTTGGCGATCATCCTTGTGGTGCTGATCCGCGGGGGATCGCTCAAGACGGGCCCCGCGATCGTCGCGGTGCTCTTCGGCTTCTTCCTCGCCTCCACGGGCATGGCTCCGTCCATAAACCGCTTTCTCAACGAAGTGGCGGAGACCATCAACTCGATCAGTTTCTGACCGATCGGCTTCTGACCGATCGGCTTCAGAAACGGCGAAACCCCAGACCGTCGCCGACCTGGGGTTTCCTCGCAAGAGCGGGCGACGGGAATCGAACCCGCGTAGCTAGTTTGGAAGACTAGGGCTCTACCATTGAGCTACGCCCGCACAGTTCGCGCCACGGGCGGAAGCCGCGGCACGACAGGCATCGTAGCGGGTCCCCGGGCCCGGGCGCACGTGCCCCCTCACATCCGGCCCCGTTTAACCGGGAGCCGCACTGCCTGCGGGCATGTACCCTACGTGTCGCACCGACGGGGTGTGGCGCAGCTTGGTAGCGCGTCCGCTTTGGGAGCGGAAGGCCGTGGGTTCAAATCCCGCCACCCCGACCACCTTGTTCCTCCCCGCGAGGCCCACCGTTCCTCTCCGCGAGCCTCCGGCGAAGATCGCATTGTGGCTCGGCTCCCGCTTGCCGTTACTATGCAAGTTGTGTGCCCGTGTGTCTCTGAGCCGGGCAGAATCCCAAGAAGTCAGCCCCAAGGAGACCGAACCGTGAAGAGCGCCGTGGAGACCCTGAACCCGACTCGGGTTCGGCTCACTGTTGAGGTGCCCTTCGAGGAGCTCAAGGACAGCCTCGACGCGGCCTACAAGAAGATCAACCAGCAGGTCACGGTGAAGGGCTTCCGCAAGGGCAAGATCCCGGCCCGAGTCATCGACCAGCGGTTCGGCCGTGGCGCCGTCCTCGAAGAGGCCGTCAACGACGCGCTCCCGAAGTTCTACACCGAGGCCGTCAACGAGGCCGAGCTCAACGTCCTGGGCCAGCCCGAGGTCGACATCACCGAGCTCAAGGACAACGAGACCCTCAACTTCACCGCTGAGGTCGACGTCCGCCCCACCATCGAGATCCCGGACTACTCCGGCATCGAGGTCGAGGTCGACGCCATCGAGGTCAGCGACGAGGACGTCGACAAGGCCGTCGAGGAGCTGCGCGAGCGCTTCGCCTCCACGTCCCCGGTCGAGCGTGCCGCCGAGGACGGCGACGTCGTGACGATCGACCTGCAGGCCAAGGTCGACGGCGAGGTCCTGGAGGACGGCGTCGCGAAGGACGTCTCCTACACGATCGGCTCCGGCGAGCTCCTCGAGGGCATCGACGACGCCGTGAAGGGCCTGGAGGCCGGTGGCGAGGCCACCTTCACCTCCGAGCTCAAGGGCGGCTCGGCCGCCGGCAAGGAGTCCGAGGTCACCGTCAAGGTCACGCAGGTCGCCAAGCGTGAACTGCCTGAGCTGGACGACGACTTCGCGCAGCTCGCCTCCGAGTTCGACACCCTCGACGAGCTCAAGGCCGACAGCCGCAAGCGCCTCGAGAACATGAAGCAGTACGACCAGGCCACGCAGGCCCAGGAGCGCGTCCTGGAGAAGCTGCTAGAGCTGGTCGAGGTCCCCGTCCCCGAGAAGCTCCTCGCGGACGAGATCCAGACCCGCAAGCACAACCTGGTGAACCACCAGCTCGGCCAGATGGGCCTCGACCTCGCGAAGTACCTGGAGATCCAGGGCAAGACCGAGGAAGAGTTCGACGCCGAGACCAAGGAGCAGGCCGAGAAGGGCATCAAGACGCAGTTCGTCCTCGACGAGCTCGTCAACAAGGAGAAGCTGAACGTGAACCAGGAGGAGCTCACCGAGCACCTCATGCGTCGCGCGCAGTCCTCCGGCATGTCCCCCGACCAGTTCGCCCAGGCCGTCGTCGAGGGCGGCCAGGTCCCGATGCTGGTCGGCGAGGTCGCCCGCGGCAAGGCCCTCGCGGTCGTCGTCGAGGCCGCCACGGTCAAGGACACGAACGGTGAGGTCGTCGACCTCGAGGACGAGGACGACGAGACGGCCGAGACCGTCGAGGCTTCCTCGGACGAGGCCGCCGAAGAGAAGACCGAGGCGTAAGCGCTGCCGCTCGGCTGAACGCACACCGGGGCTCCCAGGACTTCACGGTCCCGGGGGCCCCGGTGCCGTTCAGGGGCGCGGGGAACTGCGCGAGCAACCACGCACAAGCCGCACCCGCCACGAAGCCTGGCCCGGCAGACGCGCCTGCGGCCCGGCGGGGGCTGGCCGCGCAGTTCCCCGCGCCCCTGACGGGGCACGACCGGCACCGTTCCAGGCGCCCCTGACGGGGCACGACCTGCGCTCACAGCGAACAGTCAGGCCTCCGGGATTCCCGGAGACCCCCCGCGCGTTAGGGTCCATGAATACGAGGGCAGGGGAGTCCCCGACGCCGCCCCGGAGCGGCGCCGCACGCGGGCCCCCGGCCCCAGCTGAAGACGTGAGACGGCCCGGCGCCGTCGTAAGACGAGCAGGTGGATACGTGACGAATCTGATGCCCTCCGCCGCCGGCGACCCCTCCATCGGTGGTGGCCTCGGCGACCAGGTCTACAACCGGCTGCTCGGCGAGCGGATCATCTTCCTCGGCCAGCCGGTCGACGACGACATTGCCAACAAGATCACCGCACAGCTGCTGCTCCTTGCCTCCGACCCGGACAAGGACATCTACCTCTACATCAACAGCCCCGGCGGCTCGATCACGGCCGGCATGGCGATCTACGACACCATGCAGTACATCAAGAACGACGTGGTGACGATCGCGATGGGCATGGCCGCCTCCATGGGTCAGTTCCTGCTCAGCGCCGGCACGCCGGGCAAGCGCTTCGCCCTGCCGAACGCCGAGATCCTGATCCACCAGCCGTCCGCGGGCCTCGCCGGCTCCGCGTCGGACATCAAGATCCACGCCGAGCGCCTCCTCCTCACCAAGAAGAAGATGGCCGAGCTCACGGCGTTCCACACCGGGCAGACCGTCGAGCAGGTCACGCGCGACTCGGACCGCGACCGCTGGTTCGACCCGCAGGAGGCCAAGGAGTACGGCCTCATCGACGACATCATGTCCAGCGCCGCCGGCATGCCGGGCGGGGGCGGCACCGGAGCCTGAGCCCCTTGGTTCAGCGCCCCGAAGCCAATACCCAAGCCCCTCCCTCCTCAGGAGAATCAGAGATGAACCACTTCCCCGGCAGCGGCCTCCTCGGGCGTGCGCAGGCCGAGAGCGGCCAGGCCGAGTTCACCGGCGCCAGCGCCGAGTCCCGTTACGTCATCCCGCGCTTCGTCGAGCGCACCTCGCAGGGCGTGCGCGAGTACGACCCGTACGCGAAGCTCTTCGAGGAGCGCGTGATCTTCCTCGGCGTGCAGATCGACGACGCGTCCGCCAACGACGTCATGGCGCAGCTCCTGTGCCTGGAGTCGATGGACCCGGACCGCGACATCTCGATCTACATCAACAGCCCGGGCGGCTCGTTCACGGCCCTCACGGCCATCTACGACACGATGCAGTTCGTGAAGCCCGACGTGCAGACCGTCTGCATGGGCCAGGCCGCGTCCGCCGCCGCCGTGCTCCTCGCGGCCGGCACGCCCGGCAAGCGCATGGCTCTGCCGAACGCGCGGATCCTGATCCACCAGCCCTACAGCGAGACCGGCCGCGGGCAGGTCTCCGACCTGGAGATCGCCGCCAACGAAATCCTCCGGATGCGTGCGCAGCTGGAGGAGATGCTGGCCAAGCACTCCACGACGCCGATCGAGAAGATCCGCGACGACATCGAGCGCGACAAGATCCTCACGGCCGAGGACGCGCTCGCGTACGGCCTGGTCGACCAGATCATCTCCACCCGGAAGATGAACAATTCCTCGGTGGCCTGACGCAGCGCTGTAGCATCTGCCGCTCCTCGGCACGGTTCGCGCACGACTCGCGTCGAAGTGAACCGTGCCAAGGGGGGCCCGAACGGGGGGCCCGGCAAGGTACCGTCGGATAGAGGCACCAGGAGCCGCTGAACGTGGCGTCTCCCAGGCGAAGGGGAAGCACCTCGTGGCACGCATCGGTGACGGCGGCGATCTGCTCAAGTGCTCGTTCTGCGGAAAGAGTCAGAAGCAGGTCAAGAAGCTCATCGCAGGCCCCGGTGTGTACATCTGCGACGAGTGCATCGACCTCTGTAACGAGATCATCGAGGAAGAGCTCGCGGAGACGAGCGAGGTGCGCTGGGAGGAACTCCCCAAGCCTCGCGAGATCTACGAATTCCTTGAGGGCTACGTCGTGGGCCAGGAGCCCGCGAAGAAGGCCCTCTCGGTAGCGGTGTACAACCACTACAAGCGGGTCCAGGCCGGAGAGAACGGCGGCGCACAGGGCCGTGACGACGCGATCGAACTCGCGAAGTCCAACATCCTGCTGCTCGGCCCGACCGGCTCCGGCAAGACACTCCTCGCGCAGACACTCGCCCGCATGCTGAACGTCCCGTTCGCCATCGCGGACGCGACGGCGCTGACGGAGGCGGGCTATGTCGGCGAGGACGTCGAGAACATCCTCCTGAAGCTCATCCAGGCCGCTGACTACGACGTCAAGAAGGCCGAGACAGGGATCATCTACATCGACGAGATCGACAAGGTGGCCCGCAAGAGCGAGAACCCGTCGATCACGCGCGATGTGAGCGGCGAGGGCGTCCAGCAGGCCCTGCTCAAGATCCTGGAGGGCACCACGGCCTCCGTGCCTCCGCAGGGCGGCCGGAAGCACCCGCACCAGGAGTTCATCCAGATCGACACGACGAACGTGCTCTTCATCGTGGGCGGTGCCTTCGCCGGCCTCGAGAAGATCATCGAGTCGCGGGCGGGCGCGAAGGGCATCGGCTTCGGCGCCACCATCCGCTCGAAGCGCGAGCTGGAGGAGAAGGACCAGTTCGAGGACATCATGCCGGAGGACCTGGTGAAGTTCGGGATGATCCCCGAGTTCATCGGCCGCCTCCCCGTGATCACCTCGGTCCACAACCTCGACCGCGAGGCTCTGCTCCAGATCCTGGTCGAGCCGCGCAACGCGCTGGTGAAGCAGTACCAGCGCCTGTTCGAACTCGACGGTGTGGAGCTGGAGTTCGAGCGTGAGGCGCTGGAGGCCATCGCGGACCAGGCGATCCTGCGGCAGACCGGCGCCCGAGGGCTCCGCGCCATCATGGAAGAGGTTCTCCAGTCGGTGATGTACGAGGTGCCGTCCCGCAAGGACGTGGCCCGCGTCGTCATCACGGCGGACGTCGTCCGTTCGAACGTGAACCCGACGCTGGTGCCCCGCGAGGCGCGCGGTCCCGGCGCCGGGGAGCAGAAGTCGGCGTAGGTCCGGCACACACGCACAGGGGCGCCCGGCGATTTGATCGCCGGGCGCCCCTCTGCGCGTACCGCAGGATTACTTGATCTCTACGCGGACGTCGTCGCGCAGGTTCGCGACCTGGGTGGCGACGTCGTCCAGGGAGATCTCCTCGCCGCTGCCGGTCGCGGCGACGTCGGAGTACGTGGCGGACGCGACCGTGCTGTGGTCACCCCAGACGCACACCGGCGTCTGGAAGCTGCCCGGGACGCCCTCGTCGTTCGCGCCGGTCTCGCCCATCTTGAACTCGGCCTTCTGGCACTTCATGATGCCGTTCTCGAAGCCGTCCGGCGTGAACTCCTCGGGGCTGCCGGTGAGCTTGAAGCCGCCCGCCGAACCCTTCGCCTGGTTGTTCTTCATATCGGCGAACATCGCGTCGACGACCTTCTCCGGGTCGTCGATCTCGCCGTACGCACCGGCGTAGTTGAGGGACTTCATCGCCGGGCCCTTGCCGTAGTTGTACGCGGCGTGGGCCTCCTTGGGGTTCTTGACGCCCTGCTTCTCCAGCTCCGCCAGGTCGCTCGACGACATCCCGCCGGCGTCACCGGCCGACGTGTCCTTCTTGTAGCTGCCGAGCACCGTCTCGGGCGCCGTCAGCTTGTACGTCTTGCCGTCGTCGGAGACGGAGGAGGCGCTGACCTTGTCGTAGACGAAGTACCCACCCACCGCGAGCGCGGCCACGACGACCACGGCGCCTACGACAAGCCCGGTCTTCTTCTTGCCGCCGCCCTGCGGGGGGACGGGGCCGTAGGGGGCCTGCGGGTACTGGCCGTACGGCTGCTGCGGCGGGACCCCCTGCGGCGGCTGGCCGTACGGACCGGGCTGCTGAGGCTGTCCGGCGTACGGACCGGGCTGGTTGTAGCTCACTGCGTGGGTTCCCCTCGTTGATCTTGCGGTGGTGCGGTGGTGCGGTGTCGTGGTGCGTGGCGCGTCAGGCCTTCACGCGGACTTCCTTGCGGACCTTGAGGGCGGTGGCCGAGGCGCTGCTGAGCGAGGTCTTGCCGGCCATGGCGTCGACGACCTTGACGGGGACCACGACGGCGACGGTGCTGTGGTCGCCCCAGATGCAGACCGGCATGTGGATCTCCTTGGGGCCCGAGGCCGATCCGCCGCCCGCGTTGTCGTTCTTCAGTACGGACTCCTGGCACTTGATGACCACGTCGTCCGTGCTGAAGTCCTTGGGGCTGCCGACCAGCTTGCCCGTCTCCGCGCCCGGCTTCTCGGAGTCCTTCTTGACCTTGGCGAACATGCCGTCGACGACCTTGCCGGGGTCGTCGATCTCGCCGTAGACGCCCATGAACTGAATGAGCTTCTGGGACAGGGGGTTGCTCTCGTCCCCCGCCTGGTACGCGGCGTCGACGTCCTCGGCGTTCTTGACGCCCGCCTTCTCGGCGGCCTTCATGTCACTGGAGTTGAAGCCACCGGCTGGGCCGTCGCCCTTCTTGTACTCGCCGAGGATCGTGTCGGGCGTCGTCAGCTTGTGCGGGCCGTCGTCCGCCACGGAGCCACCCCCGCCCCCGCTGCCGCTGTCGCTGCCGCCGAGGACGAAGTACGCGCCGACGCCGAGCGCGGCGACCACGGCGACCGCGCCGATGATGATCCCGGTCTTCTTCTTGCCGCCGCCCGGGGGCGGGGGCGGGACCTGGCCGTAGGGGGCCTGGGGCTGCTGGCCGTACGGGGGCTGCGGGGGGACCTGCCCGTAGGGGCCCGGCTGCTGGGGCTGGCTGTAGCCGCCCTGCTGCGGGGCCTGCTGCGGGTAGCCGTAGCCGGGCTGGGGCTGCGGCGGGGGAGCCTGTTGGGGGTAGCCGTAGCCGGGCTGGGGAGCCTGCGGCGGCTGGCCGTAGGGGCCGGGCTGCTGCGGCTGCTGGCCGTACGGCCCGGGCTGCTGGGGCTGCTGCCCGCCGTACGGGCCCGGCTGGTTGTAGCTCATGGAGTTCCCCTCCGAAATGCTGATGTGTTCCCGACATCCTGACGCAACCGGGCCGGGCCGGATGACCGAGCCCGGTCGCTCGGCGACAACAGGCGTCAGATCTTCACGCGGACTTCCCCGCGGAACTTCGCGGTGGTGGTCGCCGCCTCGTCGAGGTCGGCCGACGTGCCGGACACCGCGCTCGCGACGTCCGTCGTCACCACGTAGCCGAGGGTGCTGTGGTCGCCCCAGATGCAGGTCGCCGCGGACATCTCGCTCGGGCCTGACGAGCCGGCAGTGGAGCCGGACGTGCCCGCGCCGCCGCCCAGGTCGACCTTCATCTCCTGGCACTTCAGGACGGCGCCGTCGAGCTCGGCGGGCTTGTACTCCTTCGGCTCGCCGACCAGCGTGACGCTCTCGCCGGTGCCGGTGCCGGTGCCCGCCGAGGACTCCTCCTTCTGCTTGGCGTTCGTGAACATGTAGTCGACGACCTTCTCCGGGTCGTCGATCTCTCCGTAGACGCCGCCGAAGCTCAGCACCTTCTGCGCCATCGGGTTGTCCTTGCTGCCCGACTGGTACTGCGCCTGGACGTCCTCGGGGTTCTTCACCCCGGCGGCCTCGGCCCGGTCGGGGTCGACGCTGTTCAGACCGCTGGAGCCCTGCGGGTCCTTCTTGTACTCGGTCAGGACCGTCACCGGCGTCGTCAGCTTGTGCGGACCGTCGTCCTTGATGCCGGCCTCGCCCCCGCCCCCGCCGCCGTCCGCCACGTTCGACGAGCCGCCCTTCTTGCCGCCCTTGTCGTCGTCGCCGCCCGCGAGGACGAAGTAGCCGCCGACGGCTGCGGCGGCGACCACGGCGACGGCGGCTATGACGAGACCGGTCTTCTTGCCGCCGCCACCCGGGGGCGGGGGCGGGACCTGGCCGTAGGGGGCCTGGGGCTGCTGGCCGTACGGGGGCTGCGGGGGGACCTGCCCGTAGGGGCCCGGCTGCTGGGGCTGGCTGTAGCCGCCCTGCTGCGGGGCCTGTTGGGGGTAGCCGTAGCCGGGCTGGGGAGCCTGCGGCGGCTGGCCGTAGGGGCCAGGCTGCTGCGGCTGCTGGCCGTACGGCCCGGGCTGCTGGGGCTGCTGCCCGCCGTATGGGCCCGGCTGGTGGTAGCTCATTGCTGGGGTTCCCTCCCGATGCTTATGCGTTCCGAACATCCTGGCGGATGGGCATACGGGGTCGGGGCATCGGACCGGATCGATGCGGAGTTGTTGAAGGGCTGTTCCCGAGCGCGGACGTACGAGGGCCCGGGGCGGTCCGACCGCCCCGGGCCCTCGTACGTCCGCGCTCCACTCCCCGGCGCTACGCCTTCACGCGGGCCGCCTTGCGCAGGTCGGCCGCGAAGGAGGCGACGTCGTCCGTGGACATGCCGCCGCTGCCCTTCATCATCGCCTCCACATCGATGCCGAAGACGATGCCGTACGTGCTGTGATCAGCCCAGATGCAGATCGGCAGCCTCGTCTCCTTGCCGTCTTCCTCGATGCTCGCCGTCTGGCACTTCATGACGGCGTTGTCGAGCCCGTCGGGCTCCACGGTCTCGGGGCTGCCGACGAGATCGAACTTCTCGTCGTCGCCCGCGTTGTCGCTCGACTCCTTCGCCGCGTTCTCGTCGGCCTTGGCGAAGCCGTCGTCGACGGACTTCTCCGGGTCGTCGATCTCGCCGTACATGCCCTGGAAGCTCATCTGCTTCCCCTTGAGGGCTTCACCGAATTCGTACGACGCCGCCACATTCTCCGGGTTCTTGATGCCGATCGCCTCGGCGTTCTTCTTGTCGCCGGAGCCGAGCGGCCCCTCGTCGGGGGATTCGGAGTCGCTGCCCTTCTTGTACTCGCCCACCGAGGCCGGCGGCACCAGCTTGTGCGCCCCGTCGTCCTCGACCGACACGGAGTCGCTGCCGCCGAAGAGGAAGTACGCGCCGACGCCGAGCGCGGCGACCACGGCGACCGCGCCGATGACGAGGCCGGTCTTCTTCTTGCCGCCGCCCTGCGCCGGCGGGGGAGGCGGCACCTGGCCGTAGGGCTGCTGCTGGCCGTAGGGAGGCTGCGCCGGCTGGCCGTAAGGCCCCGGCTGCTGCGGCTGGCTGTAGCCGCCCTGCTGGGGCGCCTGCTGGGGCGGCTGCGGGAAGCCGTACCCCGGCTGCGGCTGCTGCGGCGGCTGTTGCGGCGGGACTCCCTGCGGTGGCTGCCCGTACGGTCCGGGCTGCTGTGGCTGCTGCCCGTACGGGCCGTTGTTCGGGCCGTTGTACGGGCCTGGCTCGTTGTAACTCATTGCGTGGTCCCCCTCCGAACGCCGACGTGTCCCGGTCATCCTGAACGAAGTTCATGCCTCATGGCGGCCCGGGCCACAAGCGATGTCGAACATTCCGGTTTCGGGACCGCTCCACGACCCCTCTAAACTGGCCGCGTGACCGAGAACGCTCAGCAGCAGCCCCCAGCGACCACCCCCGAACTGCCGACCCAGTACGCGCCGGCCGAGGTAGAGGGGCCGCTGTACGAGCGCTGGGTAGAACGCGGTTACTTCTCCGCGGACGAGAAGAGCGAGAAGCCTCCGTACACCGTCGTCATCCCCCCGCCGAACGTCACGGGCGCGCTCCACCTGGGCCACGCCTTCGAGCACACGCTCATCGACGCCCTCACCCGCCGCAAGCGCATGCAGGGCTTCGAGACGCTGTGGCAGCCCGGCATGGACCACGCCGGCATCGCCACGCAGAACGTCGTGGAGCGCGAGCTGGGCAAGGAGGGCAAGTCCCGCCACGACCTCGGACGCGAGGCGTTCATCGAGCGCGTCTGGAAGTGGAAGGGCGAGTCCGGCGGCCAGATCTCCGGCCAGATGCGCCGCCTCGGCGACGGCGTCGACTGGGAGCGCGAGCGCTTCACCATGGACGAGGGCCTCTCGCAGGCCGTCCAGACCATCTTCAAGAAGCTCTACGACGATGAGCTGATCTACCGCGCCGAGCGCATCATCAACTGGTGCCCGCGCTGCCTGACGGCGATCTCGGACATCGAGGTCGAGTACCAGGACGACGACGGCGAGCTCGTCTCGATCAAGTACGGCGAGGGGGAGGAGACGCTCGTCGTCGCCACCACCCGCGCCGAGACGATGCTCGGTGACACGGCCGTCGCGGTCCACCCCGACGACGAGCGGTACAAGCACTTGGTCGGCAAGCAGATCAAGCTGCCGCTGACCGACCGCACGATCCCCGTCGTCGCCGACGAGCACGTCGACCCCGAGTTCGGCACCGGCGCCGTCAAGGTGACCCCGGCCCACGACCCGAACGACTTCGAGATCGGCCAGCGCCACAGCCTGCCGAACATCGCGGTCATGGACGAGCACGCCGTCATCACCGCGCACGGCCCCTTCCAGGGCCTTGACCGCCTGGAGGCCCGCTCCGCCATCGTCGGCGCGCTGCGCGCCGAGGGCCGCATCGTCGCCGAGAAGCGCCCGTACACCCACTCCGTGGGCCACTGCTCGCGCTGCAAGACCACCATTGAGCCGCGCCTGTCGATGCAGTGGTGGGTCAAGGTCGGCCCGCTCGCGAAGGCCGCCGGTGACGCGGTCCGCGACGGCAAGGTCAAGATCCACCCGCAGGAGATGGAGAAGCGGTACTTCGACTGGGTCGACAACCTCCACGACTGGTGCATCTCGCGCCAGCTCTGGTGGGGCCACCGCATCCCCGTCTGGTACGGCCCGAACGGCGAAGTCGTCTGCGTCGGCCCGAACGAGGAGCCTCCGACCGGCGAGGGCTGGACGCAGGACAACGACGTGCTCGACACGTGGTTCTCCTCCGGCCTGTGGCCGTTCTCCACGCTCGGCTGGCCCGAGCAGACCGACTCGCTCGCGAAGTTCTACCCGAACTCCGTCCTCGTCACCGGCTACGACATCCTCTTCTTCTGGGTCGCCCGGATGATGATGTTCGGCCTGTACGCGATGGACGGCACCCCGCCGTTCCACACGATCGTGCTGCACGGCATGGTCCGTGACCAGTTCGGCAAGAAGATGTCGAAGTCCTTCGGCAACGCGGTCAACCCGCTGGACTGGATGGACAAGTACGGCTCGGACGCCCTGCGCTTCACCCTCGCCCGCGGCGCCAACCCGGGCACGGACGTGCCGATCGGCGAGGACTGGGTCCAGGGCTCGCGCAACTTCGCCAACAAGATCTGGAACGCCACGCGCTTCGCGATGATGAACGGCGCCACGATCGAGGGCGACCTGCCCCCGGCCGAGCAGCTGTCCGCCACCGACCGCTGGGTGCTCTCCCGGCTGAACGCGACCGTCGCCGAAGTCGACGCGCTCTACGACGACTTCCAGTTCGCCAAGCTCTCCGACGCCCTCTTCCACTTCGCGTGGGACGAGGTCTTCGACTGGTACGTCGAGCTGTCCAAGACGACGTTCATGGCGGGCGGCGACGGCGCGAAGGTCTCGGCCCGCGTCCTCGGCGAGGTCCTCGACGTCACGCTGCGCCTGCTCCACCCGATCGTGCCGTTCGTGACGGAGACGCTCTGGACGGCGCTGACGGGCCGCGAGTCCCTTGTCATCGCCGACTGGCCCTCCGACAGCGGCTTCCGGGACCCCGCCGCCGAGCGGGAGATCGAGACGCTCCAGCAGGTGATCACCGAGGTCCGCCGCTTCCGCGCCGACCAGGGCCTCCAGCCGGGCCAGAAGGTCCCGGCCCGCCTGGCCCTGGACGGCACGGCGCTCGCCCCGCACGAGGCCGCCATCCGCCAGCTCCTGCGCCTCCAGCCGGAGGGCGACGCCTTCACGGCGACGGCGACGCTGCCGGTCTCGGGGGCCACGGTCGCGCTCGACCTGTCCGGCACGATCGACGTCGAGGCCGAGCGCAAGCGCCTGGCCAAGGACCTCGCCGCCGCCGAGAAGGAGAAGGCACAGGCCGAGGCGAAGCTGGGCAACGAAGCGTTCCTGGCGAAGGCCCCCGACCAGGTCGTGGACAAGATCCGCGGCCGCCTCACGAAGGCGGAGACCGACATCACCCGCCTGACGGCACAGCTGGAGGCGCTGCCGGCCGCATAACCGCGCACGCACACAAAGGCCCCGGGACCGCCACTGGCCCCGGGGCCTTCGCGCGCCCGCTGGTCTCGCGTGCCCGTTGGGCCTTGTGCGCCCGCTGGGCCTCGCGACCCGCTGGGTCTCGCGTGCCCGCAGAGCCCCACGCGTCTCCTAGGCCTCGCGCGCCCGCAGGGCCTCGTGCCCGCGGGCCCAGGGCCCCGTGCGTCTCCTGAGCCCCTCGCGTCTTCTAGACCTCGCTGGCCACCGGGCCCACGATCGTCTCTGTGGCCTGGGCCGGGACCGGGTGTCCTAGGGGGCCGTAGTCGGGGCGGTGAGGGAGGAGGTCGAGGCCCAGCCGTTCCAGCTCCGCCGCGGCCAGCGCGTCCAGGGTCTCCGGATCGCCGTGCCGCCAGCCCCAGGCGAGGCTGCCGGGTGTCGCGTCCGGGATCTCCGACGCGGTGGCGGCCACCTCGTGGAGCGGTCGCAGCAGCGTGCGCAGGGCGAGCAGCTCGCGGCCGTCGTCGGACGCGGCGAGGTCACGGGCGGCGCCCGCCTGCCGGACCCACCGCAGCCGGCGCGGCAGCCACGCGTTCAGGAGCAGGCCGACGGGCACGACGAACAGAGCGACGGCGCCCACGGCCACGGCGGCCCTGACGACCACCGGGTCCATGGCGTCGACGGCCCCCGCGACGCGCCGCAGCGCGAGGTCGACACGGCCGCCGACCAGCGGCAGCGGCGCGCTGTGTTCCTGGAGGGCGCGGGGGAGGGCGAGCGCGCAGGCCAGCCGGTACGCGACGACGGCCGCGGCGGCCCACAGCGCGGTCCAGACGAGGACCCCGGCGTCACCGGCGAGCTGATGGGTCCTCTTGGCGGGATTCTGGGCATACCACATGGTCCGATTTGACCCCCGGCACACGCCGGGACCGGGCAGCCGCGCCGGAAATACACCCGCACCGCGCCGGAAGTACACCCGCCCGGGGTGCGGCAAATCACCAAAACAGGGACGTAAGTCCGGCGGAACGGGCCGAAAGACCTTGGATGATGGAAGGCATGCGCACCCTGCCCGCCACCCAGGCGATTCGCCAGGCGGCGGCCACGGCCGGCCGCCTCTGCGGGCACTGGTCGCAGGCGCCGCGCGCCCTCGACGTGCTCGCGGCACTGAGCGCCTTCGCGCTGATGAGCCTCGACATCCCGGGCCTCGCCGAGGCGGAGGACAACGGCCTCAACGGCCCGCTGGCCGCACTCGCCCTGGTGGGCGGCGCCTCCTCGCTGCTGCTGCGCCGCAGGTGGCCCTGGCTGACGTACGGGGTCGCGCTCCTCTTCCTGGGCTGGCTGCACGAGCTGACGCTGGCCCAGTTCGCGCTCTACTCCCTCGGCCGCTACCGGGGCCGCGCGGCGGGGACGCTGGGCGTCGTCGGCTACGTCTCGTTCGCGTACGTGATGTTCAATCTGCCGGGCTGGCCGGTGCACCGCGGGGACACGCTCAGCTCGTTCCTGAGCCTGGTCGTCCCGATCGGCGTGCTCGCGGCGGGCGTCGGCGTCGCCGCGAACCGGCAGGACCTGGTCCGCGCGCTGGAGGCGCAGCGCGCCGAGACGGACACGCTGCACGCCGTCCAGCAGGAGCGCACCCGCATCGCGCGGGACGTGCACGACTTCGTCGGCCGCGAGCTGACGCTGTTGAGCGTTCGCTCCCAGGTCCTTGCACGGAGGGCCGAGGGCGGGCCCTTCGAGGAAGGCTTCGAGGAGCTCTCGGAGACGGCGCGCAGCGCGCACCGGATGCTGAACGAGATCATCGTGCAGCGCGGCACGGACGGCGCCCCGACCCCCGGCCTCGACGCCCTCCCCGAACTCGCCGAGCGCAGCGTCCGCGCGGGCAGCCCCGTCGACCTCCTGATCGACGACGCGGCCCACCGCCTCTCGCCACTGCGCCAGGCGGCGGTGCACCGGGTGGTCCAGGAGTGCCTGACGAACGCGGCGAAGCACGCGCCGGGCGAGCGGGTCACGGTCCACGTGGCCCTGAACGGCCCCCGCCTGGAGATCACGGTCCGCAACCCCCTCCCCACCAGGACCCCGCCCTCCGCCCCCGTCTCCGCCGGCACGGGCACCACGGGCATGGCGGAGCGGATCCGCGCGGTGGGCGGCACGTTTGCCGCGGGGCCGCGGGGGGCGGTCTACGAGGTCCGGGCGACTCTCTCGCCCGGCGAACTCACGTAGGTCCGACGCGCCGACGCCTGCTGCGGGCCGTGGGGGCTTGTCGCGCAGTTCCCCGCGCCCCTTTGGCGGCACCTTCGGCATCCGGCGAGGGAGGACCACCCAGGGGCGCGGGGAACTGCGCGAGCAACCCCCACCGGCCCGCAGACGACAAAGGGCACCCCGCGCCGCAGGCTCACGCCGCGGTCATCACCCGCTCGAGCCCGTCGAAGTCCTCCACGCACTTCCCGCACCCCATCGCGACGCTGTCCAGCGGATCGTCGGCGACGAAGACGGGAATTCCCGTGCCGGAGGCGATCCGCAGGTCGAGCCCCGGCAGCAGCGCACCGCCGCCGGTCAGCACGATCCCGTGCTCCATGATGTCGCCGGACAGCTCCGGCGGGCACTCCTCCAGAGTCGCCTTCACCGCGGCGATGATCTGCTCGACGGGCTCGTCCAGCGCGGCCCGCACCTCACGCGCGGTGAGGTCCACGGTCTTCGGCAGCCCGCCCACCTTCTCCCGCCCGCGCACGGTGAACGTCCGCATCTCCAGGGCGTCGTCGCCCGGCACCGGCCACGCCGACCCGATGGCGACCTTGATGTCCTCGGCGGTGCGCTCCCCGATGAGGAGCGTGTGCTCCTTGCGCACGAAGTCGGTGATGGCCGAGTCCAGCCGGTCACCGCCCACCCGCAGCGACTGGGCGGTGACGATGCCGCCCAGCGAGATGACGGCGACCTCGGTCGTCCCGCCCCCGATGTCGACGACCATCGACCCCCGGGGCTCGGAGACCGGAAGCCCCGCCCCGATGGCCGCCGCCATCGGCTCCTCGATGAGGTGCACGGCCCGCGCCCCGGCCCGCTGCGACGCGTGCACGATCGCGCGCCGCTCGACGGGCGTGACCCCGCTCGGCACGCACACGACCATGCGCGTACGGGGCCGGCGCCCCGGCAGGGCCTTCCGCACGAAGTGCCGGATCAGTTCTTCCGCGGCTTCGTAGTCACTGATCACGCCGTCCCGCAGCGGGCGGATGGCGGTGATGGACCCGGGCGTCCGCCCGATGGTCTCCTTGGCCTCCGCCCCCACGGCGAGCACCCCGCTCTTGCCGCCCCGGTCGGCCCGCACGGCGACCACGGACGGCTCGTTGAGCACGATCCCCTTGCCGCGCACGTAGAGGAGTGTGTTCGCAGTGCCGAGGTCGATACCTATGTCCATGATCGCCAAGTTTGCCCGGCGGCCGCCCGAAGCGGAGGGACCAAAGTCCCGAATCGGACGGGTCTAAAGTCCCGACGAGTGGATCCTGGGCCGTCTCGGAGGTCCTGACGGCGAGTGTCGGTGCCGCTCCGTAGACTGGCGTACGTGAGTGATCTCCCCCCGTACGACGACAGCGCCGACCGACCCGCCGACGGCGACCCCTTCGACGAGATCGTCGGTGCCGAGACGGACCGCGACCCCGACCTCGCGGTGATCGAGGCGGGCAGCCGTACCCTCCGCGCCCAGGGGGGCCCGCCGCAGGGTGACGTCCCCACGCGCCCCACCGATCCGGAGGTGGACAGGGCGTTGCGCGAGGTGGAGACGGAGCTCGCGTCCCGCTGGGGCGAGACCAAGCTGGAGCCCTCCGTCAGCCGCATCGCCGCCCTGATGGACGTCCTGGGCGAGCCCCAGCGGGCGTACCCCTCGATCCACATCACGGGGACGAACGGCAAGACGTCCACGGCCCGCATGATCGAGGCGCTGTTCTCCGCCTTCGAGCTGCGCACCGGCCGGTACACCTCGCCCCACGTCCAGTCGATCACCGAGCGCATCAGCCTGGACGGCGCCCCCGTCGAGGCCGAGCGCTTCATCGAGACGTACAACGACATCAAGCCGTACGTCGAGATGGTCGACGACCGGCAGGAGTACCGCCTCTCCTTCTTCGAGGTCCTCACCGGCATGGCGTACGCGGCCTTCGCGGACGCCCCGGTGGACGTGGCCGTCGTCGAGGTCGGCATGGGCGGCAGCTGGGACGCGACGAACGTGATCGACGGCTCGGTCGCCGTCATCACCCCCATCGACCTGGACCACACGGACCGCCTGGGCTCCACGCCGGGCGAGATCGCCAAGGAGAAGGCCGGCATCATCAAGCCGGACGCGACGGTGATCATGGCCCAGCAGCCGGTGGACGCCGCGCAGGTGCTCCTGAAGAAGGCCGTCGAGGTCGACGCGACCGTGGCCCGCGAGGGCCTGGAGTTCGGCGTCGTCGCCCGCCGGGTCGCGGTCGGCGGCCAGCTCCTGACGCTCCGCGGACTCGGCGGGGAGTACGAGGAAATCTTCCTGCCCCTGCACGGCGAGTACCAGGCGCACAACGCCGCCGTGGCGCTCGCCGCCGTCGAGGCGTTCTTCGGCGTCGGCTCGCAGCACGCGCGCACGCTGGACATCGACACCATCCGCAAGGCCTTCGCCTCGGTCTCGTCGCCGGGCCGCCTGGAGGTGGTGCGCCGCTCGCCCACCGTCGTCCTCGACGCCGCGCACAACCCTGCGGGCGCCCGCGCCACCGCCGCCGCGATCAGCGAGGTCTTCGACTTCAGCCGGCTGATCGGCGTGATCGGCGCGAGCGACGACAAGGACATGAAGGGCTTCCTCGAAGCCTTCGAGCCGATCTTCACCGAGGTCGTCGTCACGCAGAACTCCAGCCACCGCGCGATGGACGCCGACACGCTGGCCGCGCTCGCCGTGGAGGTCTTCGGCGACGAGCGCGTGCAGGTGGAGCCGCGCCTGGACGACGCGCTGGAGGCGGCGATCACCCTCGCCGAGGAGGAGGGGGAGTTCGCCGGCGCCGGCGTGCTCGTCACTGGTTCCGTCATCACGGTCGGCGAGGCCCGACTGCTCCTGGGGAGAGGCTGAATTCCTGTGCGTATGCTCTGCGCTTCGACGCTGATCGGCGAGTTCTTCGTCATCGGCTTCGCGGGTCTGGTCGCCATGAAGGACGACGACCTGTCCATGGGCACGGTCTGGACGGTCTGCGGCATCGCGATGCTGCTGAGCCTCCTGCTCTGCGGCATGATCACCCGGCCCGGCGGCATCCAGCTCGGCTGGGCCCTGCAGATCGCGCTGATCGCCAGCGGTTTCGTGGTGCCGACGATGTTCTTCCTGGGCGCGGTGTTCGCCGCCCTGTGGTGGGCGTCGGTCCACTTCGGACGCAAGATCGACGAGGCGAAGGCGCGCTTCGCGGCCATGGCGGAGGGGCAGCCGGAGGCCGGAGGTAACGCCGCGTAGCCGACCCCGGTATCGTGCGGCCCAATCCCCCGTGATCGCAGAGATCGTACGAACACCTCTTGGAGCCGCACATGAGCCAGCGCACCCTCGTCCTGCTGAAGCCCGACGCCGTCCGTCGCGGCCTGATCGGTGAGATCATCGGCCGCATCGAGCGCAAGGCGGGCTGGACGATCTCGGCGCTGGAACTGCGCTCGCTGGACCAGGAGACCCTGGAGCAGCACTACGGCGAGCACAAGGGCAAGCCCTTCTACGAGCCGCTGGTCGCCTTCATGTCGTCCGGTCCCGTCGTGGCGCTCGTCGTCGAGGGCGAGCGGGTCATCGAGGGTGTCCGCGCGCTCGCCGGGCCGACCGACCCGATCGCCGCGGCGCCCGGTTCGATCCGCGGTGACTTCGGCACGATCGTCCGGGAGAACCTGATCCACGCCTCGGACTCGGAGGAGTCCGCCGAGCGCGAGCTGAAGATCTTCTTCCCGGGCGTCGCCTAGTCCACAGGACGAGAGTCCGAAAGTGCGACATACGGTTTTCTGACCGCACGTCAGCAGCGCGCCGCCCGCCCCTGGACGGCCGAAGGAATTCGGCCGTCCTTTGGCATATGCGCCCCAATTGGGGGAACCCGTGCCTCCGATGGCACGTCTCCAAAGGCGAGGCGGCACATCATCTGCTGACAATGGCGAAGACCCTCGCGCCGTCTTCGCGCGGCCGAGACTACGATGGAAGCCTCCACTGCCACTCAGCACCCACCTCGCCTACCTAAAAAGCCATCACAAGCTCCAATAGGGAAGGCCAGACGCATCCTCATGGGGAACAACATGTCGTTCATCGGCCGTGACATGGCTGTCGACCTCGGGACCGCCAACACGCTGGTGTACGTCAGGGGTCGGGGGATCGTACTCAACGAGCCGTCCGTCGTCGCGATCAACACCAACACCGGCGGCATCCTCGCGGTCGGTGCGGAAGCCAAGAAGATGATCGGGCGCACCCCCGGCAACATCGTCGCCGTGCGTCCGCTGAAGGACGGCGTGATCGCCGACTTCGAGATCACCGAGCGGATGCTCCGCTACTTCATCCTGAAGATCCACAAGCGGCGCTACCTGGCCCGCCCGCGCGTGGTCGTCTGCGTGCCCTCCGGCATCACGGGCGTCGAGCGCCGCGCCGTCATCGAGGCCTCCTCGCAGGCCGGCGCGCGTCAGGTGCACATCATCGAGGAGCCCATGGCCGCGGCCATCGGTTCCGGCCTGCCGGTCCACGAGGCCACGGGCAACATGGTGGTCGACATCGGCGGCGGCACCACCGAGGTCGCCGTCATCTCGCTCGGCGGAATCGTCACGGCACAGTCGATCCGCGTCGCCGGCGACGAGCTGGACAACGCGATCATCCAGCACATCAAGAAGGAGTACTCCCTCCTCCTCGGCGAGCGCACCGCGGAGCAGATCAAGATCACCATCGGTTCGGCGTACGACATGGACGCCGACGAGCACACCGAGATCCGCGGCCGCGACCTGGTCTCCGGGCTGCCCAAGACCGTCGTCATCTCCGCCGCCGAGGTCCGCAAGGCCATCGAGGAGCCGGTCAACGCGATCGTCGACGCGGTCAAGACCACCCTCGACAAGTGCCCGCCCGAGCTGTCGGGTGACGTCATGGACCGCGGCATCGTGCTGACCGGTGGCGGCGCCCTGCTGCGCGGCCTCGACGAGCGGCTGCGCCGCGAGACCGGCATGCCGATCCACATCGCCGAGGACCCGCTGGACAGCGTGGCGCTCGGCTCCGGCAAGTGTGTCGAGGAGTTCGAGGCGTTGCAGCAGGTGCTGGACGCCCAGCCGCGCAGATGATCTGACGCGAGAACATCCGCCGTACGAGTGCCTGCCACTTCGTGCGGCGGATCGTTGATATAGAGGCAAGACACACAATTCCCGCAAGGCACGACAATTCCCCAGAACCTCGTGGAACCCGCAGTTTCCACGGAATCCGATTGAGGAAGGCACGCCGCCGCACGTGAGGGACACACGAGAGAGCCGGCTGCTTCTTGTGCTGCTGGTCGCCATCGCGTTCGCTTTGATCACGGTGGACATCCGCGGCGGTGAGGACTCGCCGGTCGACGGCGCCCGCCAGGCCGCCGCCACGGTCTTCGGTCCGGTCGAGGAGGGCATGTCCTCCGCCGTCGACCCGATCGGGAACGCCATCGGCGCGGTCCGCGACTCGGGCGAGCGCCACAGCCGCATCGCCGAACTGGAGCGCCAGAACGCCGCGTTGAAGGCCAAGCTCGGCAGCGACGACCGCAACCGCAGCCGCGTGCGCCAGCTCGACGGCATGCTCAAGAAGGCGGGCGCCGGACAGTACGGCATCAAGGGCGCCGAGGTCATCGGGATAGGAGCGGCCCAGGGCTTCTCCTGGACCGTGACGATCGACGCCGGCGCCAAGGACGGCATCAAGCGCGACATGACCGTCCTGAACAGCGACGGCCTGGTCGGCCGGGTCACCACGGTCGGCCCGGGCACCGCGACCGTCCTGCTCGCCAACGACCCCGACTTCACCGTCGGCACCCGCATGGAGAAGACCGACGAGCTCGGCTTCGCCACCGGACAGGGCGACCGTCCGCTCTCCGTCCAGCTGCTCAACGGCAAGGCCGAGGTCAAGAAGGGCGACCGGCTCGTCACCTTCGGCTCGCAGAAGGACCGGCCGTTCGTGCCGGGCGTCCCGGTCGGCGAGGTCGTCCGCGTCGACCCCTCGGGCGGCGACCTCACCCGCAACGTCTTCGTGAAGCCGTACGTCGGGTTCACCAAGCTCGACATCGTCGGTGTCGTCGTCGAGGCGCCCCGTGAGGACCCGCGCGACACGGTCCTGCCGAAGAAGCCCGAGAAGCCCAAGCCGACCCCGACGGTGACCGTGACGGCCACCCCGTCGGGACAGCCCCCGGCCGACGGCGCCGCCGCCGACGAGCAGTAGGAGACCGGACCCATGCGCTTCAACCGAATCCTGCTGTCCACCACACTGGTCGTCGTCGCCCTGGTCATCCAGGTCAGCGTCCTGGCCCGGCTCCAGCTGCCGGGCGCCGTGCCCGACCTGGTACTGCTCACCGTCCTCGGCCTCGCCCTCGTCTACGGCCACGTCGGCGGCGCCCTCGTCGGCTTCGGCGCGGGCCTCCTCGCCGACCTGGCCCCGCCCGCCGACCACGCCGCCGGGCGGTACGCCCTGGTGCTCTGCGTCATCGGCTACCTCGCGGGCCTCGCCAAGCCCGACGGCGGCAGACTCCGCTCCGCCACCGGGCCGCTCGTCGTGGTCGTCAGCGCCGCCATCGGATCGACGCTGCTCTACGCGGGCGTCGGCTCCCTCGTCGGCGACACCGCAGCCCGCCACGTGGGCCTGGTCGGGCTGCTGTTCACCGCCGCGCTCTACGACCTGCTGCTCGCGCCCTTCACGGTGCCGCTGATCATCGCGCTCGCCCGGCGCGCCGACAACGACCCGCTCGGGGAGAACGGACCCGCCAACAAGGCGGCCGACGTCTCCTCCGGCTGGCTCTCGTCCGGCACCGGTCTGCGCATCGGCGACCAGCGCGGCGGCGGCCTGCGGGCGAAGGCGGCCAAGGCCCGAGTCGCCCGCGCCGGACGCATCAAGGGGGTCAAGCGCCTGTGACCAACATCCCCGAGACGGGGCGCACGCCCCGCGTGCAGATCCGTCTCGTCATCATCCAGATCCTCGTCGTCTCCCTCCTCCTCACCCTCGGCGGCCGCCTCTGGTACCTCCAGATCCGCAACGGCGACGAATACGCCGAAGAGGCCTCCGGCAACCACGTCCAGCAGGTCGTCCAGCCCGCCGTGCGCGGCTCGATCCTGGACGCCCGCGGCGTGCCGATCGCCGACAACGAAACGCGGCTCGTCGTCTCCGCGTCCCGCACGGACCTGATGAAGATGAAGGACGACGGCAAGGCGGTCCTCGCCAAGCTCGCCGACGTCCTGGAGATGGAGCCCAAGGAGGTCTCCGACAAGGTCCGCCTCTGCGACTCCAAGACGCCGCAGCCCTGCTGGAACGGCTCGCCGTACCAGCCGATCCCGATCACCGACGAGGCGACGCCCAAGCAGGCCCTGCAGATCCGCGAACGCTCCGAGGACTTCCCCGGCATCACCGCCGAACCCACCGCGGTCCGCCGGTACGCGGCCCCCGGCAAGTCCAACACCGCGCAGGTCCTCGGCTACCTCTCGCCCGTCACCGACGAAGAGATCAAGAAGGCCGAGCACACCGACTCGCCGTTCCTCCGCTCCGACCAGGTGGGCCGCTCCGGCCTGGAGCGGACGTACGACAAGCAGCTGCGCGGCAAGGCCGGCGTGACCCGCTACGAGGTCGACAACCTCGGCCGCGTCATCGGCAAGGCCGAGTCCGACGCGGCCCAGCCCGGCGCCAACGTCGTCACCAGCATCGACGCGCGCGTGCAGGCCGTCTCCGAGTACTGGCTCAACGACGCGATGAAGAAGGCGCGCCAGGAGTTCGACAAGAACACCGGCGAGAACTACAAGGCCGACGCGGGCGCCGTCGTCGTCATGGAGAACAAGACGGGCCGCGTCGTCTCCATGGCCTCCAACCCGACGTACGACCCGAACGCCTGGGTCGGCGGCATCTCCGGCAAGGACTACGCCAGGCTCACCGGCAAGAAGTCCAACTACCCGCTGCTCAACCGCGCCATCCAGGGCCAGGCGGCCCCCGGCTCCATCTTCAAGGTCATCCCGACGACCGCCGCGGTCAACGCGGGCTACGACTTCAACGGCCGCTACCCGTGCCCCAGCTCCTACTCCATCGGCGGCCAGACCTTCAAGAACTTCGAGTCCAAGGGCCACGGCTCCATCACCCTCGGCCAGGCCCTCGAGGTCTCCTGCGACACCGTCTTCTACAAGCTGTCGCACGACCAGTGGGCGAAGGACGGCGGCAACAAGCCGAAGAAGGACGCCAAGGACTGGTTCTACAAGACCGCCCACCAGTTCGGCCTCGGCAAGGAGACCGGCATCGACCTGCCCAACGAGGTCACCGGGCGCGTCCCCGACCGCCAGTGGAAGAAGGACTACTGGAAGGCCAACAAGGACGCCTGGTGCAAGCAGGGCAAGAAGAGCGGCGGCGACTACGCCGAGCGCATCGCGTACGAGAACTGCCTCGAAGGCATGAAGATGCGCGCCGGTGACTCCGTCAACTACTCCATCGGACAGGGCGACACGCTCGTCACGCCGATACAGATGGCGACGATCTACAGCGCCATCGCCAACGGCGGCACCATGTACGACCCCACCGTCGGCAAGGCGATCATCAGCGCCGACGGCAAGCGGATCGAGGAGATCAAGCCGAAGTCGCACGGCAGGCTGCCGATGGACGCCAAGCTCCGCGACGACATAGACGGTGCCCTCGCGGACGTCGCGACGCGCGGTACGGCCGCGTGGCGGTTCGGCGGCTGGCCGCAGGACAAGATCCCGATGCACGCCAAGACGGGTACCGCCGAGGTCTACGGCAAGCAGACCACCTCGTGGTTCGCGACGTACACCAAGGACTACACGATCATCATGACGATCTCCCAGGGCGGTACGGGTTCCGGTGCCTCAGGACCCGCCGTCCGCAAGATCTACGACGCGATCTACGGCCTGGACGAGAACGGCAAGCAGGACCTGAAGAAGGCGCTCCTGCCCGAGCCGCAGAAGTCCCTGCCCAAGATCAAGGGCGACGGCTCGATCCACTCCCCGAAGATCAAGCCGTACAAGCCCGAGCCGCCCAAGGAGCCGGCCGAGCAGCAGGAGCTTGCCGGTGCCCCGGCGAACTGGAGGCGGGACTGATGACCGGAAGTGGCTTCTCCGTCTCCGGCTACGGACCCGAGCGCTCCGGCATGTCGCGGCTCCTCGCCCGCGACTCGGTGGTGCGCAGGCTCGACTGGGTGATACTGCTCTGCGCCCTCGCGCTGTCCGTGATCGGCTCCGCGCTCGTCTACTCGGCGACCCGCAACCGCACGGAACTCGTCGGCGACGACCCGTACGCCTTCCTGCTCAAGCACGTCATGAACATCGGCATCGGGCTCGCCCTGATGGCCGGCACGATCTGGCTCGGCCACCGCACCCTGCGCACGGCCGTGCCGATCCTCTACGGCATCTCCGTCTTCCTGGTGCTGCTCGTCCTCACCCCGCTCGGCGCCACCATCAACGGCGCCCACGCGTGGCTCGTGATCGCGGGCTTCTCGCTCCAGCCCTCAGAGTTCGTGAAGATCACGATCATCCTGGGCATGGCGATGCTGCTCGCGGCGCGCGTCGACGCCGGCGACCGCGAGCACCCCGACCACCGCACGGTGGTGCAGGCCCTCGGCCTCGCCGCCGTCCCGATAATGATCGTCCTGCTCATGCCCGACCTCGGCTCGGTCATGGTGATGGCGATGATCGTGCTCGGCGTGCTGCTCGCCTCCGGCGCCTCCAATCGCTGGGTGTTCGGACTGCTCGGCGCGGGTGTCGCGGGCGGCATCGCCATATGGCAGCTGGGCGTCCTCGACGACTACCAGATCGCCCGTTTCGCCGCCTTCGCCAACCCCGCCCTCGACCCGGCGGGCGTCGGCTACAACACCAACCAGGCGCGCATCGCGATCGGTTCGGGCGGCCTGACCGGCACCGGACTGACCAAGGGCTCCCAGACCACCGGCCAGTTCGTCCCCGAGCAGCAGACCGACTTCGTCTTCACCGTCGCGGGCGAGGAGCTCGGCTTCGTGGGCGCGGGCGCCATCCTGGTCCTGCTCGGCGTCGTCCTGTGGCGCGCCTGCCGCATTGCCCGCGAGACCACCGAACTCTACGGCACGATCGTCGCGGCGGGCATCATCGCGTGGTTCGCCTTCCAGGCCTTCGAGAACATCGGGATGACCCTCGGCATCATGCCGGTCGCGGGCCTGCCGCTGCCCTTCGTGAGCTACGGAGGCTCGTCGATGTTCGCGGTCTGGGTGGCGGTCGGACTACTCCAGTCGATCAAGGTGCAGCGGCCGATGTCCGCGTAAGCCGTCGCCGGAAGTCCTGTCGCGGGCATGTTTGGCCTCGCGTTTCGCGTCTAGATTCAATTCATGGCGGAGACGAAGCGCGAGATCGAGCGGAAGTACGACGTCGGGGCGGGCGCGGCGCTGCCCGACCTGTCGGGCGTCGCCGGGGTCGAGGACGTCGTCGACAGAGGCGTCGTCGAATTGGACGCCGTCTACTGGGACACCCCCGACCAGCGCCTCGCCGCGGGCTCGGTCACGCTGCGGCGGCGCACCGGCGGGGACGACGCGGGCTGGCACCTGAAACTGCCGGTGTCCCTCGCGGAGGGCGTGCGCGACGAGATCCACGCCCCGCTCTCGGACACGGTGCCGCGCGCCCTCTCCGGCCTCGTGCGCTCCCGGGTGCGCGAGGCCGAACTTGTCCCCGTCGTCAGGCTCCGGTCCGCCAGGAACCTGTGCCACCTCCTTGATGCCGAGGGCACCCTGCTCGCCGAGGTCAGCATCGACGGCGTGCGGGCCGAACGGCTCGACGGCGGCACCGGCACCGCCGAATGGTCCGAGGCCGAGGTGGAACTGGCGGACGGCGGCGACCCCGCGATCCTCGACAAGATCGAGAAGAAGCTGAAGAAGGCCGGCGCGCGCCGCTCCTCCTCACCGTCGAAGCTGGCCAGGGCCCTCGCCGAGACCGCTCCGAAGCAGAACGGGACGGAGCGGGCCGAGCCCGAGACCGCGACCCGCAGCGGCAAGAAGGCCGGCAAGAGCGAAGCCGTGGCCCACGTGGTCCGCGAAACCGTCGGGGAAGGCCCCGGAACCGCGGGCGACCACGTCGTCGCCTACCTCCGCGCCCAGCGCGACGCGATCGTCTCGCTCGACCCCGCCGTCCGCCGCGACCTGCCCGACTCCGTGCACCAGATGCGAGTGGCCACCCGACGGATGCGGAGCGCACTCAAGTCGTACCGCAAGTTCCTGGACCGGACGGTCACCGATCCCGTCGGCGACGAGCTCAAGTGGCTCGCGGGCGAACTCGGCGTCGACCGCGACCAGGAAGTCCTCGCCGAGCGGCTCACCACCCGCATCGACGCGCTGCCCAGGACCCTGCTCCTCGGCCCGGTCCGCGGACGGCTCCGCATCTGGAGCGTCGCCCGCCGCGCGGGCTCCCGCCGCAGGACCGTCGCCGTGCTCGACAGCAAGCGCTACCTCGCCCTCCTGGACACCCTCGACGCCCTCCTTGCCGCGCCCCCGCTGCGCCCCGCCGCCTCCGCCCCACCCGCGAAAGCGCTCCCCAAGGCCGCCCTCAAGGACTACGCCCGCCTCGCCGCCCGCGTCGAGCACGCCCTGGAGCTGCCCCCGGGCAAGCAGCGCGACGTCGCCCTGCACGACGCCCGCAAGGCTGCCAAGCGCGCCAGGTACACGGGCGAGTCGGCGGTGCCCGCGCTCGGCAAGCCCGCCAAGCGGTTCGCCAAGAGGATGAAGGCCGTGCAGAGCGTGCTCGGCGACCACCAGGACAGCGTCGTCGCGCGGGAGGCCCTGCGCGCCCTGGCGATCCAGGCGCACCTCGCGGGGGAGTCCGCCTTCACCTGGGGCCTGCTGTACGGCCAGGAGGAGGCGGCGGGCGCCGACCGGGAGCGCGAGCTGCCCGAGGTGTGGGCCGAGGCGTCCCGGGCGAAAGTGCGGGCGGCGCTGGGCGGGTGAACGCCGGGGTACGCTTGATGGTCACCCCTGCCCGCTCATGAAGGTTCGCGATGTCTGCCGAGTCGGTCTTCCCACAGCTCGAAGCTCTGCTCCCGCATGTGCAGAAGCCCATCCAGTACGTCGGCGGTGAGCTGAACAGCACCGTCAAGCCGTGGGAATCCTGCGACGTCCGCTGGGCGCTCATGTACCCGGACGCGTACGAGGTGGGCCTGCCCAACCAGGGCGTCATGATCCTCTACGAGGTCCTGAACGAACGCGAGGGCGTGCTCGCCGAGCGCACCTACAGCGTCTGGCCCGACCTGGAGGCCCTGATGCGCGAGCACCAGGTGCCCCAGTTCACGGTGGACAGCCACCGCCCCGTCGGCGCCTTCGACGTCTTCGGGCTCAGCTTCTCCACCGAGCTGGGCTACACCAACATGCTGACCGCCCTGGACCTCGCGGGCATCCCGCTGGAGTCCAAGGACCGCACCGTCGACCACCCGATCGTGCTCGCCGGCGGCCACGCGGCCTTCAACCCCGAGCCGATCGCCGAGTTCATCGACGCCGCGATCATCGGCGACGGCGAGCAGGCCGTGCTCGACATGACCGAGATCATCCGGGCCTGGAAGGCCGAGGGCCGTCCCGGCGGCCGCGAGGAGGTCCTCTTCCGCCTCGCCAGGACCGGCTCGGTCTACGTCCCGGCGTTCTACGACGTCGAGTACCTCCCGGACGGCCGCATCGGCCGCGTCGTCCCGAACCGCAGCGGCGTGCCGTGGCGCGTGTCCAAGCACACCGTCATGGACCTCGACGAGTGGCCCTACCCCAAGCAGCCCCTCGTCCCGCTCGCCGAGACCGTCCACGAGCGCATGTCCGTGGAGATCTTCCGCGGCTGCACCCGCGGCTGCCGTTTCTGCCAGGCCGGCATGATCACGCGCCCCGTGCGGGAGCGAAGCATCACCGGCATCGGCGACATGGTCGAGAAGGGTCTCAAGGCGACCGGCTTCGAAGAGGTCGGCCTGCTCTCGCTCTCCTCCGCGGACCACAGCGAGATCGCCGACGTCGCGAAGGGCCTCGCCGACCGGTACGAGGAGGACAAGATCGGCCTGTCCCTCCCCTCGACCCGCGTCGACGCCTTCAACGTGGACCTGGCCAACGAACTGACCAGGAACGGCCGCAGGTCGGGCCTGACCTTCGCCCCCGAGGGCGGCTCCGAGCGCATGCGCAAGGTCATCAACAAGATGGTGTCCGAGGAAGACCTCATCCGCACCGTCTCGACGGCGTACGGCAACGGCTGGCGCCAGGTGAAGCTGTACTTCATGTGCGGCCTGCCCACCGAGACCGACGAGGACGTCCTGCAGATCGCCGACATGGCGACGAAGGTCATCCAGAAGGGCCGCGAGGTCTCCGGCTCGAACGACATCCGCTGCACGGTGTCGATCGGCGGCTTCGTGCCCAAGCCGCACACCCCCTTCCAGTGGGCGCCGCAGCTCTCCTCCGAGGAGACCGACGCCCGCCTGGAGAAGCTCCGCGACAAGATCCGCGGCGACAAGAAGTACGGCCGCTCGATCGGCTTCCGCTACCACGACGGCAAGCCCGGCATCGTCGAGGGCCTGCTCTCGCGCGGCGACCGCCGCGTCGGCGCCGTCATCCGCGCCGTCTATGAAGAGGGCGGCCGCTTCGACGGCTGGCGCGAGTACTTCAGTTACGAGCGCTGGATGCGGTGCGCCGAGAAGACGCTGCCCGAGATGGGCGTCGACGTCGACTGGTACACCACGCGTGAGCGTACGTACGAAGAGGTCCTGCCCTGGGACCACCTGGACTCCGGTCTCGACAAGGACTGGCTCTGGGAGGACTGGCAGGACTCGCTCGACGAGACCGAGGTCGAGGACTGCCGCTGGACGCCGTGCTTCGACTGCGGCGTCTGCCCGCAGATGGACACGCACATCCAGATCGGCCCCACCGGCAAGAAGCTCCTGCCGCTCACCGTCGTCAAGTAGGGCCGGGAACCTCCGTTGCCCCGACTCGCCCTGCCCACCGGCCTGGTGCACCGCTCCTACCTCACCGCGATGGAGGAGTTCCGGGCCGAGGGGCGGGGCGGGCCCGACGACGACACGACGCTCGGCGCCACCCTGCGCGACTACGGCACCCGCTGGCGCGACCGGGCCGTCTTCGACGCGTACGTCGCCGAGGTCCGCGCCGCCGCGCACCCCGCCGAACCCTTCGCCGTCCCCGTCACCACCCTCTGGTACGTCGACGGCGCCGACTACTTCGGCCGCGTCAGCATCCGGCACACCGTCGCCACCCGCTTCCTGCGCGAGTACGGCGGCCACATCGGCTACGACGTCCGGCCCACCGCACGCCGCCGCGGCCACGCCACCCGCATGCTGCTCGGCTGCCTCCCGTACGCCGCCCGACTCGGCCTGGAATCCGTCCTGGTGACCTGCGACACCGACAACACCGGCTCGCGGAAGGTCATCGAGGCGGCGGGCGGCACGTTCGAGGACGAGCGGGGCGGCAAGCTGCGGTACTGGATCCGAACTGGCGCCATGAGCGTCTAGGACTACATGGACCTGGAAAAGCGGCCTCCCCAGGAGGCCGTCCCGCAGCCCTCGCCGGGGCGGACCGACCGGCAGCCCCCGCAGGCCGAGGGGTGTCTCGCCGTCGCGATCCGCATCCCGGTGCGGATCGTCGTGCTCGTGCTCGTCGTCCCCGTGCGCCTGGTGTGGGACGCCCTCGCCGTGTGCGGCCGCTTCATCCACCGCACCGTGCTGCGGCCCGTCGGACGCGCCATCGGGACGGTACTGACCTGGCTGTTCAAGGCCGTCTTCGTGTGGCCGTGGGTGGGCCTGTGGCGGTATGTGCTGGTGCCGGTCGGCAAGGGCCTCGCCTGGCTGGCCCGCATGCTTGTCGTGGTCCCCGCGGCATGGCTCTACGCGCGCGTGCTGACGCCCGTCGGGCACGGCATCGCCTGGCTCGGACGGGTCCTGTTCGTGATCCCCGCAAGGTGGCTGTACGCGCGCGTGCTGACGCCGATCGGGCACGGACTCGCCTGGCTGGCACGGCGGTTGGGCGCCGGGGCCGCCGCTGCCGGGCGTGGCATCGGTGCCGTCCTGGTGTGGCTGTTCAAGGCGGTCTTCGTGTGGCCGTGGGTGGGTCTGTGGCGGTACGTGGTCGTGCCGGTCGGCGTCGCGCTCGCCTGGCTGGTGCGGACGCTCGTCGTGGTGCCCGCGGTCTGGCTGTACCGGTCCGTGCTCACACCGGTCGGACACGGCATCGCGACGCTGCTCCGCTGGATCCTCGTCGTGCCCGCCGTCGCCCTGTGGCGGTGGGTGCTCGCCCCGGTCGGGCGGGCGATCGCCGTCGTCGCGCGGGAGGTAGGCGACGCGTTCGGACACGCCTGGCGCATCGCCGGGCACATTTCCCTCGCCGTCGGCCGGTTCCTCGGCAAGCTCCTGCGGTGGATCTTCGTTGAGCCCGTGCGGTGGGCGTACCGCTCGATCCTCACGCCCGTCGGGCACGCGGTCCGCGACGCGATATGGCGGCCCGCCGCCGCGGCGGCCCGGAGCGTCGGCCGCACGGCACGCCAGGCCCTCGCGTCCGCGCGCGACAGCGTCCGCCAGGCCAGGGCCGACGTACGGCGCATGCTCTTCGGCGCTCCGAGGGAGCCGGTGCCCGTACCGGTGGCCCGGCGGGAACCTGACGCGCCGGAGACACGTACTCTAGGTAGCAGTACGACGGCACTCATGAAGGACTGACGACACTGGGCAAGCGACAGCCCGTAGGCCCGCCGCCCGCACCCGCGGTGCAGCGCATCCGACTGCGCTACACCAAGCGCGGCCGCCTCCGGTTCACCAGCCACCGCGATTTCCAGCGCGCTTTCGAGCGTGCGCTGCGCCGCGCCGAGGTGCCCATGGCGTACTCGGCGGGGTTCACCCCGCACCCGAAGGTGTCGTACGCCAATGCCGCACCCACCGGCACGGGCAGTGAGGCCGAGTACCTGGAGATCGCGCTCACCGCGCCGCGCGACCCCGACAAGCTCCGTGAGCTCCTCGACGAGTCGATGCCCGCCGGGCTCGACATCATCGACGCCGTCGAGGCCCGCACCTCGGGACTCGCCGACCGCCTCACGGCCTCCGTCTGGGAGCTGCGCCTCGTCGGTGTGGAGCCCGCGGAGGCGGAGCGTGCCGCCGGGCTCTTCGCGGCCGCGGACAAGGTCGAGGTCCAGCGCCGCACGAAGAACGGCATGCGTACCTTCGACGCACGCGAGGCCGTCGTGAGCCTCGCACTCGCCGACGGCGAAGCAGTCGCTCACGACGCTGATAGGCCGACCGACAAGCCCTGTGCGATACTGCGGCTGGTTGTTCGGCACGTGACACCTGCCGTACGACCTGACGACGTCCTGTCCGGTCTCCGAGCTGTGGCCGACCTGGCGCCGCCGGTCCCCGCAGCGGTGACCAGGCTGGCGCAGGGGCTTTTCGATGAAGAGACCGGCACGGTGACCGACCCGCTCGCGCCCGACCGCGAGGCAGACACGGCCGCCCCACCCACGGCCGCCGTACCTGCCGCCGCGAAGGCGCCGGTGCCGGAAGGCCCCCGTTAGGGACGTACGTCGACGCGCAGCCCTCGTACTCGGGAGCCACCTGGGTCGGGCAGCGCACTGACCGAGACTTTCGCCAGGCCGTCCGCACATGGGCGTACGGAACCGGCGAGACAAGACATAGAGCTCCCGTGCGGCGCCCCGCCCCCGGATGGCGGCCCCGCGCACAGCGCGAGCCGCGGACATCACCGGACCAGGCGCGGCGCCCGGGAGCGTGACGGGAGAACAGCCCGCATGCTTGAGCCGAACGACCCCACTGAGGGTTCGCAGAACAACACCCCCAGCGACACCCTGCCGCCGCGCCGCAGGCGCCGTGCCGCGTCGCGTCCGGCGGGCCCGCCGACGGGCGCCGCCGAAGCCGCGGCCCCGGCCATAACGGCCGCCCCTGCCGCCGAAGAGGCCCCCGAGGTCGACGAGACCGAGGAGACGACCGAGGCCGCCGAGGTGTCGGCGCCGGTCGCCGAGCCGGAGCCCGAGGCCGCACCGGCCGCGCGCCCCCGCCGCCGCGCCACCCGCCGCGCCTCCGCGCCGGCCGGTACGCCGCAGGCCGCGGAGGTGACGGAGCCCGCCACCGAGACCCCCGCACCCGCCGCTGCGGAGCAGGAGAGCGCCGAGGAGGCCGCCCCGGCCGCGCGCCCGCGCCGCCGCGCGACCCGCCGCGCCTCCGCACCCGCCGGTGCCCCGCAGGCCGCCGAAGAGACGGCGACGGCTGCCGCTGTCGTGGAGACTCCCGCGCAGGCCGAGCCGGTTGCCGAGCCGGTCGCCGAGGAGGACGCGCCCAAGGGGCGCACGCGTCGCCGCGCCACCCGCACCGCTTCCGCGCCCGCCGGCACGCCGAAGGCCGCCGAGGAGACCCCCGCGCAGGCCGAGCCGGTCGCCGAGGAGGACGCACCGAAGGGGCGTACGCGCCGTCGCGCCACGCGCACCGCCTCCGCGCCGCAGCCCGTCGAGGAGACGGCCGCCGCTGTCGTGGAGACCCCCGCGCAGGCCGAGCCTGCCGCCGAGCCGGTGGCCGAGGAGGACGCGCCCAAGGGACGCTCGCGTCGCCGCGCCACCCGCACCGCTTCCGCGCCCGCCGGCACGCCGAAGGCCGCCGAGCAGGAGGTGGCCGCCAAGCTCGCCGAGCAGCCGGCCGCCGTCGAGAAGGCGACCGCCGAGAAGGCTCCGGCCGAGGACGCCGCCGAGATCGCCGACGAAGAGCCCCGTGGGCGTCGCCGCCGCGCCACCCGCAAGACCGCGGCCACCGGCTTCTCCGCGCCGTCCGGCCACAAGGCCCGCAGGGCCCAGCGCGCCGAGGAGTCCGGCGAGGACGGCGGGCGCAAGCCCCGCCCGGCCGTCGCCGTCTTCCAGGCGCCGGTGTTCGCCGAGCCGATGTTCCAGACCCCGGAGCGCGCCGCAGCGGCGGCCGCCGCCGAGGCCGCGGAGGAGAGCGCCGAGCCCGCCCCCGTGGCGGAGGAGGAGCCGACGCCGCGCAGGCGCCGCCGCCGTCGGGCCGCGGACGAGCAGCCCGCCGTCGAGGAGCGCGAGTCCGCCAGGCCCGCCAAGGCCGCCGACGAGCAGCCCGCCGACGAGCCCGAGGATGCCGCCGACCAGGCCGAGCAGGCCGACTCCGACGACGACACGGAGGAGTCCGGCGAGCGCCAGGGCCGCCGTCGCCGTCGCGGTGGCCGCCGCCGTCGCCGCGGTGACTCCGCCGACCAGGACGCCGAGCAGCACGAGTCCGCGCGCCACGCACAGGATTCCGACGACGCCCACCACGCCGACGACGACGCCGACACGGTCGCCGCCGAGCAGGCGGAGCAGGACGCCGAGGACAGCGCCGAGCAGGAGGCGGAGGACGCCGAGGAGTCGGAGTCGAACGGTTCCGGCTCCAGCAGCAGCCGTCGCCGTCGGCGCCGCCGGCGCCGCGCCGGTGACTCCGTCGAGGGCGAGCCGGCCGACGGCGACCCCGAGCGCACCGTCGTGAAGGTCCGCGAGCCGCGGGAGCGGCGCGCGAAGGACACCGAGCGCGAGCCCGGCACCGGCGCCGACGAGGTCCAGTCCATCAAGGGCTCGACCCGCCTCGAGGCCAAGAAGCAGCGGCGCCGCGAGGGCCGCGAGCAGGGCCGCCGCCGCGTGCCGATCATCACCGAGGCCGAGTTCCTGGCGCGCCGCGAGGCCGTCGAGCGCGTGATGGTCGTCCGCCAGAACGGCGAGCGCACCCAGATCGGCGTCCTCGAGGACAACGTGCTCGTCGAGCACTACGTCAACAAGGAGCAGGCCACCTCGTACGTCGGCAACGTCTACCTGGGCAAGGTCCAGAACGTGCTGCCGTCCATGGAGGCCGCCTTCATCGACATCGGCAAGGGCCGCAACGCCGTGCTGTACGCCGGTGAGGTCAACTTCGAGGCGCTCGGCATGGCCAACGGCCCCCGGCGCATCGAATCGGCCCTGAAGTCCGGCCAGTCGGTGCTCGTGCAGGTCACGAAGGACCCGATCGGCCACAAGGGCGCCCGCCTCACCAGCCAGGTCTCGCTGCCCGGCCGCTACCTGGTCTACGTGCCCGAGGGCTCGATGACCGGCATCAGCCGCAAGCTGCCCGACACCGAGCGCGCGCGTCTGAAGACCATCCTCAAGAAGATCGTCCCCGAGGACGCGGGCGTCATCGTGCGCACCGCAGCCGAGGGCGCGAGCGAGGACGAGCTGCGCCGCGACGTCGAGCGGCTCCAGGGCCAGTGGGAGGAGATCCAGAAGAAGGCGAAGGCGATCTCCACGAGCTCGCCTAGCCTGCTCTACGGCGAGCCGGACATGACGGTCCGCGTCGTCCGCGACATCTTCAACGAGGACTTCTCCAAGGTCATCGTCAGCGGCGACGAGGCGTGGGAGACCATCCACGGCTACGTCTCGCACGTCGCGCCCGACCTGGCGGACCGCCTCTCCCGGTGGACGTCCGAGGTCGACGTCTTCGCGACGTACCGCATCGACGAGCAGCTCGCGAAGGCCCTGGACCGCAAGGTCTGGCTGCCCAGCGGCGGCTCGCTGGTGATCGACAAGACCGAGGCGATGATCGTCGTCGACGTCAACACCGGCAAGTTCACCGGCCAGGGCGGCAACCTCGAAGAGACCGTGACGAGGAACAACCTCGAAGCGGCCGAGGAGATCGTGCGCCAGCTCCGGCTGCGCGACCTGGGCGGCATCGTCGTCATCGACTTCATCGACATGGTCCTGGAGTCGAACCGGGACCTGGTCCTGCGGCGCCTGCTCGAATGCCTCGGGCGGGACCGTACGAAGCACCAGGTCGCCGAGGTCACCTCGCTGGGCCTGGTCCAGATGACCCGCAAGCGCGTCGGCCAGGGCCTCCTGGAGTCCTTCTCGGAGACCTGCGTCCACTGCAACGGCCGCGGCGTCATCGTGCACATGGAGCAGCCCACCTCCGTGGGCGGCGGCGGCAAGCGCAAGAAGCGCGGCCGCGGCGGCTCCGACCACCAGGACCACGGTCACGAGCACACGCACGAGCTGGAGTCGGCGGACGACTCGGCGGAGACCGAGACCGCGGCCGAGGTCGCGGCGGAGGTGGCCGCTCCGGTGGCGCTGCCCGAGCCCGAGTTCGTCGCGGACGAGGAGCTGTACAGCAGTGCGGCCGAGGCCGAGGCGGCTGCTTCCCGCGGCCGTTCGCGGCGTCGTGCCACGCGGCGCGCGTCGGCTCCGGCGGGCGCTCCCCGTGTGGAGGCCGCTCCCGAGGAGGAGGCCGCGCAGGCCGAAGCCCCGCAGGCGGAGGCTCCCCAGGCGGACGCTCCGAAGGCCGCGAAGAAGTCCGGCAAGCGGGCGGCCAAGGCCGCCGAGCGCGCCGAGCGGGCCGCGAAGGCCGAGGCCGAGGCGGAGGCCAAGGCCACCGAGATCCCGGCCGTCGAGGCCGAGACCGCGCGCACGGTGGCTCCGGCCGTCGAGGACCCGATCGTGGGCAGCCCCGAGGCCGTCGAGGCGGCCCACGAGGCCCACGACGCCCACGAGGAGGCTCCGGCGGCTCCGGTGGACGACGCCGCGCCGAAGGGGCGTACGCGCCGCCGTGCGGTCCGCAAGGCGACGTCGCCGGCCGGTTCGCCCAAGGCCGCCGAGGGCGCTGCGGGCGCCGACAGCGCCGAGGTGGTCGTGGAGGCCCCCAAGGCCGAGCCGGTCGCCCCTGCGGTCACCGAGCCGGTGTCCGAGCCCGTCGCCGAGGCGCCCGTCGCCGACGCCGCGCCGCCGCGTCCGCGCCGCCGTGCGGTGCGCAGGGCCACCGCGCCGACCGCGTCCGCGGAGGCGGCCATCGTGGTCGTCCCGTCGGCGGAGAAGGCCGCTGAGAAGCCCGCCGAGAAGCCGGCCGAGGCCGAGCAGGCCGGTACGGAGACCGAGGCCCCCGCCGAGGAAGCCGCTCCGGCCAAGAAGACGGCGCGCAAGGCGGCCAAGAAGGCGCCCGCCAAGAAGACGGCGGCCACCAAGACGGCAGCCAAGAAGACCGCGGCCAAGAAGACGGCCGCAAAGAAGACGACGGCCAAGAAGGCGTCGAAGGCGACGGCGAAGAAGGCCGCGGCGGCGGAGCAGACGCCGTCCGGCGTCTCCGCGAGCGCGACCAGCGAGGACTGACCTCTTCGCGACCGGTGCCCCCCGCTCGGCGAGAACGCCGGGCGGGGGGCACCGCTGTGTCCGGGAAACGGCGTCGCACACCCCGAAAGCGTGAAGTGGGAGGGCCCTCCTTGGAGCTCCGGGGGGATACCTGTAAAACTCATGCGGTCTGATGAACGAACAGGGACGTGTGCGTGCGTTTGGGGAGACTGCGCGCCTTCGTCAGGGGAGGGATGACATATGGCGCACGGGCGCCTGCGAGGCACGGGACGGCACCGTGCGGTGAAACCGGTCAAGGGTGGCCGCCAGGCGGTGGCCCTGGCCACGGTCCTCTCGGCGGCGGGAATCCAGGCAGCGGGCTCTGTGGGGACCGCGTCGGCGGACCCGCTGCCCACCTGGACGGAGGGCCCGATCTTCAACGATCCCAAGGGCTCCGTCGACCAGCAGCACGCCATCAGGACCCGGCTGATCGAGCTGACGAACGCCGCCGTGCCCGGCTCGACGATCAAGGTCGCGGTCTACCACGTCTGGGAGGCGTCGGTCGTCGATGCGCTCGTCGCCGCCAAGAGGCGCGGCGTGCGCGTGCAGGTCCTGCTCGACGAGACGAGCAGGAGCGACCGGCCGACGAACACCTCGTACAACACGCTGAAGTCGGCACTCGGCACGGACAAGACCAAGTCGTCGTTCGTGTCCCTCTGTCCGACCGGCAAGTCCTGCCTGGGCAACCCCCAGTACGGCAAGTCGATCATGCACAACAAGTTCTGGCTGTTCTCGGAGGTCGAGGGCGCCAGGGACGTGGTCGTGCAGACCACGTCGAACTCGACGCCGTCGGCGCACACGAAGTTCTTCAACGACGCGCTGCTGCTGCCGGACAACCCCGCCATGTACGACGCGTACGCGGAGTACTTCACGGACATGCTCGGCAAGCGCTGGGCGGACTGGGACTACCGCACGGTCAGCAGCGGCCGCTACAAGGCCTACTTCTTCCCGCGCAACGGCACGGTCAACGAGACCGACACCATGTACTCCGTCCTGAACAACGTGAAGTGCACGTACAAGGACTCGGCGGGCGTGACGCAGCACACCAAGGTGCGCGCCGCCATCTTCAAGATCACGCGGAAGCAGATCGCCGACAAGCTCGTCTCGCTGAAGAAGGCCGGCTGCTCGGTCAGCATCCTGTACGCGGAGACCGACAGCGCCAAGAGCCAGGGCGGCACCCCGGGCACCTGGGAGCAGCTGCACACGTCGGGCGGCCCGTCCGTGCGCTGCTACAACGACGACCGGGACCCGCTGCACCCCGGCTCCCGCCTCACGACGCCGTACATCATCCACTCGAAGTACCTGCTGGTCGACGGCGTCTACGACGGCAAGCGGAACAAGGTCTCCTTCACGGGCTCGCAGAACTACACCGCGCCCGCCCTGCGGGAGAACGACGAGGCGATCGTCAAGATAGACGACGACTCGGTGCACGACACCTACCGCTCGCACTTCGACCGCACGCGGGCCGTGGCCTGGCCTGGCAGCGCCGACAAGACGGACCTGTGCAAGGGCGTCAAGCCGCTGCCGCCGGACGGTGAGAATCCGGTCAGGTGAGCTGGGGTACGGGGCCGGTTTGACCCGCCAGGACCGGCCCCGTAACATTGACCGTCGGCGTGTTCCTATGCACGTCCGCCCTCTGTAAACCTATTTCCTCTCGTGGCTCCGGGCCGTGAGAGAGGCTGTTCCGCTTCTGCGGGCGGCTGGACTGCAGGGGTCCCGTTCCGAGCGAGAGAGAGATCCGCGTGTACGCCATCGTGCGCAGCGGTGGTCGTCAGCACAAGGTTGCTGTCGACGACATCGTTGAGGTTGACAAGATTTCCACTGCCAAGGTTGGCGACACGGTCGAGCTCTCGACCCTGCTCGTGGTCGACGGCGATGCCGTGACGAGCGACCCGTGGGTGCTTGCGGGCATCAAGGTCCAGGCCGAGGTCGTGGACCACCACAAGGGCGCGAAGATCGACATCCTTCGCTACAAGAACAAGACCGGTTACCGCCGTCGTCAGGGTCACCGCCAGCAGTACACGGCGATCAAGATCACCGGTATCCCCACGGCTGCGAAGTAAGGGACTGAGACAAGATGGCACACAAGAAGGGCGCATCGTCCACTCGGAACGGTCGCGACTCCAATGCTCAGCGGCTCGGCGTGAAGCGCTTCGGCGGTCAGGTCGTCAACGCCGGTGAGATCCTGGTCCGCCAGCGCGGCACGCACTTCCACCCGGGCTCGGGCGTCGGCCGCGGCAAGGACGACACCCTGTTCGCGCTGGACGCGGGTGCGGTGGAGTTCGGCACGCACCGCGGCCGCAAGGTCGTCAACGTCGTTCCGGTCGCCTGATCCAGGCTTCCGTAGAACACGTTCTTCGCGAGGGCGGACCTCTCTTCCCGGTGTCGGGAAGAGGGTCCGCCTTTCGCGTGTTAGACGTAAGACATTTCCGTTCTTTTCTGGAGGCACCGAACCATGACCACCTTCGTGGACCGCGTCGAGCTGCACGCCGCCGCGGGTAACGGGGGCCACGGCTGTGCCTCCGTCCACCGTGAGAAGTTCAAGCCGCTCGGCGGCCCGGACGGCGGCAATGGCGGCCGTGGCGGCGACGTGATCCTGGTCGTCGACCAGGACGTCACCACCCTCCTGGACTACCACCACAGCCCGCACCGCAAGGCCACCAACGGCCAGCCCGGCGCCGGCGACCACCGCTCCGGCAAGGACGGCCAGGACCTGGTCCTGCCCGTCCCGGACGGCACGGTCGTCCTCGACAAGGAGGGCAACGTCCTGGCGGACATGGTCGGCCAGGGCACCACCTTCGTCGCGGGCCAGGGCGGCCGCGGCGGCCTCGGCAACGCGGCGCTGGCCTCGGCCCGCCGCAAGGCCCCCGGCTTCGCGCTGCTCGGCGAGCCGGGTGAGACCCGGGACGTCGTCCTGGAGCTCAAGACCGTCGCCGACGTCGCGCTCGTGGGCTACCCGAGCGCGGGCAAGTCCTCGCTGATCTCCGTGCTGAGCGCCGCGAAGCCGAAGATCGCCGACTACCCGTTCACGACGCTCGTCCCGAACCTCGGCGTGGTGACGGCGGGCTCGACCGTCTACACCGTCGCGGACGTCCCCGGCCTCATCCCGGGCGCCAGCCAGGGCCGCGGCCTCGGCCTGGAGTTCCTGCGCCACGTCGAGCGGTGCAGCGTGCTCGTGCACGTGCTCGACACGGCGACCCTGGAGTCCGACCGCGACCCCGTCTCCGACCTCGACGTCATCGAGGCCGAGCTGCGGGAGTACGGCGCGGGCCTGGAGAACCGGCCGCGCATCGTCGTCCTGAACAAGATCGACGTACCGGACGGACAGGACCTCGCCGAGATGGTCCGGCCCGAGCTGGAGGAGCGCGGCTACCGCGTCTTCGAGGTGTCGGCCGTCGCCCACAAGGGCCTCAAGGAGCTCTCCTTCGGGCTGGCCGAGCTGGTCGCGGCGGCGCGTGCCGCCAAGCCGAAGGAGGAGGCGACCCGCATCGTCATCCGTCCCAAGGCCGTCGACGACACCGGCTTCACGGTCACCCGCGAGGAGGTCGGCGGTGAGCCGCTGTACCGCGTGCGCGGCGAGAAGCCGGAGCGCTGGGTGCGCCAGACCGACTTCCAGAACGACGAGGCCGTCGGCTATCTCGCCGACCGGCTCAGCCGTCTCGGCGTCGAGGAGGCGCTGATGAAGGCCGGTGCGCGCAACGGCGACGGCGTCGCCATCGGCCCCGAGGACAACGCGGTCGTCTTCGACTGGGAGCCGACGATGATGGCGGGCGCGGAGATGCTCGGCCGCCGTGGCGAGGACCACCGTCTGGACGCGCCCAGGCCGGCCGCCCAGCGGCGCAGGGACCGCGACGCGGAGCGGGACGAGGCCCAGAAGGAGTACGACGACTTCAAGCCCTTCTAGCACGGCAGGGCAGCCCTCTGGGCAACGTCTCAGGGCGGCGCATGCGAAAGGGCCCCGGAGCTTGGATCCAAGCTCCGGGGCCCTTTCACATGCGCTCAGTCGGTCAGGCCGAGATCGAGTCCTCCGCGCCGTTCGGCTCGTTCGACTCGTTCGGGTCCTGCTCCGTCTCCTCCGCTGCTTCCTCCGCGACGCGCTGGCCCGGGATGTCCGCGTCGATGCGGGACGTCATGCGGGCGCGACGGGCGTCGGCCTTGGCGCTCAGGGCGAGGGCCGCGGCGTTGAAGCGGACCAGGGAAGGCGGGTCGGAGGGGCCCAGGAGGTGCTCCTTGAGCTCCGCGCGGGCCTCCGCGTGCGGGTCCAGCTCCGGGGCGCGCACGGCCTTCAGGAGGGCCGCCACGCCGTCCGCCTCGGGGGTGAGGATCGTCGCCGCGGACGCCGTCGGGAAGCTCGCGCGGAACTCCGCCTCCGACATGCCCGCCGTGTTGGCGACGGCGTACGGCTTCTCGCTGCTCAGCCAGTCGGAGACGACCGAGGAGACATCGCTGATCAGCAGGTCCGCCTGGTTGAAGCAGGCGAAGATCGCCGGGCGCGCGGACGTGATGATCTGGTGCTCCCACTCGGGGAAGGAGGCCCAGAACGCGGCCTCCCACGCGGCCGTCGCCGCGGCCACGGCCGCCTGCTGGCCGCCGTCCGGGGAGCCCTGGAGCATCATCCGCTCCTGTTCGTCCGCGCTCTTGCGGAAGCGCCGCGCGGTCAGCCGGTCCAGCTCCTCGGTGCGCCGGACCAGCTCGGCGGCGGCCTCGGGGCCCGGACGGGCGCCGGAGCGCTTCGCGTTCGCCGCGAGGATCATCGCCTTGATGCGCTCGTTGGCGGCGCCCGCGCGCGGGTCCTGCGAGCCGGTCATCGGGTGCGGCTTGTACAGGAGGCGTACGCCCGGGTCCGCGAGGAGCTCGCGGACGATGTTCTCGCCGGCGAGGACCACCGAGGTGTTGCCGGGGTTGCCGTCCCAGCCCTCCCAGGTGGGGGCGTACAGGACGGTCGTGTACGGCCCGGTGGGCGCGCCGGAGAACGGGCGGATCGGGGACAGCTGGGGGCGGCCGACCTCGACCACGTCCTTGTCGTCCACGCCGATGTCCGCGAGCTGGTAGCGGTCGCGGGCCGCGGGGCCCGCCACCCACACCTCGTCGTACGCCTTCGCGTAGGGGTTGCAGGAGGAGAGCTTGTCGCTCTCGCCGTGGTTGATGAAGGCGTGCTTGATCGTGGGGATGCGCAGCACCTGGGAGGTCTTCGCGGCGTTCGCCGGGTGCAGCATCATCTTCAGCGTCGACGTCTCCAGGGAGAACATCGTGGCGACCTTCGGGAAGCAGATGATCGGGACGTCGGTCGCGTCGATCTTCTGCACCATGAACCGCTCGCGCAGCACGATCAGCGGCTTGCCGTCGAGCGCGGCGAGCGTGGAGAGCCACATGTTCGCCTGGTACGCGGACGTGGTGCCGCCGGAGAAGTACATGGCGACGGTCGGCTTGTACTCGGCGAGCCACGCGTCGAGCCACTCGATGACCTTCTGGTCGTTCTTCGCCCGCTTCTTCGGCAGCAGCCAGGTGGCGAGGTAGAGCGCGCCGGCGCCGATCAGGGTGATGGAGACGGCGAGCCCGATGCCGCCCCAGTACGCGTCGGTGGTGGCCGCGGTGAGCAGCAGGCCGACCGTCGTCGGGACCGAGAAGGTCAGCAGGCGGTGGGCCTGGCGGCGGGAGAGGATCCGCGGCGGGGCCGCGGTCAGGTGCAGGTCCGACGCGTCGATGTTGCGGGTGACGATCGGCAGCGAGCGGGTGCGGCGCACGAGCACGGCGACGGCCTGGCAGGCGAAGTGCAGGGCGTAGAAGCCGAGCAGCGCGATGGTCAGCGGTGACTGCTCGGCGAGCGGCTCTATGCCGTCGATGCGGAGCAGCCCGACGAGGATCAGCATGTCGCGCAGGAGCTGGCGCACCGTGACGTCGAAGCGGATCTTGCCAAGGAGGGAGAGGAGGCCCGGCTGCTTGTACTGCAGATAGATGTCGAGCGCGAGATTCGCGGCGGCCGCGGCGATGAACACCGGGACGATGGGGATCAGCGCGGTCGCGAGCTGTGTCGCGAAGAGCGCGAACATCGCGAACAGCGCTGACAGCTGCACGATGCGTCGGGGGGCGAGTCCGGCAGAGGGCACGGGCTTGGGCTCCTGGCGGGGATGAAGGGGGATGAAGGGAAACTGGGGGGAAGTCGACCACTGACCGTATGACGCGCAGTGGCTCCCTAGCAATCTTCCGTGACATCAATCACCGGATAAAGGGGCAAAGGAGACTGAACCCCGAGGCCGTTTTCTGCCTCTGACTCGAATACGCCTTCCCGCGCCACGTAGATTGCACATCCGGAGCATCGGATCACTTGGGGAAAAGCGTGACAGCGGCAAGGCAGTCAGTGGCAGAGGCCCGGCGGGTCGTCGTCAAGGTCGGGTCGTCGTCCCTGACCACCGCGGCGGGAGGCCTGGACGCCGACCGTGTCGACGCCCTCGTCGACGTACTGGCCAAGAGCAGGAGCGGCGGCGAGCGCGAGATCGTGCTCGTCTCGTCCGGTGCCATCGCCGCGGGTCTCGCCCCGCTGGGGCTCGTGCGGCGCCCGAAGGACCTCGCCCGCCAGCAGGCCGCAGCGAGCGTGGGCCAAGGCCTGCTCGTGGCCCGCTACACCGCCTCCTTCGCGCGCTACGGCGTACGCGTCGGGCAGGTGCTCCTCACCTCCGACGACATGGCCCGCAGGGCCCACCACCGCAACGCCTCGCGCACCCTCGACCAGCTGCTCGCGATGGGCGCGCTGCCGGTCGTCAACGAGAACGACACCGTGGCGACCGACGAGATCCGCTTCGGCGACAACGACCGGCTCGCCGCCCTCGTCGCCCACCTCGTCCACGCCGACCTCCTCGTCCTCCTCTCCGACGTCGACGGGCTCTACGACGGCGATCCCGCCAAGCCCGGCACCTCCCGCCTCGACGAGGTCAGGGGCCCCGCCGACATGGCGCACGTCGAGATCGGCAGCGCCGGCAAGGCGGGTGTCGGCACCGGCGGCATGGTCACCAAGGTCGAGGCGGCGCGGATCGCCGCGGCCGCCGGCATCCCCGTCGTCCTGACTTCCGCGAGCCAGGCGGGCGACGCCCTCGCCGGCCGCGCCACCGGCACGTACTTCCACCGCACGGGCCGCCGCTCCGCCGACCGCCTCCTGTGGCTGCAGCACGCCTCCGAGCCGCGGGGCGCCCTCACCCTCGACGAGGGCGCGGTGCGCGCGGTCGTGGAGGGCCGCAAGTCGCTGCTGCCGGCCGGGATCGCCGCCGTCGAGGGCGACTTCACCGCGGGCGACCCCGTCGAGCTGCGGGACGCCGCGGGCCGGCCGGTGGCGCGCGGCCTGGTGAACTTCGACGCCAAGGAGATCCCGATGCTCATCGGGCGCTCCACCCGGGATCTGGCGCGCGAACTCGGACCTGCGTACGAGCGGGAGGTCGTGCACCGGGACGACCTCGTCCTGCTGCACGGATAGCGTCCGGAAAGCCCCAGGTCGCGTCGGACCGTCCGTCCCACACGCCTCACGCGCCCCGGCTGAAAACCGTCGTGGACGGCCCCGGCCGTCCAGTCCGCGGAAGGTAAAACTCCCCAAAACCGCCCCGCGGGACTGCTTGGCCTGCTCAACTTTGTTGAAGACAGTTCTGCACGACCGTTGCGTATCAGCACCACCATTGCGTAAAGGAGGCCGTCGTGAGACGAGTGCGCCCAGGGGCGGCGTCCCGCGGCTCGGCTGAGCGGACGCTGACGAGCGTCGCCGCGGGAACGGCGTACGAGAGCGACCCGCACGACGCGCGGGAGAGCGACGCGGGCGAGAGCCAGGAGGGCGAGAGCGCGGCGGCGCCCCGGCTGTGGCACGTCACGCTGAGCGTCTCGGGCGCAGAAACCCCGCTCGACGAGCTCAGGCGCGGACTCGAACAGCTCGCCCACGACCACCCCTTTCTCCTCACCAGCAGGTACGCGCCGGACCACGCAGAGATCCGCTACTGGGAAGAGGCCCGCGATCTGCACGACGCCGCCGCGGTCGCGCTGCGGCTGTGGGGCGAGCACCGGCAGAGCGCGCAGCTGCCGCCGTGGGAGATCGTGGGGCTCGAAGTGATCGGCCGCGACACATACCACCAACGCATCGCAGAGGGTTACGGTCCGTTACCGGCCGCCCCCGTCGGCGTACACCCCTTTTGAGCCGTCGTCTTCTGAGCCGTCGTCCCACGGGAGCATCGCACCGGTCTCGGGGACTGGAACACCGGGTGGACGCCCCGCGCGCGGGGATTACCCTGCGGGCATGACGTCGCTCTCTCCCGTCTCGCCCTACGACAACCTCTCGCCGGTCGCCCAGGCCGCCTACCGCGCCCGCGGCGCAGCCGCCACGCTCGCCCCGCTGCCGCGCTCCGCCAAGGACGACGCGCTGCTCGCGATCGCCGACGCCCTCGAGGTGCGGACCGCCGAGATCGTCGAGGCCAACGGCAAGGACACCGAGCGCGCCCGCGAGGCCGGGACCAGCGAGTCCATCGTCGACCGCCTCACCCTCACCCCGGAGCGGGTGCGCGCCATCGCCGCCGACGTGCGCGACGTGGCCGCCCTGCCCGACCCGGTCGGCGAGGTCGTCCGCGGCTCCACCCTCCCCAACGGCATCGACCTGCGCCAGGTCCGCGTGCCGCTCGGCGTCGTCGGGATCATCTACGAAGCCCGCCCGAACGTCACCGTGGACGCCGCCGCCCTCTGCCTGAAGTCCGGCAACGCCGTCCTGCTGCGCGGCTCGTCGTCGGCGTACGCCTCGAACACCGCCCTCGTGCGCGTCCTGCGCGACGCGGTGCACGGCGCGGGACTGCCCGCCGACGCCGTCCAGCTCGTCCCGGGCGAGAACCGCGACTCCGTGCGCGAGCTGATGCGCGCCCGCGGCCTCGTCGACGTCCTCATCCCGCGCGGCGGCGCCTCGCTGATCAAGACGGTCGTCGAGGAGTCCACCGTCCCCGTCATCGAGACGGGCACCGGCAACTGCCACGTCTACGTGGACGCCGCGGCCGACATCGACACGGCCGTCGACATCCTGATCAACTCCAAGGCCCAGCGCCCCAGCGTCTGCAACGCCGCCGAGACCCTGCTCGTGCACCGCGACATCGCCGACGCGTTCCTGCCGCGCGCCCTGGACGCCCTCGCGGAGGCCGGCGTGACCGTGCACGCCGACGAGCGCGTCCTCACGTACGGGGACGCCTCCAAGGCCACCGTCGTGCCCGCGACCACCGAGGACTGGGAGACCGAGTACCTCTCGTACGACATCGCGGCCGCCGTCGTCGACACCCTGGAGCAGGCCGTCGAGCACATCCGGCTGTGGACCTCCGGGCACACCGAGGCCATCGTCACCACCTCGCAGCAGGCCGCGCGCCGCTTCACCCAGCTGGTGGACTCCACGACGGTCGCCGTCAACGCCTCGACGCGCTTCACCGACGGCGGCCAGTTCGGCTTCGGCGCCGAGATCGGCATCTCCACGCAGAAGCTGCACGCGCGCGGCCCCATGGGACTGCCCGAGCTGACCTCCACCAAGTACATCGTGACGGGCGACGGTCACATCCGCTGAATTCCCTTTCCGGCTGCCCAGATTGCCCCTTCCAGGGCTACGCTGGAGGGGTGCCGGAGGACGTGGGGGGCACGCCGTCGTTCCCTGACGGCTGGGAGCCCGACGACGACCGCGACCGCGGGGGTGCGGACGAAGAGTTCGCCTCCGTGGTCTTCGACGAGGACTTCGTGCGGGCCGCGGAGATTCACGAACCGACCGCGGTGGAGCGGCTGTTGGCCGCCGCCCAGGCGCGCGCCGAGGCATCCGAGGCCGAGGCCCGCCGGGCGCGCACCCGCGGCCGCGGCCCCGACGCGACGGACGACGAGCTCCACGACGACGGCTTCGGCCCCGACGACGGCAGCGAGTTCGGCCGCGACGACGACCTCGACGACGCCTACGAACACATCGCCCGCGGCGAGGGTTACGGCCGCCCCGGCCGCCACCCCGGCCAGCTCCGCTGGCACCGCCCCATCGCCTGGATGCTCGCCCTCGTGATGGGCATCGGCATGGTCGCCCTCGCCTTCACCGCCGTGTACCGCGGAGCGTCGTCGGGCCGCCAGGACCAGGTGCCCGCACCCGCCTCGACCGAAGTCGGACAGGGCGCAGGCAAAGACACGCCGCCCAGCCCCTCCGTCTCCGCCGAGTTCGGCAGGTCGACGGTCCCCGCCGAGCCGCGCACACCGTGAAGAGTTGACTGAACTTGTCGTGTACCAGGGCGTTTACCCGGCGTCCCGGAGACCTACTCTGAAGGTATGGGCGGGCCAGGAGACCCACCCGCAGGGACACCCGAGGGCGCTCCCGGCGGTGGCGACGACGAGTACGGGTCGGTTGTCTTCGACGAATCGTTCGTGCGCGCTGCCCGCCTCCAGGAGTTCTCCGCGCAGGAGCGCATGGGCGACCACACGCGCGCCGTGCGCCGCCGCCCCGGACTCCACCGGAGCCTCTCCCGCCAACTCGTGGTCCTCGCCGTGCTGATGGCCGTCGCCTTCGGCACGGCGATCTACATGGGCGTACGACACCCCTACCAGTCCCCGGCGGCCAAGCGACCCGAGCCGCTGCGCATGACGGTCATACCGCTCGCCCCAGCGGGCCGCGTGCCCGGCTCGGCCAGCGTCCCCGACCTCTACGCACGCAGCCCGGCCGCACAGCTCCGGGTGGGCGCCGCCGGCATCAACCTCCCCGGCGCGCGCCGCACTTCACACTTCTCGGACAGCCAGGTGATGGCCGCGCTGGTCACCGCCAAGGACTATCTGGTCGAGTCCTCGCTCGACCCGGACGTCCTCACCGGCGGCTCCGCGCGCTCCGTGCGGATCCTGGTCGACCCGCAGCAACTGGCCCAGTTCGACCGGAGCTTCGCGCACCCGGCGGCCGACGGGCGGCACGCGGCCACCGGGTGGCTGGTGCGGTTCGACCCGGCAAAGACCGCGCTCGCCGACAAGCGGGTCAGGGCCGAGGGCACGATGCGGGTCGAGGAGGCCGGCAAGAACGCGCTGGAGGTCACCTCGGACCACACGTTCGTGTACGCGCTGCGGCCCGCGGGCACGGCGGCCGGCGGGGACCGCGTCGAGGCGTCCCTGTTCACCGTCCGCCGCGAGCTGCGCTTCCGCTTCGACCGCGACGACCTGCGGATGCACCGGGCCGAGCTGGTCACATCCGCCACCCAGGCGGGCCCCCTCGCCTGCGGGGGCGAGACGGCGAACCACCTGCGCCCGCTGCTCGCCGGGCAGAAGGCGAAGGCGGCGGGCCCGGCGGGCACCGATCCGTACGCGACGGGGGACGCGACGGCGCTGTGCGGATCGCTGGCGGCCTCGGCCCAGCCCTCGCTCGCTCCGTCGTGACCTGAGATCTCGCTCGCGACCTGGGCTGTTACGGCTGCTTGTCGTCGGTCGTGGAGCCGGGGCCGGAGCCCGTGAACCTCCCGCGGAGCTTGCCGCCCAGGTCGCCCGCGCCGCCCGCGATGTCGTTGACCAGCTTCATCAGCGGGTCCTTGCTGTTGCGCACGTCGTCGGCGTACGCGGAGGCCGACTGCCGGAAGGAGTCGGAGACCGAGGTGTCCTTGTCCTCGTCGCGGCGCGGGTAGTGGCCGTCCATGATCCGCTGGTAGTCGCGCGATTCGGCCCACTTCTTCAGCTCGGCGGCGCGGACCGTGGCGAAGGGGTGCGTGCGCGGCAGGACGTTCAGGATCTTCAGGACGGAGTCGCGCAGGTCGCCCCCGGCCTCGTACTCCTCGGCCTGCTCCAGGAACGCGTCCACGTTCATCTCGTGCAGGTGGTTGCCGCCGGCGAGCTTCATCAGGCCGCGCATCGAGGCCTTCAGGTCCTGCCCGACCAGCAGCCCCGCGCGGTCCGCCGACAGCTCGGACTTGCGGAACCACTCGCGCAGCGCCGTCACGATCGCCATGATCGCGACATTGCCGAGCGGGATCCACGCGACCTTCAGGGCGAGGTTCGTGAGGAACAGCAGGATCGTGCGGTAGACGGAGTGCCCGGAGAGGGCGTGGCCCACCTCGTGGCCGACGACCGCCCGCATCTCCTCCTCGTCCAGCAGCTCGACGAGGCCCGTCGTCACGACGATGATCGGCTCGTCGAGGCCGATGCACATCGCGTTCGGATTCGGGTCCTGGTTGACGTACATCGGCGGGACCTTCTCCAGGTCCAGGATGTAACAGGCGTCCCGCAGCATGGTGTTGAGGTGCGCGAACTGCGCGTCGGACACGCGCACGGAGTCCGACAGGAACAGCAGCCTCAGGCTGCGCTCGGGCAGCAGGCCGCTGAGCGCCTTGAAGACCGTGTCGAAGCCGGTCAGCTTGCGCAGGGCCACCAGGGCCGAGCGGTCCGCCGGGTGCTCGTAGGCCCGTGACGAGATGCCGGGGAAGCGCCTGCGCTGCCGGCTCGGCACGCGCTCGTAGCCCTCGCCGCTCCCGCCGTGGTCGTTGTCGTCGGTCATGCCGCATCCCCCATGTCTCGTCCTCTCGTGCCCCCGAGGTGGGGCCCAGCCTAGGCGGAGATACCGTGACAGGGCAGCACACAGAAGGAGTCTTCCGTCATGGAGCACAGTCCTGGAGCCGTCTGGCTCACGGAGGCGGCCAAGGCCGCGGAGCAGCAGGGACCGGGCAATCTGCTGCGGATCGTGCTGATCGTCATGGTCGTCGGATGCGTACTCGTCGGCTGGTTCCTGTTGCGCGGTTACCGCCAGGGCGCCGACAGCGGGGCGCGTACGGCCGAGAAGGGTGCGGAACGTACCCCTGAAGAGCGCAATGAGAGCAGCAACAGCTGCGGAGCGAGCGCGGAAGGTGCGCCCGACAAGGGAGCGGACAACCGCAACGGCTGAGTCGGCGTAAGCAGGAGCGAGCCCCCCGCTTACGATGGGCCGGAAATCTTTATGTCCATCCCACCTCCGGATAGGTCCTGCCTGAGATGAGCCTCCACAGCAACGCCGCCCAGCTGGTCACTCTCGCCTCCGAGGGCGGCGAGCACGGCGGCAACCACGAAAGCCTCAGCCCTCTCCTCACCGGCGGCGGCGCCTTCGTCGTCCTCATGCTCCTCCTGTGGATCACCACCCTCTTCAACCGGGACCGCTAGGACCGGAGCAGGGCCCCTCGACCGGGCCGGTAGGGTCTGCACGCATGGGAGAGCAGGACATGCCTACCGGTCCGGTGAGCAACGGCAAGCGCCGCCTGGGCGTCATGGGCGGAACGTTTGATCCGATCCACCACGGACACCTCGTGGCGGCCAGTGAGGTCGCCGCGCAGTTCCACCTCGACGAGGTGGTGTTCGTGCCGACCGGACAGCCGTGGCAGAAGAGCGACAAGCAGGTGTCACCTGCCGAGGACCGTTATCTGATGACGGTCATCGCGACCGCCGAGAACCCGCAGTTCTCGGTCAGCCGCATCGACATCGACCGCGGCGGGGCCACCTACACGACGGACACGCTGCGCGATCTGCGTGCCCTCAACCCCGACACGGACCTCTTCTTCATCACGGGCGCCGACGCCCTCGGCCAGATCCTCACCTGGCGGGACACGGAAGAGCTGTTCTCCCTCGCGCACTTCATCGGGGTCACCCGGCCCGGCCACACGCTGGCCGACCCCGGGCTGCCCAAGGGCGGTGTCTCCCTGGTGGAGGTGCCGGCCCTGGCCATCTCCTCCACGGACTGCCGCGCGCGGGTCGCCAAGGGAGACCCGGTCTGGTATCTGGTGCCCGACGGTGTGGTGCGTTATATCGACAAGCGTGAGCTGTACCGCGGCGAATGAGCCGAGAGGGGCACCGGTGAACGACCGACAGTACGACCCTTATGCGGGCAGCGATCCGTATGCGGGCGAGTACGCGGGTGAGTACGCGGCCGACCAGTACCAGGTCGTCGGGTACGACGAGTACGGGCAGCCGGTGTACCAGCAGGTGCAGCAGCAGCCACAGGTGCAGCAGCAGCCGCAGGTGCCTCAGCAGTACCAGGGGTACGGGTACGGGTACGACCCGTACGCCGGTGGTCAGGGCGATCAGCAGCAGGGCGTCGCCGCGACGTCGTACGACACCGCCTGGGTCCCTCAGCAGCAGCAATATCAGCCGCAAGCGGCCCCGGCTCCTGCTCCGGAACCCCGACGTGCACCCGAACCGGAACCAGAACCGGCACCGGCACCGGCACCCGAGTACAAGACCGAGCAGTTCTCGTTCATCGAGGAGCCGGACGAGGACTCCGAAGACGTCATCGACTGGCTGAAGTTCACCGAGAGCCGCACCGAGCGGCGCGAGGAGGCCAAGCGGCGCGGGCGGTCCCGGGTCGTCGCGCTCGTCGTGGCCCTCGTGTTGGTGATCGCGGGCGGTGTCGGTTATCTGTGGTTCGCGGGCATGCTGCCCGGCCAGTCGGACGGCGAGGACGGCGCGGCCGCGGCGACCGGGCCGCAGAAGCGCGACGTGATCGTCCTGCACCTGCACAACACCAAGGGCAAGGGCACCTCCACCGCGCTCCTAGTGAACAACACCACCACCAAGCAGGGCGCCACCGTCCTGCTGCCCAACTCCCTCGCCGTGACGGACGACAACGGCACGGCGACCACGCTCGGCAAGTCCGTCGACGACGACGGCTCGACCGGCACCCGCGAGTCGATCGACACGGTGCTCGGCACCCAGGTCGAGGGCACCTGGCGCCTCGACACCCCCTACCTCAACAACCTCGTGGAACTCGTCGGCAACATCGACATCGACACGAACACCGACGTGCCCGACCCCAAGGCGAAGAAGGGCGAGGCGCCCCTCGTGAAGAAGGGCGAGCAGCAGACCCTGAGCGGGCCGATGGCCGTCGCGTACGCCACCTACCGCGCGCCCGGCGAGACCGAGACCGACCAGCTGAACCGCTTCGGAGAGGTCATGCAGGGCGTCCTGCGCAAGCTCTCCTCGGACCCGCAGGCGGCCACGACCACCGTGCAGTCCCTCGCGCAGATCCTCGACCCCTCGCTGGAGGAGAAGGACCTCGGCGCCTTCCTCGCCAAGCTCGCCGACCGGGCCAAGGGCGGCGACTACAAGACGTCGCTGCTGCCGGTGCGGCAGGACGGCACGCTGACCGAGCAGGCCGGCGAGACCGTGGTCAAGGACGTCCTGGGCGGCACGGTGAAGAGTCCGGAGAAGGGCGCGGCCCTGCGGGTCGGTGTGCAGAACGCCTCGGGGAAGAAGGCAGCGGGCGAGGACGCCCGGGTCTCCCTGGTCAACGGCGGCTACACCTTCATCGACGGCGGCACGGGCTCCGCGGCCCGGCCCACCTCGCAGGTCACCTACGCCGACGCGGGCAAGAAGGCGCAGGCCACCGAGGTCGCCAAGACCCTCGGCCTGCCCGCGAGCGCGGTCCGCAAGGGGAAGACGGCGGCGAACGCGGACGTCTCCGTGGTCCTCGGCCAGGACTACCGGACCGGGTAGCCGGGGGGCGCCCCGAGGCGGTGACGTAATCGTCTGGGGCGCTGTCGGCGGTCCGTGAGACCCTTGGGGTGTATCCACCAGCCGAAGGAAAGCTCTCTAGTGACCGCCACGGACCGCTCCATCGAGCTCATCAACGTCGCCGCCCAGGCGGCTGCCGACAAGCTCGCGCACGACATCATCGCGTACGACGTCAGCGACGTGCTGTCGATCACGGACGCGTTCCTGCTCGCCTCCGCTCCCAACGACCGCCAGGTCAAGTCGATCGTCGACGAGATCGAGGAGCAGCTGAACAAGCAGCTCGGCGCCAAGCCGGTCCGCCGCGAGGGGGACCGCGACGCCCGCTGGATCCTCCTCGACTACGTGGACATCGTGGTGCACGTCCAGCACAGCGAGGAGCGTGTCTTCTACGCCCTCGAGCGCCTGTGGAAGGACTGCCCCGAGATCGGCCTGCCCGAGGACGCCAAGGCCACCCGCGGCAAGGCCGCCGAGCACGCCGAGCAGCGGGCCGCGGAGGAGGCCGACCTGGACGGGGAGCTGCGGTGAGCAACCGCGGCTGCCGGATCATCCTGTGGCGGCACGGCCAGACGGCCTGGAACCTGGAGCGCCGCTTCCAGGGCTCCACGGACATCGAGCTGACCGAGACGGGCGTCGCCCAGGCCAAGCGCGCCGCCCGGCTGCTGGCCTCCCTGAAGCCGGACGCCATCGTCGCCTCCGACCTCAGGCGCGCGGCGGCCACGGCCGCCGAGCTCTCCGCGATCACCGGCCTCACCGTCACCCACGAGGAGTCCCTCCGGGAGACGTACGCCGGTGAGTGGCAGGGCCTGACGCACGACGAGATCATCGCCCGCTTCGGCGAGCAGTACGCCGCGTGGAAGCGTGGCGAGGCCGTGCGCAGGGGCGGCGGCGAGCTGGAGACCGAGGTGGCCGACCGGGCCGCCCCTGTCGTCCTGCGCCATGCCGAGAAGCTGCCCGAGGACGGCACGCTGGTGGTGGTCAGCCACGGCGGCACGATCCGCACCACGATCGGCCGTCTCCTCGGCCTGGAGCCCCACCACTGGGAGGGGCTCGGCGGCCTCACCAACTGCTGCTGGTCGGTCCTCGGCCAGGGCGCGCGAGGCTGGCGCCTCCTCGAGCACAACGCCGGCACGCTGCCGGAGCCGGTGCTCGGCGACGACGACTGAGCGCTCCCGCGGCCGCTTCCGGGCGGCTCCGGAGCCGCTCCGGCGGGCGGCCCGACCCGGATTTCACATTCCGGCTGGTCGCAGGCTAAAGTTCTTCTTGTTCGCCCGCCGAGCGGGAAGAACGCAAGGGGCTATAGCTCAGTTGGTAGAGCGCCTGCATGGCATGCAGGAGGTCAGGAGTTCAATTCTCCTTAGCTCCACAGTCCCGGAAATCCCGTCCCCGCCAGGGGGCGGGATTTTCTTTTGCCGCCGCCCGTCAGCGGGTGCCGTGTCCGGACTGGTACGAATGCGTCGCTGACCGGGTCGCTCGTGCCGTGGCAGAATCGGACGGCCGGAAGGGGACGCAGCCCGACGGGAGGGAGAGCGCGATGCCTGCGAGCATCCTCGGAGAGGTCGACCGCCTCTCCGAAGCGGCGGACGTACGAGAACGGCCCGTGCCCCGCACGCTCCTCGACTGCCCTTCCTGCGGCTCGTCCCACGTCGCTCAAGTGCTCGGTGACAACGGCGGAATCTCGTACGTATGCACCGCCTGCGGCCACAGCTGGAGCTGATCGATGGGTGCACACAGGCGGAAATGCGACTGGTGCGACAGTGGCACACCGATCGTCCGCGACATGGAGCCGGTCAACCAGGAGTATCAGTACTGGTGCGAGGAGTGCGCACGGGCGCTGATCATAAAAGGCGACCCCATCGAGACGTACCGCGAACTCGAAGGGGAGCCGATCTACGGTCGGCTGCTGGACGAACACTGCACGCTCAAACGGTTCTACTCGTTCGCGACCGCGTGACCCCCGCTGACGTCACTGCCGTAACTGTCGTCGCTGCCGTCCCCAGGAGAAACCCGAAAGCGGTCACTACGTAGAGGGCGGACAGCGTCATCTGGCCACAGTCCTGGGCGAGTTCGAGCCGTCCTTCGCCGTGCGGCACCCACCACAGGGCGTACGAGCAGAAGACCAGGGACGCGGCCCCGACGGCCGCCCACCTCCACCGCCCGCCCCGGCGCCTGGCCTCCGCGCCCAGGAGCAGCACCATCGGCACGCACCACACCCAGTGGTGCGACCACGACACGGGACTCACCAGGAGCGCGGTGGCCGCGCAGGCGATGACGGCCCGGGCGCGCTCCCCGCGCAGCGCTGCGGCCACCGCGACCGCGAGGCCGAGCGCGCCGGCCGCGGCGGCGGCCAGGGCCCAGTGGGCGCCGGGCTCCCCGGTGTGCAGGAGCCGGGCCAGGACGCCGCGCAGCGACTGGTTCGCGGTGTCCTCGGCGAACCCGACCCGGCCCGCCTCGAAGACCATCCGGGTCCAGAAGCGCCACGAGTCGTACGGCAGGACGGCGGCCGCGAGGACCGTCGCACCGGCGAAGGAGACGGCCGCCACGCACGCGTGCCGCACGGCCGCCCGCCACGGCCCGTGCCGCAGGGCCTCCACGGCCCCCGTGAGCAACAGGAACGCCGCGAAGAGCGCGGGCGTGAGCTTGACCGCCGCCGCAAGCCCGATGCCCACGCCCGCCCAGCGGTGACCGGGGCGCCGGGTCAGGTCCCACAGGACGAGGACGGCGAGCAGCAGATTGACCTGTCCGTAGCGCAGCGTCGTCCACACCGGCTCGCACCAGACGGCGAGGGCGGACGCCCACAGGACGCTCTCCACGCGCGCGTGCCGCTCGCCGTGGATCAGCCGCAGGGAGAGGTGCACGAAGACGACTAGGAGCAGCAGGTTGCCCAGCGTCGCGAGCGTGCGCATGTCCGCCGGGTCCAGGAGCGTGAGCGGGGTGAAGAGCAGCGCGGCGAACGGTGGGTAAGTGGTGGGCAACTGGGCGCCGGTGGCGCGCAGCGCGTAGAGGTCGCCGCCCGCGCGTACCGTCGCTCCCTCGGCCCGGTAGACCATCAGGTCGATCATCGAGACGTCGGCGGCGCGCTGCGCGAGCCAGAAGGCCGTGAGGGAGAGCAGACAGCCCCCGGCGGCCAGCGGCACACGGCGACGGGCGGTGGCGAGCGCGGTCGCGGTCACGGGCACGGTCACGAAGGCTGACAGTACCGGTCGTATCGGCTGGTATCCGCCCAGACCGGAAACGATTTGGTGGAGCACGGGTATGACCGTGTAATGTTGGCGGAGCCGCCGGGGAAACCGGGCGGACAAGCAAGGGGCTATAGCTCAGTTGGTAGAGCGCCTGCATGGCATGCAGGAGGTCAGGAGTTCAATTCTCCTTAGCTCCACAGGATATGAGCGGGCCACCCGATTCGGGTGGCCCGCTCTTTCGTTGTCCTGGCCGTTGTTCCGGCTTTCGTTGTCACACCCTTCTTGCCGTCGCTACTGTCTGCCGCTGCCGAGTGCGCGGCGGCCCCGGCCCGGCGGGAGCACGGCCGGCAGCGTCCGGGGTGCGGGAAGGGCCGTCTTCGGGGCCTCCTCGATGCGCAGGGCGAGCGCGGGACAGCGGCGCACCGCGCGGGTGGCGCGTGCTTCGGAGTAGCGCGGTACGGACGCCTCCGCCACCGAGGGGAAGCCGTCCGGGCCCAGTTGGATGAGTTCGGGCACGATGTCCGCGCACAGCCCGTGGCCCTGGCAGAGCGTCCAGTCGACGGCGAGCTTGCGGCCACTGGGCGTCTCCGCCCGGGGCGCGTCCGCCTGGAGGGGCAGGACTCCCTCGACGGGGCGGCCGCAGCCGCCGCCCAGGACGTGGGCCGCGAGGTCGTCCGTGAACGCCGAGATCGACGACTCCAGGAAGGCCGCCGAGCCGTCCGGGTGCTTGCACGCGCCGCGCCGCTTCACGGCCCGGGTCACCTCGCGCAGCGCTTCGAGAGCGGTCGGCCCGCCGCCCTGGAGGACGTCGGCGAGGCCGCGGGCCGCCGCGGGGAGTCCGAGGTAGCAGGGGCCGCACTGCCCCGAGCTCTCGGCGGCCAGCCAGTGCGCGACCCGCAGCGACTCCCCGAGCGGGCAGGTGCCCGCGCCGATCGGCAGGATCGCGCCCGCGCCGAGCGCGCCCCCGCAGGCGTCCAAGGAGGCGCGTGAGACGACCGCGTCGTGTGCCGTCATGCCGTCGAGCCACTTGCCGTGATAGCCGCCCGTCAGCACGCCCTGCGGGAGCGCGGGCGCGCCGGCGAGTTCGAGGACGTACCGCAAGGGCACTCCCGTGGGGACCTCGACGACCATCGGCCGTGCGACCGCTCCGGAGAGGGTCAACAGGACCGTGCCCGGCTCGTCGCGCAGGCCGGTGCGGCAGTAGCGGTCGGCGCCGGCCCGGGCGGCGACGGCGAGCTGCGCGAAGGTCTCCGCGTTGGAGAGCAGGGTGGGGGCGCCGCCCACTCCGGAGTCGGCCGTCCGCATCTTGCGGCCCGGTGGCAGGGGAGGTCCGCCGTCCGCCGAGCGGACGAGCGCGGAGGACTCTCCGGTGACCATGCGTACAGGATTGCGCTGCACGCGCGCGCGGAGGGCGGGCCCGCGCCGGTTGCCGAGGCCGCGCTCGGCCAGCGCGGTGCGCATGGAGTTCTCGGTGGAGTCGCGGGTCACGCCGACGACCAGCGTGCGGGCTCCCAGGGCCTCGGCGGCGAGCAGGGCGCCGTCCAGGATGAGGTGCGGGGCGCGGTTGATCAGGACGGTGTCCTTGCGGCAGGCGGGCTCGTCCTCGCTGCCGTTGACGACGACCACGGGGCGTACGCCGCGGCGTATCGCCGCGTCGGCGACGGCCCGCAGCTTCTGGGCGAAGGGGAAGCCCGCGCCGCCCCTGCCGCGCAGCGCGATCTGCTCGGCGAGGCGGGCGAGGGGTTCGCCCGCCATGGGTTCCAGAGGGCCGTGGACCTTCAGGTGCATGGCGAGGTCGAGGCGTTCGACCAGGTCGAAGCCGGAGGTGAGCAGGGGCAGGCCGACGACGCGGACTTCCGGGACATCAGGCAGCGGGGCGTTCACGGGTGGCCTCCGGTGGCGGCGTTCCAGGGCTCGCCCGCGCCGGGGGCCTGAAAGGGCCGGGGCAGCGGTTCGGTGGCGGGGCCACTGTCGTACGCGGGGTCGAGGGGCGCGTCGTACGAGGGGTCGTAGACGGGCTGAGGGGTGGTGTCGTACGTGGGCGGGGGCGCGATGTAGGGCGACTCGGCGGGTGGTGGCGGGCAGGGCGCCGGCCAGCGGCCTGTGGGGTCGGCGCGGGGTGGTGGGACGGTGGGGTGCGGGGGAGCGTTCGGGGTCAGCGCGCGGTAGGCCGCCGAGATGCCGGCGACCGGCTCCGGAGAGGGGGTGGGGGCGGTGGTGCCGGGCAGCGGGGTGGAGGCGGTGTCCCGCGCGGGCGGCTCGGCCCGGAGGGCGGTGTCGCGTTTTGACCGTGGTGCGGCGTCGCGGTCCGGTTCGAGCAGGGCGAGGATCCGGGCGGCGACCTTCCGCTTGACCGGGCGTGGGGCCGCACGCAGCGCGACGGCACCGGCGACCCCGACCAGGCACAGGGCGTACAGCGCGATCACCCACCCCGCTGGCGGGCGGCCCGCGTACAGGCCGTGGATCAGCCCCGCACACCAGGCGGGATAGGCCAGCATGTGCAGCGACCGCCAGCGCGATGCGATCCGCGCGGGAGAGGCGAAGGCGCTGCGCAGGGCGCCGGTGACGGCTGTGGCGATCATGAGGATGCCCGCGAGCGAGCCGAGGCCGATGAGTCCGGCGCTGCCGGAGACGCCGAGCCCGAACGGCATGAGGGCGCCGAACAGCGACACGTGGTCGAGTGCCACCTTGACGGTGCCGTGCAGCAGCAGGAAGCCGACGGAGGCGATCGCGGTGGTGCGGTGCACGGCCTGGGCGAGCAGGCGCTGGCGCGGATGCAGGAACAGGCGGTCCGTGGCGACCAGGCCCCAGACGACGGCGGCGGTCAGGCAGACCAGGGAGAGGACGCCGGTGGTGAAGTCGATCGCGGCCCGTAAGCCGTCGCTGCCCGCGAGGACGAGCAGGGGTATCAGCAGCAGGGCTCCGGTACCGAGCAGAGCACTCTTGCGGTGGAGGTGCAGAGGGTTCATGGGGGCGGCTCCGAAATGGTTCGGTCCCGCCGCATGCTAAGTCGCTCCATACCGGTGGGTACGGGATTTGAGTTATTGCGTTGTTATCAAAGTGCGACACGATCTTGGTGTTGCCCCGATAGTGGGCGGTACGCGGAGTAACCCATGGCCAATGGTTGGGGATCGGCCGGGGCCGGCAGGGTGCCGCTCGGGAATCGACCGGTTCTCAGGCCGCCCGGGCGGCGTGGGCGGAAGCTCGTCGCGGGGCGCGGGAGGGCTGCGGTACCCTGACGCCATGCGTGCCGTACGCCTTCTGCTTAGCGGGCCGCGCTGATCAGTCCCGACCGCCGGTGATCGCGGTCGGAATCGGCGCGGCGTCCCCTCCTGTGCGAGGGGCATTTTTATTTGGCCCAGCAGGCCGATTCCGTGGGCAGAGACGATCGATGGAGCTTTGAGGATCATGAGCGAGACGAATTCTGCTGCCGCCTCCGAGGTGGCCGCGCCGCACCGCTATACGGCCGCTCTGGCCGCCGAGATCGAGGCACGCTGGCAGGACTTCTGGGACGCCGACGGCACCTACGAGGCGCCGAACCCGAGCGGTGACATGGCCGCGCGCGACGAGGCCGAGACCGCGCTGGTCGGCAAGCCCAAGAAGTTCATCATGGACATGTTCCCGTACCCCTCCGGAGCGGGCCTGCACGTCGGCCACCCGCTGGGCTACATCGCCACGGACGTCTTCGCGCGCTTCCAGCGCATGACCGGACACAACGTCCTGCACACCCTGGGCTTCGACGCCTTCGGCCTGCCCGCCGAGCAGTACGCCGTGCAGACGGGCACCCACCCGCGCGTCTCCACCGAGGCCAACATCGAGAACATGAAGGCCCAGCTGCGCGCACTGGGCCTGGGCCACGACAAGCGGCGCTCGTTCGCGACGATCGACCCCGAGTACTACAAGTGGACCCAGTGGATCTTCGTCCAGATCTTCAACTCCTGGTACGACGCCGACGCCGAGAAGGCGCGGCCGATCGCCGACCTGGTCGCGCAGTTCGACAGCGGTGACCGCGCCGTACCGGGCACCACGCGCGCGTGGAGCGAACTGGACGCCGCCGAGCGCGCCGACGTGCTGAGCCAGTACCGCCTGGCCTACGCCTCCGACGCGCCCGTCAACTGGTGCCCGGGCCTGGGCACCGTCCTGGCCAACGAGGAAGTCACCGCCGACGGCCGCTCCGAGCGCGGCAACTTCCCCGTCTTCAAGGCCAAGCTGCGCCAGTGGAACATGCGCATCACCGCGTACGCCGACCGCCTGCTGGACGACCTGGACGCGCTGGACTGGCCCGACGCCATCAAGCTGCAGCAGCGCAACTGGATCGGCCGCTCCGAAGGCGCCCGCGTGAACTTCCCCGTGGGCACCGAAGGCGACGCGATCACCGTCTTCACCACCCGCCAGGACACCCTGTTCGGCGCGACCTACATGGTCCTGGCGCCCGAGCACGACCTGGTCGACAAGGTCGTCCCCGCGGCCTGGCCCGAGGGCACCCACGAGACGTGGACCGGTGGACACGCCACGCCCGCCGAGGCCGTCGCCAAGTACCGCGCCTTCGCCGCGTCGAAGTCCGACGTGGAGCGCCAGGCCGACGCCAAGGAGAAGACCGGCGTCTTCACCGGCGTCTACGCCACCAACCCGGTCAGTGGCGAGCAGGTCCCCGTCTTCATCGCCGACTACGTCCTGATGGGCTACGGCACCGGCGCGATCATGGCCGTCCCGGCGCACGACAGCCGCGACTTCGCCTTCGCGCGCGCCTTCAACCTGCCGATGCGCTGCGTGGTCGAGCCGTCCGACGACCGGGGCACCGACACCCGCACGTGGGACGACGCCTTCTCCTCGTACGAGGCGAAGCTGATCAACTCGTCGAACCAGGAGATCTCCCTGGACGGCCTGGACGTGGCGAGCGCCAAGGCCCGCATCACCGGCTGGCTGGCCACCCGCGGCATCGGCGAGGGCACCGTCAACTTCCGCCTGCGCGACTGGCTGTTCAGCCGCCAGCGCTACTGGGGCGAGCCCTTCCCGATCGTCTACGACGAGGACGGCATCGCCCACTCGCTGCCCGAGTCGATGCTGCCCCTGGAGCTGCCGGAGGTCGACGACTACTCCCCGCGCACCTTCGACCCGGACGACGCGGACACCTCTCCGGAGACGCCGCTGTCCCGCAACGAGGACTGGGTCAACGTCACCCTGGACCTGGGCGACGGCCCCAAGCAGTACCGCCGCGAGACCAACACCATGCCCAACTGGGCCGGTTCCTGCTGGTACGAGCTGCGCTACCTGGACCCGCGCAACGACCAGCAGCTGGTCGACCCCGCCGTCGAGCAGTACTGGATGGGCCCGCGCGAGGGGCAGCCGACCGGCGGCGTCGACCTGTACGTGGGCGGCGCCGAGCACGCCGTGCTGCACCTGCTGTACGCGCGCTTCTGGTCGAAGGTCCTGTTCGACCTGGGCCACATCTCGTCCGCCGAGCCGTTCCACAAGCTGTACAACCAGGGCATGATCCAGGCCTACGTCTACCGGGACAGCCGCGGCTTCCCGGTGCCGGCCGCCGAGGTCGAGGAGCGCGACGGCAAGTTCTTCTTCGAGGGCGAGCCGGTCAAGCGCGAGCTGGGCAAGATGGGCAAGTCCCTGAAGAACGCGGTCACGCCGGACGAGATCTGCGACGAGTACGGCGCGGACACCCTGCGCCTGTACGAGATGGCGATGGGCCCCCTGGACGTGTCGCGTCCCTGGGACACGCGCGCGGTCGTCGGCCAGTACCGTCTGCTGCAGCGGCTGTGGCGCCTGATCGTCGACGAGTCGACCGGTGAGGTCACCGTCGCGGACGTCGCCGAGGCCGACATCGACGAGGCCACCCTGCGCGCCCTGCACAAGGCCATCGACGGCGTCCGCCAGGACCTGGACGGCATGCGGTTCAACACCGCCATCGCCAAGATCACCGAGCTGAACAACCACCTGACGAAGGTGGGCGGCACGGTACCGAAGTCCGTCGCGGAGCGCCTGGTGCTGCTGATCGCGCCGCTGGCCCCGCACATCGCCGAGGAGCTGTGGCGCAAGCTGGGCCACACCGACTCGGTCGTCCACCAGGACTTCCCGGTCGCCGACCCGGCGTACGTCGTGGACGAGTCCGTGACCTGCGTCGTGCAGATCAAGGGCAAGGTCAAGGCGCGCCTGGAGGTCTCCCCGTCGATCTCCGACGCGGAGCTGGAGAAGGTGGCGCTGGCCGACGAGAGGGTCGTGGCCGCGCTGGACGGTGCGGGCATCCGCAAGGTCATCGTGCGGGCGCCGAAGCTGGTGAACATCGTTCCCGCGTAACGGCATGCGCCGGGCGGTGCGTAACGGCACGCGCCGGGCGGCATAGGGGTCTTCCCTTACGGGCAGGTTGGGGGTTCCGCTGGAACCTCCGACCTGCCTTCTGCGTTTACGGTGGAGGAGTCGCTGAAGCGGACTTCGCCGGCGCACGCTGGACTGGACTGGACTGGACTGGACCGGATGCGGAGAGGAGCGTCATGGAAGCCGTGGGCGCGATCGTGGCGCTGCTTTTCGTGCTGTTCTTGGTGCTGGGCGTCTATCTGACGGTGAAGGCCGCCCGGGCGGCCAAGCGGGGCGTGGACCGCACCATCCAGGAGGCCCGCCGGACGGTGGAGGACACCACGCTGCGGGCGAAGAGCTTCGCGGTCGGCCCCGCCGCCGAACTGGCGCAGCTGCGCCTCTCCTTGCGCACCTCCATGCGCGCCACACAGGACGTCCTGCAGGCGGGCGCCGCCGACGACGCGTCGCTGAAGGAGACCCTGCAGCTCTTCGACCGGCTCAGCGTCCACGGACACGAGCTTGACGACGACCTCAGGCGCCTGGAGCGAGACCCGGACAAGGCCGCCTTGGCCGAGCGGCTCCCCGAGATGCGGGAACGCACGGAGCAGATCAAGAAGGCCGCCGACTCCCTGCGCTGGTCGGCGCGCGACCGGGCCCGCCGGTTCGCCAATGACGACCTGGACTCGCTGAGCTCACAGATCGACATGGAGGCGGGCGCCCTGCGGCACTGGACGACGGAGCCGCCGCCCGCCGAGGCTCCCGCCGCCTGGCCCGAGCCCGCGGCGGACACCGACAAGGACGCCGAACAGGCCTGGTCCGAGCCGTCCGGGTCCACCCGGCAGACGGACCGGGAGCAGACGCGGCCCGCGATCACCCCGCCCACCGCCAGGCCGGCGTATCCGTGGGAGAAGAAGACCAAGCCGGAGAGCACGACCTGAGGTGCGCGGGGGCCGGGCTGCCACCCGGCGGCGCAGACAGGTAATCTCCAGCTCATGTCCCGCCATGTCGCGATCGTCACGGATTCAACGGCCTACCTGCCGCAGCCGACGATGGACCGGCACGGCATCACCGCGGTGCCCCTGACCGTGGTCCTCGGGGACCAGGCGCTGGAGGAGGGAACCGAGATCTCGGCCCGCTCGCTCGCCCTGGCGCTGCAGAAGCGGAAGCCGGTGACGACCTCCCGGCCCAGCCCCCAGCTCTTCGCCGAGACGTACCGGAAGGCGGCCGAGGCGGGCGCCACGGCCATCATCTCGCTGCACCTGTCCGCCGAGTTCTCCGGGACGTACGACGCCGCGGTCCTCGCCGCGCAGGAAGCGCCCGTGCCGGTGCGGGTGGTGGACACCGGCATGGTCGCGATGGCTCTCGGCTTCTGCGCCCTGTCGGCGGCGCAGGCCGTGGAGGCGGGCGACTCGGTGGAGGAGGCGGTGGCGGCCGCGGAGAAGCGGGCCGCCGGCACGTCCGCGTACTTCTACGTCGACACCCTCGACTATCTGCGCAGGGGCGGCCGCATCGGCGCCGCACAGGCGTTGCTGGGCTCCGCGCTCGCCGTCAAGCCGCTGCTGAAGCTGGACGGCGGCCGCATCGACATGCTGGAGAAGGTGCGGACGGCGTCAAAGGCGATCGCCCGCCTTGAGGAGATCGTGGTCGAGCGCGCGGGCAGCGGCCGGGTCGACATCGCGGTGCATCATCTGGCGGCGCAGGAACGGGCTTCGGTGCTCGCCGAGCGGCTCAGGGAGCGGGTGCCGGGCCTCGCGGAGCTGCACGTCAGCGAGGTCGGCGCGGTGATCGGGGCGCACACTGGGCCGGGGTTGCTGGGAGCAGTGGTCTCGCCTCGATGAGGCGCCGTTCAGCCTTGGGCTCTCCCGCTTGAACTCCCTCCCTTTGGGCTCTCTTGCTTGAGCTCCCTCGTGTGGGTGACGGAGTTATCCACAACTGCCGAGTAATCCACGGAATTTGAGCAAGATCAACAGCTTTCTGCCGCTGTGCCTAACGTCGTCGGCATGGCGATTCGATCACTTTCCAGTTCCAGGACAGCTTCCGCGACGAGCGGCCCCGGCCGCGCTCCCGCGTCCGACGGCCGGGCGAACCACCGCCAGGCCCGTGAGCGGGCCCGCCGCAGACGAGCCTCGGCCGCCTCCCCGGCCGCCTCTGCGGAGGCGGTCCGGCTGCGGGCGGAAAGCCTCTTTGCCGAGCCGCAGTCGCCCTCGCGACTGTCGGGGTCTCCGCGGCTGGACGTGGCGGCTGCCGACGCCGAGTTGGTGGGCGGGGCTCCGGTCGGGGCCGGATCGGTACCGCGTGCGTCCGTGCCCGCGCCGGGGTGGGCACGGGAGGCGGAGGCGGAGGTGGGGGCGAAGGTGGGGGAGCCACCTGACCCGGGTGGGGAGGCCAGGCCGGGGCCCTCGCGGCGTGAGCGGATGGGGCTCGCCCTGCGGGAGCGGCTGCCCGTGTGGCTGCAGTCGCGGTGCGGTCTGGAGCGGCGCAGCGTGGTCGCTCTCGTCGTGGTCCTCGCCGTCGCGGCGGTGTTCGCAGTGCAGCACTTCTGGTCGGGGCGGACCCAGCCCGTGCGGCCGCCCGAAGTGGTGCGTGCGGCGGGCGCCGCCGCTGACCGGGGCGCGGAACCGGCTCCGTCGCCGGGCCCTCCGGCGCAGGCGGGACGGGCCTCGGGGAGCGGGGGCGGTGCGGGCGGCCCGGGTGGCCCGGGTGGTGCGACGGCCGCCGGTGGCGCCGCGGGCGTGATCGTCGTGGACGTCAGCGGGAAGGTCCGCCGCCCCGGGGTGCATCGGCTGCCCGCCGGGTCCCGGGTGGCCGACGCCCTGCGGGCCGCCGGCGGGGTCAGGCCCGGCACCAAGACGGACGGTCTCAACCGGGCGCGGTTTCTCATGGACGGTGAACAGGTGGTGGTGGGAGGAGCCGCCACAGCGGGCGCGCCGGGTGCGGGCACAGGAGCAGCGGCAGGCGCGGGGGGAGCGGCAGCGACGACGGGAGCGGCAGGAGTGGGCGGGGTGCCCGCCACCGCCCCGATCGGTCTGAACACGGCGACCGCCGAGCAGCTCGACCAACTTCCCGGCGTCGGACCCGTGTTGGCGCAGCACATCCTCGACTACCGCGCGGAGCACGGCGGTTTCCGCTCCGTCGAAGAGCTCCGCGAGGTCAACGGCATCGGTGACCGGCGCTTCGCCGATCTCCAGGATCTCGTACGGCCATGACGCGCCCGGCAGTTCACCTCGCGTCGGGTCACCGGCTTGGTGCCTCGAACCCCCGGCAGGAAGGCCCGGCCGACCTCCGGCTGGTGCCGCCCGCACTGGCCGCATGGGGGACGGCGGCACTGATGCTGGACGCCCCGACGCGGTGGGCGGTCACCACGGTGGCGGTCTGCGTGCTCGTCGCCGGAGCGCTGATGGTGACGTGGACGCTGGGGCGGCGGCAGTCCGTGGGGCGTCGGGAGCGGACGCGGCGGCGGCAGTGGGGAAGGCTCTCGGTGGCCGCGGTTCTGCTCTGCACCGCCGGGGCGACGGTCTCCGCGGCTCTGCACGGCGCGGACCTGCGCCGTGGCCCAGTCCCCGGACTGGCCGCTGAATACGCGGAAGTCGACGCGGAGTTGAAGGTCACGTCCGACCCCCGGCGCTCCCGGCCTCCCGTCGCGCGTGCGCACACGATGCCGCCCGCGGTCGTCCTGGACGCCGAGGTCGTGCGGGTCAGGGAGGCGGACGGGACATCGACCGCGACGCGCACGCCGGTCCTGGTCGTCGTGCGGACGGGGAGCCCGGACTCCGCGAGGAGCGTGGGCAGGGGTGGCGTGGCCGCGCAGCGGGGAGCGGGCTCCGGTGGCGGCGGCGAGATGGTGGGGTGGGGTGCCGGTCCCGGTGACGTGGCCGGGGAGCGAGGAGGCGGTCCCGAGGGAGGTTGGCTCGCGTTGTTGCCGTCGACACGGGTGCGTGTGCAGGCACGGCTGGCGCCGCCCTTGTCGAAGGGGGAGCGCGTTGCTGCGGTGCTGCGGGTGTCGGGGGAGCGGGCGCCGCGGGTGGTCGGGGCGCCGTCCGGTGCGCAGCGGCTGGCGGGGCAGCTGCGGGGCGGGCTGCGCGAGGCCACGGACGGTCTGCCGGCCGACGCCCGCGCACTGCTCCCCGGGCTCGTCATCGGGGACACGTCACGGGTGCCGGCCGAGCTGGACCAGGCCTTCCGGACGACCGACCTCACGCACCTGCTCGCCGTCAGCGGTGCGAACCTCACGATCGTCCTGGTCCTGCTCATCGGGCCGCAGGGCACCGCCCAGCGGGTCGAGCGGCGCGGTCTGGCACCGAAGCTGGGCATTCCGTTGCGGACGACGGCGGTGCTCGGCGGGGGGCTCACCCTCGGATTCGTCATCGTCTGCCGGCCGGACCCGAGCGTGCTGCGGGCCGCGGCGTGCGGACTGATCGCGCTCCTCGCCATCGCCACCGGGCGACGCAGGTCCCTCATTCCCGCGCTCGCCGCGGCGGTTCTGCTGCTCGTCCTGTACGACCCCTGGCTGGCCCGGAGTTATGGGTTCCTGCTCTCCGTCCTGGCCACCGGCGCCCTGCTCACCCTCGCGCCGCGCTGGGGGGCCGCATTGCGCGGCCGAGGGGTCCCGCCGCGGTTCGCCGAGGCGTTGGCCGCCGCGGCCGCTGCGCAGGCGGTGTGCGCGCCCGTCGTCGCCGTCCTCGCGGCCCGGGTGAGCCTGGTCGCGGTGCCGTGCAACCTCCTCGCGGAGTTCGCGGTCGCGCCCGCCACCGTGCTCGGCTTCGCGGCGCTGGCGGCGGCGCCGGTCGCGATGCCCGTCGCCAAGGCGCTGGCCTGGGTTGCGAGTTGGCCCACCGAGTGGATCGCGGGAATCGCCCGCACCGGGGCGGCGCTCCCCGGGAGCGGGGTCGACTGGCCGGGCGGCTGGCGCGGCGGACTCCTGCTCGCGGTGGCCACCATGGTCCTCGCCCTGGTGGGACGCAGGATCGTGCGGCACCCCTGGCTCATTACGGCCTGTGCCGCGCTTCTCTTCCTCGTGATCGTCCAGCCTCCGCCCGTCACCCGGGTGATCGCGGGCTGGCCGCCACCGGGATGGCGCATGGCGATGTGTGATGTCGGGCAGGGCGATGCCATGGTGCTCGCGGCGGGCGACGGCGCGGGGGTGGTGGTCGATGCGGGGCCCGACCCGGTGGCCGTCGACCGCTGTCTGCGTTCGCTCGGGATCACGCGCGTGCCGCTCGTCCTGCTCACGCACTTCCACGCCGACCATGTCGCGGGCCTGCCGGGGGTGCTGCGAGGGCGAGCGGTGGGAGAGGTCCAGACGACGGGGTTCCAGGAACCGCCCGAGCAGGCCGCGTTCGTACGGGAGCAGGCCGCGGCGGCACGCGTTCCGGTGGTCCCGGCCGTGGCGGGGGAGCGGCGCCGGGCGGGCCCCTTGGACTGGCAGGTGCTGTGGCCCACGGCGGGACCGGTGCCGCGACCCGAGGGGCCGAACGACGCGAGTGTCACCCTGCTCGTGCGGACGGGAGGGCTGACCTTGCTGCTCCTCGGGGATCTGGAGCCGCCCGCCCAGCGAGCCCTGCTGCGCACCCCTGCCGCCGCGTCGCTCGCCTCCGTGGATGTGCTCAAGGTCGCCCATCACGGCTCCGCCCACCAGGACCCGGAGCTCCTGCGCAGGGCGGCACCGCGGCTGGCCCTCATCTCCTGCGGCGCCGACAACTCGTACGGACATCCGTCGCCGGTCACGCTGGCGGCGCTGCGGGCCGGGGGAGCGCAGGTGATGCGTACGGACACGCAGGGGGCGATCGCGGTGGTGGGGTCGGGCTCCCGGTCGGCGGCACCACGGCTCGAAGTGGTCACCCGGTCGCCTTGAGCTGGGCCGAGCCACCTCCGCGCCCCGCCAACGATTGCTCTCGCCCGCATGGGGCTACCGCGGGGAACCCGTCGTGAGCAGGCACGATGTGGAGGAGGGTGGGCCAATTCGGGCCAGTCGCGACACTTCGCTGCGCATCGGCAGCATTCCCGTGATCTGGGTCCGTGTTGCATCGAAAGCCGCAACGGTGATCGAATGCCTCTTCGTTGCAGTTTGCAGGTGTTGTGGTGTTGTCAAGCAAGGCGGGGGTGTGTCGCGCGTGTTCGGCCGTTGGCTGGGAAACCGTACGAATCGGGCCGGACGGACGAGACCGTTGTCGGCGCTCACGGTTCCGTCGAGCGCGGGGGTGCTCAGCTGCCGGGTGCTCGACCCGGTCAACGAGCCCGTGCGGAACGCGGAGTTCGCTGTCAGCGACGCCATGGGCCGCAAGGTCGTCAGTGGGGGCACTGACCCCTTCGGATCGTTCGTCACCGCTGTTCCGGCCGGGGACTACCGTCTCGCGGTCTCGGCGGAGGGGTTCACTCCGTACCGGGCGAGCGCCACGGTCGCGGAGGACGCGCACGCCTCGCTCGGCGATGTCACGCTCCAGGTCGCCCCGCCCCCGGCGCTCCCCGAGCCCGGCGACTGGGAGATCGACCCGCTGCACTCCTCGGTGGCCTTCACCGCGCGGCACATCGGGCTCGCCCGCATTCGCGGCCGGTTCAACAGCTTCGCGGGTGCGATCAGGCTGGGCGAGCGGATGGAGGAGTCCGCGATGCATGTCGTCATCGACGCGGCCTCCATCGACACCGCGGTCACGATGCGCGACGACCATCTGCGGTCCGGTGACTTCCTGGACGTGGCGCGCTACCCGACGATGGAGTTCTACAGCGACCGCTTCGTCCACAAGGGCGGCAGCCGCTGGGCGATATCCGGCGGCCTGACGCTGCACGGCGTGACGCGTACGGTGACGCTCGACACGGAGTACCTCGGCATCGGCAAGGGCCTCGAAGGCGAGACCCGCGTCGCCTGCCGCGCCACCACCGAACTGCACCGCGACGACTTCACGATCAGCTGGCAGACGATGCTCGCTCGCGGTATCGCCGCCGTCGGGCACAGCATCACGATCGACCTCGACATCCAGGTCATCCCCAAGACCGGCTGACCTTTCCCTACGGGGACCTACGGGGCCTCCAGCCAGCCCTCGTGCTCGGCGGCCAGTTCGTCGAGGGCCGCGGGGTCGAGACGGGCCGCGGGGTCCTCGACGACCACCAGCCACTGGGCGTCCTCGGCGTCGTCCTCGCCGGCGAGGGCGTCGCGGACGAGCTGGGGTTCCTCGGTCACGCCGAAACGGTCGGGGAGCTCTTCGGCCACCGTCTCCGCGGCATCGCGGTCGGGCAGCACCAGGACATGTCGTACGTCGGTCACCGGACCATTCTCCGACAAGGGCCGGGCGGGGTCGGGACGGGGCGGGCTCAGAACGGGCGGCTCAGGTCGGGCGGCTCGGGGCGGGGTGTCAGTGCCGCGTGGGATGCTTGACCGCGATGGCCAGGAAGACAGATACCGCAGCGTCGGACCCGCTCGCTCCCCTCACGCTCGCCGTGGGACAGGAGGAGCTGCTCCTCGACCGCGCCGTGCAGCAGGTCGTCGCGGCCGCCCGCGCGGCCGACGCGGACACGGATGTGCGCGACCTCACCTCCGACCAGCTGCAGCCCGGCACCCTCGCCGAGCTGACCAGCCCGTCGCTCTTCGCCGAGCGCAAGGTCGTCGTCGTGCGGAACGCGCAGGATCTGTCGGCGGACACGATCAAGGACGTCAAGGCGTATCTGGCGTCGCCCGTCGAGGAGATCACCCTCGTCCTGCTGCACGCGGGCGGTGCGAAGGGCAAGGGCATGCTCGACGCCGCGCGCAAGGCGGGTGCGCGCGAGGTCGCCTGCCCCAAGATGACCAAGCCCGCGGACCGGCTGTCGTTCGTGCGGAGCGAATTCCGGACCCTGGGGCGTTCGGCGACCTCGGAGGCGTGCCAGGCGCTCGTCGACTCGATCGGCAGCGATCTGCGGGAGCTCGCCTCGGCGGTCTCCCAGCTGGCGGCGGACGTCGAGGGCACGATCGACGAAGCGGTCGTCGGGCGGTACTACACGGGCCGTGCGGAGGCCTCCAGCTTCACGGTCGCCGACCGGGCCGTCGAGGGGCGGGCCGCCGAGGCGCTCGAAGCGTTGCGCTGGTCCCTTGCGACCGGGGTCGCTCCCGTCATGATCACGAGTGCTCTTGCGCAGGGGGTGCGGGCGATCGGGAAGCTTTCGTCCGCGCGTGGTGGCCGTCCCGCCGATCTCGCCCGTGAGCTGGGCATGCCGCCCTGGAAGATCGACCGTGTCCGTCAGCAGATGCGGGGGTGGACGCCGGATGGCGTGGCTGCGGCGCTTACCGCCGTTGCGGCGGCGGACGCGGGGGTCAAGGGGGGCGGTGACGATCCGGAGTATGCGTTGGAGAAGGCCGTGGTCGCGATTGCTCGGGCGGCGCGGGCCGGGCGCCGCTGAGCGCTGCGCTTGGCTTGGGCGGGGGTGGCTTGCCTGGCTGGCGGTGCCTTGTCGTCTGCGGGCCGTTGTGGCTGGTCGCGCAGTTCCCCGCGCCCCTGACGGGGCCCAGCCGCGCCCAGTCACGGCCCCGTGCCCCGCAACCCTGACGAGACTTACTCCCAGACCATAGACCCCCAGACACAGCAATGCCCCCGGAGTGGGTCCGGGGGCATTGGCGCAGCGTGGCGTACTGCGTGCGTCTGTCCGCGATTCGAGGTAGAGGGCTCGAATTACCCTCGCGGGAGGATTGATCACCGCCCCGGCGTACTGCGTACTAGCCGGGGAAAGGGCTTCAGCCCTTAAGGGCCGCGGCCTTCGTCGCAAGCGCCGACTTCTTGTTGGCGGCCTGGTTCTTGTGGATGACGCCCTTGGAGACGGCCTTGTCGAGCTGGCGCGTGGCCTCACGCGTGAGCTCGGCGGCCTTCTGGGTGTCACCGGCGGCAACGGCCTCGCGGGCCTTGCGGATCGCGGTCTTCAGAGAAGACTTGACCGCCTTGTTGCGCTGACGCGCCTTCTCGTTGGTCTTGATCCGCTTGATCTGGGACTTGATGTTCGCCACGAAAGAGCCTTTTCAGGTTCAGGTACTGCAGAGGTACTGCAGATGAATTTGATGACACGCGCCTCGACGCTTGAGAGGGCTACGAGACACAGCTGTCCACGGTACCAGCCGCCCTCGGACCGGCCCAAACCGAGCGCAGTGCGCCACCCATGGGACGATGGAAGCTACGTATAGATCCGACCCGAGGCTACAGGCGCCTCAAGAGACAGGACCCTGCGTGCCCGCGACCCCTAACAATGTGCCCGAGCCGAGCCGTACCGACCCGGCTCTGATCCGCAATTTCTGCATCATCGCGCACATCGACCACGGCAAGTCCACGCTCGCCGACCGCATGCTCCAGCTCACCGGGGTGGTCGAGCAGCGGCAGATGCGTGCTCAGTACCTCGACCGGATGGACATCGAGCGCGAGCGCGGCATCACGATCAAGTCCCAGGCCGTGCGTCTGCCCTGGGCCCCGAACGAGGGCCCGGACCAGGGCAGTACGCACATCCTCAACATGATCGACACCCCGGGCCACGTCGACTTCACGTACGAGGTCTCGCGTTCGCTCGCGGCCTGTGAGGGCACGATCCTCCTCGTCGACGCGGCCCAGGGCATCGAGGCGCAGACTCTCGCCAACCTCTATCTGGCGATGGAGAACGACCTCAAGATCATCCCCGTACTGAACAAGATCGACCTGCCGGCCGCTCAGCCGGAGAAGTTCTCCGAGGAGCTCGCCAACCTCATCGGCTGCGACCCCGCGGACGTGCTGAAGGTCTCGGCGAAGACCGGCATGGGCGTCGAGGCGCTGCTCGACAAGGTCGTCGCCGAGATCCCGCCGCCGGTCGGCGTCGCGGACGCGCCCGCCCGCGCGATGATCTTCGACTCGGTCTACGACTCCTACCGCGGCGTCGTGACGTACGTACGAGTCGTCGACGGCCAGCTCAACAAGCGTGAGCGGATCCGGATGATGTCCACCGGCGCCACGCACGAGCTGCTGGAGATCGGTGTGTCGTCCCCCGAGATGACCTCGGCCGACGGCATCGGCGTCGGTGAGGTGGGCTACATCATCACCGGCGTGAAGGACGTCCGTCAGTCCAAGGTCGGTGACACGATCACCTCCCTGCACAAGGGCGCCACCGAGGCGCTCGGCGGCTACAAGGACCCGAAGCCGATGGTCTTCTCGGGGCTGTATCCGCTGGACGGCTCGGAGTACCCGGACCTGCGCGAGGCACTGGACAAGCTCCAGCTCAACGACGCCGCGCTCGTGTACGAGCCGGAGACGTCCGCCGCGCTCGGCTTCGGCTTCCGCGTCGGTTTCCTGGGGCTGCTGCACCTCGACGTGATCCGTGAGCGGCTCGAGCGCGAGTTCGGGCTCGACCTCATCGCCACCGCTCCGAACGTGGTCTACCGCGTGATCATGGAGGACGGCACCGAGCACACGGTCACCAACCCGAGTGAATTCCCCGAGGGTAAGATCGACGAGGTGTACGAGCCCGTCGTGCGCGCCACGATCCTCGCGCCCAGCGAGTTCATCGGCTCGATCATGGAGCTGTGCCAGAACCGGCGCGGCGTCATGCTCGGCATGGACTACCTCTCCGAGGACCGCGTCGAGATCCGCTACACGCTGCCGCTCGCCGAGATCGTCTTCGACTTCTTCGACCAGCTGAAGTCCAAGACGCGTGGTTACGCCTCGCTGGACTACGAGCCCACGGGCGAGCAGTCCGCGCAGCTCGTCAAGGTCGACATCCTGCTGCACGGCGACAAGGTCGACGCGTTCTCCGCCGTCACGCACAAGGACGCGGCGTACGCGTACGGCGTGCGGCTCGTCGCCAAGCTGCGCGAGCTCATCCCGCGCCAGGCGTTCGAGGTGCCGGTGCAGGCCGCGATCGGCTCCCGGGTCATCGCCCGCGAGACCATCCGCGCCATCCGCAAGGACGTCCTCGCCAAGTGCTACGGCGGTGACATCTCCCGTAAGCGCAAGCTCCTGGAGAAGCAGAAGGAGGGCAAGAAGCGCATGAAGATGGTCGGCTCCGTCGAGGTGCCGCAGGAAGCCTTCATCGCGGTGCTCTCCAGCGACGACAGCGGCCCCGGCAAGGCCAAGAAGTAGTCGCCCCGCCGCGGTGGAGCGGCCGCCACGCGGGCCCGGTGCGCAGACGCACCGGGCCCGCGGCGCGTTGCGGCGGGCCTGCTCGTTCCGTTTGGGTGTCTGGAGGAAGTGACAGGCAGCTGCCCCTTACGCGCGACGCGCCGGAGCTCTACTCTGATCACCACTCGTAGGTTACTCACAAGTTAAACAAGTAGCCGCAGGGACATAAGCAGAGCCAAGAAGCAGACACAAAAAGCAGATACAAGAAGCAGCCGCCAGCCAGTTCGCCGCACCGTCGTGGGCCCGGAGGATGTCGTGAGCGACACACAGACCTTGATCGAGAACCGTCCGCCGTCCGTGGCGCATCTCTTCCTGGAGCGCGTGGCGGCCACGCCGGATGCCGAGGCCTACCGCTACCCCGTCCCGGCGGCCTCCGGCGAGGGCCCCGACGACTGGAAGTCGCTCAGCTGGGCGCAGGCCGCCGAGCGCGTCCACGCCATCGCCGCCGGGCTCGTCGAGCTCGGCCTGCGGTCGGAGGACCGGGTCGCCCTCGCCTCGTCCACGCGCGTCGAGTGGATCCTCTGCGACCTCGCCATCATGTGCGCCGGCGCGGCCACCACGACCGTCTATCCGCAGACCAACGCCGAGGAGTCGGCGTACATCCTCGCCGACTCCGGCAGCCGGGTGCTGATCGCCGAGGACGCCGCGCAGCTCGCCAAGGCCCGCGAGAAGCGGGCCGACCTGCCCGAGCTGCGGCACGTCGTGGTGCTCGACCCCAAGGGCGCGGACCCCGTCGACGGCGACCCCGAGGGCTGGGTGCTCACGCTCGCCGACCTGGAGGCCCGCGGCGCCGCGCACCTGGAGAAGAACCCGGAGCTCATCAAGGAGCGCATCGCGGCGATCACCAAGGATCAGCTCGCCACGATCATCTACACCTCCGGCACCACGGGCCGCCCCAAGGGCGTGCGCCTGCCGCAGGACAACTGGTCGTACATGGCCAAGGCCATCGCCGCGACCGGCCTCCTCGGCCCGGACGACGTGCAGTACCTGTGGCTGCCGCTCGCGCACGTCTTCGGCAAGGTGCTGACCTCGGGCCAGATCGAGCTCGGGCACGTCACCGCGGTCGACGGCCGCGTCGACAAGATCATCGAGAATCTGCCGGTCGTGCAGCCGACGTACATGGCGGCCGTGCCCCGCATCTTCGAGAAGGTCTACAACGGCGTCGCGGCCAAGGCGCGCGCGGGCGGCGGCGCCAAGTACAAGATCTTCCTGTGGGCCGCCGAGGTGGCCCGCGAGTACGCGAAGGTCAGCCAGGACAACTTCCGCAGGACCGGCACGGCCTCGGTGCCCTTCGGGCTGCGCGCCAAGCACAAGGCCGCCGACACCCTCGTCTACTCCAAGCTGCGCGAAGCCTTCGGCGGCCGGCTGCGCGCCGCCGTCTCCGGGTCGGCCGCGCTCGCGCCCGACATCGGCTACTTCTTCGCGGGCGCCGGCATCCACATCCTGGAGGGGTACGGCCTGACCGAGTCCTCCGCGGCCTCCTTCGTGAACCCCGGCGAGGCCTACCGCACCGGTACCGTCGGCAAGCCGCTGCCCGGCACCGAGGTGCGCATCGCGGACGACGGCGAGATCCTGCTGCGCGGCCCCGGCATCATGGAGGGCTACCACGGCCTCCCCGACAAGACCGCCGAGGTCCTCGAATCCGACGGCTGGTTCCACACCGGGGACATCGGCGAGCTGTCCGTCGACGGCTATCTGCGGATCACCGACCGCAAGAAGGACCTGATCAAAACCTCCGGCGGCAAGTACATCGCGCCCGCCGAGGTCGAGGGCCAGTTCAAGGCCGTGTGTCCGTACGTCTCCAACATTCTCGTGCACGGCGCCGACCGCAACTTCTGCGCCGCCCTGATCTCCCTCGACGAGCCCGCGATCCTGGAGTGGGCCAAGGAGAACGGCCTGGAGGGCAAGTCCTACGCCGAGGTGTGCGCGGCTCCCGCGACGGTCGAGCTCATCGACGGCTATGTGCGGCAGCTCAACGAAGGCCTGCAGCGCTGGCAGACCATCAAGAAGTTCCGGCTCCTGCCGCGCGACCTCGATGTCGAGCACGGCGAGCTGACGCCCAGTCTGAAGCTGAAGCGTCCGGTGGTCGAGCGGGAGTACAAGCACCTGATCGAGGAGATGTACGCGGGTTCGCGCGAGGCCTGAGCGCGCAGGCACGCGGCCCGGGGTCCTGGGGCCTCCCGTGCGCGGCCGGGGCGTCGGCCTAGACGCCCCGGCCGCGGCGCATCTCCTGCACCAGTTCTTCCATGTGCGTCACGTGGCGGCGCAGTTCGAGGACGTCCTTGAGGCTGCTCGCGGACATATGGGTCTCGATCGCCGAGAGCCGCGCGGCCAGCTCGTCGAACTGGCGCTGCTCGCGGGCCAGGATCCGCTCCAACTGTCTGTTCTTACGGTGCAGTTCGAGGAAGACGGTGACCTTGGCGCGCAGCACCCAGGGGTCGAACGGCTTGGTGAGGTAGTCCGCCGCTCCCGTCGCGTAACCGCGGAAGGCGTAGCCGGCGTCGTTGTCGGTGCCCGTCAGGAAGATGATGGGCACGTCCTTGGTCTGGTCGAGGCGTTTGATGTTCGACGCGGTCTCGAAGCCGTCCATGCCGGGCATGCGGACGTCCAGCAGGATCACGGCGAATCGTTGCCTCAGAATCGCCTTCATGGCCTCCTCGCCCGAACGGGCGCGCACCAACGGCTCGTTCAGTGATCCGAGGACGGCTTCGAGCGCCATCAGGTTGTCCTCCATGTCGTCGACCAGGAGGATGCTCGCGCGGTTGTCGGTTGGGGCCTCTGCACTCATGGTCACGGTGCCTCACTCGGTTGTCGGCGGAACAGCGCCTTCTCCTCGAGTGCTGGTCTGTTCCGGAGCGACAGTCTCTGGATCGGGGGATTCGGCGGAAGCGGGCTGCTCGGCGGTGGCCGAGCCGGCGGGGTCCAGGAGGGCACAGACGACGCCGAGCAGCTGGTCCACGTCCACGGGTTTCGGTACGTAGTCGGTGGCGCCCTGGGCGATGGCCTTCTCGCGGTCCCCGGGCATGGCCTTGGCGGTGAGGGCGACGATGGGCAGGCCCCGCCAGCGCGGACTGCGACGGATCGCGGCCATGGTTTCGTAGCCGTCCATCTCCGGCATCATGATGTCCATCAGGACGATGTCGACGTCCGGATTGCGCTCCAGCGTCTCGATGCCCTCGCGGCCGTTCTCCGCGTACAGGACGGGCATGCCGACGCGGCTCAGCACGTGGGTGAGCGCGAAGACGTTGCGGATGTCGTCGTCGACGATGAGCACCCTGCGGCCCGGCAGTATGCGGCCCGGGCGCCCTTCCTTCCACTCCTCCAGCTTGGTGGGCGCGGGCCAGCTGTCGTCGGGTTCCAGGCTGGTGTGCGGCCGCAGCGCGGCCTGTTCCATCGGCTCCGGCAGGTGCTGCGTGTGCGTCGCCGCGTACGCGATGGCGGCCGCGCCGTGGCCCGGATGCACCACGGGAACGTACAGCGAGAAGGTCGAACCCTGGCCGGGGGAGCTCTCCGCGGTGATGCGGCCGCCGAGCAGGCCCGCGATCTCGCGGCTGATGGAGAGGCCGAGGCCGGTGCCGCCGTACTTGCGGTTGGTGGTCCCGTCGGCCTGCTGGAACGCCTCGAAGATGACCGGCAGCTGCTCGGCGGGGATGCCGATGCCGGTGTCCCTGACGGCGAAGCAGAGCAGGTCTTCGTGGTCGTGCACCAGCCGGTCGCGGGCGGTCTCCTTGACGCGGCTGACGCGCAGCTCGACGCTGCCCGCCGAGGTGAACTTCACCGCGTTCGACAGGAGGTTGCGCAGGATCTGCTGGAGGCGCTGCTCGTCCGAGAACATCTCGCGCGGCACGTCCTCGCCGACCGACACGTCGAAGGCGAGCCCGCGGTCGAGGGTGAGCGGGCGGAACGTCGCGTGGACGTAGTCGAGGACCTTGATGAGTGGGAGCTTCTTGGGGCGCACGTCCATGCGGCCGGCCTCGATCTTCGACAGGTCGAGGATGTCGTTGATGAGCTGGAGCAGGTCGGATCCGGAGCGGTGGATGGTCGTCGCGAACTGCACCTCTTGGTCGGAGAGGTTGTTGTCGGGGTTGTCGGAGAGCAGCCGCGCCAGGATCAGCAGGGAGTTGAGCGGGGTGCGCAGCTCGTGCGACATGTTCGCGAGGAACTCCGACTTGTACTGCGAACTCGTGGCGAGCAGCGCCGCCTTCTCCTCCAGCTCCGCGTTCGAACGGCGCAACTCGGCCTGCTGGCGCTGGAGTTCGTCCGAGCGCTCCTGGAGCTGGGTGGCCAGGCGCTGGGACTCGCCAAGCAGTGACTCCGTGCGGGAGTTGGCGATGATGGTGTTGATGGCGACGCCGATGGTGTTCACGAATTGGTCGAAGAACGCCAGGTGGACGTCGGAGAAGCGGGAGAACGTGGCCAGCTCGATCACGCCGAGCAGCTTGTCCTCGAAGAGGATCGGGATGATCACGACGGTGGCGGGAGCCGCGTCGCCGAGCCCCGAATGGATCTTGATGTAGTCCCGCGGGACCTCCTCGACGAGGATGCGCTTCTTCTCCAGCGCGGCCTGGCGCACCAGGCCCTGCGCGGGCATCCCGCCGGTGTCGACGACCGAGCCCTGCGCCGCGCCGTACCCCGCGATGAACGCGAGGCCCTTCGCGGTGACCTGGGTGGGCGCCGGGCTCTCCGCGGTGTCCGGGTCGGCGAGGAAGAACGCGCCGTACTGCGCGTTCACCAGCGGGGTCAGCTCGCGCAGGATCAGGTCGGCGACCTCCATCAGGTCGCGGTGGCCCTGCATCAGGCCCGCGAGACGGGCGAGGTTGGACTCCAGCCAGTCCTTCGCACGGGTGGTCTCGCGGAGGTTGGACACCATCAGGTTGATGTTGTCCTTGAGGTCGGTGACCTCGCCGCGCGTCTCGACCGTGATGGCGCGGGTCATGTCGCCCTGGGCGACGGCGGAGGCGACCTCGGCGATGGCGCGGACCTGGGTGGTGAGGTTCAGCGCCAGCTCGTTCACGTTCGTCGTCAGGCGCTTCCACGTGCCGTACACGCCCTCGACCCGGGCCTGCCCGCCCAGCTGGCCCTCGGAGCCGACCTCGCGGGCCACACGCGTGACCTCGGAGGAGAACGAGGACAGCGTGTCCACCATGGTGTTGATGGTGGTCTTCAGCTCCAGGATCTCGCCGCGCGCGTCCACGTCGATCTTCTTGGAGAGGTCGCCCTGGGCCACGGCCGTCGCGACCTGCGCGATGTTGCGGACCTGGCCCGTGAGGTTGTCCGCCATGTAGTTGACGTTGTCGGTGAGGTCCTTCCACACGCCCGATACGCCGAGGACCTGCGCGCGGCCGCCGAGCCTGCCGTCCGTGCCGACCTCGCGGGCGACGCGGGTGACCTCGTCGGCGAAGGCGCGCAGCTGCTCCACCATGGTGTTGACGGTGTCCTTCAGCTCCAGGATCTCGCCGCGCGCCGTCACCGTGATCATCTTGGAGAGGTCGCCGTTGGCGACGGCGGTGGTGACCTGGGCGATGTTGCGGACCTGGGAGGTGAGGTTCGACGCCATGAAGTTGACGTTGTCGGTGAGGTCCTTCCACACGCCCGATACGCCGCGTACCTGGGCCTGACCACCGAGGTTGCCCTCGGTGCCGACCTCGCGGGCGACGCGGGTGACCTCGTCGGCGAAGGCCGACAGCTGGTCGACCATCGTGTTGATCGTCGACTTCAGCTCCAGGATCTCGCCCTTCGCCTCCACCGTGATCTTCTTGCCGAGATCGCCCTGGGCGACGGCCGTCGACACGAGCGCGATGTTCCGCACCTGGGAGGTGAGGTTGTCGGCCATGAAGTTGACGTTGTCGGTGAGGTCCTTCCAGACACCGGAGACGCCCCGCACCTGGGCGCGCCCGCCCAGATTCCCCTCCGTGCCGACCTCGCGGGCGACGCGGGTGACCTCGTCGGCGAAGGCCGACAGCTGGTCGACCATCGTGTTCACCGTCGACTTCAGCTCCAGGATCTCGCCCCGGGCGTCGACGGTGATCTTCTGGCTCAGGTCGCCGTTGGCGACGGCGGTGGTGACCTGGGCGATGTTGCGGACCTGGGAGGTGAGGTTCGACGCCATGAAGTTGACGTTGTCGGTGAGGTCCTTCCACACGCCCGAGACGCCTCGCGCCTGCGCGCGGCCGCCCAACTGCCCCTCGGTACCGACCTCGCGCGCCACGCGCGTCACCTCGGCGGCGAACGCGGAGAGCTGCTCCACCATCGTGTTCACGGTCAGCTTCAGTTCGAGGAGCTCACCCGTGGCCTCCACGGTGACCGTGCGGGTCAGGTCGCCCTGCGCCACCGCCGTGGTGACGAGGGCGATGTCCCGCACCTGGGCCGTCAGCCGGGCCGCCATCGTGTTGACGGCCTCCGTCACGTCCCGCCAGCTGCCCGAGAGCCCCCGCACCTTGGCGCGCCCGCCGAGCCGCCCCTCCGTGCCCACCTCGCGGGCGACACGCGTGACTTCACCCGTGAAGAGGGACAGCTGATCGACCATCGTGTTGACGGCACGCCCCAGACGGCGTAAGTCTCCCCGCAGTTCACGGGTGCCGTCGTGCAGGTCCACGCGCTGCGTCAGATCGCCGCCCGCCACCGCGTTCAGCACCCGGGTGGCGTTCGCCGCCGGCGCGACCAGCGCGTCCAGCAGGGTGTTGACCTCCGAGACCCGCGCTGCCCAACGGCCCTGACCGGGGCTCGCGCCGAACCGCTCGTCAAGTCGGCCGTGCCGTATGATCTCGCGGCGCACGCGGACCAGTTCGCCGTCGAAGTGGAGCGAACGGTCGAGCATTTCGTTGAAGACCGCGTACAGCTCGGCGGTGATGCCCTCGCCGACCGGTGCGACCTTGGTGAAGTCGCCGTCCCGTGCGGCGCGCATGGCAGCGAGAAGCGGACGCAGCTGGCTGGTGACCGATTCCGTGCCGGAGCCGGTCATCTGCGCCGGAACCGGAAGCCGGTCTCGCGGGGACACAGGCATAGCACTGTTCTCACTCATAACGGCCCACTTCGGTGACTCGGTGCTTATGGGCGTGGCCAGTCTGTCACTCTGTCGGTGTCGCCTGAGGCGCATTCGCCCGAACTGCTCAGGAGCCGCACCGTGGGGTCCATTCCGATGCAACGGAAGAACGATTTCCGTGCCTCCGCCACGGACCCGGACCCGGCCGGGCCACCGGCGGTGGTGCGCACCTCGCTGCCCGGGAACCCGCTGGCGCCCGCCGCCGCGCGCCGGTTCGTGCGGGCGGCGCTCGCCGACTGGACCGAACTGGGCGTGCCCGCCGCCGCGGGCATCACCGACCGCCTGGCCGACGACTCCGTGCTGCTGGTCAGCGAGTTGGTGACCAACGCCGTCGTGCACGCGGGCACCGCCGTCGAGCTGCTGTGCCGGCTCGATGACGCGCTGCCCGACGAGAGCTCGGACGCCGTCGTCATCGAGGTCTCCGACCACCACCCCTCCCGCGCCGTCCGCAGCGAACAGGGCCCGCCGCCGTCCTCAGGCACCCCCGAGTACGGCCGGGGCCTGCAACTCGTCGCGACCCTCTCCGGCTCCTGGGGCATCACCTACCGCACGGGCGTCAAGACGGTCTGGGCCCGGCTGCCCGTCGAAGGCGTCCGGGCCGCCCACGAGATCGAGTCGTACGCGAGCGAGCAGGCCCTGCAGCGCGGCCTGCGCGCCGCCGAGATCCTCGCCCCGCTGCCCAAGCGGATCTCGAACGACATGGAGTGGGTCAACAGGGGCGCGCTGACCTTCCTCGCCGAGGCGTCCGACCTGCTGGCCGGGCAGTTCGACGAGGACATGGTGGCCGCCCTCGCCGGGCAGCTGCTCGTGCCGCGCCTCGCGGACTGGTGCGCGGTGTGGCTGGAGGACGCCTCGGAAGGGCCGGCGCGCGGGGGCCTGGGGGCGCCGGGGGCGCGCCTCGCCCGTGTGTGGCACACCAGCGAGCACCGGATAGAGGAACTGCGCCGCGTCCTGGAGAAGGAGCCGCCCCGGCTGCCCGAGGCGGCGGGCTCGGGCGCGTTTCCTGTTCCCTGGCCGGGGGAGGCGCTGGTGGGCGGGGCGGGTGAGCCGGCGCCCGGTGGGTCCGGTGGGTCCGGCTCCGGGGCGACCGCTGTGTTCGACGCTTCCGCGGCGTCCGGCTCGTCCGGCGCGGCACTCGCGTACCGGCTGACCGCGGGCGGGCGCGCGCTGGGCACGCTCCTCATCGGCCGGGCCGGCCTCGTCCGGTTCCCCGACGAGGTCACCGGCCTCGTCGAGGACTTCAGCCGCCGGGTCGCCCTGGCGATCAGCACGGCCCGGCGCTACCAGCGCCAGGCCAACATCAGCCAGGTCCTCCAGCGCGGGCTGCTCCCCAGCAAGGTCGCGGAGATCCCCGGCGTCGAGAGCGGCCTGGTCTACGAACCCCGGGACAAAGGCGGCCCCGGCGGCGACTTCTACGACGTGTTCCAGGCGGGGGAGGGCCGCTGGTGCTTCGCGCTCGGCGACGTGCAGGGCAAGGGGCCGGAGGCGGCCGTCGTCATCGGGCTCGCCCGGCCCTGGCTGCGGCTCCTCGCCCGCGAGGGGTACCAGGTCGCGGAGGTCATGGACCGTCTCAACCAGCTGCTCCTCGACGACGCGACCGAGGCGGCGGACGCGGCGGCGGCGGTCGTCGCGGTGGCGGGCGGGCAGGGCGTGCCGCCCGACGGGCCCACCTCGCGCTTCCTCTCGCTCCTGTACGGGGAGCTCGTGCCGTACGAAGGGGGCGTGCGCTGCACGATCGCGTGCGCCGGGCATCCGTTGCCGCTCCTGCTCTCCCCGGAGGGAGAGGTACGGGAAGCGGCCACTCCGCAGATGCTGCTCGGGGTCGTCGACGACGAGACGTACACCAGCGAGAGCTTCGAGCTGCGGGCCGGTGAGACGCTGCTGTGCGTCACGGACGGCGTGACCGAGCGCCGGACGGGGCGGCGCCAGTTCGACGACGGGAACGGGCTCGCGGCGGCGCTGGCCGAGTGCGCGGGGCTCGACGCTCCGCTGGTGGCGGAGCGGATCCGCAGGCTCGTCCACGAGTTCTCGGAGCGGCCGCCGGACGACGACCTCGCGTTGCTGGTGCTTCGGGCTCAGGGAGCGAATGAGTGAGCGGCGCGGGGTTGCCCGAGGGTGCGGGACAATCGAAGACATGCCTTCCGCACTGCCCGATGGTGAGCCCATGCCCGAGGACGGGGCGCTGCCCGCGTCCGCCCTGGACGGCGCGGCCTCCCGCCCCCTCGGCTTCTACCTGCACGTCCCGTACTGCGCCACGCGCTGCGGCTACTGCGACTTCAACACGTACACCGCCACCGAGCTGCGCGGCTCCGGTGGCGTGCTCGCCTCCCGGGACAACTACGCGGACACCCTCGTCGACGAGGTGCGGCTCGCCCGGAAGGTCCTCGGGGACGACCCGCGGCCCGTGCGGACCGTGTTCGTCGGGGGCGGTACGCCGACGCTGCTCGCCGCCGGGGACCTGGTGCGGATGCTGGGCGCCGTGCGGGACGAGTTCGGGCTCGCGGTCGACGCCGAGATCACGACCGAGGCCAATCCGGAGTCCGTCGACGCGGCGTATCTGAGCGAGCTGCGGGAGGGCGGGTTCAACCGGGTCTCCTTCGGCATGCAGAGCGCGAAGCAGCACGTCCTGAAGGTGCTCGACCGTACGCATACGCCCGGGCGGCCCGAGGCGTGCGTCGCCGAGGCGCGGGCGGCCGGGTTCGACCACGTGAACCTGGACCTGATCTACGGCACGCCGGGCGAGACCGACGACGACTGGCGGGCCTCGCTCGACGCGGCGATCGGGGCCGGTCCCGACCACGTGAGCGCCTACGCGCTGATCGTGGAGGAGGGCACGCAGCTGGCCCGGCGGATCCGGCGCGGGGAGGTGCCGATGACCGACGACGACGTCCACGCGGACCGGTACCTCATCGCCGACGAGGTGCTGGGCGGCGCGGGCTTCGACTGGTACGAGGTGTCCAACTGGGCGACGTCCGAGGCCGGGCGGTGCCTGCACAACGAGCTGTACTGGCGCGGGGCCGACTGGTGGGGCGCCGGGCCGGGCGCGCACAGCCACGTGGGGGGCGTGCGGTGGTGGAACGTCAAGCATCCCGGGGCGTACGCGGGGGCACTGGCGGGCGGGGGGTCGCCCGGGGCCGGGCGTGAGGTGCTCTCCGCCGAGGACCGGCGGGTGGAGCGGATCCTGCTGGAGCTGCGGCTGCGGGAGGGATGTCCGCTGTCGCTGCTGAGGGAGGCCGGCCTGGCCGCCTCCCGGCGGGCGCTGACGGACGGGCTGCTCGAAGCCGAGCCCTATGGGGCCGGGCGGGCCGTGCTGACGCTGCGGGGCCGGTTGCTGGCCGACGCGGTGGTGCGGGACCTGGTCGACTAGGTCTCGCACCACCGCGTCACGGCAGGGTGACGAAGTCGATCAGTTCTTCGACCCGGCCCAGGAGCGGGGGCTCCAGGTCCTTGTAGGAGTGGACCGAGTTCAGGATGCGCTGCCAGGCCGCGCCGGTGTTCTCCGGCCAGCCCAGGGCTCTGCACACGCCCGTCTTCCAGTCCTGGCCGCGTGGCACGCGGGGCCAGCCGGGGATGCCGACGGAGGCGGGTTTCACCGCTTCCCATACGTCGATGTAGGGGTGGCCGACCACCAGGGCGTGGGCGCTGGTGACCTCCGCCGCGATGCGGGACTCCTTGGAGCCGGGGACCAGGTGGTCGACGAGGATGCCGAGGCGGGCGTCGGGGCCGGGGGCGAACTCGGCGACGATCCCGGGGAGGTCGTCGATGCCTTCCAGGTACTCGACCACGACGCCCTCGATGCGGAGGTCGTCGCCCCAGACGCGTTCGACGAGTTCGGCGTCGTGACGGCCCTCCACGTAGATACGTCCCGCGCGGGCGACCCGGGCCCGCGCCCCGGGGACGGCCACCGAACCGGAGGCGGTACGGGAGGGACGTACAGGAGCAGAAGCCTGCGTGGGCCGGACCAGGGTGACCGGGCGGCCGTCCAGGAGGAACCCGCGGGGCTCCATCGGGAACACGCGCTGCTTGCCGAAGCGGTCCTCCAGCGTCACCGTCGGGCCCTGCGCCGTCTTCTCGCAGCGGATCACCGCCCCGCAGAAACCGGTGCTCAGCTCCTCGACCACGAGGCCGGCGTCCGCCGCCACCTCCGGTACGGGCTTCGGCTTCTTCCAAGGGGGCGTGAGGTCGGCGGAGTACTGGCGCATTCCGGTGACGATAGGAAGAGCGGAAGGCGTTGCGGTCACGACACGCCGAAGCGGGCTGCCAGTGTGGCGCGTTGCGCGCGGACAAATGCCGCATTCACCGTGGCGCCGTGTCCGGGGACGTACAGCGCGTCCTCGCCGCCCAGGTCGAGGAGGCGGTCCAGCGCCGCAGGCCACCGCTTCGGCACCGCGTCCGGGCCCGCCTGCGGTTCGCCCGACTCCTCGACGAGGTCACCGCAGAAGACGATCTCCGGTGCGCCGTCGGTGCCGGGGACGAGGACCGCCAGGTCGTGGCCCGAGTGGCCGGGCCCGATGTTCGCGAGCAGCACCTGGAGGCCGCCCAGGTCGAGCGTCCACTCCCCGCACACCAGGTGGTGCGGGTGGACCAGCAGGTCGGCGGCCTCCGCCGCCGCGTCCGCGTCCAGGCCGTGGCGTACCGCGTCCTCGCGCAGTTCCTCGCGGCCCTTGGTGAAGACCGTCTCGATGCCCACCGCCCCGTACACCTCCACGCCCGCGAAGGCGGCCGCGCCGAGGACGTGGTCGAAGTGCGGGTGGGTCAGCGCGAGATGGGTGACCCGGCGGCCCCCGCCGAGGATTTGCCGGGCCTGTGTCCGCAGGGCCGCGCCCTCCGCGAGGCTCGACCCGGCCTCGATCATGAGGGCCGCGTCGTCCCCGACGACCAGCCCCGCCGTACAGTCCCAGCGGGGCAGGCGGCGCCGCCCCACGCGCGGTGCGAGCCGCTCCCAGCCCGCCGCTTCCCATGCCGGCGTCACGTTCATACGGTGACGCTATCCGCACGCGCGGTGTTCGGCAGCCGCTGTCTTGCCGGGGCCGTACCCGACGGCCGTACACTGACCCTTTGAAAGGCTGGCACTCGCCCGCGGTGAGTGCCAGGCGGGGCTCACAGAGACAGCTGGAGGTGTGCGCGATGCTCAGTGAACGCAGGCTCGAAGTGCTGCGCGCCATCGTCCATGACTATGTGGGGACGGAGGAGCCCGTCGGCTCGAAGGCGCTCACCGAGCGGCACCGTCTGGGGGTCTCCCCGGCCACCGTCCGCAATGACATGGCGGCGCTGGAGGAGGAAGGGTTCATCGCCCAGCCCCACACCAGCGCGGGGCGCATCCCGACGGACAAGGGGTACCGCCTCTTCGTCGACAAGCTCGCCGGCGTCAAGCCGATGACCGCGCCCGAGCGTCGCGCCATCCAGAACTTCCTCGACGGCGCCGTGGATCTCGACGACGTCGTGGGGCGTACGGTGCGGCTGCTCGCGCAGCTGACCCGGCAGGTCGCCGTCGTGCAGTACCCGTCGCTCACCAGGTCGACGGTGCGGCACGTGGAACTTCTCTCGCTGGCTCCGGCCCGGCTGATGCTCGTACTGATCACCGACACGGGACGGGTCGAGCAGCGCATGATCGACTGCCCGGCGCCGTTCGGCGAGAGTGCGCTCGCGGACCTGCGGGCCAGGCTGAACAGCAGGGTCGCGGGGCGCCGGTTCGCGGATGTGCCACAGTTGGTGCAGGACCTGCCCGAGGCCTTCGAGACCGAGGACCGCGGCACGGTCGCGACGGTCCTCTCCACCCTCCTCGAAACGCTCGTGGAGGAGACCGAAGAACGGCTGATGATCGGCGGAACCGCCAATCTCACCCGCTTCGGACATGACTTTCCCCTCACCATCCGGCCCGTTCTCGAAGCCCTTGAGGAGCAGGTCGTGCTCCTCAAGTTGCTTGGTGAGGTGCAGGATTCGGGCATGGCCGTACGGATCGGTCACGAGAACGCCCATGAGGGGCTCAGCTCCACGTCCGTGGTCTCGGTCGGCTACGGTTCGGGAAGCGAGGCAGTCGCCAAACTCGGCGTGGTCGGACCGACCCGCATGGACTATCCGGGAACGATGGGAGCAGTACGCGCAGTGGCACGTTACGTCGGACAGATCCTGGCGGAGTCGTAAGTGGCCACGGACTACTACGCCGTACTCGGCGTGCGCCGCGACGCTTCCCAGGACGAGATCAAGAAGGCCTTCCGGAGGCTGGCGCGTGAGCTTCACCCGGATGTGAATCCGGATCCGAAGACTCAGGAGCGCTTCAAGGAGATCAACGCCGCGTACGAGGTGTTGTCGGACCCGCAGAAGAAGCAGGTCTACGACCTCGGCGGCGACCCCCTGTCCCAGTCGGGCGGCGGCGGAGGCGCGGGCGGCTTCGGCGCCGGCGGCTTCGGCAACTTCTCCGACATCATGGACGCGTTCTTCGGGACGGCGTCGCAGCGCGGCCCGCGCTCGCGCACGCGTCGCGGCCAGGACGCCATGATCCGCCTGGAGATCGACCTCGAAGAGGCCGCCTTCGGGACCACCAAGGACATTCAGGTCGACACGGCTGTCGTCTGTACGACCTGCAGCGGCGAGGGTGCCGCGCCGGGGACGTCCGCCCAGACCTGTGACATGTGCCGCGGTCGCGGTGAGGTGTCGCAGGTCACGCGGTCCTTCCTCGGGCAGGTCATGACGTCGCGGCCGTGCCCGCAGTGTCAGGGCTTCGGCACCGTCGTGCCGACGCCGTGCCCCGAGTGCGCGGGCGACGGGCGGATCCGCTCGCGCCGGACCCTGACGGTCAAGATCCCGGCCGGTGTCGACAACGGCACGCGGATCCAGCTCGCGGGCGAGGGCGAGGTCGGCCCCGGCGGCGGCCCCGCCGGTGACCTCTACGTCGAGATCCACGAGCTGCCGCACGCCGTCTTCCAGCGGCGCGGCGACGATCTGCACTGCACGGTGACGATCCCGATGACCGCGGCGTCGCTCGGCACGAAGGTGCCGCTGGAGACGCTGGACGGCCTGGAGGAGATCGACATCCGGCCCGGCACGCAGTCCGGCCAGTCGGTACCGCTGCACGGGCGCGGCATCACGCACCTGCGCGGCGGCGGACGCGGCGACCTCATCGTGCACGTCGAGGTCCTCACGCCGACGAAGCTCGACCCCGAGCAGGAGCGGCTGCTGCGCGAGCTGGCGCAGCTGCGCGGGGAGGAGCGGCCCACGGGGCAGTTCCAGCCGGGGCAGCAGGGGTTGTTCTCCCGCCTCAAGGATGCGTTCAACGGGCGGTAGCGCCTTGAGCGGTGGCCTTGTCGGTCACCTGCGGGGCGGTGGGGGCTGGTCGCGCAGTTCCCCGCGCCCCTGAAGACGACCGTCCCGCGCCCCTTGAAGGGGCCCGGAACGGGCCTTCAAGGGGCGCGGGGAACTGCGCGAGCAACCCGGGACGGCCCGCAGTTGCCGACGGCGGTCGATGGGGCAGACGAGGCGGCGCACACCCGGCGCGGGGTACGCGATTCGGCACGGTCGAAGGAGCGTGGCACGATGCGTGCATGTCCTCCGCACTGACCGCTCTCTGCCGCCATCCGATCGTGCAGGCCCCCATGGCGGGCGGCGCCTCCGGGCCGCAGCTGGCCGCGGCCGTCGCCGAGGCCGGCGGGCTCGGGTTCCTCGCCGCCGGGTACAAGACGGCCGACGGGATGTACCAGGAGATCAAACAGTTGCGGGGGCTGACCTCGCAACCCTTCGGCGTCAACCTCTTCATGCCACAGCCCGACACCGCGGACCCCGCGGCCGTCGAGGTCTACCGCAGCCAGCTCGCCGGCGAGGCCACCTGGTACGAGACGGAGCTCGGCGACCCGGACAGCGGGCGTGACGACGGGTACGACGCCAAGCTCGCGATCCTCCTCGACGACCCGGTGCCGGTGGTCTCCTTCACCTTCGGGTGCCCCACCCGCGACGTCCTCGACGCGTTCGCGCGCGTCGGCACCCTGACCGTCGTCACCGTCACCACGCCGGAGGAGGCCCAGACCGCGCAGTGGGCCGGCGCCGACGCCGTGTGCGTGCAGGGCATCGAGGCGGGCGGACATCAGGGCACGCACAAGGACAACCCCGAGGCCGACGGCTCCGGGATCGGGCTGCTCTCCCTCATCACCCAGGTCCGCGAGACCGCGCAGATCCCGATCGTCGCGGCCGGCGGGCTGATGCGCGGCGCGCAGATCGCCGCGGTGCTCGCGGCGGGCGCGGACGCGGCGCAGCTCGGCACGGCGTTCCTCGTCACCCCCGAGTCGGGCGCCAACGCCCTGCACAAGCAGGCCATGACCAACCCGCTGTTCGTACGGACCGAGCTGACCCGGGCGTTCTCCGGGCGCCCCGCGCGCGGTCTCGTCAACCGCTTCATGCGCGAGCACGGTCCGTACGCCCCCGCCGCCTACCCCCAGGTCCACCACCTCACCAGCGGTCTGCGCAAGGCCGCGGCCAAGGCCGGTGACGCGCAGGCCATGGCGCTCTGGGCCGGACAGGGCCACCGGCTCGCCCGGGAGCTGCCCGCCGGGCAGCTCGTGGAGGTCCTCGCCGCCGAACTGGCCGAGGCCAGGGCCTCGTCGACGGCGGAGGGCGCCGCGTGACCGCCCCCGTCTTCGTCGTCGAGGACTTCACCGCGGGCGCCGACGGGCGGTACGTACTGGACGGCCCGGAGGGGCGGCACGCCGTCTCCGTGAAGCGGCTGCACGCCGGTGAGGACGTCGTCCTGACCGACGGCGCCGGGCGGTGGGCGCAGTGCGTGGTCCTCGACACCGAGGGCAAGGACCGGCTCGTCGTGCGGATGGACGCCGTGGCCGAGGAGCCCGAGGAGTCGCCCCGCATCACCGTCGTACAGGCGCTGCCCAAGGGCGACCGCGGCGAGCTGGCCGTGGAGACCATGACCGAGACCGGCGTCGACGCCGTCGTGCCGTGGACCGCGTCCCGCTGTATCACCCAGTGGAAGGGCGACCGCGGTCTCAAGGCCCTCGCCAAGTGGCGGGCCACCGCACGCGAGGCGGGCAAGCAGTCGCGCCGGGTCCGCTTCCCCGAGGTCGCCGACGCCGCGTCGACCAAGCAGGTCGCGGCGCTCCTCGCCGGCGCCGACCTCGCGGCCGTCCTGCACGAGGAGGGCAGCGAACCGCTGGCCACGGCGGAGCTCCCGACGGCCGGGCACATCGTGCTGGTGGTCGGCCCCGAAGGGGGCGTGTCCCCGGACGAGCTCGCGGTGTTCGCCGAGGCGGGCGCGAAGCCGTACCGCCTCGGGCGCAGCGTGCTGCGCACCTCGACCGCGGGGACCGCGGCGACGGCGCTGCTCCTTGGGCGTACGGGGCGCTGGTCCTGACCCCACCTCGCGTCAAGCGGCCGGGGTTGAGCCGTTTCCGGTCGACGTGACTCCCGGCCGCGAGGGGACAGATGGCCGCAAGGGGCCTACCGCACCGGCGTACGCGGTGGCACTCTGCCGCCCATGGGGGCATTGAGACGGTTACGCGGCCGGGTGCCGGGCAAGCGGCGTCCGACGATCCTGTACGCCGTCGGGCTGGCCGGCGCCGCCGCGCTCGGCGTCACCGCGTGCGATCCCGTGGACGGTGAGCTGAACACCTCCGCGGTCGCGCTCACCACGGACGAGATGGCCACCAAGGAGCTGGAGCGGCAGAAGGCCGACGTGGCGTGGCTCAGCTGTACCGCCAGCTTCGACGACAGGGTCACCCCGCGCGGCAGGTCGGCGTCGGCGGACGCGGTGGTCGACGTGGACTGCCAGGGCGAGACCGACGACGGCAAGGACATCGGCGTCAAGGGCAAGGTGCACTCCGTCGCCGACGGCCGCTGCGTACGCGGCGACCTCACCGCCAAGGTCGACGGCAAGCAGTGGTTCCGCGTCGACGTGCTGGGCAACTGCGGTGCGGACGACGGCAATGGCGACGGTGACGGCGGTGACGACCAGCCCTCCGACCAGCCCTCCGATCCGCCCGACTCCCACCGGCCGCCGCCCTCCCACGACCCGCCCGACCCCGCACCCACCACCACCGTCACCGTGACGGTCACCCCGGACCCGCCGCCCCACCCGACCTGCCACTGCGTCCCCGGCAAGTGATCCGCCCTCTGTCGGCCACCGGGTGATCCGCCCTCTGTCGGCCCGCCGAGACCGTGCCTAGGCTGGTCGGCGTGACAGAGGCAGCGCACTCCGCGTATCTCCGGTTCCCGCACATCCACGGCGAGTTGGTCGCGTTCACGGCCGAGGACGACGTCTGGGTCGCGCCCCTCGACGGGGGCCGCGCCTGGCGGGTCAGCGCCGACAACGTGCCCGTGAACCACCCCAGGATCTCCCCGGACGGCACGACCGTCGCCTGGACCTCCCGCCGCGACGGGGCACCAGAAGTGCACATCGCGCCCCTTGAGGGCGGCCCTACCAAGCGGCTGACGTACTGGGGGAGTTGGCAGACCGCCGTGTGCGGCTGGACGCCCGACGGGCAGGTGCTCGCCGTCAGCGCGGCGGGGCAGGCCTCCCTGCGGCGCAGCTGGGCACGGGCCGTGCCGCTCGACGGCGGACCCGCGGCCACCCTGCCGTACGGCATCGTCGGCGACGTCGCGCACGGCCCCGACGGGCAGGTCCTGCTGCTCTCTGCCCCGATGGGCCGCGAGGCCGCCCGGTGGAAGCGGTACCGGGGCGGCACCGCGGGCAAGCTGTGGATACGTCGGCCCACCGGGGGCGACGAGGACGGCGGCGGCGAGGGGCTCGTGGAACCCTTCGTGCGCGTCCACGAAGAACTCGACGGGAACATCGAGTACCCGCTCTGGGTCGGCGACCGCATCGCCTTCCTCTCCGACCACGAAGGCGTCGGCGCCCTCTACTCCTCGCTGCCCGACGGCACCGACCTGCGGCGCCACACCCCGCTCGACAGCGGCTTCTACGCACGGCACGCCGCCACCGACGGCACCCGCGTCGTCCACATGTCCGCCGGTGAACTGTGGCTCCTCGACGACCTGGTGGACGCCGAGCCGCGCCGCGTCGGCCTCCGCCTCGGCGGGCAGCGCACCGACCTGCAGCCGCACCCCGTGTCCGCCGCCCGCTGGTTCGGGGCCGCCGCGCCCGACCACACCGGGCGCGGCAGCGCCGTCTCCGTGCGCGGCTCCGTGCACTGGGTCACGCACCGCGAGGGCCCCGCCCGTGCGCTCGCCGCCGAGCCGGGGGTGCGCGCCCGGCTGCCCCGCACCTTCCGCGTCGAGGGTGAGGAACACGTCGTGTGGGTGACGGACGCGGAGGGCGACGAGGCGCTCGAATTCGCGCCGGCCACCGGCCCCGCGCCCGGCACCACCCCGCGCAGGCTCGCCGCGGGACAGCTCGGCCGGGTCCTCGGGCTCGCCGTGGCGCCGGACGGCTCCCGTGCCGCCGTCGCCTCGCACGACGGCCGCGTGCTGCTCGTCGAGCGGGAGAGCGGCGAGGTCCGCGAGGTCGACCGGAGCGCCGACGGCGAGGTCACCGGGCTCGTCTTCTCGCCCGACTCCGCCTGGCTCGCCTGGTCGCACCCCGGGCCGAGCCCGCTGCGCCAGCTGAAGCTCGCCAACACCGCGGACCTGTCGGTCGCCGAGGCGACCCCGCTGCGCTTCCGCGACTACGCGCCCGCGTTCACCCTCGACGGCAAGCACCTCGCCTTCCTGTCCGCGCGCGCCTTCGACCCGGTCTACGACGAACACGTCTTCGACCTCGCGTTCGTCGGCGGCTCCCGGCCGCACCTGCTCACCCTCGCCGCGACCACGCCGTCCCCCTTCGGACCACAGCGGCACGGCAGGCCCTTCGACGCGCAGGACTCCGGCTCCGAGACGCCCGACAGCGAGGGCGCCCCCGTCACCCGCATCGACTTCGACGGGCTCGCCGACCGCATCGTGCCGTTCCCCGTCGAGGCGGCCCGCTACACCACGCTGCGGGCCGCCAAGGACGGCCTGCTCTGGCTCCGCCACCCGGTGCGCGGCGTGCTCGGCGCCTCCCGCGCCACCCCGCACGACCCCGACCCCAAGACGGAGCTGGAGCGGTACGACCTCGCACAGCACCGCGTGGAGGGGCTCGCCGCGGACGCCGACCACTTCGCCGTCACCGGTGACGGCAAGCGGGTCCTGCTGTGGACCGACGGCAAGCTGAAGGTGGTGCCGAGCGACCGGCGCGCCTCCGGCGACGAGGACAGCGACTCGAACATCACCGTCGACCTCTCCCGGGTCCGCTACACCGTCGACCCGGCCGCCGAGTGGCGTCAGATGTACGAGGAGACGGGCCGCCTCATGCGGGACAACTTCTGGCGGCCCGACATGGGCGGCGTCGACTGGGACGGGGTCCTGGACCGCTACCGTCCGGTGCTCGCCCGCGTCGCCACCCACGACGACCTCGTCGACCTGCTGTGGGAGGTGCACGGCGAACTCGGCACCTCGCACGCGTACGTGGTCTCCGGCGGCGGGGGCGGCGCGCACCGCCAGGGGCTCCTCGGCGCCGACCTCTCGCGCGGCGACGACGGGCTGTGGCGCATCGACCGGATCCTGCCCTCGGAGACCTCCGACCCGGCCGCCCGGTCCCCGCTCGCCGCGCCCGGCGTCGCGGCCCGCCCCGGCGACGCGGTCATCGAGGTCAACGGCTGCCCCGTCGACCCGGTCGCGGGCCCCGGGCCGCTGCTGGTGGGCACCGCGGGCAAGCCGGTCGAGCTGACCGTGTCGCCGTCCGGCGGCGGCGACCCGCGGTACGCCGTGGTGATCCCCGTCGACGACGAGGAGCCGCTGCGCTACCACGCCTGGGTCGCCGGCCGGCGGGCGTACGTCCACGAACGCTCCGGCGGCCGCCTCGGCTACCTCCACGTGCCCGACATGCAGGCGCCCGGCTGGGCGCAGATCCACCGTGACCTGCGTATCGAGGTCGCCCGCGAGGGCCTGGTCGTGGACGTGCGGGAGAACCGCGGCGGGCACACCTCGCAGCTCGTCGTGGAGAAGCTGGCGCGCCGCGTCGTCGGCTGGGACGTGCCGAGGGGGGCCCGCCCGTTCAGCTATCCCATGGACGCGCCGCGCGGCCCGGTCGTCGCCGTCGCCAACGAGTTCTCCGGCTCCGACGGGGACATCGTCAACGCCGCGATCAGGGCGCTCGGCATCGGACCCGTGGTGGGCACCCGCACCTGGGGCGGCGTCGTCGGCATCGACAGCCGCTACCACCTGGTCGACGGGACGCTGGTGACGCAGCCGAAGTACGCGTTCTGGCTGGAGGGCCACGAGTGGGGCGTCGAGAACCACGGCGTCGACCCGGACGTGGAGGTCGTCACCACCCCCGACGACCATGTGGCGGGCCGCGACCCGCAGTTGGACGAGGCGGTCCGCATCGCGCTGGCCGCGCTGGAGGAGCACCCGGCGAAGACACCGCCGCTCCTGCCCGGCGCGGAGTGACCCGGCCGGGGCCCGGCCCCCGGCCTCTTGACGCGACGGCCGATAGCATGCCGGACGTACTGATCTTTCCGTTTCCAGGAGGCGGCCCATGGCGGGCGAAGCGCAAAGCGACTGCTTGTTCTGCAAGATCGTCACGGGTGAGGTGCCCGCGACCGTCGTCCGGGAGACCGAGACGACCGTGGCCTTCCGCGACATCAACCCGCAGGCGCCCACCCACGTCCTGGTGATCCCCAAGGCGCACTACCCGGACGCGGCCTCCCTCGCCGCCGCCGAGCCGCAGATCGCCGCGGACGTGCTGCGCGAGGCGGGCGAGGTCGCCGCGCAGGAGAAGGCGGAGAGCTACCGCATCGTCTTCAACACCGGCGCCGGCGCGGGCCAGACCGTGTTCCACACGCACGCGCACGTCCTGGGCGGCCGCGGCCTCCAGTGGCCTCCCGGATAGCGGGGCCGCACTCCTTGTCCGTACGTGAACTGGTGGTGCTCGGCACCGCGAGCCAAGTCCCCACCCGGCACCGCAACCACAACGGCTACGTCCTGCTCTGGGACGGCCAGGGCATCATGTTCGACCCCGGCGAGGGCACGCAGCGGCAGATGCTGCGCGCCGGGGTCGCCGCCCACGACCTGCACCGGATCTGCGTCACGCACTTCCACGGCGACCACTCCCTGGGGCTCGCCGGGGTGATCCAGCGCATCAACCTCGACCGGGTCCCGCACCCCGTCACCGCCCACTACCCGGCGTCGGGGCAGCGCTTCTTCGACCGCCTGCGGTACGCGACGGCGTACCGCGAGACCGTGCGGCTCGCCGAGGAACCGGTCGCCGCCGACGGGCCGCTGGCCGTGACGGACTCCTACACCCTCGACGCGATCAAGCTCTCACACCCGGTCGAGTCGTACGGCTACCGGATCACCGAGCCCGACGGGCGCCGGATGCTGCCCGCCCTGCTCGCCGAGCGCGGCATCAAGGGGCCCGACGTGGGACGGCTCCAGAAGGAGGGCAGCCTCGGCGGCGTGACCCTCGACGAGGTCAGCGAGGTGCGGCGCGGGCAGCGGTTCGCCTTCGTGATGGACACCCGCCTCTGCGACGGCGTGCACGCGCTCGCCGAGGGCTGCGACATGCTCGTCATCGAGTCGACGTTCCTCGACGAGGACGAACAACTCGCCACCGACCACGGCCACCTGACGGCAGGACAGGCCGCCCGCGTGGCCGTCGACGCGGGCGTGCGGCACCTCGTCCTCACCCACTTCAGCCAGCGCTACCCCGACCCGGCCCTCTACGAACAGCAGGCCCGCGCCGCCGGCTTCGACGGCGAACTCACCATCGCGCGGGACCTGTCGCGCGTACCCCTCCCCAAACGAACCTGAACCACCCCCCCCGAACTGAGCGAGACCGCACCATGCCGATCCCCAAGGCCGAACTCCACCTCCACATCGAAGGCACCCTCGAACCCGAGCTCGCCTTCGCCCTCGCCGCGCGCAACGGCGTCGAACTGCCCTACGCCGACACCGAAGAGCTCCGCAAGGCCTACCTCTTCGACGACCTCCAGAGCTTCCTGGACCTCTACTACAGCCTCATGGCCGTGCTGCGCACCGAGGCCGACTTCGAGGAGCTCGCGGACGCCTACCTCGCCCGCGCCGCCGCACAGGGCGTCCGGCACGCGGAGATCTTCTTCGACCCGCAGGCGCACACGGCCCGCGGCGTCCCCATCGCCACCGTCATCGAGGGCCTCTCCCGCGCCCTGGACCGCAGTGAGGAGCGGCACGGCGTCTCCACGCGGCTGATCATGTGCTTCCTGCGCGACCAGTCCGCCGACTCCGCCCTGGAGACCCTGAGGGCCGCCGAACCCCACCTCGACCGGATCATCGGCATCGGCCTCGACTCGGCCGAGGTCGGCCACCCGCCGGCCAAGTTCAAGGAGGTGTACGAGGCCGCCGCCGCGCTGGGCCTGCGGCTCGTCGCCCACGCGGGGGAGGAGGGCCCGCCCGCGTACATCACGGAAGCCCTCGACGTCCTGCGCGTCGAGCGCATCGACCACGGGCTGCGCTGCATGGAGGACCCGGAGCTGGTGGAGCGGCTGGTCCGCGACCGCGTGCCGCTCACGCTCTGCCCGCTCTCCAACGTCCGGCTGCGCGCCATCGACGTCCTGGAGGAGCACCCGCTGCCGCAAATGCTGGACGCCGGCCTGATGTGCACGGTCAACTCCGACGACCCGGCCTACTTCGGCGGGTACGTCGACGACACCTTCCACGCCGTGCGCGAGGCGCTCGGCCTCGACCAGGAGCGGCTGCGCACGCTCGCCCGGAACTCCTTCGAGGCGGCCTTCCTGGACCGCGACGAGGCGGACGAGGCGCTGCGGGCCCGGTACCTCGCCGAGGTCGAGGCTTATTCGTTCGACTGACCGTCGGTGCCGGGTTACGGTCATCGGCATGGACTCCATCGCGCAGATCTACGGCTGACACGGCCCTCGCAGGCCCCCGCCCGCCCCTGAGGGGCCGAGGCGGCGGGCCGCCGTGTCCCCGTCAGATCCACAGCTCTCTTTAGCTGTCCGTACGCGAAGGAATTCCCATGTCATCCCGACGGCTCTCCCGTCGCCCTGCCCACATCGCCATGATCGGCGTGCCGATGGTCAGCCACGTGCTGCCGGGCCTCGAGGTCGTCCGCGAGCTCGCGGCCCGCGGCCACCGCGTGACGTACGCCAACGACCCGGCCGCCGCGGGCCTCATCGAGCCCACCGGCGCCGAGTTCGTCGCGTACGAGTCGACGCTCCCGCACCGCGACAACATCTGGCCCGATGACCCGATCGAGGCGAGCGCGCTCTTCCTCGACGACGCGATGGCGGTCCTCCCGCAGCTCCACGCGGCGTACGACGACGACCCCGCCGACCTGTACCTGTACGACATCGGCGCCTACGTCGCCCGTGCGCTCGCCGAGGCGCAGGGGCGGCCGCTCGTGCAGCTGTCGCCCACCTTCGTGGCGTGGGGCAGCTATCAGGAGGACGTCGGCGCGCACCTCGCGAAACTGCCGGGCGCCGACGCCCTGGAGGCCCGGTTCAAGGAGTGGCTCGCCGGGTGCGGGGCCACGACGCCGGACGTGGGGGAGTTCTCCGGCGTGCCGCCGCGCGGCATCGCCACGATCCCGCGCGCCATGCAGCCCCACGCCGACACCGTCGACCCGGAGCGGATCGACTTCGTCGGGCCCTGCCTCGGCGACCGCGCCCTGCGCGAGAGCTGGACGCGGCCCGAGGGCGCGGAGAAGGTGCTCCTGGTCTCGCTCGGCTCGGCGTACACCGTGCAGCCGGAGTTCTACCGGCAGTGCGTGGCCGCGTTCGGGGACCTGCCCGGGTGGCACGTCGTCCTCCAGATCGGCAGGCACGTGGATCCCGCGGAGCTGGGCGATGACGTTCCGGGCAACGTCGAAGTCTGCTCTTGGGCGCCGCAGTTGGCGATCCTGGAGCAGGCCGACGCGTTCGTCACCCATGCGGGCATGGGGAGCAGTGGGGAAGGGCTCTTCTGTGGGGTGCCGATGATCGCGGTGCCGCAGGGGGCCGAACAGCCCATGAACGCGGACCGGTTGGTGGAGTTGGGGGTGGCTCGGCGTGTCGACACGGCCGACGCGACGGCGGCCGTGCTGCGGGGTGCGCTGCGGGAGCTGACCTCTGACCCCGAAGTCGCGCGCCGGTGCGCGGAGTTGCGGGAGCAGGTCCGTGCCGAGGGCGGGGCGCGGCGGGCCGCCGACCTGATCGAAGCGGAACTCTAGAGCTCCGCTGGGGCGGTGAATCCCCCCATTGACGCTTGCTGTTCGCGTACCTAGTCTCCGTTCTCATGTATGGACACCGCTCCGGCAGTCTCGTCATCACGGACGTCCGTCTCACGCCCGTCCTCGTCGCCGATCCGCCGCTCCTCAACACGCAGGGCGTGCACCAGCCCTACACGCCCCGGCTGATCATCGAGGTGGTCACGGCCGGTGGGGTGACGGGGATCGGGGAGACGTACGGGGACGGGAAGTACCTGGAGATCGCGCGGCCGCTCGCCCGGCGGCTGGTCGGCCACGCGGTCTCCGAGCCGAACCGGCTGTTCACACTCGCGGACGAGACGGCCGTCGACGCCGCCCGCGTCGACGACTCCGTGGACGTCGGCGGCCTGCGCGGCGTGCAGACCGCCGACAAGCTGCGGCTCTCCGTCGTCTCCGGGTTCGAGGTGGCCTGTCTGGACGCCCTCGGCAAGACGCTCGGGCTTCCCGTGCACGCGCTGCTCGGCGGCAAGGTGCGCGACGCCGTGGAGTACAGCGCGTACCTGTTCTACAAGTGGGCCGAGCACCCGGCGGGGATCGCGAGCGAGAAGGACGACGGGTGGGGCGCCGCCCTCGACCCGGCCGGGATCGTCGCCCAGGCCCGGCTCTTCGCCGAGCGGTACGGCTTCTCGTCCTTCAAGCTCAAGGGCGGCGTCTTCCCGCCGGACGAGGAGGCCGCCGCGATCCGCGCCCTGGCCGACGCGTTCCCCGGCCGCCCGCTCCGGCTCGACCCCAACGGCGCCTGGTCCGTGGAGACTTCGCTGAAGGTCGCGGACGAGCTCGGCGACGTACTGGAGTACCTGGAGGACCCCGCGCTCGGCACGCCCGCGATGGCGGAGGTCGCCGCGGGCACGCCGGTGCCGCTCGCCACGAACATGTGCGTGACGACCTTCGAGGAGATACCCGAGGCCTTCGCGAAGAAGGCCGTGCAGGTGGTGCTCTCCGACCACCACTACTGGGGCGGCCTGCGGCGCACCCGCGAGCTGGCCGCCGTCTGCCGCACCTTCGGCGTGAGCGTGTCCATGCACTCCAACACGCACCTGGGCATCAGCCTCGCCGCGATGACGCACGTGGCCGCGACCGTGCCCGGACTCGACCACGCCTGCGACACGCACTACCCGTGGCAGGCCGAGGACGTGCTCACCTCGCGGCTGCGGTTCACCGACGGGAACATCGCCGTCACCGACACCCCGGGTCTCGGCGTCGAGCTCGACAGGGACAGGCTCGCCGCCCTGCACGCGCGCTGGCTGGACGACGACTTCCGCGCGCTGCGGGAGCGGGACGACGCGGCGGCGATGCGGGTGACCGACCCGGCGTGGACCACCCCGGCCGTGCCGCGCTGGTAGCCCCTCGTCCGTTACGTTGCCTGCATGGTCGTACCCGAACAGCCCACCGTCGACCCGCTGAAGGCGGCCCGCAGAGCCGGGGATCCGGACTGCGACGTCTACCTCACCGGCACGGTTTTCCTCGACATCATCTTCACCGGCCTCGACTCCGCGCCCGTGCGCGGGACCGAGTCGTGGGCGCGCGGCATGGGGTCGAGCCCCGGCGGCGTCGCCAACATGGCGACCGCGCTCGCCCGGCTCGGCCTGCACACGTCGCTCGCCGCGGCCTTCGGCGACGACCACTACGGGGAGTACTGCTGGGACGCCCTGGAACAGGGCGAGGGCATCGACCTCACCCCGTCACGGACCGTGCCGGGCTGGCACTCGCCGGTGACGGTCTCCATGGCGTACGAGGGCGAGCGGACCATGGTCAGCCACGGCCACGAGCCGCCGCCGGACGCCGACGCGCCGGACGGGGGCGCCCCCTCCTGCCCGCCACGCGCGCGTGCCGCCGTCGCCTCGCTGACGCCCGGCGTCCACGCCCCCTGGATCGAGCGGGCCGCGCGGAGCGGCACCCGCATCTTCGCCGACGTCGGCTGGGACGACACCGGGCGGTGGGACCTGGCCGCTCTGCCCGACCTGGAGCACTGCGAGGCGTTCCTGCCGAACGCCGAGGAGGCGATGCGGTACACGCGCACGTCGTGCCCCCGCGCCGCGGCCCGGGCGCTCACCAAGCACGTGCCGCTCGCCGTGGTGACGCTGGGAGCCGAGGGCGCGTACGCCGTGGACGGGCGGACCGGCGAGACCGCCGAGGTCCCCGCCATCGAGGTCGAGGCGCTCGACCCCACCGGCGCGGGGGACGTCTTCGTCGCGGGATTCGTCACCGGGACGCTCGCGGAGTGGCCCCTCGCGGACCGGCTCGCCTTCGCGGGTCTCACGGCGGCGCTCTCGGTGCAGGAGTTCGGCGGGTCCCTGTCGGCGCCCGGGTGGGCGGAGGTCGGCGCCTGGTGGCGCCGGGTGCGGGAGCTGGACGGCCAGGATCCGGTCGCGCTGCGGCGGTACGCGTTCCTGGAGACGCTGCTCCCCGCGGCGAGCCGCCCGTGGCCCCTGCGGCGGGCCGTGCCGACGATCGGCTTCCGCTCGGCATGACGGGCCGGGCCCGGGGGACGTGTGGGACGGACGGGGGAAAAGGCCTACGGCCTCGGGCGTGGCGCGTCGTACTCTTGGCAGTGCAAGGCTGTCGAGCGGCCACCGAGCCCCGCATGAGGAGGATGAGCAGGCCTTCAGAGCCGGCCCATGACTCAGACACCCACAACTCACACCGATGCCCAGGGCCAGTCCCGAGCGCACTTCACCGTCCCGGCGAAACATCCCATGGTGACGGTCCTCGGCTCCGGCGACGCCCTGCTGCGGGTGATCGAGAAGGCCTTCCCGGCGGCCGACATCCACGTCCGGGGCAATGAGATCAGCGCCGTGGGCGCGGCCCGCGAAGTCGCCCTCATCCAGCGCCTGTTCGACCAGATGATGCTGGTGCTCCGCACCGGTCAGCCGATGACGGAGGACGCAGTGGAACGCTCGATCGCCATGCTGAGGGCGGACGAGAACGGCGACGGCGCGGAGGAGACCCCCGCCGAGGTCCTCACCCAGAACATCCTCTCGTCCCGCGGCCGCACCATCCGCCCCAAGACGCTGAACCAGAAGCGGTACGTCGACGCGATCGACAAGCACACCATCGTCTTCGGGATCGGCCCCGCCGGCACGGGCAAGACCTACCTCGCCATGGCCAAGGCCGTGCAGGCCCTGCAGTCCAAGCAGGTCAACCGCATCATCCTGACCCGCCCCGCGGTCGAGGCGGGCGAGCGGCTCGGCTTCCTGCCGGGCACGCTGTACGAGAAGATCGACCCGTATCTCCGCCCGCTCTACGACGCCCTGCACGACATGCTCGACCCGGACTCGATCCCGCGCCTGATGGCGGCGGGCACGATCGAGGTGGCGCCGCTCGCGTACATGCGCGGCCGGACGCTGAACGACGCGTTCATCATCCTCGACGAGGCGCAGAACACCAGCGCCGAGCAGATGAAGATGTTCCTCACCCGCCTCGGCTTCGACTCGAAGATCGTCATCACCGGTGACATCACCCAGGTCGACCTGCCGGGCGGCACCAAGAGCGGCCTGCGCGAGGTGCAGCAGATCCTCGACGGCGTGGAGGACATCCACTTCTCGCGGCTCACCTCCCACGATGTCGTTCGGCACAAGCTCGTCGGCCGTATCGTCGACGCGTACGAGCAGCACGACAGCCGCGACGGGAAGTAGACGAGCACCACCATGTCGATCGACGTCAACAACGAATCCGGAACCGAGGTCGACGAGCAGGCGATCCTCGACATCGCCCGCTACGCCCTCGCGCGGATGCGCATCCACCCGCTCTCCGAGCTCTCGGTGATCGTCGTGGACGCCGACGCCATGGAGCAGCTGCACATCCAGTGGATGGACCTGCCGGGGCCGACGGACGTCATGTCCTTCCCGATGGACGAGCTGCGGCCGCCCATGAAGGACGACGGCGAGCTCCCGCAGGGCCTCCTCGGCGACATCGTGCTCTGCCCCGAGGTCGCCACGCAGCAGGGCAAGGACGCCCCGACGCAGCACTCCATGGACGAGGAGCTCCAGCTCCTGACCGTCCACGGGGTGCTGCACCTGCTCGGGTACGACCACGAGGAGCCCGACGAGAAGGCCGAGATGTTCGGTCTGCAGGCCGCGATCGTCGACGGCTGGCGTGCCGAGAAGGGCCTGACTGGCCCCTCTCCGGCGCCCACCGTCTCGTAGCGCCATGAGTCCTCAGCTGATCGTCGGCGCGGTCGCCCTTGTCGTCGTGGCCTGGCTCGCGGCGTGCGCGGAGGCGGGCATCGCCCGGGTCTCCAGCTTCCGCGCGGACGAGGCGGTCCGCTCGGGGCGGCGCGGCAGCGCGAAGCTCGCGCAGGTCGCCGCCGACCCGACCCGCTATCTGAATGTGGCGCTGCTCGTGCGGGTGGCCTGCGAGATGGCCGCGTCGGCCCTGGTGACGTACGCCTGTCTGCGGGAGTTCGACGAGACCTGGCAGGCCCTCGCGGTCGCCATCGGCGTGATGGTCCTCGTCAGCTATGTGGCGGTGGGCGTGTCCCCGCGCACCATCGGCCGCCAGCACCCGCTGAACACGGCGACCGCCTCGGCGTACGTCCTGCTGCCGCTGGCCCGCGTCATGGGCCCCATCCCGCCGCTCCTGATCCTGATCGGCAACGCCCTCACGCCCGGCAAGGGCTTCCGGCGCGGCCCGTTCGCCTCCGAGGCCGAACTGCGCGCCATGGTGGACCTCGCCGAGAAGGAGTCCCTGATCGAGGACGAGGAGCGCCGCATGGTGCACTCCGTCTTCGAGCTGGGCGACACCCTGGTGCGCGAGGTCATGGTGCCCCGCACCGACCTGGTCGCCATCGAGCGGTTCAAGACGATCCGCCAGGCCCTCACCCTCGCGCTGCGCTCCGGCTTCTCGCGCATACCCGTGACGGGGGAGAGCGAGGACGACGTCGTCGGCATGGTGTACCTGAAGGACCTGGCGCGCAAGACGCACATCAACCGCGACAGCGAGTCCGACCTGGTGTCGACGGCGATGCGCCCGGCCACCTTCGTCCCCGACACGAAGAACGCGGGCGATCTGCTGCGCGAGATGCAGCAGGAGCGCAACCACGTGGCCGTGGTCATCGACGAGTACGGCGGGACGGCCGGCATCGTCACCATCGAGGACATCCTCGAGGAGATCGTCGGCGAGATCACCGACGAGTACGACCGTGAGCTGCCCCCGGTGGAGGAGCTGGCGGACGGCTGCTACCGCGTGACGGCGCGGCTCGACATCGGCGACCTGGGGGAGCTGTTCGGCCTCGACGAGTTCGACGACGAGGACGTCGAGACCGTCGGCGGTCTGCTCGCCAAGCGCCTCGGCCGCGTCCCGATCGCGGGGGCGTCGGCGGTGGTGCCGCTGCCGGACGGGCGGGATCTCAAGCTCACCGCGGAGTCCGCGGCCGGCCGCCGGAACCGCATCATGACGGTCCTTGTGGAGCCCGCCCCGGCCGATGCCGAAGGCGGCGCCGTGAAGGCGGAGGAGTCCGGGTGACGCCCGAGAAGCTGCGCGCCTTCTGCCTGTCCTTCAACGGCGCGGTGGAAGACTTCCCGTTCAATCCGGAGACGTCGGTCTTCAAGGTGGCCGGGAAGATGTTCGCGCTCACGGCACTCGACGCGCGTCCGCTCACCGTCAACCTCAAGTGTGAGCCGGACATCGCCGTCCGGCTGCGGGCCGAGCACCCGGAGATCGTGCCGGGCTGGCACATGAACAAGCGCCACTGGAACACGGTGACGGTCGACGGCAAACTCACCGACCGGCAGGTCAGGGAGCTCGTCGAGGACTCGTACGACTTGGTGGTCGCGGGTCTGCCCCGGGCGGAGCGCCTGCGGCTCGACCGCCCCTGAGGGGCGTACGCGGCGCGGGGTGCTCCGCGCAGAGTGTCCCCAACAGCCCCTCGCCATCGGGGTGGTGGGGCAGGCAGAATGGAGTGAAGGGCGGATCCGAAACGCTCCCACTCCGGGCTGCCGGCCAAGGGAACTCGGAGTGGAAACGTCAGTGCGATGGCGTCCGCCGCAGCTGGCCCCGGCCTCAGGTCGGGGCCAGTTCGCGTTCACACGTGGGGCAGCACCCACTTGTCGATGATCTCCTGGACCATCACCAAGAGGCTCACCCACGGGGCCGACAGTGCGACCCGATCGGTCCACGTGCGGATGGTGCGGCGCCCGTCAGGCTCCTCGGCCATCGGGCTGTACTCCTTCCTGGTTCCACACACGTCGTGGATACCGCGGCGAGCCACGAACGGGTGGCGCCAGGAAGGGGGAACTCGGCGGTGTCGACGGCCCTCGATGGAGTGAGGCCGTATCGAATCGACTCTGCTCTCAACCTCCTTGCGGCGGCGGACAGTTGGCAGGCTACCCTCTGCCATATCGTAGCTCGGACGTGGCGACATGGGTAGTACTGTCGGACACATCGCGCATCGTGGGCTCGCCAAGTGCGATATAGCTACTCGGCAACTGTCGGCCTCGGCTCGCCCGCTGCGGTTGCGCGCCCCCGCGCTTCGAGGTCTCCTGACAGTGGCGTGAACTGTCGTCCCGGAAGGTCTCGATGAGTAAGCTGCTAGTCTGCTATGTTGCACCTCGCACGGTCCGGTTGGGGGTGGAGCCATCATGAGCGCGCCAAGTGCGGCACTTCAGCGGCTGCGGCTGCGCACAGAGCTCCGAAAGGCGCGGACCGCCGCGCAGCTGACCCAGCGCCAGGTCGCCGCGAAGATGGAGTGGAGCCCCTCCAAGCTGATCCGCATCGAGGCCGGCGAGGTCGGCATCTCGGTCAACGACCTGCGGCCCCTCCTGGAGACGTACGGGATCCGGGACCGACGCAAGATCGAGGAGCTGCTCGACCTCGCCCGGGGCAGCCGGAAGATGCCGTACGCGGAGTACCGCGACCTGTACAGCAAGGAATTCCTGCAGCTCCTCGCCCTGGAGTCGTCGGCATCCATCGTCCGGGCGTACAACTCGCTCCAGGTGCCGGGACCCTTGCAGACCGAGGAGTACGGCCGCGCCATCATGCAGGCCTACGACAAGGGCATCGACAACGAAGCCGTCGAGCGGGCCATCGAGGTGCGGCTCTCCCGCCAGGAGACGCTGACATCGGGCGACCGCGAGGTCTTCTACATCCTCGACGAGTCGGTCGTGCGCCGTCAGGTCGGTGGACGCGGCGTCATGCGCGCCCAGTTGGAGCGCCTCGCGGAGCTGGCCGCCCTGCCGAAGGTCAGCATCCAGATCCTCCCCTTCAGCGTCGGAGCGCATCCTGGGATCCAAGGCCCCTTCATGCTCTTCGAGTTCGAGGCGGACGAGATGCCGGACACGCTCTACCTGGAGAACCCGCGCGGCGACTCCTACAGCACCAACGCGCCCGAGGAGAGCGGGCGTTACCTGGAAAGGTTCTGGGAGCTGGAGGACCTCGCCATCAAGGAGCGCAACGTGGACATGCTGAGAATGCTGGCGGCCAGGGCCGAGGAGGGCGTCGACGACCTGGAGCGGCTGTTCTCGCCCGTCGAGGTGACCTGACACACCATCAGTCCCGCGTGTCACAAGGGACCTTGGCGCGAAACGGGCCGTACAGATCTGTGTGACGCGCCGTTATTCTGGAAGAGGTGCTGCGTCCCTCTGCACCAGCCGTGCTGGGCCGGCTGGCCTTCCGCACCCGGGGTGGAGGAGAAGCGTGGTGAGTACGTGGGCATGGCGCAAGAGCAGTGCGAGCGGGTCGGCCAACGACGAGTGCGTGGAGATCGCCTGGACCGGCAGGACAGTCCTCGTCCGTGACTCCGCGCGGCCCCGGGGCGCGGTCGTCGCGGTGGGCCCGGACGCCTGGGACGCCTTTCTCTCCTCGGTCGCCGGCAACGACCCGGTGCATGACGTGGCAGCGGCCCGGCCCTGACGGGGCCGGGCCGGTTCACGCCGCTCGCGGGGCTCAGGCGCGCTTGCGTCCGCCGAGCCCGACCGCCACCGCGGCCGCCGTCACCAGCACCACCGCCGCGTCGATCGCGAGCACCGTCCGCGTGCCCGCCAGCAAGTCCGTGTTCGTCGTCGCGAGGACGCCGAGCAGGGGGATGCCGATGGTGATGCCGACCTGCTGGGTGGAGGTGACCAGGCCCGTGGCCAGGCCCTGCTCCTCGTCGGGGACGCCCGACGTGACCGTGAGGCCGTACGAGATGATCGCGCCCAGGTGGCACATGCTCGCCAGCGACACCGCGGCCGTCGCGAGCCAGACCGACCAGCCGCTCTCACCGATGCCGAGCAGCGCCGCGCCCAGCACGCCCTGACCGGCCAGCGAGCCGACCAGGGTGCGGCGGGCGCCGAAGCGGCCGATGACCTTCGGCGCGTACACGCCGGCGACCACCGAGAGGACGCCCTGCACGCCGAAGACGAGACCGGTCTCGAAGGCGGAGAGGCGCAGGACCTCCTGGAGGTACAGCGTCAGCACGAAGACGACCGTCGACATCATCGAGAACGTGACCAGGCCGCCCAGATTGCCCCACGCCACCGTGCGGCGGCGCAGCATCGGCAGCGAGACGAGCGGGGACGCGGCGCGCGACTCGACGTATCCGAACGCCACGAGCAGGGCGACGCCCGCCACCAGCGCCACGATGACGTCCGTGCCGCCGAAGCCGCGCTCGGCCGCCGTGGAGAGGGCGTAGATCAGGGAGAGCAGTCCGCCGGTGACCGTCACGGCGCCCGGGAGGTCCAGGCGGGGGCGGTCCGGGGTGCGGGACTCCGGCAGCAGCCCGGGGGCCAGCGGCAGCACGATCAGCGCGAAGAGCGTAAGGAGGCCCATCGTGGAACGCCAGCCGAGCGTGTCGGTCAGTACGCCGCCGAGCACCATGCCGACCGTGAAGCCGAGCGACAGGAGCGTGCCGGAGATGCCGAGCGCCCGGTCGCGCTGCGGCCCCTCGGGGAACGTCGTCGTCAGGAGCGACATGCCGGTCGGCACGATCGCCGCCGCGCCGAGACCCTGCAGCGCACGTGCCGTCAGGAACGACGCCGGGTCCCACGCGAACGTGGCGAGCAGCGAGGCGAGGCCGAAGAGCGCGAGGCCCGCGAGGAACAGCTTGCGGCGCCCGAAGAGGTCACCGGTCCTGCCGAAGAGGAGCAGGAACCCTCCCGAGGGCAGGGCGAAGGCGGTCACCGCCCACTGCAGCGCGGAGTGGCTCATGCCGAGGTCGGCGCCGAGCACGGGCAGCGCCACGTTCAGCACGGAGAAGTCGAGCGCGACCATGAACTGTGCGGCGCAGAGCACGAAGAGGACGAGCTTGTCACGGGCGGAGAGCCTGGGTCCTGGCTCGGATTTCCGCGGTTGCGGCGCCGGCGGCGCGGCCTGGGGGGACGGGGCAGTGGTGGTGTCGATCGCCATGGTCAAGAGCTTGCGGCGGCCGGAATAGACGTGGGGAGCGGGAACTTATGCTGGTGGTCGGAACACCAGTCAGGGCTTGGGGGAGCGCCACATGGCAACACCGTCGGTCGCGGCGTCGGGCACGGAGGCGTCCAAGGCGCGCCGCCTCGGGGAGCTGCGGGAGTTCCTGATGAGCCGCCGCGCGCGGATCAGCCCCGCGGAGGCCGGACTCCCGGACGGCGGGGCCCGACGGCGCACGCCTGGGTTGCGCCGCGAGGAGGTCGCCGTGCTCGCCGGCGTCGGGGCGTCCTGGTACCAGTGGCTGGAGCAGGGCCGCGACATCTCCGTCTCGCCGCAGGTCCTGGACTCCGTGGCGCGCGTGCTGAAGCTGAGCGGCGCCGAGCGGCGGCATCTGTACGTCCTTGCCGGGCTCAACCCGCCGCGGCCCGAGGTCGCAAGGGACGACGCGGAGATGTGCGAGGGGCTGCACCGGCTCATCGACACGTGGATGCCGCAGCCGGCGCACATCATGGACGCGTACTGGAACTGCGTCATGTACAACGACGCGGCCGCGTCGGTGCTCGGCATGCGCTCGGAGACCTCCGAGAACTGCCTGCTCACCTTCTTCACCGACCCCATCTACCGCGCCCGGGCGCGGAGTTGGGAGCGGAACGCGCCGCAGGTCGTGGCGATGTACCGGGCCGCGTGCTCGGAGCACCCCGACGACGACGGCTTCGCCGCGGTGATCGCCGAGGCGCAGTCGGTGAGCCCCGAGTTCGCGGAGCTGTGGGAGCGGCGGGACATCCTGCCCGGCGGGCAGGTCGCCAAGGAGATCGAGCATCCGGTGGTGGGCGCGCTGTTCCTGGAGTCGACGCAGCTGAAGGTGCCGGCCAGGCCCGACCTCACCATCGTGCTGCACACGCCGCTGCCGCACGCCGAGGTGGACACGGCGGGCAAGCTGGCGTGGCTCGCCTCGCCCGAGGGGCGCCGGGGCTCGATCCATCCGGTGGCGATGTGAGCAGGTCTGCGAGCGGTCCATCCGGTGGCGGGGCGGCGGTGCCCGCTCCGTATGCTCGGGGCATGACTGAGAGCGCCGCGCTTGGCCCCGAGGACCGCAAGATCGTCACCCTGGCCCGTTCCGCCCGGGCCCGCAACGGAGTGCCCGAGGGGGCGGCCGTGCGGGACGAGACCGGTCGGACGTACGTCGCCGGGACGGTGGCTCTCGACTCGCTCCAGCTGTCCGCGCTGCGGACGGCGGTGGCGATGGCGGTCGCGTCGGGGGCGGAGTCCCTTGAGGCGGCGGCGGTCGTCTCCGGGGCGGAGAAGGTTTCCGACGAGGATCTGGCCGCCGTGCGGGACCTGGGCGGGGCCGGTACGCCCGTCTTCCTGGCGGGGCCCGACGGCGAGGTCCGGGCGCGGGTCGAGGCGGGCTGAGCGCTCCGCTCCCGCCTCCGGGCGGGTCCCGGCTTCCCCCCTTCGGGCCGGGCGGTGCGGCGGGGCTCCGGGGATCAGGGACAATGGGCGCCATGAGCGTTCGTACCCCGTCATCAGCCGAGCCGTCCGAGGCCGCCCACCGGGCCGGCTTCGCCTGCTTCGTCGGCCGCCCCAACGCGGGCAAGTCCACCCTCACGAACGCTCTGGTCGGCAAGAAGGTCGCGATCACCGCGAACCAGCCGCAGACCACGCGGCACACGGTCCGCGGCATCGTGCACCGGCCGGACGCCCAGATGATCCTGGTGGACACCCCCGGGCTCCACAAGCCGCGCACGCTGCTCGGCGAGCGGCTGAACGACGTCGTGCGGACCACCTGGGCCGAGGTCGACGTGATCGGCTTCTGCCTGCCGGCGAACGAGAAGCTCGGCCCCGGTGACCGGTTCATCGCCAAGGAACTCGCGTCCATCAAGAAGACGCCGAAGATCGCGATCGTCACCAAGACCGACCTGGTCGACAGCAAGACGCTCGCCGAGCAGCTCATCGCCATCGACCAGCTCGGCACGGAGCTGGGCTTCGAGTGGGCCGAGATCGTGCCGGTGTCGGCCGTCGGCGACCAGCAGGTCGGCCTGCTCGCCGATCTCATCGTGCCGCTGCTGCCGGAAGGCCCCCCGCTCTACCCCGAGGGCGACCTCACGGACGAGCCCGAGCAGGTCATGGTCGCCGAGCTGATCCGCGAGGCGGCGCTGGAGGGCGTGCGGGACGAGCTGCCGCACTCCATCGCGGTCGTGGTGGAGGAGATGCTGCCGCGCGAGGACCGCCCCGCCGACAAGCCGCTCCTCGACATCCACGCGTTCGTCTACATCGAGCGGCCCAGCCAGAAGGGCATCATCATCGGCCCGAAGGGCAAGCGCCTGAAGGACGTCGGCATCAAGTCCCGCAAGCAGATCGAGGCGCTCCTCGGCACGCCCGTCTTCCTCGACCTGCACGTCAAGGTCGCCAAGGACTGGCAGCGGGACCCTCGCCAGCTCCGCAAGCTCGGGTTCTAGGGGCGCGTCTACCTGACCCCCTTGATGCGGCGTACCAGCACCGCCCCCGCCAGGCCGATCACCGCCGCCGTCAGGTACAGCGTCCGGTAGCCGCCCAGGTGGGTGACGAGCGGGGCCGCCAGGGCGGGGGCCGCGACCTGGGGGAGTGAGTTGGCGATGTTGATGATGCCGAGGTCCTTGCCGCGGTCCATGGTCGTGGGCAGGACGTCCGTCATCAGGGCGAAGTCCACGGACGTGAAGACGCCGAAGCCGACGCCGAGCACCGCCGCCGCGACGAGCGCGCCGGGCCAGGTCTGCCAGAGCGCGAGCAGTCCCGTCGCCGCCGCCATCAGCGCCCCCGACCAGAGCACGAACGGCTTGCGGCGGCCCACCCGGTCCGACCAGGCGCCGCCCACCACCACCGTGGCCAGCATCGTCGCGCCGTTCACGGCCGTCAGGATCAGCACGCCCTCCTCCGGGTCCCCGTACTCCAGGCGGTCCCGCAGGAAGTAGAGAAGGTAGAGCAGCACCAGCGCGTTGCTGACGTTGATCAGGAAGCGGGTCAGCCAGGCCCAGGCCAGGTCCGGGTGGCGGCGCGGGCTCAGCCGGAAGCCGGCGAGGAAGTCGCGCCGGTTCCACGGCGGGCGGTCGGCCGGTGACAGGCGCAGGTCCCGGTGGCGTACGACGTAGGGCAGCACGCCCGCCGCGGTGAAGAGCGCACACGCCGCGTACCCCGCGACCGTCCCGCCCGCCACCGTCGCGAGCCCCGTGCCGACGACCACGCCGAGCAGCTGTGCCGCGCCGAGCCAGCCGCCCACCGAGCCCCGCTGCCGGCGCGGCACCCGGTCCGGAACGGCCGCAGTGACCGCGGCGAACGCGGCGTTCAGGGCGAGTTGGACCAGGCACCAGCCCGCCGCCAGCCACCACACCGAGCCCGCGGCGGAGAGCAGCAGGAGCGCGGCGGCGCCGCCCGCCGCCCCCGCCACGATCCACGGGGTGCGCCGGCCGAGCCGGGACGTGGTGCGGTCCGAAAGCGCGCCGAAGAGGGGGTTCGCGGCGAGGGAGACGACCGCGCCCACGCCCGTCACCCAGGCCAGGACCGTCTCCTTGGACGTGCCCGCGGGGGCGAGATCCTCCGCCTGGACGGCCAGCAGGATCTGCAGCGGGCCGTACCAGCCCACCCAGATCGCGCCGTTGGCGAGCGACAGCGAGGCCGTCCAGCCGCGGCCGACCCGCTCGGTCGGCTCCCGCAGCGCGGTGGCGGTCATGGGCGGCGCGCCCGCAGCACCTCGCGGAGCCAGTGGTACGACGCCTTCGGGGTGCGCCGCTGCGTGGCGTGGTCGACGTGGACGAGGCCGAAGCGCTGCCGGTAGCCCTCCGCCCACTCGAAGTTGTCGATCAGGGACCAGACGAAGTAGCCGCGCACGTCGACGCCCGCCTCCAGGGCGCGGTGCAGGGCGCGGAGGTGACCGTCCAGGTAGGTGATGCGGTCCCGGTCGTCGAGTCCTTCGTACGAGCAGCCGTTCTCGGTGATGACCAGGGGCGGGAGCCGGTCGCCGTACCGGTCGCGGAAGGCGGTGAGGAGTTCGGTGAGGGCGTCGGGGGCGACGGGCCAGCCGAAGTCCGTGACCGGATACCCCTCGATCCGCCGGGGTGAGAAGGGGAGTTCGGGCGGGAGCGTGACGCCGGCGAACTCGGCCGCCGTGCCCTCGGGGAGCGGGGCGCCCACCTTCGTCGGCTGGTAGAAGTTGATCCCGTACCAGTCGAGGGGCTCGGAGACGACCTTCAGGTCCGCGTCCAGGTCCGGCGACGGCATCAGTTCGCCGATGCCCTCCGGGTAGTGGCCGAGCAGCAGCGGGTCCGCGAAGAGGCGGTTGAGGAGCACGTCGTAGAAGTCAGCGGCGGCCGTGTCCTCCGCGCCGGCGGAGGCGGGCCAGGTCGGGCCGTGCGAGTTGGCGATGCCGATGTCGTCGGCGCCCGCCGCGCGCAGCGCCCGTACGGCGAGGCCGTGGGCGAGGAGCTGGTGGTGGGCGGCGGGCAGCGCGTCGAAGAGGAGCCGCTCGCCGGGGGCGTGCTGGCCGAGGGCGTGGCCGAGAAGGGTGTGTTCCGCCGGTTCGTTGAGGGTGATCCACTTCGTGACGCGGTCGCCGATGCGGGCCGCGACCACGGCCGCGTAGTCGGCGAACCGCTCGGCGGTGCTTCTCTCCAGCCAGCCGCCCGCCTCCTGCACGGCCAGCGGGGTGTCCCAGTGGAAGAGGGTGGGGACGGGGCGCACGCCCGCCGCGCACAGCTCGTCGACGAGCCGGTCGTAGAAGTCGAGGCCCGCCGGGTGCACCGCGCCCGCGCCGGTGGGCAGCACGCGCGGCCAGGAGACCGAGAAGCGGTAGGCGTCCACGCCGAGGTCGCGGATCAGCGCCACGTCCTCGCGGTAGCGGTGGTAGTGGTCGCAGGCGACCGCGGCGGTGGTGCCGTCCTTCACGTTCCCCGGCACGGCCGTGAACGCGTCCCAGACCGAGGCGCCGCGCTCGTCGACGGCGCCCTCGATCTGGTGGGCCGATGTGGAGACGCCCCACAGGAAGTCGCGGGGGAAGTCGGGTATCGGGCTCGCCGCAGTCGCTGCCATGGGCGGGATCCTCCGTACCGGCGAGTACGGAAGTCAATGGGCGTGCCGCAAGAAGATGAACAAAGCTCAGGTTTTATCCGGGGTGCGTTACGAGCCCTCCTTCAGCACCCGCGAGATCAGCTTCCGCTGCGGCTCCGTCAGCCGCGGGTCCGCGCAGTACACCGTCCGCCCGTCCACCGTCAGCTGGTAACTGAAGCCGTCCGGCACCCCTATGGGCGGCGTGCTCCGCCCCTCGGCCACGGCCTGTTCGGCCAGGGCGTGCCATTCCGGGGCATCGGCCAGCTGCGAGGTGTCCACCTCGGCATGCCGGTCGATGCCCGCGAATCCTCCGGTCCGCTTCACCTGGATACGCATGGGTCCTGTCTACTCCACCGGGCGGGCGGCCGGTAGCACGCCGTCAAGCCGTCACTCGCTCGTCGGCACCTTGACCGTCGACCACGCGTCGACGACGGCCTTGAGCTCGTCGCCGTCGCCGAACTTCTGGCGCGCGGCGGCGACCGTCAGCTTGGCGAAGTCGGTGAAGGACGCGTCCTGCGCCAGCTCGCCGCCGGTCAGGACGGCGTACCAGATCTGTCCGGCCCGCTCCCACGAGTGCCCGCCGAGGGCGTCGGCGACCAGGTAGAACGCGCGGTTGGGGATGCCGGAGTTGATGTGCACACCGCCGTTGTCGCGGCCCGTGCGGACGTAGTGGTCCATGTCGGCGGGCTGCGGGTCCTTGCCGAGCACGTCGTCGTCGTAGGCCGTGCCGGGCTCCTTCATGGAGCGCAGCGCCTTGCCGGTGACGCGCGGGGCGAGCAGGCCCGCGCCGATCAGCCAGTCGGCCTCCTGGGCGGTCTGGCCGAGCGTGTACTGCTTGATCATCGAGCCGAAGACGTCCGCCATCGACTCGTTCAGCGCGCCGGGCTGGCCGAAGTACGTCAGGTTCGCCGTGTACTGCACGACGCCGTGGGTGAGCTCGTGGCCGATGACGTCCACGGGGATGGTGAAGTCGAGGAAGATTTCGTTGTCACCGTCGCCGAACACCATCTGTTCGCCGTTCCAGAAGGCGTTTCCGTAGTCCTCGCCGTAGTGGACGGTCGCGTTCAGCGGGAGGCCGTTGCCGTCGATGGAGTTGCGGTCGTACGACTTCTGGAAGAGCTCGAAGGTCGCGCCGAGGCCTGCGTAGGCACGGTTGACCGTGGCGTCCTTGCCGGGCTTGTCGCCCTCGCCGCGCACCTTGCGGCCCGGCAGCTCGGTGCGGTGCTTGGCGTCGTAGATCGTGCGGTGCGGTTTGCCGGCCGTGGCCTCCTTGGGCGGGGTGACGGAGGGCGCGCCGATGACGGTCGTCAGGCGGCGGTGGGTGCGCTCGATGGAGTCCCGCTCCAGGGTGCGGCGGGCGGGTGCGGCGAGCGCGGGGTCCTGGCTCTGGGCGAGGGTGTCCAGGACGTGGGGCGGCACGATGGTGCAGAAGACGGGCTCGAAGCCCGTGGGGTTGGCGGTCATGGCGGCAATGTGGCACTGGGTCATGCCGCTGTCACTACCTGCAACCATGATTGCTGAAATAGAGGGATAGATCACCACTGGGGGTTTATCCGGCCACGGTCCCGCATACTGATACGGGCCCGCGCACAGAGCGCGGCTCGGCTAGGCTGCGGCACATCATGCGATTCGGGCTGCTTCTCCTTAGCTGCCGCGGCGAGGGCCTGTAGTCGAGGCCGACCCCCTCCCCGCGGAGTTCGGCGTTGCGCTAAGACCGTCGGCCGTCCTTCAGGACACTTCCGAGGAGCCCCGCACATGCCGAACTTCCAGCGCCCCACTTCCATGCCGGTCCACAAGTACGGGCAGTACGAGCAGGTCGACATCCCCGACCGCACGTGGCCGGGCAAGCGGATCACGGTCGCTCCCCGCTGGCTCTCCACGGACCTGCGCGACGGCAACCAGGCGCTGATCGACCCGATGTCGCCGGCCCGCAAGCGCGCCATGTTCGACCTGCTCGTACGCATGGGCTACAAGGAGATCGAGGTCGGCTTCCCCTCCTCGGGCCAGACCGACTTCGATTTCGTACGGTCGATCATCGAGGACGAGGACGCCATCCCGGAGGACGTGACCATCTCCGTCCTGACGCAGGCGCGCGAGGAGCTCATCGAGCGCACCGTCGAGTCCCTGAAGGGCGCCCGGCGCGCGACGGTCCACCTGTACAACGCGACCGCACCCGTGTGGCGCGATGTCGTCTTCCGCGGCTCGCGCGACGCCGTGAAGCAGATCGCCGTGGACGGCACGCGCCTGGTCATGGAGTACGCCGACAAGCTGCTCGACGACCGGACGACCTTCGGCTACCAGTACAGCCCCGAGATCTTCACCGACACCGAGCTGGACTTCGCCCTGGAGGTCTGCGAGGGCGTCATGGACGTCTGGCAGCCCGACGCCGAGCGCGAGATCATCCTCAACCTGCCCGCCACGGTGGAGCGTTCGACGCCCTCGACCCACGCGGACCGCTTCGAGTGGATGTCGCGCAACCTGTCCCGGCGCGAGTTCGTCTGCCTCTCCATCCACCCGCACAACGACCGCGGCACCGCCGTCGCCGCCGCAGAGCTGGCCGTCATGGCCGGCGGCGACCGCGTCGAGGGCTGCCTGTTCGGCCAGGGCGAGCGCACCGGCAACGTCGACCTGGTCACCCTGGGCATGAACCTCTTCAGCCAGGGCGTCGACCCGCAGATCGACTTCTCGGACATCGACGAGGTCCGGCGCGTGTACGAGTACTGCACGCAGATGGAGGTCCACCCCCGCCACCCGTACGCGGGCGACCTCGTCTACACCGCCTTCTCCGGCTCCCACCAGGACGCCATCAAGAAGGGCTTCGACGCGCTGGAGAGCCGGGCCGCGGCCGCGGGCAAGACCGTCGACGACATCGAGTGGGCCGTGCCGTACCTGCCCATCGACCCCAAGGACGTCGGCCGCTCCTACGAGGCCGTCATCCGCGTCAACTCGCAGTCCGGCAAGGGCGGCATCGCGTACGTCCTGCAGAACGACCACAAGCTGGACCTGCCGCGCCGCATGCAGATCGAGTTCTCGAAGATCATCCAGGCGAAGACGGACGCCGAGGGCGGCGAGGTCACGCCCGACGCGATCTGGAGCGTCTTCCAGGACGAGTACCTGCCCAACCCCGAGAACCCCTGGGGTCGTATTCAGGTCAAGAACGGCCAGACGACGACCGACAAGGACGGCGTCGACACCCTCACCGTCGAGGCCACCCTGGACGGCGCGGACACCGTCCTGACCGGTTCCGGCAACGGACCGATCTCGGCGTTCTTCGACGCGCTGCAGGGCATCGGCATCGACGTACGCCTGCTGGACTACCAGGAGCACACGATGAGCGAGGGCGCGTCCGCGCAGGCCGCCTCGTACATCGAGTGCGCGATCGGTGACAAGGTGCTGTGGGGCATCGGCATCGACGCCAACACGACGCGCGCCTCCCTGAAGGCCGCCGTCTCCGCCGTCAACCGCGCGGCGCGCTAGTCACCCGACCGGTTCCGCCCGGCCCCGTCCGCCGATCCGGCGGGCGGGGCCGCGTCGTCTCCCGGCCATGTCCGGCTCGCTCTCCTGTACGAGATGCTGACGCCGCATCATCGATGTGGCTAACATCACGCCAACGCGGCAATGCAGCCGGGGAGTTACGGAGGTGTGTGGTGCTGCCAGATCGTGGACGAAACGGCCGGAATTCCCGCATCCCCGCCAAGCCGGTCTCCCGTGGGCGGGCGCTGTGCAGGCGCGTGGTCGGCATGCACACCGCCTGGGACACCGTCGGCGACGGCGAGTTCTTCTGCCCGGCCTGCGGCGGCGACCGCAACTACCAGCGGCTCACCGGCCGGCGCCGCTTCGTCCTGCTCGGGCTGCCCGTCGTGCCGCGCGGCACCCGCGGACCCGTCATCCAGTGCGCCGCCTGCCAGGACCTGTTCGACCCGGACGTCCTGGACCACCCCACCACCACCCGGCTCTCCGCGATGCTCCGCGACGCCGTGCACGCGATCGTCGTCGCCGTCCTCTCCACGGGCGGCACCGGCTCCCGCGCGGTCATCGAGACGGCCGTCTGCGCGCTGAGCGGGGCCGGCCACGAGGACTGCTCCGAGGAACGGCTCGTCGCCCTCGTCGACACGCTCGCCACCGAAGCGGGGCCCACCGGCGACTCCGACTGCGGCCCCGGCCTCCCCGGACTCGCCATCGAACTCCACGAGGCGCTCGGCCCCCTGGCCCCGCACCTCGCCCCCGCGGGCCGCGAGGCCCTGCTCCTCCAGGGCGCCCGCATCGCCCTCGCCGACGGCCCGTACACCCCCGCGGAGCGGGACGTGCTCACCACGGCGGGCTGCGCGCTCACGATCTGCTCGGAGAACGTCGCCCGCCTCCTGGTGGCGGCGCGGACGCCGTCCTGAGCGGAGGCGTGCTCTCCGGCCGTCGCCGGGAGACACGGCACCTACTCCCCGGGGAGTAGTCGCGGCCCGCCGCCTCCCCGGGCCGTACCGCTCAACTCGCCCGTCGGCCCGACGGATTGCGGGCGCGGTCCCGGCAGGGTTGACCCCGAAAACGTCACCCCTGCCGAAGGAGGCCCGTCATGGGGCCCGCACAGACCTCTGCCGCGCCGCGACGGCGACGGCGCGCCGTGCCCTGGGTGTTCCTGGGGCTGTGGATCGTCGTGCTCGCACTGGCCTCGCCGTTCGCGGCGAAGCTCGCCGACGTCCAGAAGGACCGGGCCGTCGACTATCTGCCGGCGAGCGCCGCGTCCACCGAAGTCGCGAAGATCCAGGAGCGGTTGCCGGGCGGCGAGGCCACCGAGCTGGTGCTCGTCTACCACCGGGACGGCGGGCTCACCGCCGCCGACCGGACGACCGCGGGCAACCAGGTCGCCGAGATAGCGGGCGCCCACCGGCTCGTCGCGAAGCCCGAGGCCGTGCCCTCCGAGGACGGCACCACCCTCATGTACCCGATCGCCACCACCGAGCCCGGACAGGACGAGGAGAAGCGGGACGCCCTCGTCGAGGACGTCAGGGAGACCGCCCGCGGCGAAGCCGGGCTGAGCGTGGACGTGGGCGGGGCCGGAGCCCTCGACACCGACGCGAGCGAGGTCTACAACTCGCTCGGCGGACCCCTGCTCTACACCACCGCGGGCGTCGTCGCCCTGCTGCTCATCCTCATCTACCGCAGCCCCTTCCTGTGGCTCGTGCCGCTCGCCGTCGCGGGCGTCGCCGACTACCTCGCGATGGGCGTCGCGTACGGACTCAACCAGGGCTTCGGGACCTCCGTCTCCGGGCAGAGCTCGGGCATCATGACCATCCTCGTGTTCGGCGCGGGGACGGACTACGCGCTGCTGCTCGTCTCCCGCTACCGGGAGGAGCTCAGGCGCATCGAACAGCCCTACGACGCGATGGTCGCCGCCCTGCGCGGCTGCGGGCCCGCCGTCCTCGCCTCCTCCGGGACCGTCGCCGCCGGACTGCTCTGCCTGCTCGCCGCCGACCTCAACAGCAGCCGCGGCATGGGCCCGCTCGGCACGGTCGGCGTGCTCTGCGCCCTCGTCACGATGCTGACGCTGCTGCCCGCCGTGCTCGTCCTGCTCGGACGGCGCGTGTTCTGGCCGCTCGTGCCCGCGTTCGGGAGCACCCCGAAACAGCGGCGCAGCCTCTTCGCCGCGATGGGCGGCTCGGCCGGGCGCAGGCCCCTCACCGTGCTCGCGAGCGGCGCCGTGCTGCTCGGCGCGCTCGCCCTCGGCGCGCTCAACCTGCCGGGCGCGCTCAAACAGGAGGACTCCTTCACCAAGACCCCCGAATCCGTGTCCGCCATGGAGACCCTCGCCACCGCCTACCCCGAGCGCGGCACCCAGCCCATCACCGTCATGACCCCCGCCGACCGGGCCGACGCCTCCCTGGCCGAGATCCGCGGCACGAAGGGCGTCGACAGCGCGGAGCAGGGACGTACCGCCGAGGGCTGGACCGAGATCACCGTCACCGCGGCGTCCGCCCCCGAGTCGGCCGGCGAGACCGCGACCATCGAGGCGCTCCGCGACGGCCTCGACGCCTCCTACGTGGGCGGCCCCAGCGCCCAACAGCTCGACCTGAAGGACACCAACGCCCGCGACCGGAACATCGTCGTCCCGCTCGTCCTCGGCGCGGTCCTGCTGGTCCTCGTCGCCCTGCTGCGCAGCCTCGTCGCGCCGCTGCTGCTGCTCGCCGCGGTCGTCGCGGTGTGGGGCGCCTCGCTCGGCATCGCGGGCCTCGTCTTCGAACCGCTCTTCGGGTTCGAGGGCACCGACCCGGGGCTCGGGCTGCTCTCCTTCGTCTTCCTCGTCGCACTCGGCGTGGACTACGGCATCTTCCTGATGCACCGCATGCGCGAGGAGTGCCTGAACGGGGCCGAACCGGGGACGGCCGCGCTCACCTCCCTGCGCACCACCGGCGGCGTCGTCGCCTCCGCGGGGCTCGTCCTCGCCGCGACGTTCGCCGTGCTGACCAACATGCCGCTGGTCCAACTCGTCGAACTGGGCTTCGTCATCGCCGTCGGCGTGCTCCTCGACACCTTCCTCGTCCGCACGTACCTGGTGACGAGCGCGAGCGTGGCACTCGGCAGGAAGGTGTGGTGGCCGGGACCGCTCTCCAAGGCCCCCGCCGCGCCCGCCCCGCCGCCCCGCGAGGCCGAGCCCGTGCGGGTCGCGTCGCCTTGAGCCGCAACTTCAGGGTGCCCCTCCCCTCCCGGAGGGGCACCCGCGTGCTGGAGGATGCAGCCGTGGAATCTCCCGAGACCGGTCAGGGCACAGGGCGTGGCCTCGTCCGCCGCAACCTCGTCGAGCGTGTTCTCGGACCGGCCGCACCCGGCGAACGCCTGCGCACGGACGCCCTGTTCGCCCTCGCCATGGCAGTCAGCGCCGTCGTGATCGTGCGGGTCGTGCGGGACAACGGGCAGGTGCCGGACGTGGCCGGCTGGGCGCTGCTGCTCGTCGCCCACATCGTCGTCGTGTGGCGGCGCCGCGCCCCGGTGCGCGTCATGGTCACCCTGATGGCGATCCTGCTGACCTACCACTCCCTGGACAACAACCACACCGCACCCATGGCCGTGTCGATGGTCGCGCTGTTCACCGTGGCCTCCCGCACCCGGCCCCGCAACACGCTCCTCATCGGCGCCGGTGTCATGGGCGCCATGCTGAGCGTGAAGTTCCACGAAGGCATGGCCGAGGGCGCGCAGTCCCTGCGCATCTCCGGCTGGATCGTCGCCTTCCTGCTCCTCGGCGTCTACGTCCGCATCCACCGCCAGTACGTCACCTCCGTACTGGAGCGGGCCGAACGCGCGGAGCGCACCCGCGAGGAGGAGGCGCGCCGCCGCGTCGCCGAGGAGCGGCTGCGGGTCGCCCGCGACCTGCACGACCTGCTCGCGCACAGCATCACCCTCGTCGGCGTCCAGACGTCCGTCGCCGCGCACGTCCTGGCCGCCGACCCGGACCGCCTCGACCGCGCGGCCGTCGCCAAGGCGCTCGACGACGTCGCCGAGACCTGCCGCAGCGCCCGCGGGGAACTCCGCGCCACCCTCCAGGTGTTGCGGTCCGGCACCGACGACGAGACCGACGAGGCCAGAGGGCCGCTGCCCGGCCTCGACGGGCTGCCCGACCTCGCCGCCGCGGCCCGCACCGCGGGCGCCCGCGTCGAGCTGGCGGTGGCCGAGTGCCGGGCACCGGCCGCCGTGGGCGCCGCGGCCTACCGCATCGTGCAGGAGGCGCTCACCAACGTCGTACGGCACGCGGGTCCCGGCATCACCGTCCGGGTGTCGGTGCGCACCGAGGACGCGGCGCTGTGCGTGCGCGTCACGGACGACGGTTCCGGCACCGCCCAGGAGACCGGCCACGCGCCGGGGTACGGGCTCGTCGGGATGCGGGAGCGGGCCCGCACGGTCGGCGGCACCCTGGACGCGGGTCCACGCCCGGAGGGGGGTTTCATGGTGTCCGCGGTGCTGCCCCTCGCACCCGTGTCTCTGGGAGGACTGTCATGACGGTGCCCATCCGTGTGCTGCTCGCCGACGACCAGACGCTGGTGCGCGCGGCGTTCGCGATGCTCGTCGACTCGGCGCCCGACATGGAGGTCGTGGGGCAGGCGGGCACGGGCCGCTCGGCGGTCGACCTGGCCCGCTCCGAGCGCGCCGACCTCGTCGTCATGGACATCCGCATGCCCGACCTCGACGGCATCGAGGCGACCCGGCTGCTCGCGGCCGACGAGGACCTGGCGGGCGTGAAGGTCCTGATGCTGACGACGTACGACACGGACGAGCACGTCGTCGACGCGCTCCGCGCGGGCGCGTCCGGCTTCCTGGTCAAGGACACCAAGCCGGCCGAACTCCTCGACGCGATCCGCACGGTGGCGGCCGGCGACTCCCTCCTGTCGCCAGGACCCACGGCCCGCCTCATCGCCCGCGTGCTGCGGGCCCCGGACGCGGAGATGCCCCTCACCGGCGGGCCCGAGAACCTCTCGGAGCGGGAGCGGCAGGTCCTGCGGCTCGTCGCGCGCGGCCTCAACAACCAGGAGATCGCCGACACGCTGGGCCTTAGCCCCCTGACCGCGAAGACCCACGTCAGCCGCATCATGGGGAAGCTGAGGGCCCGCGACAGGGCCCAACTGGTCATCATGGCGTACGAGTCGGGGCTCGTCGCCCCCGGATCGGTGACCTCGACCTGAGCGCCATCCGGGGGCCCGTCAGCGGAGTGCGATCGCGGCGGCGACGGCCGGGCCGAAGGCGCCGCCCAGCTGGTAGCAGAGGCTGAACAGGCCGATCGCCGTGGGGCGTTGCGCGGTCGGCGTGGCCGCGGTCGCGTACACCGCGAGCGTCGCCTGGCCCGCGCTGGTGGCGAGGACGGCCAGGGCCGCGGCCGCCAGGAGCAGCGGGGCCCAGGGGCTGAGCGCGGCGGTGAGCGGCGCGGCCGCGCCGAAGGCGAGCAGGACCGTCAGGACCCGGGGGCGGGTCATCCGGGCCGCCGCCGCGGCCAGCGCCATGGAAAGCGCCGAGCCGGCGAGGAGGGCGGCCAGCTGACCGGTGCCGATCGTGGCGGACGACCAGCCGGTACGGTCGCGCAGCAGCTGCGGAACGGTGAAGAGCAGCGCGAAGTACGAGGTCGCGAGGGTGCAGGCGAGCGCGGCGGAGAGGACGAACGCGCGGGAGCGCAGGAGCGCGGCCGGTACGAAGCCGGTGGGCCGGGACCGGATGTGCAGGGCGAGGAGCACGGCCGACACCAGTGCGGCGGCCACCGCGGGCAGCGGATGGCGTGGGACGAGGACGAGGGCTGTCGCCGTCAGGACGAGCAGGGCGGCGCCCCGGGCGTCGAAGGGGCTGCCGTGGCGCGGGGCCGTCAGGTCGGCGCGGCGCACGACCGCGGGCAGCGCCAGGAGGGCGACGGCGCCGACGGACAGGGACACCCGCCAAGACGCCGTGCTCGCCAGCGTCGAGCCGAGCAGCGGTCCGACCGCCCCGAGCGTGCCGAAGCCCGCCGTGATCACGCCCATCCGGCGGACCGAGCCCGCGAGGCTCATCGCCGCGGTGACGAGACCCGCCCCGCCCGCGGCCTGCGCCGCCCGGCCCGCCATGGCCAGGGGCAGCCAGGGCGCGATGGCGAGCACGGCGGTGCCGGTCACGATCAGGGCGCCGCTCACCTTGAGCGCGGCGCCGAGGCCCCGGCGGCGCAGCAGGCCCGCCATCAGCGGGGTGCCGACGGCCATGGCCCAGGCGAAGACGGTGACGAGCCAGGTCGCGTCAGCGGTGCGGACGCCGAGCGAACCGGCCATCTCGGGCAGGATCAGGACGGGGCTGTTGCCGCCGGCGGCGACGGGGGCGGCGAGCAACGCCAGCCAGAGGGCGGGGACTTGAGGTGCGGCGGGCCGGGGGAGTCGCGTGGGGCGGGCGCGGCCAAGGGTGGGCGGGGACGGCGACGGCATGGTGGCGGCTCCTGAAGGGGTGAGGGGGTGCGCGGCTCAGACAGTGGTGACGACCTGGTCGTAGCCGAGCCGCGGGGAGCGCGGGTACCAGGCGTCCGGGCCGGGGCGGCCTATGTTCACGACCATCAGCGGCGTGTGGTCGTCGTCGAGGAACTCCTTCTGCACGCCGGGGAAGTCGAACCCGGTCATCGGCCCCGCGGCGAGGCCTGCCGCGCGCACGCCGAGGATGAAGTAGGCCGCCTGGAGCGACGCGTTGAGCCGCGCCGACTCCTCGCGGACCGGCCGCTCGGCGAAGAAGAGGTCCTTGGCCTGCGGGAAGTGCGGGAGCAGCGACGGGAGTTCCTCGTGGAACTCGTTGTCCGCGGCGAGGATCGCGACGAGCGGGGCCGCCAGGGTCTTCGCGCGGTTGCCCTCGTCCATGAGCTCCCCGAGCCGTGCGCGGCCTTCGGCGGAGCGCACCAGGACCACCCGCAGGGGCGACTGGTTGTAGGCGGTGGGCGCGTACTTGATCAGGTCGTAGACCGCCTGCATCTGGGCCTCGGTGACCGGCTCGGTCGTGAAGGTGTTGGCGGTCCGCGCCTCGCGGAAGAGGAGGTCCTGGGCGGCGGGGTGGAGGGTCAGCTCGGACATGAGGGTGCTCCTGTCGATCGTCGTTCGCTCGGTGAGTCGGCCGGTTCCGACCATCTCGATAGTGAGATAGAAGCATCTGGCTATCCCAGGGTCAAGTATCTCGAATCTAAGAGAACACAGAACTAAGAGAACCGAATCCGAGATGGTCAAGGCTGGTAGGGTCGCCACCGAGAGAATTCGCACCGTGAGCATGCGCCCCGCGCGCACGCGTACCGAGAGGAGTGCGGCGATGAGTGACGCCGTGGATGCGATCATCGGCCAGTGGGCCGCCGAGCGCCCCGACCTGGTGGAGGACCTCTGGCCGGTGGAGCTCTTCGGGCGCATCCAGCGGCTGGGCGTGCTGGTCGAGAAGACGGTGAAGGCCAGTGCCGCCCAGCACGGCCTCGACGTCGGCGAGTTCGACGTCCTCACCACGCTGCAGCGCTCGGGCCCGCCCTACGCGCTCACCGCGGGCACCTTCCTCAAGGCCTCCATGGTGTCGTCCGGCACGATCACCAACCGGATCGACAAGATGGAGGCCAAGGGCCTGGTGGAGCGGGTGCGCGACGGAATGGACCGGCGCACCGTCAAGATCCACCTCACCGAGCGCGGGCACGAGGTCACCCGCGCCGTCTTCGCCGACCACCTGGCGAACTACGCGCGCGTGCTCTCCGACGTGGACCGCGAACTGGTCGGGAAGGCGGCCGACGGGCTCCGCCAGGTGATGGAGGCCCTCGGCGACACGGACATCAAGTAGCAGCCCGCAGCTGTCGCGAGAGCCGGATCACAGCAGCCCGGCCGTCGCCAGGTGCTTGCCGACCCGTTCGGTCTCCGCCGGTGAGAGCGGGATCTGCGGCTCCGCCGTGGCCGCGCAGTCGATCACCCCGCGCAGCCGCAGCGCCGCCTTGAACGCGCCGAGCGCCGACGAGCTCCCGCCCATCCGCGCCGGATCCCCTGCCGCCACCATCCCGAACAGCCCGCACAGCCGCTCCTGTTCGGCCCGCGCCCGCGCCCAGTCGCCCTCCCGGCACGCCCGGTGGAGGCGCACGTATCCGCCGGGGTCCACGTTTCCGAGGCCGGGCACGACGCCGTCGGCGCCCATCGCGAGCGCCGAGTCGGCCGTCACCTCGGAGCCGGTGAGGACGCTGAACCCGGCGAGCCCCGGCTCCGACCGCTTGCCGAGGACGACACTCCGGAAGGCGCCCTCGTCGCCGCTGGAGTCCTTCAGACCCGCGAGGACGCCGTCCCGGGCCAGTTCGAGGATCAGGCCTGCGCCCAGCTTGGTGTGCACCGCCATCGGCAGGTCGTACGCGAAGACCGGCACCGCGCAGCCCTCCGCGACCAGGCGGAAGTGGCGGGCGATCTCGGCCGGATGGGTCCGCGTGTAGAAGGGCGCGGTGACCACGACCGCGTCCGCGCCCGCCCGGGCGGCGGTGCGGGCGTGGTCCAGGACGCGGGGTGTGGTCATGTCGATCGCTCCGGCGAGGACGGGCAGCCGGCCGCCCACGTGCCGGACGACCGTGTCGACGACGAGGGCCCGCTGCCGGTCCGTCAGGTACGCGACCTCCGAGGTCGAGCCGAGCACGAACAGGCCGTCGACACCGCCCGCGACCAGGTGGTCGACGAGTCTGGTGAGGGAGGGGGTGTCCACCTCGCGGTCCGGTGTCAGGGGGGTGCAGACGGGCGGGACGACACCGGTCAGCGGGGTGGGAAGGGTCATGGATGCTCCCTCGGTGCGGTGACAGAGGCCGGGCCGGAAGCCGTTCCGGAAGCCGTGGCGGCGGCCGTTCCGGAGGCCGTGGCCGTGGCGGCGGCCTGGGTGACGAGTGCGTGGGTCGACTCTCCCTCGTCGACGGGGTGGAAACAGCGGAACCGGTGCCCCGCGCCCGACGGCCGGGCCTCCGGCATGGCGGTGGCGCACTCCTCGTCCGCCTTCCAGCAGCGGGTGCGGAACGGGCAGCCGCTCGGCGGCCGGGTCGCCGACGGCACGGGACCGGCCAGCGGAATCGGGTCGATGGGGTCGAGCAGTCCGGGCGTCGCGGAGAACAGGGCGCGGGTGTACGGGTGCCGGGCGCGGTCCAGGATCTCCGCGGCCGGCGCCTCCTCGACGATCCGGCCGAGGTACATCGTGACCACCCGGTCGCTCATCCTGCGTACGGTCTGGATGTCGTGGGACACGAAAACCAGGGCGAGGCCGAGGCGTTCCTTCAGGTCGAGGAGGAGGTTGAGGATCTGGGCGCGGACGGACACGTCGAGGGCGCTCGTCGGCTCATCGGCGACCAGCAGGTCGGGTTCGAGCGCGAGGGCGCGGGCGATCGCCACGCGCTGCCGCTGGCCGCCGGACAGCTGGCCGGGCAGCCCGTCCGCGAGGGCCTTCGGCAGGCCGACCAGGGCCATCAACTCCCGTACGCGTTCGTCCCGTTCTCTGGGCGTCCCGCGCTTGTGCACGTCGAGAGGGTCACGGAGGATCCGCCCGACCGGGAGCCTGCGGTTCAGGGCGGTCGAGGGGTCCTGGAAGATCATGCCCGTGTGGGAGCCGATGGAACTCCGCCTCTCGGCGGGTGTCATCCTCCACAGGTCGTGGGCGCGGAACGAGACGGTTCCGGCGGTGGGCCGCTGGGCGCCCACGAGGACCTTGGCGAGGGTCGACTTGCCGCAGCCGGACTCTCCTACGATGCCGACGGTTTCGCCTCCGGCGACGGTGAGGGTGGCGCCGGTCAGCGCGTACACCTTGTCCCGGGAGAACAGGCCGCCCGACCTGGTCTTGTGTACTACGTGGACGTCGTCCAACTCGACGATGGGGGTGGTCGTCATTTCGGGTCACGCTCCGTCGTGGCTGGTCGCGCAGTTCCCCGCGCCCCTGGGAGGCGCCCCTGCGGGGCGCTCCCCCCAGGGCGCGTCCGCCGGGTGGTGGCAGGCCGCCGAGTGGGCCGGTGTGCCCGCCAGCTCCGGTGTCGTCGTACGGCACACCTCGCTTGCCAGCGGGCATCTGTCCGCGAACCTGCACCCCTGGGGGAAGTCCGCCGGGGACGGTACGACCCCCTTGATCTGGGTGAGGCGCTGTGCCGCCGACTCCAGGGAGAGCACCGAGCCGAGCAGGCCGCGCGTGTAGTGGTGCGCGGGGGACTCCACGACGTCCGCCGTCACGCCCGTCTCGACGATCTGCCCGCCGTACATCACCACGACCCGGTCGGTGACGTCGGCGACGAGCGCCAGGTCGTGGGAGACGAGGATCAGCGCGAAGCCCAGCTCCTCGCGCAGCCGCAGCAGCAGCTGGATGATCTGCGCCTGCACGGTGACGTCCAGCGCGGTCGTCGGCTCGTCGGCGACGATCAGTTTCGGGTCGCGGGAGAGGGCCATGGCGATCAGGACGCGCTGGCGCTGGCCGCCGGACAGCTCGTGCGGGTAGCTGCGCAGGGTGCGTTCGGGGTCGAGGCCCACCATGTCGAGGAGTTCGCGCGCGGTGCGGCGGCCACCTCTTCGTACGACCTGTTTGAGCTGGGAGCGGACCGTCATCGCCGGGTTCAGGGACGACAGGGCGTCCTGGTAGATCATCGCCATGTCGTGGCCGAGCAGGCGGCGCCGGGCGCGCGGGGGCAGGCCGGTCAGCTCCTGTCCGTCGAAGGTGACGCGGCCGCCGACCCGGGCGCCCTTCGGCTCCAGGCCCATCACCGTCAGCGCGGTCAGTGACTTGCCGCAGCCGGACTCGCCGACGAGGCCGAGTACTTCACCGGGGCGTACGTCGAAGCTGATGCCGTCGACGATGTCCACGCCCTCGTGGCGCTGCGGGAAGGAGATGGTCAGGCCGGTCACGGCGAGGACGGGCTCGCCCGTGGGGAGAGGGCGGGCGCGGGAGCGGAGGCGGTGGGCCGCCTCCGTGAGGCCGGGGAGTTCGAGGACCCGGCCGCTGCCGGGCTCGGGGGTCTCCAGGCGGTCCTGCGTGCGGGCAGGACCCACGACGTCACGGCCGGACGGGGCCGCCCAGGCGTCCGACACGCCCTCGGAGAGGATGTTCAGGGCGAGGACGGTGAGCAGCATCAGGAGCCCGGGGAAGACCGTCGCCCACCAGCCGCCGATCAGGACCATGTTCTTGCCGTCGGCGATGACGCTGCCCCAGGACGGGTCGGGCGGCCGCACGCCGGCGCCGATGAAGGAGAGCGAGGCCTCGAAGACGATGGCCTCGGCGACCTGCACGGTGCAGAAGACCAGGACGGGCGCCGCGCAGTTCACGGCGACGTGGCGGATCAGGATGTGCGGGGTGCGGGCGCCCAGGACCCGTTCGGCGACGACATAGTCCTCGCCGTACTGGTCGAGGACATTGGCCCGTACGACACGGGCGATGGGCGGGGTGAACAGGAAGGCGATGGCGCAGATCAGGACGAGGATGCCGCCGCCGAACACCGCGACGAGCACGGCGGCGAGCGCGATCCCCGGGAACGCCATGACGACGTCCAGGCAACGCATCAGCGTCTCGTCCACGGCCTTGCGGGAGGTCGCTGCGACCGCTCCGATGAGGGCGCCGGCGACGAGGGCGAGCAGGGTCGCGCCCAGCCCGATGGCCAGCGACCAGCGCGCCCCGTACATGAGCCGGCTGAGGATGTCGCGGCCGAGGCTGTCCTGGCCCATCCAGTGGTCGGCGGAGGGGTGACCCGTGCCGTCGGTCTGCGGCTGCTGGTCGAGCGGGTCGTGCGGGGCGATGAGCGGGGCGAACAGCGCCACAAGGACGACGAGGCCGACGACGCCGACCGCGATCCGGGACAGCACGGGAAGTTTGCGGAAGGAGCGGATCCGCAGGCCGGGCACGGCGAGGCGCTCGGTCAGCTCCTTGCGTGAGGTGAACATCAACTCGACCCCCTCAGGCGCGGGTTGACCAGGAGGTGGAGGACGTCGATGACGAGGTTCACGACGACGAAGCCGACAGCGGTGGTGATGACGACGCCCTGGACGACGGCCGGGTCGCCGTTCTTCACGGCGTCGATCATCAGCTTCCCCATGCCGGGCAGCGAGAAGATCGTCTCGATGACGACGGCACCGCCGAGCAGATAGCCGACGCGCAGCCCGAGGACGGTGAGCGGGTTGATGAGGGCGTTGCGCAGGACGTTGCGGCCGACGACGACCACCGGGGGGAGGCCGTTGCCGATGGCGGTGCGGACGTAGTCCTTGTCGAGCTCCTCGACCACGGCGGTGCGGATGATGCGGGTGAGACCGGCCGCCACCGGCAGGGAGAGCGCGAGGGCGGGCAGCGTCATGGTCTTCAGCCAGCCGGTGAGGGAGTCGGCGGGGTTGATGTAGCCGCCGGTCGGGAACCAGCCGAGGTCCACGGCCAGGTACTGGATCATCAGCAGCGCCAGCCAGAAGCCGGGCGCCGCGACACCGGTCAGGGAGACGACGCGGATCAGCTGGTCGGGCAGCCGGTCGCGGTAGATCGCCGCGGTGACGCCGAGGGTGAGGGAGAGGACGACCGCGATGCCGAGCCCGAGGAAGGTGAGCTGCATGGTGAGCGGCAGGGCGGTGGTGACCTGGTCGACGACGGGGGAGCGGTTGAGGACGCTGATGCCCATGTCGCCGTGGAGCAGGTCGCCGACGAAGGCGACGTAGCGGACGGGCAGCGGGTCGAGGAGCCCGTTCTCCTCACGGAACGCGTGCAGTTGCTCGGGTGTCGGGTTGGCGCCCTGGAAGAACGCGGACGCCGGGTCGACGTCCGAGAAGCGCATCACGAGGAACACGAAGAGCACGATGCCGAGCAGCAGCGGGACGAGCAGGGCGACGCGGCGGGCCAGGATTCTGAGGACTGCGGTCAAGGCGTACGACTCCTCACCTCACGTGCCGGTCAAGCCCACTTGGCCTGGAGGAGGTTGATACCGGGATAGGGCTGGGCCTTGACGCCGGTGACCTTCTTCGGGTCCCAGGCGGTCATGAGTTCGTTGTGGACGACGGGATAGAGGACGGCCTGTTCCGCGACGACGTCGATGTACTCCTGGATCATGGTCTTCTTCCGGCCGGCCTCGGGCTCACGGGTGGCGGCTGCCATGTCCTTGAAGAGCTTCTTGGCGACGGCGTCGTCGGCCCACCGCGCGTACCCCATCCAGAGGTTCTCGGGGCCGTAGTTGTAATGCATGATCAGGTCGGCGTCGAGCCCGAACTGGTTGGGGTTCGAGGCGGCCGCGACGATCTGGAAGTCCTTCTTCTGGTCCAGTTTGGTGAAGACGGCGGTGGTCTCCTGCGGGTCGAGGGTGACCTCGACGCCGAGCTTCTCCCAGCCGTCCTGGATGGTCGGCAGGCAGTCCACGATCCAGCTCACGTTGACGGCCATGAGGTTGATCTTCAGCGAGCCGACGCCCGCGTCCTTCAGCAGTTTCTTTGCCTTGGCCAGGTCGTATCCGTAGACGGTCTTGGCGGGCCGGTAGGAGGGGTTGGCCTCGTTGAGGAAGGAGGTGGACGCCTTGCCGTGGCCCTTGAGGGCGGCCCGGATCATCTTGTCGCGGTCGATGGCGTAGTGCAGGGCCTGCCGGACACGGACGTCGTCGAACGGCTTGTGGGCCGTGTTGAAGAGCAGGAAGAGATTGTTCATCCCGGCCCCGCCCTCGACGGTCATCCCGCCCTTCTTCAGCTGCTCGATGTTGGCGTACGGGATGTTGTCGGCGATCTCCGCGTCCGCGCTGCCGCCGGAGATCTTCGCGACGCGCGGCGCGGCGTCCACGATGGTCAGCCAGTTCATCTTCTTGAAGGCGGCCTTGCGCGGGCCGTTGTAGTCGTCGAAGGCCTCGAAGGTGGTGTTCGACTTCGGGTGGTGCGAGGCCTGCTTGTACGGTCCGGAACCCACCGCCTTCCCCTTGGTCGCGTCGTCCCAGGCGCCGGGTTTCCCGAACACGTGCTTCGGCATGATCTTGGCGAGGGAGAGCCGGGCGGCACCGTCGGGGAAGGGAAACCTCAGCACCAGCTCGACGGAGGTCGCGTCGACCTTCCTGACCTCCTTCAGCCAGCTCGCGAAGAAGCCCTTGGCGAGCGTCTGGGTCTTCGGGTCGAGGATGCGGTCGAAGACGAACACGACGTCGTCGGCGGTGACGGGCTTCCCGTCGTGCCACTTGGCCCCCGGCCGCAGGGTGAACTTCCACGTCGTCGCCTTGAGGTCGTTCGGGATCTCCGTGGCGAGCGCGGCGTACGGCTCACGGGTGATCGGATCGGTCCCGAGCAGCCCCTCGTAGATGTGTTCGTTGCCGGCCATCGCGAAGGCGGACGCGGTCTGGGTCGGGTCCCAGCTGCCGTCGTTCCCGTACCCGATGACGGCCGTGAGCGTCGACCCGCCGCCCTGACCGCCACCCCCGGTCTCATTGGTCGACTCGGGCCCCGAAGAGCAGGCGGAGAGCGTGGTCGTGACGGCGGCGGCCGCGCTCAGCGCACCCGAGTACTTGAGGAAGGCCCGGCGGTCCGGCAGGACGGCGCGGCGCACGGTCGGAGAGGGCAGATCGGTCACTGTGTCTCCCTTGCCTACCTGAGAGGTCCCACGTCCTACGTCATGGGTGGCGTGGCGACGATAGGAGCGGGCGGGGGGCGGGTCAAGACTCCACGCAGCGCGCCCGCACGGGTGGGAAATCTGGGGTCAGGACGTGCGGTGCCCGCCGGCGCGTCCGCCGCTGCGCCCGCTGGTGCGCCGCCGGTGTGTCCCGGTGTGTCCGCTCACGGGCCGGACGGCGCCGCCGTCGTGCCGCGCCGGTTTGTATCCTCGGCAGGCTTTACCCGACCTGCGAGAGGCGACACCATGACCACCGAGCTGAGCCCCGACGCCACGGCCCCCGACGCCCCGGCCCTCGCCGGGCTGCTCGAGCGGGCGCGGCGGGACTACGAGGAGCTCGCCGGGCGCGGGCTCTCCCTCGACCTGACGCGGGGCAAGCCGGCGCCGGAGCAGCTCGACCTCGCCGTGGACCTGCTGAGCCTGCCCGGTGGACGGCACACCTCCGCCGACGGCACCGACGTGCGCAACTACGGCGGGCTCCAAGGCCTGCCCGAGCTCCGGGAGATCTTCGCCGAGCTGCTCCAGGTGCCCGCCGGGCAGCTGCTCGCGCTCGGCAACTCCAGCCTGGAGCTGATGCACGACTGCCTCGTGCACGCCCTCCTCGGCGTGCTGCCCGGCGCCGAGTCGCGCTGGGTGGACCAGGGGCGCATCGCGTTCCTCTGCCCGGTGCCCGGCTACGACCGGCACTTCGCGCTCTGCGAGCGGTTCGGCATCGACATGATCCCCGTGCCGATGACCGCCGAAGGCCCCGACATGGACGAGGTCGAGCGGCTCGCCGCCGGGAACCCGGCGGTCAAGGGCATCTGGTGCGTGCCGAAGTACAGCAACCCCGACGGCGTCGTCTACAGCGACGAGACCGTCGCGCGGCTCGCCGCGATGCCCACCGCCGCCCCGGACTTCCGGATCTTCTGGGACAACGCGTACGCCGCCCACCACCTCACCGACGAGCCCGCCGAGATCGCCGACCTGCTCGCCGCCTGCGCCGCGGCCGGGCACGAGGACCGCGCCTTCGTCTTCGGCTCCACCTCGAAGATCACGGCGGCGGGCGCGGGCGTCGCCTTCTTCGGCTCGTCGCCCGCCAACGTGAAGTGGCTGCTCGCCCACAACCAGAAGCGCTCGATCGGCCCGGACAAGGTCAACCAGCTGCGGCACGTCATGTTCCTGAAGGACGCGGACGGCGTACGCGCCCACATGGAGCGGCAGCGCGCCCTGCTGCAGCCCAAGTTCGAGACGGTCGCCCGCATCCTGGACGCGGAGCTCGGCTCCACGGGCCTCGCCTCCTGGACGTCGCCCAAGGGCGGCTACTTCGTCACCCTCGAAGTCCCGGACGGCTGCGCCAAGGAGGTCGTGCGCCGCGCCGCCGAGGCGGGGATCGTCCTCACTCCGGCCGGGGCGACGCACCCGTACGGGAACGACCCGCGCGACGCCGTCATCCGCATCGCGCCCAGCTACCCCGGCCTCGCGGAGCTGGAGCAGGCGATCGAGGGGCTTGCTGTGTGTGTCCGCCTCGTCGGCTACGAGAAGCGGGCCGCTCGCTGAGTTCAGGGGGGGGGCGGGCGTGTGGGGACTGTGCGGGTTCGTTGTGGCTGGTCGCGCAGTTCCCCGCGCCCCTTACGGGGCGACCCCGCGGCGGAGCCGCTGGCGATGCCGCCTGCGCCTCTTACGGGGCGCGAGCCTGCGCCCTTACGAGGGCGTGGTGGGGGCCCCTTCCAGGAACGGGGTCAGAAGACCCGGTACCGCCCGCTCCGCGAACACCAGCCCCTCCGCCTCTCCCACGTCGTACGCCGCGTACGCCTGCGCGCCCGCGGCCGTCGTCGCGCTCAGGGTGACCAGGCCCGCCCGGCGCTGGAGCACGGACTGCTTGACGGTCCAGCCGATGACGCCGCCGCGGCGCAGCGCCACCGTGGAGCGGCGCAGCGTGCCGGAGCGTACGACCAGGTAGTCGGCGTCGAGCGCGTGCCCCAGGCTGCGGTACGCGTCGCAGGCGAGCGCCACCGCCACCGGCACCAGGACCACCGCGACGCCCGCCCCCAGATACGTGAGCGTCGGCAGGCCGGTCAGCGCCCCGAGGAGCAGCAGGACCAGCGCGGGTGCCAGCGCCGCAGACACCGCCCAGCGGATCCGCCGGGACCGCGCCGCCCGCGGATGGGCCGTGAGTCGCGCGGCGGTGGGCGTCGCCGGCTCCCGCAGGACCCGCGCCGCCACCTCGTCGGCGAGCCGGCGCGGCGCGGCGGGCAGCAGGGTGCTGGGGCCCGCCTGGTCCTCCTCGTCACGCCGGGACAGACCCGTGGCGACCGCGTCGACCCGGGCCGCGCCCGACAGCCGCAGGCCCAGCGGCTCCACCACGTCGACACCGCGCAGCCGGGCCTCCTCCAGGGAGACCGAGCGCGTCGTGAGCAGCCCGCGCCGCACCCGCAGCGTCCCGCCGGGCTCCCGTTCGAGGCGGTAGTTCCACCACATCTCGACCCACAGCCCGAGCGCCCCCACCGACCCGGCCGCCAGCGCCCCCGCGACCAGGGCGAGCACGATGCCCGCCACGGACATCCCGCGGAACAGGTCACCCACCCACTCGATGACCTCCTCCTGCACCCCGAACCACTCGCTGACCTGCATCACCGCGCCGCCCGCCGCGGCGGCGAGCGCGGAGGTGACGAAGGACAGCGGGGCGTACCTGATCCAGCGGAAGTCGAGGGCGGCGATCGTGCCCTCCGCGTCCGACGCGGCGTCGGGGGCCGCCCGGCTGAGCAGTTCGCGCCGCAGCCGCTCGCCCTCGGCCCTGCGGACCGGACGGAGTTCGAGGGTGGCCTCTTGGGCGGAGCTCTGCTCGCCGGTGCCGATCCGGACCTCCACCAGGCCGAGGAGGCGCAGCAGTGGGTGGGCGACGAGGTCGACGGAACGTATCCGCTCGCGGCTCAGGGAGCGGTGCTTGGCGAAGAGGATGCCGCTGCGCAGCTCGGCCCGCTCGGGGCCGACGCGGTAGCGGCTGTGGCGCAGCCGCAGCGCGTCGAGCCCGACGCCGCACGCGATCACCAGCAGGCTCAGCCCCACCGCCCAGGCGATCACGGGCCCCATGTCCACCCAGCCCTGGAAGCTGAGGGTGACCGGCAGGCCGATGGCGGTCACCACGCCGCCGGTCATCTGCACGGTGACGAGCAGCGAACGCCGGTCGAGCCGCCGCCAGCCGGGCTCGTCGTGGACATCGGAGGCGTCACGGACATCGCCGACACCGAGGGCACCGGAGGCCGTGGGGGCACCGGGGGACTCGGCCACCCCGCTCACGTCGCGTCCCCCGGCGTCGCCTGGGTGACGAGGGCGAGCCGCTCGGCCAGTTCGGCGGCGGTCGCGTGGTCGAGCCCCTTGACCTTCAGGGCGCCCTTGGCGGACGCCGTGGTGACCGTCACGGTCGTCAGCCCGAAGACCCGCTGGACGGGCCCGCGCATCGTGTCGACCGTCTGGAGCCGCGACATCGGCGCGATCCGGCCCTCCATCCAGAAGAAGCCGGTCCGCACGTACACCGCGTCGTCGGTGACCTCCCAGCGGTGCACCTTGTACCACCACAGCGGGAGCAGCGCCCCGGCGAGCAGCCCCGGCACCGCGATGACCGCGGCGGGCAGCAGCAGCCAGAAGCGGGCCGGCGCGATGAGCACGGCGAGCAGGACCAGGAGGCCCACCGGGACGGCCGTCGTCAGCAGCAGTTGCGTACGCCACCAGGCGACGGCGCGGCGGTCCAGGGAATGGCGCGGCGGCCGCAGCCGCACACCCGCCCTCTCGTCTCCTTGGTCAACAAGCATGAGACGAAAGGTACTTGCTTGCACAAGACGCCTGCTCGCCGGCTGTAGCGGCGCTCGGCCGGTTATCGACCGTCACCGACACCGCGTACCGCGTCCGGGGGCTCAGTGCTGCTGCGCCTTCTGCGGCGTCACCTCGCTCGGCCGCACGATGACGTGCCCCTCGCCCTCCAGCTTCAGCTGCACGGCCTCGCCCGAGCCGCCGCGGATCATCGACCCGATGGACTGCGAGCGGTGCAGGGACGTGCTCAGGCCGGCGGTCCAGCCGACCACCGCGTCCGTGTCGACGTACACGGGCTGCTGCGGCGACACGGGGATCACCAGCGGATTCCCGTCGCAGACCAGGCCGAGCCGCCCGCTGCCGGTGAAGACGCTGTTGAACAGCCCGCCCCCGGCGATGCCCGAGCCCTTCACGGTCTTGATCTCGTACGAGAGGGTCGCGTCGAAGCAGAGGACGTTGCGGCCGTTGACCGTGAGGACGTCGCCGGGCTCGATGTCGACGATGAAGCAGTTCTGCGCCTCGTGCGCGAACCACGCCTCGCCCTTGCCCCGCACGGCCATCAGCGGCAGCCCCTCGCCGGTCACGGCGCGCTTGAGCATGCCGCCCACGCCCTGCCCCTTGCGTTCGAACTGCAGGTCGCCCCGGTAGGCGATCATGGCGCCCTGCCGGGCGAACATCTCGCCGTCCACCGCGTACTTGACGGATTTGGCATTCTGGAGCGTCATGCCGGGGGCGAGGGCCGGCTGGGCCATGTGGTCACTGGAGAACAAGTCACTCTTCATGTGCACATCTTGGGCCATGCCTTGTGCGCACGAAAGCGCATGGGCGCCCCACTCGCAGCGGGACGCCCACCTCTCGGTGACTCACGCGCTCAGCCCCGTACGGGCTCCCCGACGAAATACAGGTAGCCGAAGGAGGCGATCGCGAACTCGGCCGCCGCGATGAGCTTGCGCACCGTACTGTTCTTCTCCCGCTCCGGGAGAGCGTTCAACTCCGCCACGAAACGCTTGAGTTGAATCTCGTTGAACATGGTGTCGCCGTGGCGGTTCACGGCGCGCAGGATGCTGCCCTCCGGTGCCGACTCGCACAGGGCCAGGAACGTCTCCTTGCGGTCTTCGTGGGTCTTGGCCATCCGGCCGTGCACTTGGTCTTCCACGTAGATGACGAGGGGCATGCGGTACGTCTTCCTCCAGACTTTCTTCCGGCTGTCATCCAGCTGTCTTTCGGGGTCAGTCCCCGGAGATGAACAGGTAGCCGCGCAGAGCCGCGGCCCGCTGCGCCATCTCGGCCACCCGCCGGGTCGTGTCCGTCTTGAGCTCCTCGGGGAGCTGGTTCAGCTCCTCCGCGAGCCGCGGCAGTTGCAGCTCGTTGAACATGGTGTCGCCGACGGAGAAGACGCCGCTCATGACGCTGCCGTCCGGTGCCGCGTGGCATGCCGTGAGGAAGCTTTCGTCCGGATCGTCGCCGACGCGCGCCATTCGCTCGCGCGTCCCGTTCTCCAGGTAGATGGTGACTGCCACTGGCTTTCCCCTACTCGACCGGTTTCGATATCGGGTACATGCTGCGTACGCTGCCGTACTCGTCCTGCACGAGCTTGAACCATGAGGTGGGCTGGCTGCCGACGCCTTTCTCGGGCTCGACGTGCGCGCCGCCTTCGACATGCTTGCCCCGCACGTAGTCCTCTCCGACGTTGTCCAGCATGGGCGGTATCAGGCACCCGTCGCCCGCATTGCGCGACACGGCCGCACCGCGGAGACCGCGGCCACCGCAGGCCTTCAGCGCCTCCCTGGCCCGCTTCCCGATGCCGGCGATCACGTCGGACGACAGGCCGGACGCCTTGACGGCCTTCCAGGCGCCGGACGTCTTGCTGCCCGCCCTGAGTGCCTGGTCGAGTGAGCCGATGGCCCGGACGGCGTCTTCGATCTTCTTGCCGGGGATGAAGTTGGAGGCTGCCCAGGCGCATCCGCGGGCGACGCGTACTTCCCCGCGCGGGAGGAGTGAGCGTGCCGGTCGGCACACTTCGCCCCCCGCCGAAACGTCACGCCCTTACGGTCGTGGCATGACGACGCTGCTTCGGTACGAGGAGTTCCGCGACCTGCACCGCGCCGGTGCGCCCCTGCTGCTGCCCAACGCCTGGGACCACGCGTCGGCCGCCGCGCTCGTCGCGGCCGGTTTTCGCGCGGTCGGCACGACCAGCCTGGGCGTGGCGGCCGCGGCGGGCCTGCCTGACGGGACAGGCGCCACCCGGGCGGAGACGGTCCGGCTGGCCCGCGGCCTGGCCCGCCTCGACGCGCTGATCAGCGTCGACATTGAGGGCGGCTTCACCGACAACCCCGAAGAAGTGGCCGTTCTTGTGGCCGAGTTGGCGGCCACGGGAATCGTCGGCATCAACATCGAGGACGGCCGCCCGGACGGCTCGCTACGGGACCTCACGCACCAGTGCGAGATCCTCTACGCCGTACGAGAGGCCGCGGCCGGCAGGCTTTTCGTCAACGCCCGCACGGACACGTACTGGTTGCCGGGCGCGGGGAAGGCCCCGGAGACCGGGGAACGACTGGCCGCCTACCGCAGGGCGGGCGCGGACGGGGTGTTCGTCCCGGGCCTGCGCGACCTGCGCGCCATCGCCGAGCTGACCTCGGCCCTCGAAGGCACCCCGCTCAACACCCTCCACGCCCCTGAGGGACCTTCCCTGCCGGAACTCGCCGAGGCGGGCGTACACCGGGTCAGCTGCGGGTCGCTGCTGTTCCGCGCGGCACTGGGCGCGGCGGTGGCGGCGGCGCGGGACCTTTCAGTGAGCGGCGAAATCCCCTCGTACGCGGAGACGCAGGCGCTGTCCGACGCCTTCGCCTAATGTCTCGTCGGTGGAGATCAGCGAACTGACGGACGCCGAAAGGCTGCTGTGGGAGGCGTTTCCGCTCGGGCGGACCGTGGACTTCCGTACGACATGCGAGGAGGGCCCCGAATTCGGTGCCGGCTGGGGGCCCGAGCGCACCGTCCGGGCGGAGGTGCTGCGAGCGCTGCTCCTGAACGGGCCCCGGCGCGACGGGGAGACGCCGGTGCTCCGGCTCGCCGGGGCCCGGATCAGCGAGCGGCTCGACCTCCAGTACGCGGACGTCGCGGGACCCGTGCACATCTGGGCCTGCTACTTCGACGACGTACCCGACCTGTACGGGGCACAGCTGCGGCAGCTCAACCTGAGCCGCTCCGTCCTGCCCGGCCTGCACGCCATCGCACTGCGCGTCGATGGCTCACTGCGCATGTCCAAGTGCCGGGTGCGGGGCCCCGTCCGGCTCGGCGGCGCGCGTATATCGGGGGCGGTCTTCCTCAATGGTGCGCACGTGGGGGAGCAGGGCGTCGCGCACTCCGAGCCCGTCCTCGCCCTGAACCGCGTCACGATCGACGATGACCTCCAGGCCGACGAGGGTTTCACAGCCCACGGCCAGGTCCGCCTCGCGGGGGCAGTCATCGCCGGGTACGTCTCGTTCGACGACGCGGTGCTCAGCGATCCGGGAGGAACGGCCCTGCACGCGTCGAACCTCAGCGTGGGGACGGACCTGCACGTGGCGCGGCTGAAGGCATCCGGACGGCTCAACATGCCCGGCGCCCGTATCCCCGGCATGATCGATTTCGAGGGCGCCCGCCTCTCCGATCCGGGCGGCACGGCCCTGCGCGCCAGCAACGTGGTCGGGGGTTCCCTCTATCTGGCCGAGGCCGAGCCCATACAGGGTGTCGTCACCTTGCGCGGCTGCCAACTCGACTTCCTCCACATCGCCCCGGAGACCTGGCCGGACCAGGTCCGCCTCGACGGCCTGACGTACGCCAGGCTTGGCCCGCCCGAGCCCGCCGAGCGCCGGCTCCAGGTCCTGGAACGGGACACCGACGGCTACGTCCCGTACGCGTACGAACAGCTCACCGCCGCGTACCGCCGCAACGGCGACGACGCGGCCGCCCGCACGGTGCAGCTCGCGAAGCACCGCCGCCACCGGGCGACCCTGCCGTGGTACGCCAGGGCCTGGGGCCACCTCCAGGACGTGACCGTCGGCTACGGCTTCCGGCCCACGCGGGCGGCGGCCTGGCTGCTGTCGCTGCTGCTCGTCGGGTCCGTCACGTTCGCGCTGCGCGAGCCGCCCGCGCTGAAGCCGGACGAGTCCCCGGACTTCAACGCGCTCTTCTACACGCTGGACCTGCTGCTCCCGATCGTCGACTTCGGCCAGGAGAAGGCGTACGCGGCGGAGGGGGCGTACCAGTGGTTCGGGTACACCCTGCTTGTTCTGGGCTGGACCCTGGCGACGACGATCGCGGCGGGCATTACGAGGGCGATCAGTCGTCAGTAGGCGCGACCATCGCCACGAACGCGGACCAGGCACCGGCGCCGATCACCAGGGCGGGGCCCTGGGCGACCTTGCTGTCCCGCACGGGGACGACACCGGGGACTCCGTCGGCGACCTCGACGCAGTTGTCGCTTTCATCGCCGCTGCTGTAGCTGCTCTTACGCCAGCGGGCGGCGCCGACGAAGTCGTAGGCGACCTCGACGCATTCGCCGCTGTCGCCGCCGCTGTACGTGCTCTTGCGCCAGCGGGCGGTGCTCAGGTCGTACTCGCGCATGGTCTGTAGTCCTCCACCGCCGACTCGATCAAGGCCAGGGACGCCTCCGGTGACAGCGCGGCGGCCCTGAGCAGATCGTATGCCGCCTGCATCTGCTTCACCATTGCCGGGTCGTCCAGCAAGTTCCCCGAAAGTACGCCCTCTGTATAGGCAGTTGGCGGAGCGTCGTCGAACTCCATCAGCTTCAGCATCTTGCCCATGTTCGGGTAGGCCCCGGCAGAGAACGGCAGTACCTGAACCATCGCTGTGCGCGCACGCATCATGGCGGTGACGTGGTCCAGTTGCTGAGCCATCACGTCCGGGCTGCCGACCGGGGTGCACAGCACGCCCTCGTGCAGGATCGCCCAGTACATGGGACGGGCGGCGTCTTTGAGGATCGGTGCGCGGTCCATGCGAGCCATGACTCTCTCCTCGACGTACTCGTCCGTCGCGAACGGGTGAGTCGCCAAGAACACGGCGCGGGCGTAGTCCTTGGTTTGCAGGAGCCCCGGAACCACCGCCGGGGCGAAGTCGCAGATCTCCGTGGCGAGCTGCTCCAGCTCGGCCACATGCGCGAAATACTCCGCGTAGCGGGTCTCGCTGATCAGCTTTCGGCACATCCGCTCGAAAAAGCCACCGGTTTGCAGCACCTCATCAATACGCTGCGCCACATCCAGCTGAGGTTTTCGAATGGCCTGCTCGAACTGGCCGATGTATCCCCCGGATACGAATACCCGTACCCCCAGAGCGGACTGGCTGAGCCCAGCCTCCTCGCGGCGTCGCTTCAGCTCCGCGCCGAAGAACTCCCAGGCCGCCTGCCGCGAACCATTGGCCATGGCCAACCGCCTTCCACTGCCCCGCAGTTGTAGAGGACAGACTGCTGCCGAGTGTAGGTGGCGTGCGTCACTGTGGGGGTGAGAAGAGTGAAATCCGAAGGCGAAGGGGAGCCACGTGAAGGCGGACGGAAAGCACCACGCAGTGGCATGTGTCGAACAGGCGGAGGAAACCGTGAAGGAATTGCGCGCCGCGCTGACGCGAGCGGGAATTGTGTTGCCGTCATTGGGGATCGATCCGGCGAGCATCGCCAGGGAGGCCCCGTGTCCGCGGATCGAATTGGGAGGGTGTTCGGTCGACGCGGCGGCCCGCCTCGCGGCCGCGCTGAGGAGCGCGCCATGAGCGTGCCGGCGAACCTCCCGGTGGGCGCGTACGTCGTCGACACGCGCAGTGGCCGTGTGGGGCGGGTGATGGGCCACGAGGGGCCGTACGTCCAGCTGCGCCCTTATGGAGGGGGTCGCGAGTGGGACTGCGCCCCGGAGGCGATCCGCACGGCGACGGCGGCGGAGCGGCTGCGCGCGGCGACGGCGTACGCGAACGCGCGAAGCCGGGGCGAGGTGCCCTGACGCTCAGCTGTACTCGGCCACGACGCCGGGCGGAACTCCTTCGGTGAGGTACTCCTCGCCCGGGTTCCAGTCCCAGGACCAGTCGGTCACAGACCGGCCTCCGCTTCCGCGTCGTTCCGAATGCGGCGGATCTCAGTGATGGCGTCCGAGGGGTCCTGCTCCGCCGCATCCACCAGCCGCTCCAGTTCGCGCAGGCGGGCCGCGCGCTGCGGATGCCGCTCGATCGCGACGAAGACGGCCCATGAGTGGACGAAGGCGCGCAGGGGAGCCAGGCTCTGCGTCTGCTGGGCGTTCGTCGTCGCCTCGAAGAGGTGCTGGGTGAGCGCGGGGATCCGGCTGGGGGCAATCCGGGCCACCGCGGCGCGCAGCGCGTCGGGCGTCAGCTCGGGCATCGGGATCAGCGGCCCGCACGGGCCGTCGGACTGTGCGCTCACAGGGTCCTCCCGGACCTGATCGGGCACCCCGGCCCGGAGACCCGGCGCCGTACGCGAGAATGGACCCCATGAGTCTGTTCCGCGACGACGGCATCGTGCTGCGCACCCAGAAGCTGGGTGAAGCGGACCGCATCATCACGATACTCACCCGCAGTCACGGACGCGTACGCGCCGTCGCCCGCGGGGTGCGGCGGACCAAGTCCAAGTTCGGGGCCCGGCTCGAGCCGTTCTCGCACGTCGACGTGCAGTTCTTCGCGCGCGGGAGTGAGCTCGTCGGGCGCGGGCTGCCGCTCTGCACGCAGAGCGAGACCATCGCTCCGTACGGTAGCGGCATCGTCACCGACTACGCCCGCTACACCGCCGGCACGGCCATGCTGGAGACCGCCGAGCGGTTCACGGACCACGAGGGCGAGCCCGCGGTGCAGCAGTATCTGCTGCTCGTCGGCGCGCTGCGCGTCCTGTCGCGCGGCGAACACGCGCCCCACCTCGTCCTCGACGCCTTCCTGCTCCGCTCCCTCGCCGTGAACGGCTACGCGCCCAGCTTCACGGACTGTGCCAAGTGCGGCCTGCCGGGACCGAATCGCTTCTTCTCCGTCGCGGCGGGCGGCTCGATTTGCGTCGACTGCCGGGTGCCCGGCAGCGTCGTACCGTCCACGGAGACGCTCACGCTGCTCGGCGCGCTGCTCACCGGCGACTGGGAGACGGCGGACGCGTGCGAGGCGCGGCACGCCAGGGAGGGCAGCGGGCTTGTTTCCGCCTATCTGCACTGGCACCTGGAGCGCGGACTGCGTTCTTTGCGGTACGTAGAGAAAAGCACGTGAGCACGCGAGTACGTCGCGTGCGGTGAACAAGCTAGGTAGGAGAGAGCCCCCCATGGCACGACGCGGAATCCTCGGACGGTCCCGCCGTGAGTATCAGCTGCCCGAGCCCCACCCCTCGGGCGCGCGACCGCCGAAGATCCCCGGTGAGCTGGTCCCGCAGCACGTGGCGATCGTCATGGACGGGAACGGGCGGTGGGCGAAGGATCGCGGGCTGCCGCGCACCGAGGGGCACAAGGTCGGCGCCGAGCGCGTCCTCGACGTGCTGCAGGGCAGCATCGAGATGGGCGTCGGCGCGATCTCGCTCTACGCCTTCTCCACGGAGAACTGGAAGCGGTCCCCGGACGAGGTGAAGTTCCTGATGAACTTCAACCGCGACTTCATCCGCAAGACCCGCGACCAGCTCGACGACCTCGGCGTGCGGGTGCGCTGGGTGGGCCGGATGCCCAAGCTGTGGAAGTCGGTCGCCAGGGAGCTGGAGATCTCCCAGGAGCAGACCAAGGACAACGACAAGCTGACCCTGTACTTCTGCATGAACTACGGCGGCCGCGCCGAGATCGCGGACGCGGCCCAGGCCATCGCGGAGGACGTGAAGGCGGGCCGGCTCAACCCGGCCAAGGTCAACGAGAAGACCTTCGCGAAGTACCTGTACTACCCGGACATGCCGGACGTCGACCTCTTCCTGCGCCCGTCCGGCGAGCAGCGCACCTCCAACTACCTGCTGTGGCAGAGCGCCTACGCCGAGATGGTCTTCCAGGACGTCCTGTGGCCGGACTTCGACCGCCGCGACCTGTGGCGGGCATGCCTCGAATACGCCTCCCGGGACCGGCGCTTCGGCGGGGCCATTCCCAATGAGGAGCAGATCGCGAACAGTTAGGTCCATGGACCGCGAAGGGGCCCGCACCGTCAGCGCGACGGTGCGGGCCCCTCCACGTACGTACGACTACTTGCTCGCGCACTCCTGGCACGTACCGAAGATCTCCACGGTGTGCGCCACGTTCACGAAGCCGTGCTCGGAGGCGATCGCCTCGGCCCACTTCTCGACCGCGGGGCCCTCGACCTCGACGGCCTTGCCGCAGACGCGGCAGACCAGGTGGTGGTGGTGGTCGCCGGTCGAGCAGCGGCGGTAGACCGTCTCTCCGTCGTTGGTGCGCAGGGCGTCGACCTCGCCGGCGTCGGCGAGGGACTGGAGGGTGCGGTAGACCGTGGTCAGACCGACCGAGTCGCCCTTGTGCTTGAGCATGTCGTGCAGCTCCTGGGCACTGCGGAACTCGTCCACGTCGTCGAGTGCCGCGGCCACCGCCGCACGCTGGCGGGTCGACCTGCCTCGAACCGGGGCTCCCACGGTTGCCTCCTCGCGTCACGCTCTGGTCTGGGCCTTGCCGGGCCATTGTGCCAGGTCGGCCCGGAGCCGGGTCAGGCCTTGGCCACCGGCTGGGCCGGTACCGAGCACTCCGCGGGGTCGCCGGCCGCCTCGGCGGCGGCCGCGGCCCGCGCCCTGCGCCTGGCCAGCGGCGTCGCGAGGACCGTCAGGACGATGAAGACACCGATGGTCAGGAGCACGATCGTCGCGCCGGGCGGCACGTCCTGGTAGTACGAGGTGACGGTGCCGCCGAGCGTCACCGCGACGCCGATGGCCACCGAGCCCGCGAAGGTCACCGCGAAGCTCTTGGTCAGCTGCTGCGCGGCCGCCACCGGCACCACCATCAGCGCGGAGACCAGGAGCAGGCCCACGACCCGCATGGCGACGGTGACCGTGACCGCGGCGGTGACGGCGGTGAGCAGGTTCAGGGCGCGCACCGGCAGGCCCGTGACGCGCGCGAACTCCTCGTCCTGGCTCACCGCGAAGAGCTGGCGGCGCAGCCCGACCGTGACGAGAACCACAAAGGCGGCGAGCAGGCAGATCGCCGAGACGTCCTCCTCGGAGACCGTCGAGAGCGAGCCGAAGAGGTACGACTGGAGGTTCGCGTTCGAGCCGCCGGGAGCGAGGTTGATGAACATGACGCCGCCCGCCATGCCGCCGTAGAAGAGCATCGCCAGGGCGATGTCGCCGCGCGTCTTGCCGTACCAGCGGATCAGCTCCATGACGACGGCGCCGACGATCGCGACCGCCGTCGCCATCCACACGGGCGAGGCCGACAGCAGGAAGCCGAGGCCCACACCCGTCATCGCCACGTGGCCGATGCCGTCGCCCATCAGGGCCTGGCGGCGCTGGACGAGGTAGATGCCGACGGCGGGCGCGGTGATGCCCACGAGGACGGCGGCGAGCAGCGCCCGCTGCATGAAGGCGTAATCGAGGAGTTCCATGGTTCTTGCTCGCCCTCGGTCAGGTCAGCAGGCCGGTACGGACCGGTTCCGCGTCGGCGGTGTGCGGGTGGACGTGGTCGTGGCCGGGCAGGGCGTGCTGGCCGACGGCGCGCGGGGGCGGGCCGTCGTGCATCACGCAGCCGTCGCGCAGCACCACGGCGCGGTCGATCAGCGGCTCCAGGGGGCCGAGCTCGTGCAGGACGAGGAGGACGGAGGTGCCGGCCGCGACCTGCTGGCGCAGGGTGGCCGCGAGGACCTCCTGGCTCGCGAGGTCGACGCCCGCCATCGGCTCGTCCATGATCAGCAGCTCCGGCTCGGAGGCCAGCGCGCGGGCGATGAGGACCCGCTGGTGCTGGCCGCCGGAGAGCGCGTTGACGGAGTCCTTGGCGCGGTCGGCGAGGCCCACCAGGTCGATGGCGCGGGCGACGGCCTCGCGGTCGGCCTTGCGCAGGATGCCGAGGCGGGCGCGGGAGAGCCGCCCGGAGGCGACGACCTCGGTGATCGTGGCGGGTACGCCGCCCGCGGCGGTGGTGCGCTGCGGGACGTACCCGACGCGGGCCCAGTCGCGGAAGCGGCGGCGCGGGGTGCCGAAGATCTCGACGTCGCCGCCGGTGACGGGGACCTGCCCGATGACCGTGCGGACGGCGGTGGACTTGCCCGAGCCGTTGGCGCCGAGCAGGGCGACGACCTCGCCGCGGCGCACGGTGAGGTCGATGCCGCGCAGCACGGGGCGCGAGCCGAGCTCGGCCGTCACCTTGCGCAGGGATATGACGGCTTCGCCGCTGTCCTCGCCGCTGCCTTCACCGGTGCAGGCGTTCTTGCTCATGGCTCGTGCCTCCGTAACCGCAGGGGGTGTCACTTGGCGCCCAGGGCCTTCTGCAGGGCCTTCAGGTTGGACTCCATGACCTGGATGTAGTCGTCGCCCCTGGAGTCGTCGGTGATGCCCTCGACGGGGTCGAGCACATCGGTCTTCAGGCCGGTGTCCTTGGCGAGGGTCTTCGCCGTCCGGTCGCTGACGAGCGTCTCGTAGAAGACCGTGGTGACGCCGTCGGCCTTCGCCATCTTCTGGAGTTCCCTGACGCGCTTGCCGCTGGGCTCGCCCTCGGGGTCGAGGCCGCTGATGGCCTCCTCGGTGAGGCCGTAGCGCTCGGCGAGGTAGCCGAAGGCGGCGTGGGTGGTGATGAAGACCTTGTTCTTGGTGTTCTTCAGGCCGTTCTCGAAGGACTTGTCCAGGCCGTCGAGGTTCTTCACGAGCTTCGCGGTGTTCTTCTTGTACGCCGCCGCGTTGTCCGGGTCGGCCTTCTGCAGGGCCTTGCCGACGCCCTCGGCGACCTCGGCGTACTTCACCGGGTCGAGCCAGATGTGGGGGTCGGCGCCTTCGTGGGAGTGGCCGTGGCCGTGGCCCTCGTGGCCCTCCTCCTCGTGCTCGTCGGCGTGCCCGCCGACCTCGGTGCCGTGCTTCTCCGTGCTGGTCAGCGAGGCGGCGTCGACCTTGGTCTTGATGCCGGACTGGTCGATCGCGTCGTCGACGGCGGGCTGCAGGCCCTTGAGGTACAGGGCGACGTCGGACTCTTCGAGCTCGCCGCGCTGCTTGGCGGAGACGTCGAGGTCGTGCGGCTCCTGGCCGGGCTCGGTGAGCGTGGTGACGGAGACGTGGTCGCCGCCTATCTGCTCCGCGAGGTACTGCATGGGGTAGAACGACGCCACGACGTCCAGCTTGCCGTCCTTGTCGTCCGCGGCGGAGGTGGAGCAGGCGGTCAGCGCCGTGAGGCCGAGGACCGTGGCGGAGGCAAGGGCGGCGGTGGGTATCAGGCGTCGTACGTTCATGACACTCATTTTCAACAAATGTGGAAACGATTGTCAACAAGGGGTCGGTGAGGGGATGTGCGGGTAACCGATTTGATTAGGGGGGTCGGGCCGCCGGTAACCTGAAGCATTCGCTCCCGAAGCCGCTGCTCCGGCAGCACTTGCTTCGTCCGCCGTCGTAATGAAGAGAGCACCGTGGCCGCCGACAAGATCGACACCATCGTCAGCCTCAGCAAGCGCCGTGGCTTCGTTTTCCCCTGCAGTGAGATCTACGGCGGTCAGCGCGCCGCCTGGGACTACGGACCGCTGGGCGTCGAGCTGAAGGAGAACCTCAAGCGCCAGTGGTGGCGCTACATGGTCACCTCGCGCGAGGACGTTGTCGGTATCGACTCGTCGGTGATCCTGGCCAGCGAGGTCTGGCAGGCCTCCGGCCACGTCGCGACCTTCTCCGACCCGCTCACCGAGTGCCTCTCCTGTCACAAGCGCCACCGCGCCGACCACCTGGAAGAGGCTTACGAGGCCAAGCACAACCGCCCGCCGGCCAACGGCCTCGCGGACATCAACTGCCCCAACTGCGGCACCAAGGGCCAGTTCACCGAGCCCAAGCAGTTCTCCGGCATGCTCGCCACGCACCTCGGCCCCACGCAGGACAGCGGCTCCGTCGCCTACCTGCGCCCCGAGACCGCGCAGGGCATCTTCACCAACTTCGGCCAGGTCCAGCAGACCTCGCGCCGCAAGCCGCCCTTCGGCATCGCGCAGATGGGCAAGTCCTTCCGCAACGAGATCACGCCCGGCAACTTCATCTTCCGCACCCGCGAGTTCGAGCAGATGGAGATGGAGTTCTTCGTCAAGCCGGGCGAGGACGAGAAGTGGCAGGAGTACTGGATGGAGCAGCGCTGGAACTGGTACACCGGCCTGGGCCTGCGCGAGGAGAACATGCGGTGGTACGAGCACCCGAAGGAGAAGCTCTCCCACTACTCCAAGCGCACCGCTGACATCGAGTACCGCTTCCAGTTCGGCGGCAGCGAGTGGGGCGAGCTGGAAGGCGTCGCCAACCGCACGGACTACGACCTGACCGCGCACTCCAAGGCCTCCGGCCAGGACCTGTCGTACTTCGACCAGGAGGCCGGCGAGCGCTGGACTCCGTACGTCATCGAGCCCGCGGCCGGCGTCGGCCGCACGATGCTCGCCTTCCTCCTCGACTCCTACATCGAGGACGAGGCCCCGAACGCCAAGGGCAAGCTGGAGAAGCGGACGGTCATGCGCTTCGACCACCGCATCGCGCCGGTGAAGGTCGCGGTCCTGCCCCTTTCGAGGAACCCGGAGCTCTCCCCGAAGGCCAAGGGCCTGGCCACCGCCCTGCGCCAGAACTGGAACATCGAGTTCGACGACGCGGGCGCCATCGGCCGCCGCTACCGCCGCCAGGACGAGATCGGCACGCCGTACTGCGTGACGGTCGACTTCGACACCCTCGACGACAACGCGGTGACGGTGCGCGAGCGCGACACCATGAAGCAGGAGCGCGTCTCCCTCGACCAGATCGAGGGCTACCTCGCGACGCGTCTCGTGGGCTGCTGACGAACCGACTGACATTGGCTGCGGGAAGCCCCCGGTTCCGGGTTATGGAACCGGGGGCTTCCGTGCACACTGAGGCGCATGCCTACCCCCACGACCACGAGCAGGGTCAGACGATGGGACCAGCACGGGCGGGAGCACGTGGTGCGGGTCCAGAAGGCCGGTGTGCAGCGGCAGTTGAGCTGTGACACCTGCGGGTGGCGCAGGAAGGCGCAGTTCCTGCCGTGGCTCAAGGCCGAGGAGCACCTGACGGTGGAGCATCAGGCGACGGTGGATCCGTCGACTCCGGGAGCGTAGTGGCCGCAGGGGTCATCACGAGGATGGTGGTGTCCTGCGGCTGCGGGGTGAGCAGCAGGTTCATGGCGTACGGGCGGGGCGTCGGGTCGTCTTGCCGCGTGATCCCGACGGTCCGCGGGGCGAAGTCCCCGACGGAGCGGCAGGCCCACCAGTCGTCCAGATCCGGCCGTGCGGCCGCGAGCCGGTCGGTGAGCCGCTGAAAGGCCCCGTCGCCGGGGCGGCGGTCCGCGCGGGTGCGCAGGTGCCGATAGAGGTCCATGGCGACGGACTCCCAGCCGGGCAGCACCTGCTGGTGCCGTTCGTCCCCGACGAGCAGGAGCAGCAGATTGCGCTGCTCCGCGGGGAGTCCGGCGGGATCGGGCCATACCTCGGCGTACGCGCCATTCCAGGCAAGGATGTCGTGGGCAGGGCCCAGGATCAGCGCCGGACTGCCGACCCAACTGTCGAGCATGGCACGGAGGTTCGGATCGTACGAGGCGCGTGGGGCCGCCGCGCCGGGAGCGAACCCGGCGAGGGCGAGGGCGTGCCGGTGGGAGGCGTCGTCGAGGCGCAGGGCGCGGGCGACGGCGTCGAGCACCTGCCGGGAGGTGTCCACGCGCCCCTGCTCCAGCCAGGTGTACCAGGCGACGGAGACGCCGGACAGCGCGGCGACCTCCTCGCGGCGGAGCCCGGGGGTGCGGCGGCGCGCGGTGTGCGGCAGTCCGACGTCACCAGGGGAGAGCCGCTCGCGGTGGGCGCGCAGGAACCCGCCAAGTTCCTTGCCGAGGGGCTTGGTTGCCGTGCCCGTTGCCGTGGTGGTCGCCGTCGTGGTCGCCATGCGCCCAGCGTATGACCTGGAGTCACCCCCATGAACGCCTGTCTGGCTGCGCTGCCCGCCGGCCCCGAGGCTGAACCCATGACGGAATCCACGACGAAAACCACGAGGGAAACCCCCACCATGTGGCGCCACCGGAACGACTCCTCAGACCTCGCCGCACCCCGCCCCTTCATCCGCGTCTACACGGGCCCCGGCACGCTGGACACGCTGACGGCGTCCTACGAGCGCCTGCTCGGCACGGAACGGGACATGTGGTTCACGTACCCCGAGAAGGGGCTGAACCTGGCGGTGGTCGGAGCGTTCCTCCTGATCGAGGGCACGGAGGAAACGCTGGCCCCCTTCCGCGCCGTCGACGGCACGCTGCTCGTGGACTCGGCCCAGGCGTACCTGACCCGCCTGGCGGCGGAAGGCGCGACCATCACGGAGCCCCTGATCAAGGTCCCCACGGGCTCGGGTTTCACGGCCCGCCATCGCGACGGCACGGTCATCGAATACGTGGAACACAGGCCGACGGAGGAGGGGTTGTAGGGACGGACGGGGGCGGAGGCCGCCCTCCTCGGTCAGCGCGTGCTGCCCGGCAGGGCATGGTCGAGAAGGACCTCAGCCGCTGCCCGCGCGTGCCGTCCGTAGTCCGCGTCGCCCAGCACCATGGCGCGGCTGGCGGCCCCGTCCGCGAGGGTGACGAGTTGCTCGGCGAGTGCGGCGGGCTCGCGGCAGCCGAGTTCCGTGACGAGTGCGGTCACCAACTGCACCATCAGCAGCTTCTGTTCGCGGGCGTAGGAGTGGACCGCGCTCTGCGGGTCGGGGAACTCGGCCGCGGCGTCGATGAACGGACACCCGCGTACAGGGGCCGCGTCCGCCGCGGGCAGGACGAACAGCGCGAGGATCCGCTCTCTGGCCGGGATGTCCTCACGCGCCAGCGCGCTTTCCAGGGTCCCGCCGGACGAGGCGAGGTCGCGAAGGTGGGCGACGACCAGGTCGCTCTTGGTCCGGAAGTGCGCGTAGAGGGTGCGCTTGGACACCGGAGCCTGCTCCGCGACCTGTTCCATACCGGTCGCGTTGATCCCCTGGGTCGCGAACAGTTGGGCGGCAGCGGCCAGGATGCGCTCGCGTCCTCCGCGCCCCTGCCGCCGAGCGGCCGTCGTCACCGTACTCATGGGGGAAGTATACGTTCCCGTTTACTTCGGAGGGAGGCGATGGTTACAGTGGCGCCGCAAGTAAACGAGACCGTTTACTTAATCGGCGCTTCTGGGTCTGAGGAGAGCTCTATGAGCAGGCTGGCCGTTTCCACCGAGTTGAGCGACTACGCGGAGAAGCTGATACGGGGTCGCCACGCGACGCGCGCGTTCCGCCCCGACGCCGTGCCCGACGACACCATGCGTGCGATCTTCGCTCTCGCCGGCACCGCACCGTCCAACTCCAACGCGCAGCCGTGGTGGGTCGAGGTGGTCAGCGGCAGGAAGCGCGAACGCCTGGCGGAAGCCTTGCGGGCGGCCCACGCCGAACAGCGCACCTCGGCCGACTTCCCGTACTCCGAGGGCATGTACGCCCCCGTCCACCAGGAGCGGCGGGCGGCGTTCGGCGCGGGGCTGTACGGAGCCCTGGGCATCGGCCCCGACGACCACGCGGCACGCGCGGCCTACGACGCGGAGAGCCTGCGCTTCTACGGGGCGCCGCATGCCGCGTTCCTGTTCGTCACCGGCGACGGCGGGCCGCGGCTGGCCGCCGACGTCGGCGCCTACCTGCAGACGCTGCTCCTGGCCATGGCCGCATACGGCGTGGACAGCTGCCCGCAGGGTCTGCTCAGCTTCTACGCCGACACCGTCCGGGAGGAACTCGGCTCCACAGGGGGACGCTTGCTCGTGGGCGTCTCCTTCGGCTACGCGGACGAGAGCGCGCCGGTGAACCGGGCCACGACGGGGCGGGCCGCCCTGGAGGCGACGACAGCCTTCCACGCCTAGCGCCCGCCCACGGCGGTCCGTGCTGGATGTCGGAATGTCAGAGGGAGGCCCTAGGGTCCTGCCTCGTGACTGAATCCTCCACCCACCTCAGTACGACGGCAGACGCCTACGACGCCATCGCCACCGTGTACGCGGGACTGCCCCGCGACGACCTCCGCAGCCCTTCCCTGGACCACGCGATGCTCACGGCGTTCGCCGGCCACGTGCGGGCCGACGGCGCGGGCCCCGTCGCGGAGCTGGGCTGCGGCCCCGGCCCGGTGACGGCCCTGCTGCACGACCTGGGCCTGGACGTCCTCGGCATCGACCTGTCCCCGGCGATGATCGACCTGGCCCGCGAGACCTACCCGGACATCCGGTTCGAGGTCGGCTCCATGGACGCCCTCGCCCTGCCCGACGGCGAGCTGCGCGGAGTGGTGTCCTGGTACTCACTGATCCACGCCCCGGAGCGGGATGTGGCCGCGTACCTGGCGGAGTTCCACCGCGTCCTCGCCCCCGGCGGCCACCTCCTGCTCGCCTTCTTCGAATCGTCGGGCGACCCGCTCACCCCCTTCGACCACAAGGTGACAACGGCGTACCGCTGGCCGATCGACGCCCTGGCAGCCCTCACCCACAAGGCAGGCTTCACCGAACTGGGCCGCCTGCTCCGTGAGCCGGTCGAGGGCGAGCGGTTCCGACGGGGGACTCTGCTGCTGCGCAAGGGGTGAGACCGGGCGCCGGCCCGGGCGCACGGGTGCCCGGACCGGCGGTCCGACGTCCCTCGCGCCGCATCCCCCAGCGCCGGTGTGCTCCGCCTCAGCCTCCGGTTGTCCGGACGTGACCCAGCCGCGGAACTGCAGTCGGCTCGGCGGCGGGCCTCCCGCGCCTGTTGCTCCAGTGCGCGCAGCTGCTCGTGGAGCAGTTGCGCCGCCCGAGGCCGTGTTGTCCCCCGCGCTCCCCTCCTGGCCGCCGCGTCCGGGACCGCCCGCAGCGGGTTTCCGTACCGCCCCGGCGCGTGGGAGTCAGTACGCTGAGTGCAGCGGGATCGGGCCCGCCGCACAGTGTCCGGGAGGCGTGTCATGACTGCCGAGATGGTGGCCCCGGCGTGGATGCACCAGCAGATCACGGCGGAGGAGTACGAGTCGTGGTCCGAGGAGCAGTGCGCCGGCATCGAGATCGTGGACGGAATGGTCGTCGTGAGCCCCAGCGCCTCCAAGCGGCACAATCGGCTGGCCCGGCTCCTGGCGAACGCCCTGGACGCCGCAGCCGGCCCCGATTGGAACGCCGACACGGACTTCGACGTCCGGCTTCAGGACGTCCCGCTGACCAATCGCCGCCCCGACATCATCGTCTACCGTGCGGACACGATCGACATCACGCCCACCCGCCCGGAGCACGTACTGCTCGTGGTCGAGGTGGTGTCGCCGGGCTCGGAGACCACCGATCGGGTCGTGAAGGTGGACCAGTACGCCAAGGCCGGGATCGGCTTCTACTGGCGGATCGAGCAGGCCGCGACGGGTACACCGCTGGTGTATACGTACCTGCTCGATCCCGCGACGAGGACGTACCGCGAAGGGGACGCGTTCGCCGGCGCCCTGAAGATCACCGCTCCCTTCGCAGCGGAGATCGACCTCGGCCAGATCTGAACCGGTCGCAGGGCTGTTGAGCAGGTGGGTATGAAGAAGGAGTGTGTCCCCGTCGTGAGCAAGGACTGGGAAGTTGATGTTCAGTTGTTGCTGGACGTCTCCGACGACGCGTGGGCGGTTCTTCAGGAGGGGATGCTCGCCGAGATGGTGAGCGAGCCGGAGTACGAGTTCGTGCCGACGGCCACCTCTCATGGGTACGCCGGTGATTTCTTCTCGGTCGGGGCCACGTTGCAGGTCAGGGCCGAGATGCCCGGTGAGGCGGCCGATATTGCTGTTGCCGCTGTGCGGCGTGCTCTCCGGAGTGCTGGAGGAGGGCCGGACAATGGCGTCGCGGAGATCATCGTGCGGCAGGGTGAGGTGGATCCCCGGCTGCTGGGGCGCCGGTAGCCGGCGTCAGGGTCGCAGGCCGCGCAGGGTCAGGTCGAGGACCGCTGTGAAGTCGTCCTCGATGCCCGGGCGGGACCAGTGTGCCGCGTACGCCGGGTCGTGGAAGCGGCTCGTCGCGTCGAAGACCGCGCGGGCCGAGACCTCGGGGGAGGGGGACGCGAAGTCCCCCTCCGCCACGCCCTCTTGGATGATCGTCGTGAGTTGGGACGTGAGGTCCGCGATGTGGTCGTCCACCACGTCGCTGTTCTCGCCGACCAAAACGGAGTAGGTGGCGAACAGTTCGGGGTCGTCGCCGGCCTTGTGCTGTTTGGCGTCGAAGAGGGCCGCCAGCCAGTGGCGGAGCTTCGCCTCGGGGGGCTCCGTGCCGGTGACGATTCCGGAGAGCGTCTCCGACGTACGGTCCAGCCAGCGCCGCGTCACCGCGCCGCGCAGCTCCGTCTTCGTACGGAAGTGGCGGTACACCGTGCCGTGGCTCACCCCGAGGGCGCGGGCCACGTCGACGACCGTGGCCTTGGCCGCGCCGTGCCTGCGCAGCACCTCCTCGGTCGCTTCGAGGATGCGCTCGGGGGTCAGGGGAGCCGCGGTTGCTGCCATGGCTAGACCGTACCCGGGGACGGATCAGCGCTCGCTGTCGAGGTGTGCCATCTGGGAGTCCGGGTAGCGTGCGCCCGCCGCCGCGTCCGCGGGGACGGCCGCTTCGATCGCGGCCAGGTCGGTGGCGTCGAGCGTCACGTCCAGGGCGGCGAGCGCCTCACCCAGGCGGGTGCGGGTACGAGCGCCCACCAGTGGCACGATCGACGCCCCGTGTCGCGGTCCCTGCGCGAGCACCCACGCGATCGCGGTCTGCGCGACGCTCACGCCCTTCTGGTCGGCGATCTTCCGCAGCGCGTCGACGAGGTCGAGGTTGCGGTCGAGGTTCTCGCCCTGGAAGCGGGGGCTCATCGCGCGGAAGTCGTTCGCGGCCAGCTTGCGGTCGCGGGTGAAGTGGCCGGAGATCAGGCCGCGGGAGAGCACCCCGTACGCCGTCACGCCGATGCCCAGTTCCGCGACCGTCGGCAGGATCTCGGACTCGATACCGCGCGAGATCAGGGAGTACTCGATCTGGAGGTCCGAGATGGGGGCCGTGGCCGCCGCCCGGCGGATCGTCGCGGCGCCGACCTCAGAGAGGCCGATGTGCCGCACATACCCCTTCTCGACCAGCTCCGCGATGGCGCCCACCGTCTCCTCGACCGGGACGTCCGGATCGATGCGGGCGATGCGGTAGACGTCGATGTGGTCGACGCCGAGGCGCTGGAGGGAGTACGCGGCGAAGTTCTTGACCGCCGCCGGGCGGCCGTCGTACCCCGACCAGCCGCCGTCCGGGTCGCGTAGGGCGCCGAACTTGACGCTGGTGAGGGCCTGCTCGCGGTGGGCGGCGGGGGCCGTGCGCAGGGCCTCGCCGATCAGGAGTTCGTTGTGCCCCATGGCGTAGAAGTCGCCGGTGTCGAGGAGGGTCACGCCCGCTTCGAGCGCCGCGTGGATGGTCGCGATGGACTCCGTCCGGTCCGCCTCTCCGTAGAGCGCGGACATGCCCATGCAGCCGAGGCCGAGGGCGGAGGTCAGGGGGCCGGCCGTGCCGAGAGTGAGAGTACGCATGCGTCCACCATGACATGACAGATGACAGAATTCAATATCTGTCATCTGTCATCTGTTACCTGTCGTCTGTCACCTGTCGTGTGTCATCGCGTGTGCGTCATTTGTCCTGCGTCAGCGGCTGGGCGGTGGCCGTCTCCTCCTCCAGCCGCTCCGCCGTCCTCCGCGCCGACTCCCGCGCCCACCGCCCGCTCGTCACCGCCCCGAGCACCAGCACCGCGAGCCCGCAGCCCGTGAGGATCCACCAGGCCGGGCGGCTCGCCTCCGTGAAGTCCTCCGCGTACGAGGAGGACGCGACGCCCGACGCCAGGACCGCGCCGATCACCGCGACGCCGAGGGTCGTGCCGATCTGGCGGCTGGTGGAGGCGACCGCCGCGGCGACGCCCGCCTGGGCGCGCGGCATCCCGGAGACGGCCGTGTTGGTGATCGGCGCGTTCACGAAGCCGAAGCCGAGGCCGAAGAGGAGGTAGCCGACCAGGCGCGGCCCGCCCGTGGACTCCGCCTCGAACGCGGCGAAGAGGATCCCGGAGGCCGTCATCGTCACCCCCGCGATCAGCAGCGGGACGCGCGGGCCGCGGCTGCCCACCAGGCGGCCCGACAGCGGACCGAAGACCAGCGCCATGGCCGCGATCGGCAGCATCCACAGCCCGGCGTGCAGGGCGTCGAGGCCGCGGACGTCCTGGAGGTGCAGCGTCGACAGGAAGAGGAAGCCGCTGAGGGACGCGAAGGCACAGACCGCGATCACCGTCGCGCCGCTGAACGGCGCCGAACGGAAGAAGCGCAGGTCGATGAGGGGCTGGGCGCGGCGCGGCTCGTACCGCAGCAGTCCGGCGAGGCCGAGCACCGCGACGCCCGCGGAGCCGAGGATCAGCGGTGACGTCCAGCCGGCGCGCGGCGCCTCGATGATCGCGAACGTCAGCGCGCCGAGCAGCGCGATCACGAGGAGCTGGCCGACCGGGTCCGGGCGGCGCGGCTTCGGGGCGCGCGACTCGGGGACGTACCGCAGGGTGAGGAGGAGCGCGGCGAGGCCCACCGGCAGGTTGACCAGGAAGATCGAGCGCCAGCCGACCGTTTCCACGAGCACCCCGCCGAGCAGCGGGCCCGCCGCCATGGAGATGCCCGCGACGCCGCCCCAGACGCCGATGGCGCGGGCCCGCTCGCGCGGGTCGGTGAAGGTGTTGGTGATGATCGACATCGCGACCGGGTTGAGCATGGAGCCGCCGACCGCCTGCACCATGCGGAAGACCACGAGGAGTTCGAGGCTGGGCGCGAGTGAGCAGAGCGCCGAGCCGAGGGTGAAGACGACCAGACCCGTCACGAAGATCTTGCGGCGGCCGATCCGGTCGGCGGTCGAGCCCGCGAGCATGAGGAGCGAGGCGAGGACGAGCGTGTACGCGTCGACCGTCCACTGCATGCCCGAGACGCTCGCGTCGAACTCCTTCTGCAGGGTGGGCAGCGCGACGTTCAGGACCGTGTTGTCGAGCGTGACGATGAGCAGGCTGGTGCAGCAGATCGCGAGGACGAGCATCCGTCGGCGGTGGGGGAGTCCGTCGCGGTGGCTGGTTTCGTCACGGTGTTCCGGCTCGGGCTTGCGGTGGCCCCGCTCGGCGTCACGGCGGTTCGGCTCGGTGTCGCGGCGGTTCGGCTCGGGCTTGCGGTGGCCCCGCTCGGGCTCAGGGTGGCCCGGCTCGGTGTCGCGGTGGTCCGGCTCCATGTCGCGGTGGTTCGGTTCAGCGGGCATCTTTCGACCGTAAATCGCCGGGCGGGCCCCGGCCCGGACAGGGCCGGGGGAGGCGAGCCGGTTCAGGCCAGCCGCCGCGGCAGCCGCAGGCTGAGCAGCGCCAGGCCGAGCAGCCCCGCCAGCTGCACCCCGAGCGCCGTCACGAACGCGCTCCGCATGCCGATGTCGGGGACCAGCGCCAGGAAGAGCGAGCCGATCGTCGCCACGCCCACGGCCAGGCACGACTGCTGCACGGTCGCGGCGAGGCCGCTGCCCGCGCCCGCCCGCGCGGCGGGTACGGCCGCGAGCGCGACGCGGTAGTAGAGGGCGAGCTGGACGCCCTGTCCTGCGCCGCACAGGAGCAGCCCGGGAGCGAGGGCCAGGGGGTTCAGGCCGGGCCACGGAGCCCACAGCACCGTCGCCGCGAGCACCGCGAGACCCGTGGCGTGGACCAGGGCGGCCCGGGGCATCGCGCGGGTTCCCCAGCGGCGCACCAGGCGCGGCACGAGCATCGACGCGGGGATCTGCGTGAGGCCCATCGGGATCACGGCCAGGCCCGCCTGCAGCGCCCCGTACCCCAGCCCCTGCTGGAGGATGATCGCGAACCCGAACATGAAGCCGCTGAAGCCGATGAAGATCGGCAGGCCCAGGACCAGGCTCCTGCGCACGGCGGGCTCGCGCAGCAGCGACGGCGGCAGCAGCGGGCTGCCGCCGGTGCGTTCGGCGCGGCTCTCCACGGCCCCGAAGGCCCAGCCGAGCAGCGGCGCCGCGACCAGCAGGAGCACCGACCACAGCGGCCAGCCCGTCGCGCGGCCCTCCGTCAGGGGCAGCAGGAGCGCGGTCAGCGCGCCGGCGAACAGGACGGTGCCGAGTACGTCGCCCCGTACGGGCCGCTCGGCGCGGCTATCCGGCACCGCCCGCACCCCGACGAGCAGCGCCACCACCGCGACCGGCACGTTGACGAGGAACACCGCGCGCCAGCCCGTGCCGCCCAGGTCCGCGGCGACCAGGGCGCCGCCGAGGGCCTGCCCGAGCAGCCCCGCGACGCCGCTCACCGCGCCGTACAGCGCGACGGTCCTGGCCCGGCGCTCGCCCCGCGTCGTCGCGTGGATCGTGCCGAGGACCTGCGGCAGCATCAGCGCGGAGGCGGCGCCCTGCGCCACCCGCGCCCCCACCAGCCACCACGCGCCGGGCGCGAGCCCGCAGGCCAGCGAGGTCAGGCCGAAGGCGGCCACGCCCCACAGGAAGAGCTTCCGGCGCCCGTACGTGTCCCCGAGGCGGCCGCCCAGGACGAGCAGTACGGCGTACGCCACCGCGTACCCCGCGACGACCATCTCCAGCGTGGCGGGGGAGGCGCGCAGGTCGCGCTCGATGCTGGGCAGGGCGATGTTGACGATGAAGAAGTCGATGCTGGAGAGGGAGGCGCCGAGGAGGACGGTGAGGAGGCCGAGGGAGGTGAGGGGAGAGGGCGCGGCGGGACCGGCCGCACCGGTGGCGGGGGACTTGTCGGTGTGGGTCGTGAGAGTCACGGATACGACGATGTTCCGGCGCCCAGAGGGGTACCAGAGTGTCCTTATCCTGGTACCAGGCGAACCTGGAAACAGGCTGCGCGATGACGCAGCCTGGAGCGGTGACCGCCACCGCCACCACCGCCACCGCCACCACCGCCACTGCCACCACCGCCACCACCGGCGCCGCTGCATCTGCCGCGCCCCTCGCCGCCGACCTCCGCCGCCAAGAGCTCGCCGCCTTCCTCCGCAGCCGCCGCGAACGCGTCACGCCCGAGCAGGTCGGCCTGCCCCGCGGCGCCCGCCGCCGCACGCCGGGCCTGCGCCGCGAGGAGGTCGCGCAGCTGGCCTGCGTCGGCGTCACCTGGTACACGTGGCTGGAGCAGGCGCGCTCCATCAAGGTGTCCGCGCAGGTCATCGACGCGATCGCGCGGGCGCTGCTGATGGACCCCAGCGAGCGCGCCCACCTCTTCGCGCTCGCCGGCGCCGTCGACCCGCGCCCGGAGGCGGAGTGCACGGCGCTCTCCGCGGAGGTACGACGGCTGATGCGCCGCCTCGGCCCCTACCCGGCCACCGTGCAGAACGGCCGCTACGACGTCCTCGCGTACAACCGCTCCTGGACCCACGTCTTCGGCGACTTCGACGCGATGGAGCCGCGCGACCGCAACTGCCTGTGGCTCCTGGCCACCAGCCGGAGCTGGCGGGAGACCTTCCTCGACCGGGACGAGATGCTGCGCGACCTGGTCGCCAAGTTCCGCGGCGCCATGGCCGAGCACGGCGCGGAGCCCGCCTGGAAGGAGCTGCGCGACCGGCTTGCCGGGGCGTCCGCCGAGTTCCGCGAGCTGTGGGAGCGGCACGAGGTGGCGACCATGGCGCCGCACGTCAAGCGCTATCAGCACCCCCGGGTCGGCCTGCTCCGCCTGGAGCACCGCATGCTGTGGATGGCCCCGCTCACGCAGGCGTACCGCCTGATCGCGTACATCCCCGCCGACGACGCCACGGAGGAGCGCCTGGAGCGCCTCGCGGGGCTCTCCGGGGAGGGCGGCACGGCCGCCTGAGGAGTGAGGGACAATAGAGGGTCCCGTCGTCCGTCCCGGAGATCATCCATGCCCTCCCAGCCGCAGCCCCTGTCGATCGGCCCGCACACCGTGCAGCCGCCCGTCGTGCTCGCCCCCATGGCGGGCATCACGAACGCGCCGTTCCGGACGCTGTGCCGGGAGTTCAGCGGCGGCAAGGGCCTCTTCGTCAGCGAGATGATCACCACCCGCGCCCTGGTGGAGCGCAACGAGAAGACGATGCAGCTGATCCACTTCGACGAGACGGAGAAGCCCCGCTCGATCCAGCTGTACGGCGTCGACCCGGCGACCGTCGGCAAGGCCGTCCGCATGATCGCGGAGGAGGACCTGGCCGACCACATCGACCTGAACTTCGGCTGCCCCGTCCCCAAGGTCACCCGCAAGGGCGGCGGCTCCGCGCTCCCGTACAAGCGCCCGCTGCTCCGCGCCATCCTCCGCGAGGCCGTCAGCGGCGCCGGTGACCTCCCCGTCACCATGAAGATGCGCAAGGGCATCGACGACGATCACATTACCTTCCTGGACGCGGGCCGCATCGCGGTCGAGGAAGGGGTCACGGCGATCGCCCTGCACGGCCGCACGGCCGCCCAGCACTACGGCGGCACGGCCGACTGGGACGCCATCGCCCGCCTCAAGGAGCACGTCCCCGAGATCCCCGTCCTCGGCAACGGCGACATCTGGTCGGCCGCCGACGCGGTCCGCATGATGAACGAGACGGGCTGCGACGGCGTCGTCGTGGGCCGCGGCTGCCTGGGCCGCCCCTGGCTCTTCGGCGACCTGGTCGCCGCCTTCGAGGGCACGGGCGCGCCCAAGGCGCCGGACCTGCGCGAGGTCTCGGCCGTCATGCTGCGCCACGCCGCGCTCCTCGGCGAGTGGATCGGCGACGAGGCGCGCGGCGTCATCGACTTCCGCAAGCACGTGGCGTGGTACCTGAAGGGCTTCGCGGTCGGCTCGGAGATGCGCAAGCGCCTCGCCGTCACGTCGTCGCTCGCCGAACTGGAGGACGGCCTCGGCGAGTTGGACCTCGACCAGGAGTGGCCGGCGGGCGCGGACGGCCCGCGCGGCCGCACGTCCGGCAACAACCGCGTGGTGCTGCCGGACGGCTGGCTGAAGGACCCCTACGACTGCGCGGGCGTCGGCGAGGAAGCGGAACTGGACACGTCGGGCGGCTGAACGGCCCCCGCGTACGGGCTGCTTGAGCGTCACGCTAGCTGAGCGTGACCGTCACGGGCAGCTCCTTGATCCCGTTGACGAAGTTGGACCGCACGCGCCGCACCTCACCGGCGACGCGGATGTCCGCGAGCCGCGGCAGCAGCTCCTCGAACATGACCCGCATCTCCAGGCGGGCCAGGGAGTTGCCGAGGCAGAAGTGCGGGCTGCCCTTGCCGAAGGTGACGTGGTCGTTGTTCTCGCGGGTGACGTCGAAGCGGTACGGATCGGGGAAGACGTCCTCGTCGCGGTTGCCGGAGGCGAACCACAGCACGACCTTGTCGCCCGCCCTGATCCGCTTGCCGCCGAGCTCGACGTCACGGGTCGCCGTCCGCCGGAAGTGGTAGACGGGCGAGGCCCACCGCAGGCACTCCTCGACGGCGCCGGGGATCAGCGAGGGGTCGCCGACGAGTCTGGCGCGCTCCTCGGGGTGCTCGATGAGGGCGAGCATGGAGTGCGAGATGGCGTGCCGGGTGGTCTCGTTCCCGGCGACGACGAGCAGCAGGAAGTAGTTGTCGAAGTCGGTCGCGGAGAGCGGCACCCCGTCCCGGGGCGAGCTGTTCACCAGAGCGCTCACGAGGTCGTCCCCGCTCCCGCCCCGCCGCCGTGCCGCCAACTCCCGCCCATACGCGAAGACTTCAAGAGCGGCAGGCGACCGAAAAGGCAGGTTCCGATACCGCTCGCTCTCCGCGCTCTCCAGCAGCACGTCCGCGTAGTCGGGGTCGGTGTTGCCGATGATGCGGTTGCCCCAGTCGATGAGCCGTTGCGTGTCCTCCTCGGGTACGTCGAGCATGCGCGCGAGCACGTTGATGGGAAAGTCGGCGGAGATCTCCCGCACGAAGTCGAAGGTCCCCTTGGGCAGGGCGGCGTCGAGCGTGCGCGCCGTGAGCCCCCGCAGGAACGTCTCGTACGTCGCGACGGCCCGCGGCGTGAACCGCTTCTGCAGGATGAGCCGCATGGCCCGGTGCCGCAGCCCGTCGGTCTCCAACAGTGAACGGCGCAGGGTGATGTAGTCCTCGTCCACCTCCTCCAGGTTGGTGAACCGCTCGGAGGTGAAGGTCTCGGGATCGCGGTCGACCCGCACGATGTCGGCATGCCGGGTGACCGCCCAGAAACCGGAGTTGGGCGGCGGCTCGGGCTGCCAGTGGACGGGATCCTCGCGACGCAGCACGTCGAACATCCGCCAGGGCAGCGCAGGGTCGGTGAACCGGTCGTTGTCGGCGAGGTCGACGTCGGCGAGGGAGAGGAACCCGGCCGGAGCCCGGTCGGATGAGATCTGGTCGGATGAGTCCCGGTCGGATGAGTCCCAGTCAGTTGAGTCCCAGTCAGTTGTGTTCCGGTCAAATGAGAAACGCATACTCACCGAACTCCCAGTCAGTCACCGCCAGTTGACACCTCTCGACTTCATTGCGCTTGTACGTCAGGAAGGCGCGGACGAAGCCGTCGCCGAGCAGCCCGGTGAGCGCCTCATCGGCTTCCAGGGCGTCGAGGGCGGCGGGGAGAGTGGCGGGCAGCCGGGCCGCTGAGGTCTCGTCGTATCCGTAACCCTCCAGCGGGGCGGGCGGTTCGGGCTTGTCGCGCAGCCCGAGCAGCACAGCGGCGACAGCGCCCGCGACCAGGAGGTAGGGGTTGGCGGACGCGTCACCGAGACGCAGCTCCAGCCTGGCGCCCGCGCCGCGCTCGGGCGGTATGCGGACCATGGCGCTGCGGTTGTCGAGACCCCAGTCGATCAGCCAGGGGGCGAGGGTGTCGGGCCCGAAGCGCTTGTAGGAGTTGACGGTCGGATTCAGCAGGGCGGTGAGCGCGGGCGCGTGCCGCAGGACACCGCCGACGGCGTGCCGGGCGGTGGCGGAGAGCCCGCCGTCAGCATGCGGATCATCAAAGATATTCCGCCCGTCGGCGTCGACCAGTGACAGATGCGCGTGGAACCCGGACCCGCCGAGCCCGTTGAAGGGCTTCGCCATGAAGGTCGCGAGCCGCCCCTCGTGGCGGGCGGCCTCCTTGACGGCGGCCTTGAAGAAGAAGGCGCGGTCGGCGGCGTCCAGGGCCCCGGAGTGATCGAGATTGATCTCGAACTGCCCGCCGTCGAACTCGTGGTTCCCCGCGATGACGCCGATGCCGAGCTCGCGCAACAGCCTGAGTGTGCGCAGCAGATGACCGTCGGGGTCGCCGCGCCGCCCGGCGCTGTACACGTTCCCCGTGGCGCCGCCGTAGGGGACCCAGCCGGACGCGGCTGCCGGGGAGGCGTCGCACAGGAAGTACTCCAGCTCGGGTCCGACGACGACGGAGATCCCGTCGTCGCCCACGTACTCGCCCGTCCGGTCGAGGACCCGCCGCAGCAGGGCGCGGGGCGACTCGGCGACGGGCGCTCCCGTGTGCGGATCGAGACTGTCGCCCAGGCACCAGGCGACGCCGGGCTCCCACGGCAGCGGTTTGAGCGTGCGCAGATCCGGTTGTACGCAGATGTCGGGGAGCCCCGCGTCGAGTCCCCCCGGGACGGGGACGACGTCGCCCCTGGGGGTGGTGTGGTAGACGGCGCGGCAGAAGGTGAGCCCGTGCCCGCAGGCTCCCGGCAACTGTCCGACGAGGACGTCGCGTCCGCGGTCCGCCCCTAGGAGGTCGGGGTAGATGACGCGGACGATGTCGGTGCCGGTGGTGCGGAGGGCCTCGACGGTTTCCGTGACGTGGGTGTGCTCGCCGGTGGCCCTACCGGGGTCCCCACACGGGTCCCCACCCTGGAATGGTGCGCTCGCTTCACTCACCCGTGCCCAGCCTTTCTGGGGGTGCGATGTCCGATGCGCGGTTGTTGTTTGACCTCAAACGATAGGAAGGGTGGGGGGTTGCACGCAAGGGGGTGGGGGCGGGTGGGTGGTTGCCCTGCGCTGTCCCGCTGGGGTAGGAGCCCCAAGCCCGCCGCTTCGCGGCGGATGCTTCCCACCCACCCACCCGTTTGCCCCGCGACGTCCTGCGGGGGTAGGGGCGGGGTGGGTGGGGTCTGCCCGCGCCGCCCCGCTGGGGTAGGAGCACCGAGCCCGCCGCTTCGCGGCGGATGTTTCCCACCCACCCACCCGTTTGCCCCGCGACGTCCTGCGGGGGTAGGGGCACGGCCCCCACCGGGGTGCAGGCGCACGCGCTCGCGAGGGGACGTGGGGGTATGTGCGAACGGAGCACCGAGCACACTGTGGCGTCTTTGGACTTGAGGCGCGGCGCAGGGATGGCGAGTACGCACATACCCCCGCGGCCCCGCCCCACAGACGGGCGGAAGGCGACCCCCGCCCAAGGCGCCCCCGCCAGAACCCGTGACAGCGCACCACGCCCCGGCGTACCGTACGGGATCAAACGAGTTGCGGAAGGGGCTGGTCATGGCCGGACTCAGGGGATTCCTGCCGCCCAAGAGCGCCACCGGCCGGTCCTCCATCGTGCCCCCACCCCCCTGGCACTACTCCGGCGACCTCCTCACCGTCGAGTACCGCACCGACCCGGCCCGCGTCCGCGAACTCCTCCCCGCCCCCCTCGACCCCGCCCCGGACGACCCCGGCGCAGTCGCCCTCATCTGGGCCGACTGGCAGTCCTGCGGCGCCGGCAGGGCCGAACTCCTCGACCCCGTCCGTGCCCAGTACAAGGAGTGCTTCGCGGTCGTCCGCTGCGCCTACCGCGGCCGCACCTACTCCCGCTGCGTCTACATCTGGGTCGACAAGGACTTCGCCATCGCCCGCGGCAACCACCAGGGCTACCCGAAGAAGCTCGGCTCCATCCACCTCACCCGCCCCCACCCCTACGGCCCCGCCCCTCGCATCGAACCCGGCGCGACCTTCGGCGCCACGCTCGCCGCCGCCGACCACCGCCTCGCCCAGGCGGTGGTCACCCTGCGCGCCCCCTCGCCCACCAACGGCTTCGTCAACGCCCACCCCATGGCCCACCACCGTCAACTCCCCTCCATCGACGGCAAGGGCCTGGCCCTGGACGAGCTGATCGAGTCGGGCGCCGCGGCCTTCGAGGGCGGCCAGGCCTGGTCGGGCGAGGCCGAACTCGACCTCTTCGAGGCGCCCACGGAGGAGCTGGCCGCGCTCACCGTCGAGGAGCCGATCGGCGCGTACTACCGTCAGGTGGGCGTCACCTGGAACGGCGGGACGCTGCTGGAGCGTGAGCTGTAGACACCTGGCCGGCCCCGCCCGGCCGAGCACGAACCACATGAGCAATGAGGAGACACCGAGTGACGGGCCACCGCACCATCCGCGAGACCGAGAAGGCGGTCCGGGCCAAGCTCGGCGGCACCGGAACCCCTGTCCAGTACGCGCAGATGGCCGCCGTCTCGAACATCTACCGCGCGGCGGCGGCCGTACGGCAGCACTTCGAGAACTCCGTGCTCCGCGGCGCCGAACTGACGTGGACCTCCTTCGTGGTCCTCTACGTCGTCTGGATCTGGGGCGAGACGGAGACGCGTCACGTCGCCGAGGAGGCCGGCATCTCCAAGGGCACGCTCACGGGGGTGGCCCGCACCCTCATGGGGCGGGGCCTCGTCGAGCGCCGCGGTCACCCCGACGACGGCCGGCTCGTGCTGCTCCGCCTCACGGACGAGGGTGAGCGCCTCATGGGTGAGGTCTTCCCCGCCTTCAACGCCGAGGAGGCGTTCGTCACGGAGGGGCTGTCGGACGAGGAGTGCGAGACGTTGGCGGATCTGTTGCGCAGGATCGTCGTGCGGACGGAGGAGGAGGGGGACGGGCGGCGGCGGCGCCTCCTGGGTGGGGCGCCGCCCGTTCCCCGGCGCAGTGGCCGCAGACCCAAACGATCCGCTTAGCCCCGGCCCCCGCGCCCCGCGCCTCGTGCCCGGCGCCCCGCCTCGTGCGTTCGCTGCGGGTTGTGGGGGTTGGTCGCGCAGTTCCCCGCGCCCCTGGGGGTGGTTGCGGTGCGTGGTTCTCTGCCGGATGGTGGGGGTTGGTCGCGCAGTTCCCCGCGCCCCTGGGGGGTGGCTGCGGAGCGTGGTTGTCTGCGGGGTCGTGGGGGCTGGTCGCGCAGTTCCTCGCGCCCCTGAAGGGGCGCTTGTGGGTGGGGGTTACTCAGTTTGGGGTGCGGCTGCTCGGATCAGGGACTCGAACAAGCCCTGCTGGCCCGCATCCTCCTCCGCCGTATCCTCCGGGTGCCACTGCACCGCCGCGAACCACCCACGTCCACCCACAAGTTCCAGCGCCTCGATGGTTCCGTCGGCTGCCCACGCGGCGGCGGTGAGGCCCCGCGCGAGGCGGTCCACGCACTGGTGGTGGTAGCAGGAGACCACCACCTCACCGGAACCCACCCCACCCGCACCCACACCCGCACCTGCCCCCACATCCGCACCCATCGCCCGCGCCAACGTCGACCCGGCCGCCACCCGCACCGGGTGCAGCACATGGCGGTGCTCCGCGCCGGGGCCGCCCATGTCCTGGCGCAACGTGCCGCCGAGGGCGACGTTCACCGCCTGCAGCCCGCGGCACACCGCCAGGGTGGGCAGGCCGGCGGCCAACGCGCAGTCGACGAGGGCGAGATCGAAGTCGTCCTGCGCGTCATCGACGTCGTACACCGCACTGTGCACTCGCGGTCCCCCTTCAGGGGGCGATCCCCGCCCCACCCCGTACCGCCACGGCGCGATGTCCCCGCCGCCCGGCAGCAGCAGTCCGGCGCAGCGCGACAGCCGTTCGGCGGCCTCCTCCGGGGGACCGGGGAGCATCATGAACGGCTCGCCGCCCGCGCGGAACACGGCCTCGGCGAGGGCGCGGGCGGTGACGACGGCGGCGTAACGGAGGGCGGAGGTCGTCGCGGCGTACCGCTGGGGGAGGGCGATCAGGGGGCGGCGGCACGGCATGGAGACCTCCCCACGGCCGGGATGGATCCGCGCTCGTTTGGTCCCAAACGGTAGAGCAATAGGCCGTCCCTCACGAGGGGTTGACCCCCGTCCGCCTCCGCTCGTACGTTGTTTGGGTTCAAACGAACTGGAGGCAGTGATGGCTCAGGCTCCTCCCACCGCGGCCCCCGAGGACGCACCCGCGACCCCCGAGGACGCACTCGCGATCGTCGAAGGCGTGCCCATCGACACCCGCCACTGGATCGACGGCACCCGCGTGCCCTCCGCCTCCGCCTCCACCTTCACCGACCACTCGCCCATGGACATGGACATGGACATGGACGGCGCCCCGCTCGCCCGCATCGCACGTGGCGGCCCCGGCGAGGCACGTGCCGCCGTGGTCGCCGCCCGTACCGCGTTCCCCGGCTGGGCGGCGACGCCGCCCGCCGAGCGGGCCCGGCTGCTGCACGCCGTCGCCGACGGCGTCGACGCCCGCGCCGAGGACCTCGCGGCGGTCGAGACCGCCGACAACGGCGCGCTGCTGCGCTCGCACCGCCGTGGCGTCATGCCGCGCGTCGCGCACAACTTCCGCTACTTCGCCGACCGGCTCCTCGCCCTCGGCCACGAGGACTTCGACACGAGGGGCCATACGAACCACGTCAGCTGGGACCCGGCGGGCCCGGCCGTGCTCATCACGCCGTGGAACGCCCCGCTGATGCTGGCCAGTTGGAAGGTAGCGCCGGCGCTCGCGGCGGGCTCCACCGTCGTGCTCAAACCCGCCGAGTGGACCCCCCTCACCGCTTCCCTCCTCGCCGACATCACGCATGAGGCGGGGCTGCCGCCGGGCGTCTTCAACCTCGTGCAGGGGTACGGTGAAGAGGTCGGGGCGCCCCTCGCCGCCGACCCCGACGTGTGCCGCGTCAGCTTCACCGGCTCCGTGCCCACCGCCCGCCGCGTCGCCGGGGCCGCCGCCGCCCACCTCGTGCCCTGCAGCTTCGAGCTCGGCGGCAAGTCGCCGCTGCTCGTCCTCGCCGACGCCGACCTGGAGCTGGCCGCCGACCTCGCCGTGGAGCAGTACGACAACGCGGGGCAGGTCTGTCTCGCCGCCACCCGCATCCTCGTCGAGGAGCCCGTGCGCGACGCCTTCCTCGACCGCTTCCTCGACCGGGTCTCGAAGCTGACGCAGGGGGATCCGCGCGACGAGGCCACCGACATCGGGCCCAACATCCACCCCCGGCACGTGGAGCGCGTCGACGGGTTCGTCCGCCGTGCCGTCGAGGCGGGCGCGAAGGCCGTCACCGGCGGCGGCCGCAACACCGCGCTCGGGGGGAACTATTACCTCCCCACCCTCCTCACCGACGTCGCCCAGGACTCCGAGATCGTCCAGGAGGAGGTCTTCGGGCCGGTCCTCACCCTCCAGACGTTTCCCGGAGGCGACGACGACGAAGCCGTGCGCCTCGCCAACGGCACCCGGTTCGGTCTCGCCGCCACCCTCGTCGCCGGCGACCGCGACCGTGCCGCCCGGATCGGCGCACGGCTCGTGGCGGGCACGGTCTGGGTCAACTGTTTCTTCGTACGCGACCTCTCCGCGCCCTTCGGCGGATCGCGCGATTCCGGCATCGGGCGCGAGGGCGGCGACTGGTCCTTCGACTTCTACTGCGACCTCAAGAACACCGTGACCGCGCCGAAAGGGTGGACCCGCCATGGATGAGGCCAGGGGGGACGCCAGGGGCGAGGCCATGGGTGAGGTCAGGGAGGACGTCAGGGGCGAGGCCAGGGGCGAGATCGTCGGGGCCGGGCTCCTCGCCCACGTACCGACCATCGTGCTGCCCGAGGAGACCCGCAAGGAGCTCAACGAGGGCCGCGAGATCAGCCTCGTCCCCGGCCTGCGCAGCCTGCGCGCCGACGTCTTCGAGACGCTCGACTACGACACCGTCGTCGTCCTCGACTCGCACTGGGCGACCACCGTCGAGTTCGTGGTCTCCGCACACCACCGCCGCGCCGGGCTCTTCACCTCCGAAGAGCTGCCGCGCGGCATGTGCCGCATGCCGTACGACTACCCGGGCGATCCCGAACTCGCCCACTCCGTCGCGCGGTTCGCGGAGAAGCACGGCACCTGGATCACCCCGATCGACGACCCCTTCCTGCCCGTGTACTACGCCACGATCAACCTGTGGACGTACCTGGGCCACGGCCTCCCCGAGAAGAAGTGGGTCTCGATCGGGGTCTGCCAGACCGGTGACGTCGAGGACCACCTGCGGCTCGGCCGCGCGCTCGCCGACGGCATCGGCGCGCTGCCCGGCCGCAAGGTCCTGCTCATCGCGTCCGGTGCCCTCTCGCACACGTTCTGGCCGCTGCGGGAGCTGCGCGCCCACGAGGCGAGCGACCCCTCCCACATCCGTACGCCCGAGGCGCGCGCCGCCGACCGGCAGCGCATCGAGTGGTTCGAGCGCGGCGACCACGCCCAAGTCCTGCGCACCATGCCGGAGTTCCTGGCGCACCGGCCCGAAGCCCGTTTCGGGCATTACCTCATGATGATCGGGGCCCTCGGCGAGGAGCGCTGCACCGCCCCCGGGCGCCCCTACAGCGCGTACGAGAACTCCGTCGGGACGGGGCAGATCCACCTCTGGTTCGACCGCCCGGCCGACGGCTGGACCGGTACCGAGCGGAAGGAGGCAGCCGCATGAGGGCGGCGAGCACCATCGAGTACCGCCGCGTCCTCCTCGACGGAGCTGCCGTCCAGGTCGTGCGCGACGGCGACGAACTCGTGGCCCCGGACGGGCGCTGCGTCAAGGCCTCCGAGGCGCACCACCTCCCTCCCGTGCGACCCTCCAAAGTGATCGCCGTGCACCTCAACCACCGCAGCCGGGTGGCGGAGTTCGGGGTCGTGCTGCCGCCCGCGCCCACCTACTTCCACAAGCCCGTCTCCGCCCTCAACGCCCACGGCGGCGCGGTCGTACGCCCCGAGGGCTGCAAGTACCTGAACTACGAGGGCGAGATCGGCATCGTCATCGGCCGCACCTGCCGCAACATCGCGCCCGCGGAGGCCGGTTCGTACATCGCGGGCTACACCGTCGCCGACGACTTCGGCCTGCACGACTTCCGCGACACCGACGCCGGGTCGATGCTCCGCGTCAAGGGCTCCGACACGCTCTGCCCGCTCGGCCCCGGCCTCGTCACCGGCTGGGACTTCCGCGGCAAGTACCTGCGGACGTACGTCAACGGCGTGCTCGTGCAGGACGGTTCGACGGACGAGATGGCCTGGGACATGCACTACCTCGTCGCCGACATCGCCCGCACGATCACCCTGGAGCCGGGCGACGTGCTGCTCTCCGGGACGCCCGCGGGGTCCCGCCCTGTCCGCCCCGGGGACGTCGTCGAGGTCGAGGCCGAGGGTCTCGGGCGGCTCACCAACCACGTCGTCACCGGGCCGGCGGCGATCCGCACCGACGTCGGCGCCCAGCCCACCGCGTCCGAGGAGGTCCTCTCCACGGCGCTGGGCGGCGACTGGGAGTTCCGCGGCATCCGCCCACCGCGCCGCTGAGGACTTCCGCATCCCCTTCACTGCCAGAGGAGTTGAAATGGGCCGAGTCATCGTCACCGTGGACCTGGACGTCTGTCAGGACCACGGGCAGTGTGTGTTCGCCGCGCCGGACATCTTCCGGCTCGACGGCGAAGGGCACCTCGCGTACGTCGACTCGCCCGACGAATCGCTGCGCGCCGACGCGGAGGACGCGGCCGACGTCTGCCCGCTGCAGGCCATCCGGGTCGAGGGCTAAGGCCCGAGCATGGCGGCACCGGCAGCGGCACCGGCACATGCACCCGGAGCGGCCTCGGCGGCGGCGGTGGGGATCGCCGTCGTGGGCGCCTCCCTGGGCGGGCTGCGCGCGGCGGAGCAGCTGCGGGCCGCGGGATGGCGGGGAGCGATCACCGTGTTCGGGGACGAGCCCCACCTCCCGTACAACAGGCCGCCGTTGTCCAAGCAAGTTCTCGCGGGCGAGGTGCCCGCCGGTGCCACCCGATTGCGCCGCCGCCCCAGCGTCGAGGACGTCGAATGGCGTCTGGGCGTGGCGGTCGCGTCCGCCGATCTGGCCGCGCGCACGCTGACGCTGGCCGATGGTTCGGCGTACGTGTACGAGGGTCTCGTGGCCGCGACGGGGGTGCGGCCACGACGACTCCCGCTCACCGGGGGCCCGCCCCGGCACGTCCTCCGCACGCTGGAGGACTCGGCGGCTCTGGCCGCCGGGCTGGTGGCGGGCGCCCGGGTGCTGGTCATCGGCTCCGGTTTCATCGGCTGCGAGGTGGCGGCGACCGCGCGTACGGCGGGCTGCGACGTGACGGTCGTCGCGCCGGAGGCCGAGCCGATGCTCCTCGCGGTCGGCGAGGACCTCGCCCGGGCGCTGCGGCGCCGCCACGAGGCGCGAGGCGTACGCTTCCTGATGGGCCGCTCGACGGTCGAATTCACGCCTCACTCGGCAGTGTTGGACGACGGCACCGAGGTCCCGGCCGACCTGGTCGTGGAGGCGGTGGGCTCACGGCCCAACACCGAATGGCTGGCGGCGACCCCCGGACTGGATCTGACCGACGGGGTGCTCTGCGACGCCCACCTGCGCGTCGGAGGCCTCCCGCACGCGGTAGCCGTCGGCGACGTCGCCCGCTTCCCGAACCCGCGCTACGGCCCCGTGCCGCGCCGCGTCGAACACTGGTCGGTCCCCGGCGACACCGCCCGCCACGCGGCCCGCACCCTGGTCGCGGGCCTGACCGGCACCGCCCGGCCCGACCCCGCCCCCTTCGCCCCGCTCCCGTCCTTCTGGAGCGACCAGTACGCACTGCGCCTGCAGTCCTTCGGCCAGCCCTCCCTCGCCGACCACTGCCACCTCCTGCAAGGCGACCCGACCGCCCCCGAAGGCGACCTGCTCTACGCCTACTACCAAAACGAACACCTGATCGCCATAACCGCCCTGGGCGGCCCCACAGCAACGACCGCGGCATCCCACCACCGCGCCCACCTGCTACCACTCCCCGAACCAACACCCTGACCCAACACCCCGCCCACCGCCACACAGGCGACCCGGCTCCTCAGCGGAGCGCCGGTGGCAGCCGGCCCACCCAGTGGCGCAGCAGCAGGCGAGGGGCGTGGCGGGTGAGCCACGCCGTGGTGAGGCCGATCGTGGCGCCGGCGGCGACGTCGGTCGGGTAGTGGGCGCCGGACTGTACGCGTTCGACGGCGACCATGGCGGCCGGTACCGCGCACAGCCCGCCGGCGAGCGGCCAGCTCGGGATGACGGCCGCGGTGAAGGCCACGGCGGCGGCGGTGTGTCCGGAGGGGAAGGACGAGGACTCGGAGCGGTCTTCGACGTCGTCGTGGGGGATCCACTCCTTGGGCGGCCGGGGTCTGTCCACGAGCTGCTTGCCCACGCCGTTGGAGACGAGCTGCGCCACGGCCATGGACGCGAGGCCCGCGACAGCGGCCGTACGGCCCCGGCGGCCGCCCGTGCAGGCCATCACCGCGGCCGCGCCCCACCACAGCTTCGTGCTCTCCGCCATCTCCTCCACCGCCGACAGCGCCCGGTGAAGGCCGGGCGGCGCACCGGCGGCGATCCGCTTGGTCAGGTGACGGTCTACCTGATGTGTTTTTGCCAGCAAGCCCATGACCAGCGAGTATCCCGTTGATCATCAGCCATGCCCGCGCGAAACGGGAACGGGACGGGACGGGAACGGAACGGGACGGAACGGGAAACGGAAAGGCAGCACCCCCGCACGGGTGCTGCCTTTCCATCGCGAACCGGAACCGCCGCCGCATCGGTACTGAGGGTCGGGGACGCGGCGACGGTCCCGGGGTCGGGCCGGGGCCCGTACGGGCCCCGGAAACTGCGGGCTACCGGTGGTCGCTGCCCACCGAGTGGGACGCCGCGCGGCCGGCCTCCAGGCGGGCCACCGGGATGCGGAACGGCGAGCAGGAGACGTAGTCCAGGCCCACCTCGTGGAAGAAGTGCACGGACTCCGGGTCGCCGCCGTGCTCGCCGCAGACGCCGAGCTTGAGGTCGGGGCGCGTGGCGCGGCCGGCCTCGACCGCGTCCTTCACCAGCTTGCCGACGCCGTCCTTGTCGATCGTCTCGAAGGGGGAGACACCGAAGATGCCCTTTTCCAGGTACGCCGTGAAGAAGCTCGCCTCCACGTCGTCCCGCGAGAAGCCCCAGACGGTCTGCGTGAGGTCGTTCGTGCCGAAGGAGAAGAACTCGGCGGCCTCCGCGATCTGGTCGGCCGTCAGCGCGGCGCGCGGCAGCTCGATCATCGTGCCGAGGGCCAGCTTCAGCTCGACGCCGGTGGTCTCCTGGACCTCCGCGATGACCTGCTCGGCCTCCTCGCGGACGATCTCCAGCTCCTGGACGGTGCCGACGAGCGGAATCATGATCTCCGCGCGCGGGTCGCCCTTGGCGGTCTTCCGCTCAGCCGCGGCCTCCGCGATGGCGCGCACCTGCATGGTGAACAAGCCCGGGATGACGAGGCCGAGGCGTACGCCGCGCAGGCCCAGCATCGGGTTCTGCTCGTGCAGGCGGTGCACGGCCTGGAGGAGGCGCAGGTCGTTCTCGTTGGCGTCCTTGCGGGACTCGGCGAGCGCGACGCGGACGGACAGCTCCGTGATGTCGGGCAGGAACTCGTGCAGCGGCGGGTCGAGCAGCCGGACCGTCACCGGCAGGCCGTCCATCGCCTCGAACAGCTCCACGAAGTCGCGCTTCTGCAGCGGCAGGAGCTCCTTCAGGGCGTCCTCGCGCTCCTCGTCGGCGTCGGCGAGGATCAGCCGCTCGACCATCTCGCGGCGCTCACCGAGGAACATGTGCTCGGTGCGGCACAGGCCGATGCCCTGCGCGCCGAAGCGGCGGGCCCGCAGCGCGTCTTCCGCGTTGTCCGCGTTGGCGCGGACCCGGAGCCGGCGCACCCGGTCCGCGTACGCCATGATCCGGTGCACGGCGGCGACCAGCTCGTCGGCGTCGTCGGCGCCCGCGTGCATGCGGCCCTCGAAGTACTCGACGACGGGGGAGGGCACCACCGGTACCTCGCCGAGGTAGACCTTGCCCGTCGAGCCGTCGATGGAGACGACGTCGCCCTCCTCGACGACGGTGTCGCCCACCGTCATCCGGCGGCGCTTGGTGTCGACCTCCAGCTCCTCCGCGCCGCAGACACAGGTCTTGCCCATGCCGCGCGCCACGACCGCCGCGTGCGAGGTCTTGCCGCCGCGCGAGGTCAGGATGCCCTCGGCGGCGATCATGCCGTCGAGGTCGTCGGGGTTGGTCTCGCGGCGGATCAGGATGACCTTCTCGCCGGAGCGCGACCACTTGATGGCGGTGTACGAGTCGAAGACGGCCTTGCCGACCGCGGCACCCGGCGACGCGGCGATGCCGCGACCCAGCTGCTCGACCTTGGCGCTCTCGTCGAAGCGGGGGAACATCAGCTGCGCGAGCTGCGCGCCGTTGACGCGCTGGAGCGCCTCGGCCTCGTCGATCAGACCCTGGTCGACGAGCTGCGTCGCGATGCGGAAGGCTGCACCGGCGGTGCGCTTGCCGACGCGGGTCTGCAGCATCCACAGCTGGCCGCGCTCGATGGTGAACTCGATGTCGCACAGGTCCTTGTAGTGCGTCTCGAGGGTCTCCATGATCTGCATGAGCTGGTCGTACGACTTCTTGTCGATCTGCTCCAGATCGGCGAGCGGCACGGTGTTGCGGATGCCCGCGACGACGTCCTCGCCCTGCGCGTTCTGGAGGTAGTCGCCGTACACGCCCTGGTGGCCGCTGGCCGGGTCGCGGGTGAACGCGACGCCCGTGCCGGAGTCGGGGCCGAGGTTGCCGAAGACCATCGAACAGACGTTGACGGCCGTGCCGAGGTCGTGCGGGATGCGCTCCTGGCGGCGGTAGAGCTTGGCGCGGTCGGTGTTCCACGACTCGAAGACCGAACGGATCGCGAGGTCCATCTGCTCGCGCGGGTCCTGCGGGAAGTCCCGCCCGGCCTCCGTCTTGACGATCTTCTTGAACTTGGTGACCAGCTTCTTGAGGTCGGCGGCCTCCAGGTCGGTGTCGACCGTGACCTTCTTGGCCTCCTTGGCCTTCTCCAGCGCGTCCTCGAAGAGGTCGCCGTCGACGCCGAGGACGGTCTTGCCGAACATCTGGATGAGCCGGCGGTACGAGTCCCACGCGAAGCGGTCGTCGCCGGACTGCTTGGCGAGGCCGGTCACGGACTTGTCGGAGAGCCCGATGTTCAGGACGGTGTCCATCATGCCGGGCATCGAGAACTTGGCGCCCGAGCGCACCGAGACGAGCAGCGGGTCGTCGGCCTGGCCGAGCTTCTTGCCCATCTTCTTCTCGAGGGCGTCGAGGTGCGCACTCACCTCGTCGCGCAGCTCGACGGGCTCCTCGCCGCTGTCGAGGTACGTCTTGCAGGCCTCGGTGGTGATGGTGAAGCCCGGGGGGACGGGCAGCCCGAGGTTGGTCATCTCGGCGAGGTTCGCGCCCTTCCCGCCGAGCAGGTCCTTGAGGTCCTTGTTGCCTTCGGTGAAGTCGTAAACGAACTTAACGCCCTCACTCGTGTGAGCTACGTGGGGATCTTTGTTTTCCGACACGGGTCTCGGCTCCTCGAGGACTCGGTGGCTGCCCTGACGGCCAGGAACATACCCAGATCGAAGGCACCTGGGTACGTCCACTTGTGCGTCATACGGCCGTAACCACCCGTCCGCCGCTAGATCGAAAGTGACTCGGCAGTAGCGGGGGAGGGAAGCGTGACTTCAAGACTTGAACTCACGACCCGCGTAGAACCCCTAAAACGCTCAGATGAGCGGACTGAACTCAGATGTGAGTTCACCTCATGAATGATCGAGCAGTGGCACTGAGTGCCACCCCTTGGAGAAGTGCAGTCGGCCGTGAAGCGCTCATCTGAGCGCAAGGCCTATCAGGGGTGGCGAGAATCACGCCGTTTGAAGGGGCTGGATGTCAGCATCCGGACCTCCGCGGAGGGGGCGGGGCCGCCTTCGCGGGCGATTCGCGCGCCGCGCTACACGCCGAGCGCGACGAGCCGGTCCTCGACCCGTTCCGGGGCGTACAGGTGCTCGACCACGAGCTTTCCCGCGCCGATGAGCGCCGCGTGCTCGCCCAGGCGCGAGGTGACCACCTCCAGGTGGGCCGTGGAGCGCGGCAGCGCGCGCTGGTAGAGCAGCTCGCGGACGCCCGTCAGGAAGGGGGTTCCGGCCAGATCTCCGGCGATCATCAAAACGCCCGGGTTCAGCAGCGTCACGACCGTCGCCAGGACCTCCCCGACGTGCCGCCCGGCCTCCCGCGCGAACCCCACGGCGACCGGGTTCCCCGCCTCCAGGAGGCGTCGCACGTCCGAGCCGGACGCCGCGGGTACGCCCGCCTCCGTCAGCCGGCGGGCCACGGCGCGCCCGCTGGCCACGGCGGCCAGACAGCCGTACGAGCCGCACTTGCAGAGCGCCCCCGCGCCCTCGGGCACCCGAATATGCCCGATGTCGCCGGCACCCCCGTCGATGCCCCGGTAGACCTCGCCGCCGACGACGACCCCGGCCCCGATACCCGTGGACACCTTGACCAACGCGAAGGCCGAACAGTCCGGGTAGTGGGTGCGCTGCTCCCCGTACGCCATGAGGTTGGCATCATTGTCGACAACCACCGGCACCTCGGCGTCCACCCCGACGGTCCCCCTACCGGACCCGCCGCCCGCCCGTTCGACGAGCCCGTCACCCCCCACCCCCTCGGCGAACGCCCGGCGCAGTCGCCCCCTTATGTCGTAGCCGTCCCAGCCCGGCATGATCGGTGGCTGGACGACGCGGCCCGTTCCGCTGTCCACGGGGCCCGGTACGGCGAGGCCCATGCCGCATACCGAAGCGGGCGAGTGTCCCGTTTCGCGCAGGAGTTCGCCGAAGCGAATGCCGAGTTCGCCGAGGACCGCGTCGGGGCCTGCCTCGATGGCGAGGGGTGTCGACCGTTCGGCGAGGATCTCGCCGCCGAGGGTCAGCAGGGCGGTGCGGGCGTGCCGGGTCTCCAGGGCGGCGGCGAGGACGACGGCGTGCGTGTCGTCGAACTCCAGCCGGCTCGCGGGCCGCCCCCCGAGCGGCGAGTCCACCGGCGCCCCGGCCCCCTCCCGCAGCCACCCCGCGCGGAAGAGCCGGTCGAGCCGCTGCCCGACGGTGGCCCGGGACAACCCGGTGACCTGCTGGAGGGCGCCCCGGGTGGTGGCGCGGCCGCTGCGCACGAGGTGCAGCAGGTCTCCGGCGCCGCCGGAGGTGGCGCCGGTTCGCATCCGTCCGCGGCCTGCCGTGTGCATGCGCCCTCCCGCGCTCGTCCGCTCCTTGTGCGCCCCAACTCCACGTTACATAGTGGGTTTTGCGTGCTGAGTAGACGTAACTCTAGGGTGAAGTGAACTGAACTGACAGGGCGTCGAGTCTTCCCGGGAGGACCGCGTGGACCGCAGTACGACCACCTGGCCCGCCGCTCACCGTGCCGCCGCCCGGCGGCGGATGCTGCGGGAGCGGGCGGCCGAGGTGCTGCGGGCCAACTGGACGGGCACGTCGACCGTCCCGTCCCGCGCCCTCTACCCCCACCAGTGGTCCTGGGACTCGGCCTTCATCGCGATCGGCCTGCGCCACCTCTCGCCGCTGCGCGCCCAGTCCGAGCTGGAGACGCTCCTCGCCGCCCAGTGGGGCGACGGCCGCGTCCCGCACATCGTGTTCGACGACGCCGTCCCGCTCGACGCGTACTTCCCGAGCCCCGACTTCTGGCGCTCCACGACGGCGGGCCGCCCGGCCGGCGCACCCCGTGACGTGCAGACCTCCGGCCTCGTGCAGCCGCCGGTGCACGCGCTCGCCGCCTGGCTGGTGCACCGCGCGGACCCCGGACTGTCCAGGGCCCGCTCCTTCCTCGCCCGCCTCCATCCGCGCCTGGCCGCCTGGCACCGCTATCTGCTGTCCGCCAGGGACGCGGGCGGCGCGGGCCTCGCCGCCGTGCTGCACCCCTGGGAACAGGGCATGGACAACAGCCCCTGCTGGGACGGCCCGCTGAGCCGCGTCGAGCCCGCCGAACCGGGCACCTACCGCCGCGCGGACCTGGCCCACGGGGCGCCCGAGGACCGGCCGACGGACCTGGACTACGGCAGGTACGTGCGGCTGGCGGCCGACTACCGGGACCGGCGGTACGCGGACGACGCGGGCCTCGGCGCCTTCTCGGTCGAGGACCCCGCCTTCAACGCGCTGCTCATCACGTCCGAGTACGCGCTCGCCCGGATCGAGGACGAATTGGCGGCCGAGGGAGCCGTGTTGACGCATGACCCGGATGAGCGACGGGCCCGTGCTCAGGCGCTGACCGGGGCCCTCGTGAGCCGCCTCTGGGACCCGCGCCGCGAACTCTTCCTCTGCCGCGACCTGCGCGCCCCCGGCCCGCACGGGGAACTCGTCGCCGAGCGCGGCGTCGCCGGTCTCGTCCCCCTCGTCCTGCCCGCGCTGCCGCCCGGCATCGCCGCGGCCCTGGTGCGCACCGCGTGCGGCCCGCACTTCGGGCTCGGCGGCCCGGCGCGCCTCGTGCCGAGCTACGACCTCACGGGGCACGCCTTCGACCCGCGGCGGTACTGGCGTGGGCCCGCCTGGTTCAACACCAACTGGCTCCTGGTGAAGGGGCTGCGGCTGCACGGCGCACACGTGCGGGCCGACGCACTGCGGGACGCGCTGCTCGACGCGGCGCTCACCTCCGGGTTCGCCGAGTACGCCGACCCGTACACCGCCCGGGGGAGCGGCGCCCGCGGCTTCGGCTGGACCGCGGCGCTCGCGCTGGATCTGCTGCTCGACGACGTCCGGGGCGAGCGGGCCGGGCCCTCCGGAGGAGAGGTGTGGGCATGAGTGATCGGCATCGGCTGCTGGTGCGGGGGCGGACGTTCGCGGCCGTCGGCACGGGCGGCGACATCAGCGGCGTCGGCGCCGCGCGTGGCGGCGGTGCGGGACCGGACGGCCTGTTCGTGCGGGACGCGCGGCATCTCAGCCGCTGGCAGCTGACCGTCGACGGGGCCGTCCCCGAGGTCCTCACGCCCGTGGACACGTCCGGCGCGGCGGGCGGCACGGCGCGCTGCGTCCTGGTGCCGCGCGGCAGCCGCCTGGAACCTCCCGCATACACCGTCTTCCGTGAACAGGCCGTCGCGGACGGCGTGTTCGTCGAGTCCCTGCGGGTCCTGAGCAACCGCCCGGTGCCGACCCGGGTGGGGCTCGCGCTGACCGTGGACGCCGACTTCACCGACCAGTTCGAGCTGCGCGCCGATCACCGCACGTACGCGAAGCCGGGCGCCGTCAGGTCACGGCGGCCGCTCGACGCGGGCGAGGGCGTCGAGTTCACCTACCGGCGGGGCGAGTGGCGTTCCCGTACGACGGTGACGGCCGACCCGGCACCCGACGGCATCGAGGAGACCGGGACCGGTGCGCGGCGCCTCGTATGGACGCTGGAGCTCGACCCGCACGCCTCGGCGGAGGTGGCACTGCGTGCCGCCGCGCAGCCGCACGGAGAGCCCCCGCCGCACGCGCCCGCTTCCGCCGCCGAGGCCGGGCGCCGACTCGCCGCGATCGAGGCGGAGTACGCGTCCGGCGTCGCGTTGCCCACCGCCTGGCCGGAGCTCGCGGCGGCCTGCGCGCGTGGCCTCGCGGACCTCGCCGTGCTCCAGGTCCCGGCGAAGGGCCCCGACGGCGAGGATCTCCAGGTGCCCGGCGCCGGAGTGCCCTGGTTCCTCACGCTCCTGGGCCGCGACGCCCTGCTGACCTCCCTCTTCGCGCTGCCCTACCTGCCGCGCCTGGCCGCCGCGACGCTGCCCGCGCTCGCCGCGGCGCAGGCCACGGAGGCCGTGGCCGACGCGGTCGCCCAGCCGGGCAAGATCGTCCACGAGGTGCGGCACGGCGAGCTCGCGCACTTCGGACAGGTGCCGTTCGGCCGCTACTACGGCTCGGTCGACGCGACCCCGCTCTTCCTGGTGCTCCTCGGCGCCTACACGGAACAGACCGGCGACGGCACGCTCGCCCGCCGCCTGGAGCCGCACGCCAGGGCCGCCGTCGGCTGGCTGCTCGACCACGGCGGGCTCACCTCGCGCGGCTACCTCGTCTACCGCGCGGACGAGGGCGGCCTCGCCAACCAGAACTGGAAGGACTCGCCCGGCGCGATCTGCTCCGCCGACGGCAGCGGGGCGACGGGACCCGTCATGGCGGCGGGCGCGCAGGGCTACGCGTACGACGCCCTGCGGCGCACCGCCCGACTCGCGCGGACCGTCTGGGACGACAAGGTGTACGCGGACCTGCTCACACAGGCGGCGGCCGACCTGCGGGACCGCTTCCAGCGGGACTTCTGGATGCCGGACCGCGACTTCCCCGCGCTCGCCCTCGACGGCGAAGGACACCGGCTCGACGCGCTCGCCTCGGACGCGGGCCACCTGCTCTGGTCCGGGCTGCTCGACAAGGAGTACGGCGAGACGGTGGGCCGCCGCCTCCTGGAGCCCGACTTCTTCTCCGGCTGGGGCGTACGGACGCTCGCGGCCGGACAGCCCGCCTTCCACCCCCTCTCCTACCACCGCGGCTCGGTGTGGCCGCACGACAACGCCCTGATCGCGCTGGGCCTCGCCCGCTACGGCCTGCACGACGAGGCCCGCACGGTGGCCCGCGCCCTGGTCTCCGCGGCCACCACGGCGGACGGCCGCCTCCCGGAGGTCCTCGCGGGCTACGACAAGCACACCCACCCGACCCCGGTCCCGTACCCCCACTCCTGCATCCCGGAATCCCGCTCGGCGGCGGCCCCCCTGGCCCTGCTGACGGCCGTGGGCGGTGCGTGACCTCAGTCGTCGATCCCCGACCGCTCCACCCCCGCCACGATCCACCGCTGGAAGAACAGGAACACCACCAGGAGCGGGACGATCGAGACCGCTGCCGCGACGAACAGTTCGTGCAGGCGGATGACCTGGGACGTCGTGAAGGTGGCGAGGGCCACCTGGACCGTCCATGCGTCGCGGTCCTGGCCGATGACCAGGGGCCACAGGAAGGAGTTCCACGCGCCGATGAACACGATCGTGCCGACGGCCGCGAAGACGGGGCGGGAGTTGGGGACGACCACGCGCCAGTACGTGCGCCAGTAGCCGAGCCCGTCGACCCGCGCCGCGTCCTCCAGCTCCCTGGGGAAGCCCAGGAAGTACTGGCGGAAGACGAAGCAGGCGAACGCGGAGAACAGGGTCGGGACGATCAGGCCGCGCAGGGTGGAGACCCAGCCGAGCGACGAGACCAGGACGAAGCTCGGGACGAAGGTGACGGCGGCCGGGACCATCATCGTGCCGAGGATCGCGTAGAAGACCCGGTCGGCGTGGCGGTAGGGGATGCGGGCCAAGCCGTAGCCCGCGAGAGAGGCCAGGACGAGGGTGCCGAGCGTCGTCGCGACGGCGATCAGCGACGAGTTGAGCAGCGCGCGGGCCATCGGCACGGCAGGGTCGGCGAAGAGCTCGGAGAGGTTCGACCAGTGCAGCGTCGAGGGGAAGAACGTCCAGTCGGGGGAGGTGATGTCGTCCTCGGACGCGAGGCCGTTGCGGACGAGGAGATAGAAGGGGATCAGGAACAGCAGCGCGAGGGCGACGAGCAGGACGACGCGCAGAGCGCGCCCCACGCGGACCAGGGCGTCGTCCATGGGCGGCCTGTTCGCGGAAGGGGAAGGGGGAGGGGGAGGGGGCACGGGACTCAGTCCTCCTTTCTGCCGAGGCCGAACCAGCGCGCCTGGCCGACCGTCACCACCGCGATGATCAGCGCGAGGAGCACCGCGCCCGCGCTGCCGAGGCCGAGGTTCTGCTCCCGGCCGAGCGCCGTGTAGTAGAGGTAGACGAGCGGTGGACGGGCGTGGGGCGGATAGCCGCTGGAGGTCGAGAGCAGGTTGTAGAACTCGTCGAAGGCCTGAAAGGCGTTGATGACGAGGAGCAGCGTGACGGCGACCGAGGTCGCGCGCAGCTGCGGGAGCGTGATGTGGCGCAGGACCTGCCAGCCGGGCCGCGCCCCGTCCACGGCGGCCGCCTCGTAGAGGGTGGGGGAGATGCGCTGCAGGCCCGCCAGGAACAGGATCATGTAGAAGCCCGCCTGGAGCCAGAGCCGCACGGTGACGATGACCAGCCAGTACCAGGGCGGTTCCGTCGTCGAGAGCCAGGCGATCTGCTCGGCGCCGAACCAGTCGAGGACGGTGTTGGCGAGCCCGAACCGCACCCCGTTGAAGATCGACAGCTTCCAGATCAGCGCCGCCACGACGTAGCTGCACGCCGCCGGGAGGAAGAAGACGGACCGGAAGAACGCCTGGGCGCGCCGCATCCGGTTCACCATCAGGGCGAGCGCGAGCGACAGCACGAAGGTCGTCGGGACGATGAACGCCGAGAAGACCGCGAAGGTGACGAGGCTGTCGGTGAACGCCTCGTTCCGCAGCATCGACGTGTAGTTGTCGAGGCCGACGAAGTCGTCGGGCGAGACGGTGTTGTGGGCGTCGAAGAAGCTGAGGTACACGCTCCAGGCGAGCGGCACATAGGTGAAGAGGGCCAGGCCGAGCGCGAAGGGGCCGACGAACACCCAGAACCAGAGGGTGCGGTTCTGGGTGCCGAGGAGCCGGCTCTTCACGGGAGCGCTGCTCTTCGCGGGGGCGCTGCTCTTCACGGGGGCACCGCTCCCGACGCGGGTGCGGCTCACGACTTCTTCCTGACCCGGTCCAGCTCCGCCCGCACCTTCCGTACGACGGACTTGAGCTCGCTCTCGGGATTCGCGCCGGACTTGATGATCCGGCTCAACGCGTCCTGGTACGCGGTGCGGCTCGCCGGCGTCCACAGCAGCGGCTCGGAGTAGCCGTTCTCCGTGGAGTAGCGCACGGCGTCCGCCGCCGGGCCCTCCTTCAGCTTGTCGGCCTTCTTCGCGAGGGAGAGCCTGGCCGGGATGTGGAAGCCGTAGGAGAGCGCGAAGTCCTCCTGGTACTCCGTCCTGTCGATCCACAGCCACTTCAGGAAGTCCTTCGCCTCCTTCTTGTGGTCGCTGCGGGCGCTCACCGCCGCGCCGTACGACCCGACGGGCAGCGACGCCTTGCCGTCCGGGCCGTCGGCGGGCAGCGCGAGGACACCGAAGTCGTCGCCCAGCTCCTCCTTCACCGCGGGCAGCGCCCACAGCCCGCACCACTGCATGGCGGTCAGCTCCTGCACGAACGCGGACGGGTCCGACCAGTCGGCGGGCGCGCCGAGCAGCAGCGACTTGTCCGCGTACAGCTGGCGCAGCTTGCCGAGGGTGCGGGCGGCCGCCGGGTCGTCGAAGCCGACCTTCCCGTCGTCGGTGACGGAGGAGAGGCCCGCCGCGTACAGGGGCGTGACGCCGAGGGCGCCCGCGCCGCCGTCGTTGCCGAGGAAGAGGCCCTTCACGTCCTTCGTGGTGAGCGCCTTCGCCGCGTCGACCAGCTCGTCCAGGCTCTCCGGCGGCCGCACCCCGGCGTCGTCGAGCAGGCTCTTGCGGTAATAGAGCAGGTGCATGTCGACGACCTGCGGAATCGCCCAGATCTTTCCGTCGTACGTCTTGGGGGCGAGCACGGCCGGATTGAAATCGTCCCGCACGCCTTCGAACAGGTCGGTGAGGTCGACTACCTGGCCGCCCCGGATCTGGTCCAGGGAGGGGCCGTTGACCTCGAAGACGTCGGGGCCGGAGTCCGTGAGCAGCGCCGCCGCGGTCTGCTCGTCGTAGTTGCCCGGACGCCACTGGACGCTGACGTCCGCCTTCTCGTACGCGGCGGCGTACCGCTTCACGGCCTGCTCGGTGCCCGCCTCGCCGTACTGGTGGTACCACTGCGCGAGCCGCGGGCCCTTGCCGCCCGAGCCGCCGCCGTCGCGCCCTGTGTTGGACCCGCACGCGGTGAGCAGCCCGAGCGCCGCACCCGTCGCACCTGTCCCGAGAAGTGTCCTGCGGCTGATGGCCATGCTGGTCGTCCCCCTGCGTGACGTAGGTGTGTGCCGGGCCCAACGATCAACCATGCGGCGGGATTACGACAGGGGTGTTGCGGCCGAGTGTCACCCTTCGGACACGCTCCGGCAGGGCGGCGTAGGTACGCCGCGTCAGCGGGCCGTCAAGGTGGGCCCGTGGCGTGTAAGCGGCGCGTCAAGGGCGACGACGCGGTCCGGCGTACCGTCGTACCGTGCCGCACATGGGACACAACAGGACGAGACGGGGCGCCGCGCGGGCCGCTGGGGCGCGCGGCGAGGCGGGCGCGCGCTCAGGGACGGAGGCGCCCTACGGGCCGGGGACCCCGTACGCGACCGTGGCGGACCGCGGCTGGGCGGCCGACGTGCGGACCGCCGCCTTCTGCGCGCTCGGACTCTTCGGGCTCGTCCTCTTCATCGACTGGGCCGGCGGCACCCTCGCCCCCGTTCGCCTCTGCCTCTGGGCCCCGCTCTCCGTGCTGCTCTACCTGGTGCTGCACCCCGTACGGGTGACCGCGGGCCCCGGCTGGCTCGCGGTACGGGGCCTCGGGCGCCGCAAGCACGTCTGCACCGGCCTGCTGACCGCCGTGCGGCACCGCGAGGGCGTCGCCGCCCGGCTGGTCCTGTGCGACTCGCTCGGCAACCGCGTCGAGCTCGACCCGCGCGTCCTCGTCGACAACCCCCTCCTCCTGCACCGCCTCGACACCGGCGCCCGCGCCGCGCGGGAGGCCGGGCTGCTCAGGACGGGCTGTGCCGAGCTGCGGCGGCTCACCGAGCGCGCCGACGGGGCGGCGGCGAAGGCCGTCTTCGAGGCGTCGGACCTGCACTGAAAGGCAGGCGACCTCCGCTGGAAGGCAGGCTCCGAGGGACTTCGGCGCCGGGCATCCCACCCGTGGCACAGTTTCAGGTGTGGACATCGCATCCCGCGCCGACCTCGACGTGCTCCTCCGCCGCTTCTACACGGCGGCCTTCGCCGACCCGCTGATCGGCCCCTTCTTCACAGAGATCGCAGGCACCGATCTCGACGCGCACCTGCCGCGCATCACCGACTTCTGGGAGCGGGTACTCCTGCGCACCGCCGCGTACCGGCGCGACGCGTTCACCCCGCACGCCGCGCTGCACGCGGTGCGCCCGCTCACCGCCGAGCACTTCGGCCGCTGGGTCCAGCTGTGGCACGCCTCCGTCGACGGACTGCACCGGGGCCCGGCCGCGGACCGCGCGAAGGCACAGGGGGAGCGGATCGCGCTCGCCCTGCTCCGGCGTCTCGGCGGCGGGCACGCGCCCACCTCCGGGGACGGCCACGGCTTCATCCCGCTGGCGGCGCTGGAGCTGCGCAGGGCGGCGTGAGCGGGGCTTGCTCTGTGGCGCGAATTGTCCGCCGTTCAGGCCTCTTGGCTACGTCTCAGCCCTTGAGCACGTCGTACCGCACGCCCGTCAGCCCCTCGGACGCCGCCCAGAGCCGTTCGCCCGCCACGTCGTTCAGCGTCCACGTCGCCCGCCACGACCGTGTGGGCGCCCCGCGGAACCCGAGGGGGCCCGGCCCGGTGAACGAGTCGGGCCGCACGCCGGGCGCCGTCGCCGCGTACAGCGTGGGCAGCGCCCCGGCCGTGGCGGGCTGCGCGACGAACCGGTTGCCGAGCGCCATGAAGCGCTCGGTGCCCCTGCGGCCCATCATCCTCGGGCCCGCGCTCTGCAGGTTGGTCGAGGCGTAGCCGGGGTGGGCGGCGGCCGCGACGGTGTCGGCGCCGGTGGCGGCGAGGCGGCGCGCCAGCTCGTGGACGAAGAGGAGGTTGGCCGTCTTGGAACGGCCGTAGGCGAGCCAACGGCGGTAGTTGCGCTCGCTGTTGAGGTCGCCGATGTCGATGTTGCCGAGCGCGTGCAGACCGGACGACACGGTGACGACGCGTGCGCCGGGGGTCTCCAAGAGGCGGGGGAGCAGCAGCCCCGTGAGCGCGAAGTGCCCGAGGTGATTGACGCCGAACTGCGTCTCGAAGCCGTCCGCGGTGCGGCGGTGAGGGAGCGCCATCACGCCCGCGTTGTTGATCAGCAGGTCCAGGCGCGCGCTGTCGTACGCGTCCGCGAACCGTCGTACGGACGCCAGGTCGCCGAGGTCGAGCGGTGCGAACTCGGCGTGGGCGCCCGGCACTTCGCCGAGCAGGCGGTCGACCGCCGCGCGCCCGCGTTCCTCGCTCCGGCAGGCGAGGAGCACACGTGCGCCGCGGCGGGCCAGTTCGCGTGCGGTCACGTAGCCGATGCCGCTGTTCGCGCCGGTGACCACGGCCGTGCGGCCGCTCTGGTCCGGGATGTCGTTCGCGGTCCACGCCGCCATGCCAGGGCTCCCTCGCCTCGACTTCTCGCTCCGGGGCACGTCGTGTTACCCAGGGTAGGCCGTGCGGGGGAGCCTACGGCAGCGGCGGGCGGCTCGTGGCGGCCGGGTCGCGGCGGGCGGCTCGTGGCGGGGGTGGTCCTCAGGCCGAGGCGCCGCCGTCGATCACCAGGTCCGCGCCGACCACCGAGCCGGACTCGTCGGAGGCCAGGTACAGGACCGCCGCGGCGACCTCCTCGGTCGTCGACACGCGGCCCAGCGGCGTCGACTCCTTCATGCGGGCCGCCCGGCCGGCCTCGGTCTCGCCAGGACGGAGCGACATGGTGGTGTCGGACGAGCCCGGGCTGACGGTGTTGATGCGGATGCCGTCCCGGATGTGCTCGGCGGCGGCCGCGCGGCTCAGCGCGGCGACGGCGGCCTTGGTCGCCCCGTAGGCCGCCGTGCCCGGCACGCTGGTGTGCGCGCCGAGGTTCGACGCGATGTTCACGATGGCGCCGCCCGCGGGCTGCGTGCGCATCTGCTTCACCTCGGCCTGGAGGGCCAGCAGGACGCCGGTGACGTTGATGTCGAGCATCGTGCGCCAGTCCTCCTCGGGCAGGTCGGCGACCGGCTGCCCGGCGCGCAGGACGCCCGCGTTGTTCACGGCGACGTCCAGGGAGCCGAAGCGGTCGACGGTGGCGGCGACGAGCGCGGCGAGGTCGGCGGAGCGGGAGACGTCGGCGGTGACGGCGAGGGCCTTGCCCCCGGCGTTCTCTATGAGCGCCGCGGTCTCCTTCAGGGGGCCCTCGGTACGCCCGGCGACGACGACGTCTGCGCCCTCGGCGGCGAAGGCGAGGGCGATGGCCCGGCCGAGACCGGAGCCGCCGCCGGTGACGAGGGCGGTGCGGCCGGCGAAGCGGGAGCGGGCGGCGGAAGCAGTCATGACAGCTCTTTTCTTGACCGATCGGTTCAGTATAAGAACAAATAAAAAGGGCGGGCGGCCCCGGCCCTCAGTCGAGCAGGGCCAGGGCCTGCTCCACCGCGTCCCGCACCCGCGCGGGATCCGCGGAGGCCTTGCCGACCACCCGCAGGCCCTGCGTCACGACGAGCAGCGTGCGGGCGAGCGCCAGCGGGTCGCGGTCCTCGGGCAGCTCGCCCTGCGCCTGTGCGCGGACGAGTGCGGAGTGCAGCAGGGTCTCGATGTGGTCCCAGCTCCGCTCGACGCCGCGGGCGGCCGCCTCGTCGTGCGGGCCGAGCTCGGCCGCGGTGTTGGTGACGAAACACCCGGCCATGCGGCCCTCCTCGGAGGTGGCCTCCGCGGCGAAGCGGCGCAGCACCGCGCGCACGGCGGGCAGTGCGGGGCCCGGCTGCGCGAGCTCCGCGAGCAGCAGCGGCCGCTGGAGCTCGCCGTACCTCTCCAGTGCCTTCAGGTACAGCTCGTGCTTGTTCCCGAAGGTCGCGTAGATGCTGGCGCGTCCGATGCCGAGCGCCTCGACGAGGTCCGCCATCGACGTCGCCTCGTAGCCACGCCGCCAGAACAGCTCCAGGGCCGACTGCAGCGCGGCGTCCGGATCGAATTCCTTGGTCCTGGCCACGAGGGGAACGTTACGTCTTTCTGGAACGACCGGTCAAGGCAAATTCCGGAATGAGCGGTCAAGTTGTCAGGCGATGCGGACCGGGTGCACCGCCACCGACACCTCATCGTCGTCCAGGCACCGCCCCGTCTCCAGGTCGAACCGCTGCTTCAGGAGCGGCGATGCGACGAACGGCCGTCCCCGCTCCGTCCCGAGCAGCCCCCGGGAGAGGACCGCGGCGCCCGTGAACGGGTCCCGGTTGTCGATCGCGTACGTACGTCCCTCGCGGTCGAGGAAGAGCGCGGCCTGCCGGCCGTCGGGCAGCAGGGCGGCGAGACCCCGCCCCGGCATCAGCTGCGTACGGTCGCAGATCTCCAGCCAGTCGTCTTCCAGGCGCAGTTGGACGCTGGCGGACGTCGATTCGCTCATCGTGTGGCTCCTTCCAGGGGGCGGGGGCTGATGGACAGCAGGGGGAGGTCCGGCTTGATCTGGTCGCGCTCCGGGACGAAGCCCACCGTGGGGTCGGGCACGCCCGGCGCGTTCACGAAGGACACGAAGCGCGCGAGGCGCTCCGGGTCGTCGAGGGTCTCGGCCCACTCGTCGCGGTAGTGCGTGACGTGGGCGGCCATCAGCGACTCCAGCTCGTCGCAGATGCCGAGCGAGTCGTGGACGACGACGTCGCGCACGTGGTCGAGGCCGCCGTCGATCCGGTCCAGCCAGGCGGCGGTGCGCTCCAGACGGTCGGCGGTGCGGATGTAGAACATCAGGAACCGGTCGATCAGGCGCACCAGTTCGGCGTCGCTCAGGTCCTGCGCGAGCAGGTCCGCGTGGCGCGGGGTGGCGCCGCCGTTGCCACCGACGTACAGGTTCCAGCCGCTCGCCGTGGCGATCACGCCGAAGTCCTTGGACTGGGCCTCGGCGCACTCGCGGGCGCACCCGGAGACCGCCGACTTCAGTTTGTGGGGCGCCCGCAGCCCGCGGTACCGCAGCTCCAGGTCGATGGCCATGCGCACGGAGTCCTGCACGCCGTACCGGCACCAGGTCTGTCCCACACACGACTTCACGGTGCGCAGCGCCTTGCCGTATGCGTGGCCCGACTCGAAGCCCGCGTCCACCAGCCGCGCCCAGATCACCGGCAGCTGCTCGACGCGCGCGCCGAAGAGGTCGATGCGCTGCCCGCCGGTGATCTTCGTGTAGAGGCCGAAGTCCCGCGCCACCTCGCCGATGACGATCAGCTTCTCCGGTGTGATCTCGCCGCCGGGGATGCGGGGCACCACCGAATAGGAGCCGTTCTTCTGGAGGTTGGCGAGGAAGTGGTCGTTGGTGTCCTGGAGCGCGGCCTGCTCGCCGTCGAGGACGTAGCCGCCCGCGCCGATCGTCGGCGCAAGGGACGCGATGATCGAGCCGACCGCCGGCTTGCACTCGTCGCAGCCCTCGCCGCCACGCGCCTCCTCGCGGCCGTGGGCGTCGAGGAGTTCGCGGAAGGAGGTGATGCGCAGGGCGTGGATGATCTCGTACAGCTCCTGGCGGGTCTGCCCGAAGCAGCCGCACAGCCCGCCGTCACCGCTCTTGGGGAGGAGCTGCCCGATCACCTTCAGGCAACTCCCGCAGCCCGTACCGGCCTTGGTGCACTTCTTCACCTCGGGCAGCGAGGAGCAGGCGCAGATCTGGTCCTTGGTGACGTTGTGGCAGTTGCAGATCACCGCCGAGCCGGGCAGCGCCTCCGGGCCGAGCGCGACGGGGGCGCCCGCGCCCGCGGGCAGCACCAACTGCTCGGCGGGCACCGGCGGCACGGAACCGGTGAGCGGGCGCAGCAGCCCGTACGCGTCCGCGTCACCGACCAGGATCCCGCCGAGCAGCTCGCCGCCGGGCGCCATCACCAGCTTCTTGTACGTCCCCGAGCGCGAGTCGGTGTAGACGACGTCGAGGCAGCCCTCCGCCGTGCCGTGCGCGTCGCCGAACGAGGCCACGTCGACACCGAGGAGCTTCAGCTTGGTGGAGAGGTCGGCGCCGGTGAAGCTCGCCTCGCGGGAGGCGATGGCGGCCGCCGCCGTCTGCGCCATCTCGTAGCCGGGCGCGACCAGGCCGTAGACACGGCCGTCCGCCGCGAGGGCGCACTCGCCGATCGCGTACACGTGCGGGTCGCTGGTGCGGCACTGCTCGTCGACCGCGATGCCGCCGCGCTCACCGACCTCCAGGCCGTGCTCGCGGGCGAGCTGGTCGCGCGGCCGTACGCCCGCGGAGAACACCACCAGATCCGTGGCGACCTCGCTGCCGTCGGACAGCTTCATGCCGGTCACGGCGCCGTCCTCGCCCGTCACGATCTCCTGCGTGCCGGTGCCGGTGTGCACGGTCAGACCCATGCCGGTGATGGTCCGCAGGAGCGCGGCGCCACCGCCCTCGTCGACCTGCACCGGCATCAGCCGCGGCGCGAACTCCACGACGTGCGTGCTGAGTCCGAGACCCTTCAGGGCGCCCGCCGCCTCCAGGCCGAGCAGCCCGCCGCCGACGACCGCGCCGGTCGTGGCGCGCCGCTTCGCGTACTCCTCGATGGCGAGCAGGTCCTCGATGGTGCGGTAGACGAAACAGCCCGTCGCGTCCTTGCCGGGCACCGGCGGCACGAAGGGGTAGGAGCCGGTCGCGAGCACGAGCGTGTCGTACGCGAAGACGGCGCCGGAGCGCGCGGTGACCGTCCTGACCTCGCGGTCGAAGCTCTCCGCCGCGTCGCCCACGTACAGCTCGATGCCGTGCTCGTCGAGGAACGCCCGGTCGGTCATGGAGAGTTCGTCGGGCGTGCGGCCCGAGAAGTACGAGGTGAGCTGCACCCGGTCGTAGGCGGGGCGCGGCTCCTCGCACAGGACCACGATCCGGTGGCTCGCCGTGAGGCCCTGCTCGGCGGCGGCCTCCAGGAACCGCTGGCCGACCATGCCGTGCCCGACGAGTACGAGGGTGGGGCGGGAGTGCGGGGTCTGTGCGGGCGTGGTCATGTCAGCGGCCTCCGTCGTAAGCGAGCAGGTGGAGCAGGGGGCTGTCGTCGTCGGGCAGCGGGTCGTCGGACTCCCAGGCACGGGCCAGCGCGCCGACCGCGCCCAGCTCGCCGAGCAGGACACCGCCGACGAGCCGGCCGCCGCGGACGACGACCTTGCGGTACGTGCCGCGGGTGGCGTCGGCGAGCTGGATGACGTCGTCGTCGGGGCGCGGCTCCGGGTCGCCGAAGGCCGCGAGGTCCAGCGGGCCCGGGCCCGGCAGGGTGAGGCGCGTGAGGGTGCGGGTGCCGGTGTACGGGCGGGCGGCGTCCGGAGCGGCGGGTTCGCGGGCGAGCGCCGCGGCGAGCGCGTCGGCCTGCTCCACGGCGGGCGTCGCCAGACCGTAGACGCGGCCCGCGTGCTCCGCGCAGTCGCCGACCGCCCGGATGTGCGGGTCGGACGTCCGCAGCAGGTCGTCCACGACGATGCCGCGGCGCACGTCGAGACCGGCGGCCTGCGCGAGGCCCGTGCGGGGGCGCACCCCGCAGGCGAGGACGGTCAGATCGGTGTCCAGCAGAAAGCCGTCGGCGAGCTCCACCCGGCGTACGGCGCCGTCGGTGACGCCGACCCCGCGCACCCGGCACTCGGTGTGCACCTCCACCCCGAGATCCGTCAGGTGCCGGCGCACCAGCTCCGACGAGGTCGGGTCGAGGTGCCGCTCCATGAGCCGCTCGGCCTGCTGGGTCAGCACGACCTGGGCGCCGCGCCGGGCCAGCGCGCGGGCCGCCGACACCCCGAGGAGGCCGCCGCCGATGACGACGGCGCGGACGCCCGGCGTCACGGCCGCGGACAGGGCGAGACAGTCGTCCATGGTCCGGAACGCGTGCACGCCGCCCGGGAGCTCGTGGGCCCCCGGCGCGAACAGGCCCCGCAGCGGCGGCAGGACCGGGTTCGAGCCCGTCGCGAGGACGAGCGTGCCGTACGGGACGACGCTGCCGTCCGCGCAGTGCACCCGCCGCTCGGCGCGGTCGACGCGGACCACGCGCGTGCGGAGCACGGACCCCGGCGGGCTCGGCAGGGTGATCACGTCCGGCCCGTACCGGCCCGCGAGGACCTCGGCGAGCAGCACGCGGTTGTACGGGGGGTGCTCCTCCTCGCCGATCAGGACCGTGCCGGCGCCGAGGCGCTGCGCGACGCGGGTGCCGGCGAGGCCCGCGCCGATCACCACGACACCGGGGCCCGGTGCGGGGCCGGGGGGCGTCGGCTGCGCTGAGGAGGTCATGTCCCGCAGCCTGCGGGGCGGGTGTTACCCGGCCGGGGCCGGGTTGTTTCCCTGGGGGAACGGTGTGCTCAGCGGGTGCCTTCGGCTTGTGTGAGGGGGTTCCTGGCCCGCCGCTTCGCGGCGGATGTCTCCCACCCGCCCACCCGTTTGCCCCGCACCGCGCCCTTGCCGTAGGGGCCCCTCGCTTAACCCCCGTTGAGGTCTTCCTCAAGGGCGCCTTAAGGATCGTACGAACGCCTCTGACCAGCGCCTTCTCGCCTCTCCCTGCGCCTAGTGTGCCGCCGTGACCCCCCAGCCAGCCGCACCCCCTCTCCGCATCTCCCCCCGAGCCCTCCGCGCCGGCATCACCGGCGGCGGGGGCGCCGTCGTCGCGCTGTGGGCCGTACAGCTGGAGCCGTCCGCACGGCTCGACGTGCTGTTCGCCACCGGGGCGCACCTGACCGGGCTGCTCGCCGGGTACGGGGTGCTCGTCATGCTGTTCCTGATGGCCCGCGTGCCCGCCGTCGAGCACGGCGTCGGCGCCGACCGGCTCGCGCGGGGGCACGCGCTCGGCGGGCGGTACGTCCTGAGCCTCTGCGCGGCCCACGCCCTCCTCGCGCTGTGCGGAGACGCCGTCCACACCGAAACCGACCTGCTCCACGCCACCCTCGACCTGCTCGGCTACCCGGGCCTCGCCGCCGCCACCGCGGGCACCGCCCTGCTCGCTGCCGTCGGCGTCACCTCCGCCCGCGCCCTGCGCTGCCGCATCCCGCACGAGACCTGGCGCGCCCTCCACCTGCTCACCCACCTCGGCGCCGCCCTCGCCTTCGCCCACCAGCTCGCCGGACCGGATGTCGCGGGCAGCGTCCTGGCCGTGTGGCTCTGGTCGCTGGCGCACGCCACCGTCGCCGTCCTCCTCGTCTGGTACCGCATCGTCGTGCCCGTACGGCAGGCGCTGCGGCACAGCCTGCGTGTCGTCGACGTACGCGACGCGGGTCCCGGCGTCGTCTCCGTGGCCGTGCGGGGCATCGGCGTCGACCGGCTGCGCGCCGAACCGGGGCAGTTCTTCCGGTGGCGCTTCCTCCAGCGCAGGCTCTGGCACACCGCGCTGCCCTTCTCGCTCTCCGCACCCGTCCGCGACGACACGCTGCGCATCACCGTTAAAGCGGCCGGCGACCACACCCGGCGGATGCGGCGGCTGCGGCCCGGCACGCGCGTCCTGGCCACCGGCCCCTTCGGCGCGCTCACCGCGCACCGGCGCACGCGGCGCAAGGTGCTGCTCCTCGCGGGCGGCCTCGGCATCACACCGCTGCGGGCGCTCTTCGAGACGCTGCCCGGCGGGCCCGGCGACCTCACCCTGCTCTACCGGGCGAGCAGCGCCGAACAGCTCGTCCTGCGGGACGAACTGGAGGCCATCGCCGCGAGCCGCCGGGCCGGCCTGCACTACCTGCTCGGCCCCTCCGACGCCGCCTTCGACCCCATGGCCCCCCAGTCCCTGCGCAACCTCGTCCCCGGCCTCGCCGACCACGACGTCTATGTGTGCGGCCCGCCGGGCATGTCCGCCGCGGCGACGAACGCCCTCGCCCGCGCGGGAGTCCCGGAGGACCGCATCCACACGGAGTGCTTCACGCTCTGACCGAGCGCCGCACCGCCCCCCTCACGAGAAAGCTGGTCATGGGACGCCACCGCAAACCCCTCGCCCCCGCGCCGCACCCCACCCGCCGGGCCCGTCGCGGGCTCGCCGCCGGGCTGGCCGGAGCGAGCGCGCTGATCGCCACGGTCCTCGCCCTCACCGTCGACCCGTCGGCGCCCCCGGCCCCCGACCGGCCCTCGGCGGACGTACTCGCGCCACAGGCCGCACCTTGAACCGGTCAGAGAAGACCACAGGAGACCTCAGAAGTCGCTCAAGTCTCGCCCTTTCCCACCGATTTCCGTGGACGGCGCAATGATCGCGTCCATAGGGTCGCGATCATGCCTGACATATCGCTGACCACGGTCGTCGTCCTCTGCCTCGCCGCCCTCGCGGCCGGCTGGATCGACGCCGTGGTCGGGGGCGGGGGACTGCTGCTGCTTCCCGCCCTGCTGCTCGGACTGCCCGGCGGCACGCCGGCCGCGCACGCGCTCGGCACGAACAAGGCCGTCGCCATCGTCGGGACGACCGGCGCCGCCGTCACGTACGTCAGGAAGACACCCGTCGACGTGCCGACCGCCGTGCGGATCGGGCTCGCCGCGCTCGCCGGGTCGATGGGCGGTGCCTTCTTCGCGGCGGGGATGAGCACCGAGGTGCTGAAGCCCGTGATCATGGTGGTGCTGCTCGCCGTCGCCGCCTTCGTGATCCTCAGGCCCGCCTTCGGCACCGCGCCCGCCACCGGACCCGCGTCCCCGAAGCGGATCCTCGCCGCGATCGGCCTCGCGGGCCTCGGCATCGGCTTCTACGACGGCCTCATCGGCCCCGGCACCGGCACGTTCCTCGTCCTCGCCCTGACCGCCGTGCTCCACCTCGACCTCGTCACGGCCTCCGCCACCGCGAAGATCGTGAACTGCTGCACCAACGCGGGCGCCCTCGCGATGTTCGCCTGGCAGGGCGCGGTCCTGTGGCAGCTGGCCGGTCTCATGGCGGTCTTCAACCTCGCGGGCGGCATGTTCGGCGCGCGCACGGCCCTCAAGAAGGGCAGCGGCTTCGTCCGTATCGTGCTCCTGACCACCGTCTTCGGGCTCGTCGTGAAGATGGCGTACGAGCAGTGGGTGGCGTAGCGACGGAGCCCGGGGAGGCTCAGCGCACCGCCGTCAGGTGGGCGAAGACCACCACGTTGCCCTGGTAGCCGGTCTGTTTCGAGTACTTCCCGCCGCAGGTGATGACCCGCAGCTCGGGCCGCGCCGCGGCGCCGTACACCTTCCGGTCCGGGAAGTCCTTGGCGTCGTACACCTCGTTCGCGTCGACCGTGAAGACGGCCACGCTGCCGTCCCTGCGCTCCACCTCGATGGTGCGGCCCTTCTGCAGCGCGCCCAGCTCGTAGAAGACGGCGGGACCCTCCTGGTTGTCGACGTGACCCGCCACGATGGCGGTGCCGCGCTCGCCGGGCGTGGTGCCCGCCTCGTACCAGCCCGCGAGGTTCGTGCGCTCCGGCGGCGGTACGTCGAGGCTGCCCTGCCGGGTCAGGCCGAGCCCCATCAGGGGGGTGTCGACGCCGATCGAGGGGATCCGCACGCGGTCGGGCGGGGACGGGGGGAGCGGTGCGGTGCCGGGGGCGCGGGAGGCGGCGGGCTGCTGGTGGCGGGCGTCGGGGCCGGGTGACGCGGCCTGCGCGGCGGAGGGCTGCGGCGGCGGCCGGAGCCCTCCGCCGCCGCTCAGCAGCCACGCTCCGGAGCAGAGCGCCACGGCGGTGACGGTTGCTATGACGGCGTTGCCGGTCTTGCGGCCGGCACCACGTCGCGTACGAAGACGCGTACGAGGTCGTGTACGGATGCGCATACGGCGGCCCCCTCGGGGTCGAGCGGTGCTGGCCCTCGTCCCCCTCCCCGCCCGAGGGGGACACGGGCCGGGAGGGGGCGGGGGTGGCGGTACCGGTGGACAGCGGAGGGTGTCCGTCAGATCCTGTCGCCTCTCGCGCGGCGGTGCAGGAGCCAGGTACCGCCCGCGGCGGCGACGGCCAGGGCCGCCACTCCCGCCGCGGTCTGCACGGGGTCGGGACCGAGCGCGCCGCCGACCCCCGTCTTCACGTGTCCCTTGGGAAGCTGTCGGGGCCGCTCACCGGCGGCCGCGGTGGAGGTGATCGTGACGACGAGATCACCCGCGACCCGCTTGTCCTTCGTGCCGGAGCCGCCGGACCCGGAGCACGTCGCGACGATCTCGTACGTGCCGGGCTGGGCGGACGGCGGCACCTCGAACCGTCCCGCGGCGGCCTCACCGCCCTCCTGGCGCGTGCCGGGCGCCAGCGCGAACCTGCCCGCCCCCACCGCGCTCGCGTCACCCGCCGCGGTCCCGCCCGAACCACAGGCGGTCGTGTGCACGGTGACGGTGGAACCGGGGGTGACGGTGGCGGGCCGGATCTCCAGGCCGCCGGCGGGCGGGCCGGGAGCGGCGGATGCGGGGGCGGTCAGGGCGCCCGTGGCCACGACGAGAGCGGTGACGGTCAGCAGGCGGGCGTTGCGCATGTGCTCGTTCCTCCGAGGGGCCTACGCGCGAGAACGGCCCGCGGCACCCCCAAGTGCCGCTGCGTCGGTCGAACCCCGCTCTACCGAGGTAAGTGGCACTCGGCGGCGCACGCCTCCTGATCAGGCATCAGAAAGTGGGCGCGGCGGCGGTTCCTGACGCGGCGAAGGCTGCGTTCCAGCAGGTCACCGGCGTGTCGGAGGAAAGTGTCCGAAGGGTGGGGGCGGCGCCTGTGAATGGGTGACCCGGACCGCCGGACGGGGGGCTGCCGGCCCCGCGGCCCGCCCCACCCCTGTCACGCGGACACGGTGTTCTGGTCCTCGTCGGTGGTTTCACAGGTGCCGGTGGTTTCACAGGTCCCGGTGGCTTCGCAGGACTCGGTGGTGGTCTCGCAGGGCCCGCTGGCTTCGCAGGACTCGGTGGCGCACGGGATCTTCTTCTCCACCAGGCGGCGCGGGCCGGGGCCGCGCGAGCCGAGGGAGTCCCACGTGTTCGACAGCGCGCACCGGGAGAGCGAGAGGCAGCCGCAGCCGATGCAGTCGGTGAGGTTGTCGCGCAGCCGCTGGAGGGTCCGTATCCGGGTGTCGAGGTCCTCGCGCCAGCACTCGGAGATCTTGGCCCAGTCCGCACGGTTCGGCGTGCGGTCCTCGGGGAGCAGGGCGAGCACCTCGCGGATCGTGGCGAGCGGCATGCCGAGCTGCTGCGACGTACGGATGAAGGCGACCCGGCGCAGGGTGTCGCGGCTGTAACGGCGCTGGTTGCCCGGGGTGCGGCGGGACGTGATGAGGCCTTCGCTCTCGTAGAACCGCAGGGCGGACGGGGCGACTCCACTCCGCTCGGCGAGCTCGCCGATGGTGGCTTCCTTGGCTTTCGGCGTGAGGCGCTGGGTCATGCGGTCAGCGTAAGTCAGCGCGGTTGTCCAACACCCCCGACCTGAACCATTGTTCAGCTCCGCGACCCCCTCCCTCAGGCACCCGTCTCAGGCACCCGCCTCAGGCCCCCGTCTCAGGCACCCGGCAGGCGGACCACCGCCAGCGCGCCCCCGTCCGCCGCGTTGGCCAGGTCCACCCGGGCGCCGATCACCTGGGCCTGGCCGAACGCGATGGTCAGACCGAGCCCGGTGCCCTGGCCGCGTTCGCGCGCGCCGGTCTGGAAGCGCCGCGGGCCGTCTTGGAGCAGGTGTTCCGGGAAGCCGGGGCCGTGATCGCGGACCGTCACCGCCACGCCGTCGACCTCCACCTCGACGGGGTCGCCGCCGTGCTTGCGTGCGTTGTTGACGAGGTTGGTCAGGATCCGCTCCAGGCGGCGCGCGTCCGTGCGGACGAACGTGTCGTACGCCGTCTCCGCGCCCCGCACCGTGAAACCGGCCCCCGAACCGCCGCCCGCACGCTCCGCGATGGTCTCGACGAGCCGCCCCAGCGGATGCGCCTCCAGGTCCGGCTTCTCCACCTCCGCGTCGAGGCGCGCCACTTCGAGCAGATCCTCCGTGAGGGTGTGCAGGGCGCGGACCCGGTCGCGCACGAGCTCGGTCGGGCGGCTCGCGGGCAGCAGCTCGGCCGCCGTGTGCAGACCGGTCAGCGGGGTGCGCAGCTCGTGGGCGACATCGGCGGTGAAGCGCTGTTCGGCCTCCAGCCGCTGCTGGAGCGTCGCGGCCATCGTGTCGACGGCGGTGGCCAGTTCGGCCACCTCGTCCTTGCCGTGCCGCGCGCCGGGCGGGCGCGGGTGGTCGATGCGGGCGTCCAGGTCGCCCTGGCTGATGCGCCGCGCGATGGCCGCCGCCGTGCGCAACTGTCGGCTGAGCCTGCTGGACAGGCCCGCGCCGCCGAGCGCGGCGAGGCCGACGACGACGGCGCCGGAGATCAGCAGCCGCCGGTCGAAGTCGGCCATCTCCGCGGCCTGTTCGCGCAGCGGCTCACGGACGGACAGGACGTGCCGGGGGCGGTCGCCGACCGGCCGTGCCGCCCAGACGCACGGGTCGTCGTCCGAGGACATGTCGAGGTAGGTGGTGCGCTGGCCGGCCAGCGCCGCCCGCCGCAGCGCCGCGGGCAGCCCCGGGTCGTCGAGGGCGGAGTCCGTCTCGCTCTGGTCGACCTGTCCCGTCAGCTCGTACAGCTGGCGTACGCGCACGAGCTGCGCGATCGCCCCGGACCGCGCGCCCGACGAGACCTGGTCGAGCCGGGCGTGGTGGACGAGCAGGCCGATGGCGACGGCGACCACGGCGCAGCCCGCCGCGAGCAGCGCGGTGATCTTCCAGCGCAGCCCGAGGCCGAGCCCGATCCCGATCCCGATCCCGAACCCGAGCCTGGTGGGCGCGAGGCGCGGCATCACGGGCCTCCCGGGGACGGGGACGGGGACGGGGCCGGGGAGGTCGGCTCGTTCGTGTCGGTCGGCCGGGGCGGCTTCTGGTAGTTCTTGATGTCACTGACCGTGGACATCCGGGCGCCGTCCCAGTGGAAGCGGACGGCCTGCTCGCCGCCCTCGGAGCACGGGGTGCGCACCAGCAGGTCGGGGCCGATCGTCTCCACGCTCAGGTTCCTGCCGGAGGTGAACAGGACGGGGAAGACCTTGCCGTCGTGTTCCCTGTAGACGGCCAGGAGCGAGCGCCCGCTCTCCGTGTCGGCGGCCACCAGCATCTCGGGCTTCTTGTCACCGGTCAGGTCCAGGAACATCGGCGGCCGCAGCCCCGCCCGCCCCGGCCGGTCGATCGTCCCGCGTCCGGCCAGCGGCTTCATACGGGGGTCGGCCCGCAGGATCGCGTGGACGTCCATCGCGGCGAGCCCTCCGGAGCCCACCTTCGGCAGACCCGGCAACGCCCGCGGCGGCGGCTGGTGCGTGGCGGCCTCGGCTCCCGGGGAGCGCGACGACTTGCCTGCCCAGGCGGGCCAGACGGCCTCGGGGTGCGGCTGCACGGAGACGGACGGCGCGGCGTCGCCGTGCCCGAGTCCGTCCGTGCTGCCGCATCCGGTGAGCGCGAGGACCGCCACAGCGGCGAAGAGGGCGGCGCTCAGGAGGAGCGGGCGGCGGAGGATCGGATTCATGGGGGCTGACCGTCGTCACGTGGAGAGCGGGGGCGGGGGGTGGGGAGCGGAGGGGCTGGGGGGGAGCGGGGGAGCGGGGGCGCTGGTGGTGGCCGGTCCGGGGACTGCGACGGGGATTCGACAGAGGGACCGGGCCGGCCACCGCTCTCGAAGGTAGGAACCGTCCATCACGGAAGACCGGAGGTTGTGTAACAACTGCCCCCAAGCTCCCCCAGAACGCCATGTTCAGGACCTTCGACCTGTGCACTCGCCCCTGGACGCCGTTGGACGCCGTTGGACGCCGTTGGACGCAGCTGGACACCCCTGGACGCCGCTGTGCTGTGCCGCGCTGTGCACAATCGGCGTATGGACGACGAACCGAACGTGCGGGTGCTGACCGTGCTGACCACGACGGACACCGAGGACAAGGCGCGGGACCTCGCTGGCGGTGCGGTGCGGTGCGGGCGCGCGTCGCGGCCTGCGCGCAGATCGCCGGACCCGTCACGTCCGTATACCGGTGGGAAGGCGCGCTGGAGACCGCCCACGAGTGGCAGGTGCTGTTCAAGACGACGCCCGGCCGCTACGCCGCCCTGGAGACATGGCTCCACGCCGCCCACGACTACGACACCCCGGAGATCATTGCGACCCCGGTCGTGCGGGGCAGCGCGGCCTACCTGGAGTGGGTGGAGCGGGAGACCACCGAGTGACCTCGCGTGCCGCGGCCCGGCTGCCGTTCTTCGTGTACGGCACGCTGCGCCCGGGGGAGCGGAACCACGCCGCCCACTTCGACGGCCGTATCGCCGCGCAGGGACCGGCCCGGCTGCCGGACGCCGTCCTCTACGAGGGGCCCGGCTACCCCTACCTCGTCGAGGAACCCGGGAGCGGCCCGGTGCACGGGGAGTTGGTGACCGCGCTGCCCACCGCCTACGACCGGCTCCTCGCCGCCCTCGACCTCCTCGAGGAGTACCGCCCGGGCGACCCCCGCAACCTCTACGAACGAGTCGCACGCGCCGCACTCCGGCCCGACGGGTCGGTGGTACCCGCCTGGGTCTACGTCGCGGCCCCGCGCGTCGCGGCCGCCCTGCGGGCATCCGGGACGGTGATCGACGGCGGGGACTGGGCCGCGCATCGCCTCGGGAGGTAACTCCCGCCCCACGCGGCGGCGTTCGCCCCATCAGGGCGAATCCGCAGCTCAAACGCGTATCCACCCGATCCGGTGATCCGAATCACTCGTGCGAGCGAGTTGGCGTGACTACGCTCTGTGAGCGACGCCAAGCTCTCCGTGTGCACCTGCTGGTGCGCGAGGAGGTGCGCGAGCACCCTGTCCCAGAAGGAATCGCCCTATGCGAGTACGCCGTTCCCTGTCGGCCCTCATCGGCGCCCTGACCCTCGGCCTCGGCATGACCCTGGCGTCCTCGGCCTCCGCCGAGCCGGCGGCCGTCATGAACCCCTGCGGGTTCTACGAGACCCACACCGACGCCTACTACAACCACTGCACGAGCGACGGCTCGAAGATCCTCATCGAGATCGACGACTGGGGCCCCAACACGACCAGGTGCGTGGGACCGGGCGTCACCTGGATCGGCAAGGCCGGTGACGTGGACGGCGCCTGGTACATCGGCCGCACCTGCTGATTCCCGCCTCCTCGTACGACCGCGGGCCCGGACCTCGACCCCGGGCCCGCCCCACCGCCTCACGACCGCGCCACCCGCTCCACCTCTTCCGCCCGCTCCACCTCTTCCACCCGCTCCAACCGCACCGCGCACACCTTGAACTCCGGCATCCGTGACACGGGATCCAGCGCCGGGTTCGTCAGGTTGTTGGCCCGCCCCTCGCCCGGCCAGTGGAACGGCATGAAGACCGTGTCGGCGCGGATCGCCGTCGTGACCCGCGCCGGGGCCACCGCGCGGCCCCGCCGAGAGACCACGGCGACCGGATCGTCCTCCCCGACCCCCAGACGCGCGGCGAGCCTCAGATGCAGCTCCACGAAGGGCCCCGGAGCAGCAGAGTTGAGCTCGTCGACGCGCCGCGTCTGGGCCCCGGACTGGTACTGCGCGAGCACCCGTCCTGTGGTGAGCAGCACCGGATACTCCGCGTCCGGCTCCTCCGCCGCATCCCGGTGCACCACCGGCACGAAACGCGCCCGCCCGTCCTCGGTCGCGAACCGGTCGAGGAACAGCCGCGGCGTACCCGCGGCCTCAGGCCCCGCGGGGCACGGCCAGAACACTCCCTTCCCGTCGTCCTCCCGCAACCGCTCGTAGCTGATCCCCGAGTAGTCCGCGGGCCCGCCCGCGCTCGCCCGGCGCAACTCCTCGAAGACTTCCTCCGGTTCGGTGGGGAAGCCCTTCCCGTGGCCGAGGCGCTCCGCGAGCCCGTGCAGCACGTCGAGGTCGCCGCGCACCCCGGCCGGCGCGGACACGGCCTGCCGCCGCAGCAGCACCCTCCCCTCCAGGTTCGTCACCGTCCCGGTCTCCTCCGCCCACTGCGTCACCGGCAGCACCACGTCCGCGAGCCGAGCCGTCTCGGACAGCACCACGTCCGCCACCGCGAGGAAGTCGAGCGACCGCAGCCGCTCCTCCACATGCGCGGCCCGCGGCGCGGACACCACCGGGTTGGAGCCCATCAGCAGCAACGTCTTGATGTCCACGCCCAACGCGTCCAGCAACTCGTACGCCGACCGCCCCGGCCCCGGCAGGGAGTCCGGGTCCACCCCCCAGACCTCCGCCACATGGGCCCGCGCCGCCGGATCCGTCAGCTTGCGGTAACCGGGCAACTGGTCCGCCTTCTGACCGTGTTCACGCCCACCCTGGCCGTTGCCCTGCCCCGTCAGGCAGCCGTACCCGGACAGCGGCCGCCCCGCCCGACCCGTGGCGAGACACAGGTTGATCCACGCCCCCACCGTGTCCGTGCCCTTGGACTGCTGCTCCGGCCCGCGCGCGGTGAGCACCATCGCGTTGTCGGCGTCGCAGAAGAGACGCACGGCCTCCCGCAGCTCGGGCACCGCCACGCCGGTGATCCGCTCGACGTGCTCCGGCCAGTGCGCCATCACCGCCGCCCGCGCCTCCTCCCATCCGCTCGTCCGCTCCTCGATGTACGCCTCGTCCGTACGGCCCTCGGCCACGACCAGGTGCAGCAGCCCGAGCGCCAGGGCGAGGTCCGTGCCGGGCCTCGGCGCCAGGTGCAGGTCGGCCTGCTCGGCCGTCCGGGTCCGCCGGGGGTCCACGACGATCAGCATGCCGCCGTTCGCCCTGAGCTCGGTCAGATACCGCAGGGCGGGCGGCATCGTCTCGGCGAGGTTCGACCCGACGAGGATCACGCAGCCGGTGCGCGGGATGTCCTCCAGCGGGAACGGCAACCCCCGGTCGAGCCCGAACGCCCGCTGCCCGGCGGCCGCGGCCGACGACATGCAGAACCGTCCGTTGTAGTCGATCTGCGACGTGCCGAGCACCACCCTCGCGAACTTGCCCAGCGCGTACGCCTTCTCGTTGGTCAGACCGCCCCCGCCGAACACCCCGCACGCGTCCGCGCCGTGTTCCGCACGGGTACGGGTGAGTTCGCCCGCGATCCGGTCGAGGGCCTCCTCCCAGGTGGCCGGCGTGAGCCTGCCCGTGGCGTGGGATCGGACGAGTGGCTCCGTCAGACGCACCCGGGAGGAGAGCACGGCGGGAGCCGTGCGGCCCTTGCCGCACAGGGCTCCCTTGTTGACGGGGAAGTCCGGCCGCTCGACGACCTCCACACCTTGGGGGCCCTCGGTGAGGGCCATCCCGCATTGCAGCGCGCAGTACGGGCAGTGGGTCGCAGTCGCCGTGGTGTGCATGGGGTCAGCGTGCGTCGGGCTTGTTACGTGTCCTGCGCCTTCGTGTTACGCGTGCGGTAATCCCATCTCAGGCGTCCCTGCGTCCTGCGGTGAGGCCTCCCCCCTGTGTGTCGTTTGGCGGCTCGGCTTCTCGGCTGCCTGGATTTGAGCGTTGCCGGGTGCGGGTTGTTCTTGGCTGGTCGCGCAGTTCCCCGCGCCCCTTACGGGGCGCGCCGGTCCGGGTCCTTATGGGGCGCGGTGTGTCGTCAGGGCTTGGGTTATGCCTGGTTCCTGGGGGCCCAGGAAGTGGGGGTCCGGGTGGAATGTCGCGTCCAGGGCGGCCTTGCCTGCGGCGAGAATCTCGCGGGCGCCGCCGTAGTACCAGGTCGCGTCGTGTACGGCGTCCACCGCGACCCCGTACGACGAGACGCCCGCCGCGTCGCACAGCGCGACCGCTCTGCGTATGTGGAAGCCCTGGCTGATCAGCACCGCACGGTCCACGCCGAAGATCTTCTTGGCGCGGACGCAGGAGTCCCAGGTGTCGAACCCGGCGTAGTCACTCACTATGCGCCGCCCCGGCACGCCGTGCTCCTTGAGATAGGCGCGCATGGCATCCGGCTCGTCGTAGTCCTCGCGGCTGTTGTCGCCCGTGACGAGCACGACCTCTATTCGTCCCGTGCGGTACAACTCCGCCGCCGCGTCGAGCCGGTGCGCCAGATACGGCGACGGCTCGCCCTTCCACAGCCCGGCGCCGAAGACCACCGCGACCCGGGTGCGCGGCGCGTCCGCGACCGAGCCCACCTTGCCGTCCGTCGACACGAACAGCCAGGTCGCGGGCAGCAGCGCGAGCACGCACAGCGCCATCACCGCCTGCACCGCACGCCGCTGCCCCTGCCGTGAGCGCGGCAGCCGTAGCCGTAGCCGTAGCCGCAGCCACTGAGGTTTGCGCAGCCGCAGTCGCGGGCCGTCCGTACGGCGCGTCGTCCCGTCGCCGTCCCCGTGCTTTTCCATTGGTGACCCGCCCCCGTGCCCGTCGGATCTCCCCCGATCCGATCAATGCCACAACCGTAGACCGGCCCACCGGCCACGTCAGTGACGCGTGCCCCCGAAAACACCCCCGAGAACACCCCGAGAGCACCCCGGGAACACCCCGACCCACCCCTGACAGCGCCCCGCCATCCACCGTGAGCCCGTGGAAAACAGTCGTCACGGCCGCGCAACGCGTCCGCAATATGTCCCCGCCATCCTCGGTTCATGACGCCGTCGACCGCTCTTCGCGACGAGTCCGGCAGCACTCACCTCGACAGTACGGCGCAGATCATGGACCGCATCACCAGCCAGCTCGGCACCCAGCTCAGCCTCGTCTCACCCGACGGCAGCCGCCGCCCCGCCCCGCGCCACACCCCGCGTCCCGACCCCCGCCCCACGCTCGTCCTCGTCGCCCACGGCAGCCGCGACCCGCGCGCCCTCACCACCGTCACGGCCCTCGCCGAGCGGATCCGCGAGCAACGCCCCGGCCTCGCCGTCCGGCTGGGCCACATCGAGCTGAACGAGCCGCTGCTCACCGAGACCCTCGCGGCGCAGCGGTCCGGCTCCGCCGTGCTCGTGCCGCTGCTCCTCGGCCGCGGCCAGCACGTCAAGCGCGACGTGCCTGCGGCCGCCGCGGGCGCGCCCCACCTCGACACCCGCGTCGCCGCCCCGCTCGGCCCCCACCCGCTGCTCGCCGAGGCGCTGCACGCCCGGCTCGTCCAGGCCGGCTGGCCCGAGCGCCCCCGGGGCGCGGGCGCGCGGCGCAGGCACGCGGTGGTCCTCGCCGCCGCGGGCTCCCGCGACCCCGAGTCGGCCGCCGACACGGAGACCGCCGCCGGGCTGCTCGCCGAACGCCTGGGCGTCCCCGTCGTGCCCGCCTACGCCGCGCCCACCCCGGCCTGTGCCCGCACCGTGCCGGAGGCGCTCGAAGCCCTGGCCGCGGACGGCCGGACGCGCACCGCCGTCGCCGCCTACTTCACCGCGCCGGGCCGCTTCGCCACCCAGACCGCGGCTGCCGCACCCTGGATCGCCGCCGCCCCCCTCGGCCCCCACCCGGCGCTCGCCCGCCTCGTCCTGCACCGCTACGACCAGGCACGCACCGCCCCGGCACCGTCCCGGCGGCGGCTCACCAGCGTCTGACGGAGGGTGGGCGCCGAGGGAAGAACGCCGGAGGACGGAAGCCGGGCGCCCGAGGGCGGACGCGGGAGGCCGAATCCAAGGGGCCAGATCCCTGTTTGTCACTGCTTGCGTCTACTGTCGGTGCATGGAAGGCACAGCACGGAACGCGCGACCCGAGACCCGCACCGCCGATGGCGTCTACGGCGCGTACGACGACGCGGCCGTCGAGCGGTGGGCCGCCGAGCCCGACAAGAGGCCGGGGCGCACGGCCTTCCAGCGCGACCGCGCGCGCGTCCTGCACTCCGCGGCGCTGCGCCGCCTCGCCGGAAAGACCCAGGTCGTCACGCCCGGCACGAGGAGCCAGGCCTGGGACGCCAGCGCCCGCACCCGGCTGACGCACTCCCTGGAGTGCGCCCAGGTGGGCCGCGAGCTGGGCGCCGCCCTGGGCTGCGACCCCGACCTGGTCGAGATGGCCTGCCTCTCCCACGACCTCGGCCACCCCCCGTTCGGGCACAACGGCGAACAGGCGCTGAACGAAGTCGCGGCGGACTGCGGCGGCTTCGAGGGCAACGCCCAGTCGCTCAGGCTCCTCACCCGCATCGAGCCGAAGCGCTTCGTCCGCTCCGAGTCCACCGGCGACCTCGTCAGCGTGGGACTCAACCTCACCCGGGCCGCCCTCGACGCCGCCACCAAGTACCCCTGGCCGCGCGGCGCCCACCCCGCCGACCCGGCATCCCCCAAATTCGGTGTCTACGAAGACGACCGGCCCGTCTTCGACTGGGTCCGCAAGGAGGCCCCGGGACAGCGCATCTGTTTCGAGGCGCAGATCATGGACTGGTCCGACGACGTCGCGTACTCGGTGCACGACTTCGAAGACGGCCTGCACGCCGGCCACATCGATCCGAACGCGTTGCACGCCGAGCCCGAGCGCCAGGACATCTACGCCGTCGCGCTCGGGCGTTACGTCCCTTCGGACACCGACCCCGAAGAGCTCGCCCAGGCGCTCGACCGCCTCCTGGACCAGGAGTGGTGGCCGCACGGGTACGACGGATCGGCCGTCGCGCAGGCCCGGTTGAAGGACGCCACCAGCCAGCTCATCGGCCGTTTCTGTCTGGCCGCGGAGAGCGCCACCCGCGCGCGGTACGGCACGGGCCCCCTCACGCGGTACACCGCGGAGCTCGTCGTCCCCCGCGAGGCACGACACGAATGCGCCGTCCTGAAGGCCGTCGCCGACCGCTATGTGATGCAGCGCCCCGCCCAGGAGCGGCTCCGCGCGGACCAGCGCGTCGTCGTCGCCGAGCTCGCCGAGGCACTCACCACGCGCGCGCCCGACGGACTCGACCCGCAGTTCCGCGCGCTGTACGACGCGGCGCCCGACGACCGCGCCGCCCAGCGCGTCGTGGTCGACCAGATCGCGTCCCTCACCGACGCGGCGGCCCGCGCCCTGCACACCCGACTGACGGCGAGACTCTGATGAAACGACGATGAGAGCCTGTGTCGTGACCATGGAGTGACCACGGGCTGTGACGAAATGTGGCCAGTCGAGGCCACGCCCCCTTCCCCCATCACGCTCCGTGCGGGACGCTCCCTGTTGCGGCAAGGCCGAAAGGCAACGCTGTGTTCTTCCGGGGGACACCCCCGGTACCCCGGGCAAGGAGGCATCAAGTGGTCGACGCGGATCAGACGTTCGTCATTGTCGGAGGAGGTCTGGCCGGCGCCAAGGCGGCCGAGACCCTGCGCTCCGAAGGGTTCACCGGCCGGGTGATCCTCATCGGCGACGAGCGGGACCACCCCTACGAGCGCCCGCCCCTGTCCAAGGGGTACCTCCTCGGCAAGGAGGAGCGCGACAGCGTCTTCGTGCACGAACCGGGGTGGTACGCGCAGGCGGACGTCGAACTGCACCTGGGCCAGACCGTCGTCGCCGTCGACCGCGAGGCGAAGGCCGTGCGCCTCGGCGACGGCACCGTCATCCGCTACGACAAACTGCTGCTCGTCACCGGCGCCGAGCCGCGCCGCCTCGACGTCCCCGGCACCGACCTCGCGGGCGTCCACCACCTGCGCCGCCTCGCGCACGCCGACCGGCTGCGGCACGTCCTCGCCGCCCTGGGCAGGGACAACGGCCACCTGGTGATCGCGGGCGCAGGCTGGATCGGCCTGGAGATCGCGGCGGCCGCCCGGGAGTACGGCGCGGAGGTCACCGTCGTCGAGCCCGAGCCGACGCCGCTGCACGCCGTCCTCGGCCCCGAGGTCGGCCAGATGTTCGCCGACCTGCACGCCGAGCACGGCGTCCGCTTCCACTTCGGGGCCCGCCTCACCGAGATCGTCGGCCAGGACGGCATGGTCCTCGCCGCCCGCACCGACGACGGCGAGGAGCACCCCGCGCACGACGTGCTCGCCGCGATCGGCGCGGCCCCGCGCACGGCCCTCGCCGAGGCCGCGGGCCTCGACCTGGCCGATGCCGCCGCCGGCGGCGGCATCGCCGTCGACACGTCGCTGCGCACCTCCGACCCCGACATCCACGCCGCGGGCGACGTGGCCGCCGTCCGCCACGCGCTCTTCGGCACGAGCCTGCGCGTGGAGCACTGGGCCAACGCCCTCAACGGCGGCCCCGCCGCGGCCCGCGCCATGCTCGGCCAGGACGTCACGTACGACCGCGTGCCCTACTTCTTCTCCGACCAGTACGACGTGGGCCTGGAGTACTCCGGCTGGGCGCCCCCGGGCACGTACGACCAAGTGGTGGTCCGCGGCGACACCGGCAAGCGCGAGTTCATCGCCTTCTGGCTGCGCGAAGGACAGGTCCTCGCGGGGATGAACGTGAATGTGTGGGACGTCACGGAGACCGTGCAGGAGCTCATCCGGCGGGGCGCCCGCCCCGACCCCGACGCCCTCGCGGACCCGTCGACCCCCCTGGCGTCGCTCCTGACGTGACCGGCCGGGCGGGAGTGTCACAGGCGCGCCGTAGTATTCGTACGTGGCAGGCAGGATCAATGACGAGGACGTGAAGGCGGTTCGGGACGCGGTCCCGATCGACGCCGTGGTCTCCGACTACCTCCAGCTGCGCAACGCGGGGGGTGGAAACCTCAAGGGTCTGTGCCCCTTCCACGACGAGAAGTCACCGTCCTTCCAGGTCAGCCCGAGCAAGGGTCTCTTCCACTGCTTCGGCTGCCAGGAAGGCGGCGACACGATCGCCTTCGTGATGAAGATCGACCACCTCACGTTCTCCGAGACGGTCGAGCGCCTCGCCGCCCAGGCAGGCATCACGCTCCGCTACGAAGAGGGTGGCTACAACCCCTCGCACCAGCGCGGCGAGCGCATCCGCCTCGTCGAGGCCCACAAGATCGCCGCCCAGTTCTACGTGGAGCAGCTGGAGAGCGCCGAGGCCGAGATCGGCCGCAAGTTCCTCGCCGAGCGCGGCTTCGACCAGGCCGCGGCCGCGCACTTCGGCGTGGGCTACAGCCCCGCGGGCTGGGACCACCTCACCCGCTATCTGCGCGGCAAGGGCTTCAGCGACAAGGAGCTGACCCTCTCCGGCCTCTCCCAGGAGGGCCGCCGCGGCCCCATCGACCGCTTCCGCGGTCGCCTCATGTGGCCGATCCGCGACATCGGCGGCGAAGTGGTCGGCTTCGGCGCCCGCAAGCTCCGCGACGACGACAACGGCCCGAAGTACCTGAACACGCCCGAGACGCCGATCTACAAGAAGTCCCAGGTCCTGTACGGAATCGATCTCGCCAAAAAGGAGATCGCCAAGTCCAGCCGCGCCGTCGTCGTCGAGGGCTACACGGACGTGATGGCCTGCCACCTCGCGGGCATCACCACCGCCATCGCGACCTGCGGCACGGCCTTCGGCGGCGACCACATCAAGATCCTCCGCCGCCTCCTGATGGACAACGGCTCGGCCCGGGTGATCTTCACCTTCGACGGCGACGCGGCCGGCCAGAAAGCGGCCCTGCGCGCCTTCGAGGACGACCAGAAGTTCGCCGCCGAGACGTACATCGCGATCGCCCCCGACGGCATGGACCCCTGCGACCTGCGCCTCGCCAAGGGTGACGGCGCAGTCGCCGACCTGGTCGAACCGCGTACGCCGCTCTTCGAGTTCGCGCTCCGCCAGATCGTCTCTCGCTACGACCTGGAGACCCCCGCCGGCCGCGCCGCCGCCCTGGACGAGGCCGCCCCCGTGGTGGCCCGCATCAAGAACAGCGGCGCGCAGCACGAGGTCGCCGTGCAGCTCGCCGGCATGCTCGGCATCCTCGACACGCAGTTCGTCGTCAAGCGCGTCGCGCAGCTGGCCCGCTGGGCCCGCGACCGCGGCGGCCGGGGCCCGGCCCCCGCCCCGCAGCGCTCCTCCCCGGCGTACGAGGCCGCGCCCCAGGGCTTCAGCGGCCCCGCGCTCAACCTGCGCAGCCCCGCCCACCGCACCGAGCGCGAGCTGCTCAAACTGGCCCTGCAGTACCCGCATTTGGTCTCCCCGGCCTTCGACGCGTACGGCCTGGACGAGTTCACCGCCCCGCCCTACGCCGCGGTGCGCCGCGCCATCGAGGAGGCCGGCGGCGCCGAGCAGGGCGCGCAGGACCCGCAGGAGTACCTCGTCCGCGTCCGCGAAGCCGCGCCCGACGACGCGGTCCGCTCCATGGTCACCGAGCTCGCCGTCGAGGCGATCCTGCGCAAGACCGTCGACGAGATGTACGCGGGCATGCAGCTGGTCCAGGTCAGGCTGCGCGCCGTCGACCGCCGCATCCGGGACGTCCAGGGCAGCCTCGCCCGGCTCGGCGCGGGCGGCGACCCGCAGCATCTGGCGGCGGTCCAGAGCGAGTTGTGGGTCCTCCAGCAGTACGGCCAGGCGCTGCGCGAGCGGGGCGCGGAAGCGCTCTGAGGCGCCCCCGGCGGCCGCCGGGAGGTTCACCTGAGCGGCTGAGGGTTACCCGTCGGGTAACCACGCGGTCACGGACCGGACTCAAAAAGTCACCGCACGCCCCTCGTGGCGGCCGTGTGTCGTGCCCCACACTGGGTTCCGGTGCCTGAGTCCTCGGAGCGCGGCCGACCCGCAGACAGCGGGTCCGACACCCCCGCGGTTCCACACATCGTGTCCGGGACGGACAGCGGCGAGGCCGTCGTCCCTCTCCCGTTGCCGCACGCCTCAGCAGCGATCACCCTGGAGGTCGCCCCCGTGCAGACCCAGACCCTCACCCAGACCGACACCGCCGCCCGCGCGGATGCGGATGCGAACGTCCTGGAGTCGGTCCCGCCGCAGAGCCGAGCCACCCGGCACCCGGAGGTGCAGGGCGAACCCGAAGCGGCGGAGCCCCAGGCGGCACAGGAAGCCCCGGAGGTCCCCGAGGCCCTGGAGCCCGAGACCCTCGACCTCCCCACGCCCCGCAGCCGCGCCGACACCGGCGGCCCCTCGTCCGACCTGTTCCGCCAGTACCTGCGCGAGATCGGGCGGATCCCGCTGCTCACCGCGGCGGAGGAGGTGGAGCTGGCCCGCGCCGTCGAGGCCGGCCTCTTCGCCGAGGAGAAGCTGAGCAACACCCCCGACCTGGACTCCCAACTCGCCCTGGACCTCGACAAGCTGGTCGTCGTGGGCCGGATGGCGAAGCGCCGCCTCATCGAGGCCAACCTCCGCCTCGTCGTCTCCGTCGCCAAGCGGTACGTGGGCCGCGGCCTCACCATGCTCGACCTCGTCCAGGAGGGGAACCTCGGCCTGATCAGGGCGGTCGAGAAGTTCGACTACGCCCGGGGCTACAAGTTCTCGACGTACGCGACCTGGTGGATCCGCCAGGCCATGTCCCGCGCCCTCGCGGACCAGGCCCGCACCATCCGCGTGCCGGTGCACGTCGTGGAGCTCATCAACCGTGTCGTACGCGTCCAGCGCCGCATGCTCCAGGAGCGGGGTTACGAGCCCACGCCCGAAGAGGTCGCCGCGCACCTGGACCTGCCGCACGAGCGCGTCAGCGAGGTCCTGCGCCTCGCCCAGGAGCCCGTGTCGCTGCACGCTCCCGTCGGCGAGGAGGACGACGTCGCGCTCGGTGACCTCATCGAGGACGGCGACGCCACGAGCCCCGTGGAGTCGGCGGCGTTCCTGCTCCTGCGCGAGCACCTGGAAGCGGTCCTGTCCACGCTCGGCGAGCGGGAGCGCAAGGTGGTCCAGCTGCGCTACGGCCTCGCGGACGGCAGGCCCCGCACCCTGGAGGAGATCGGCCGGATCTTCGGCGTGACCCGCGAACGCATCCGCCAGATCGAGTCCAAGACCCTCAACAAACTGCGGGACCACGCCTTCGCGGACCAGCTCAGGGGCTACCTCGACTGAGGCAGCCCCCCGCAGGCCCCCGCAGGCCCCGCGCGGCCCCTAGTCGACCTCGGCCACGGCCTGCGCGAACTGAGCCGCGTACAGCCGCGCGTATGCCCCGTCCGCGGCCAGCAGGGCATCGTGCGTTCCCTGCTCCACGATCGACCCGTTCTCCATGACCAGGATCGTGTCGGCGTCCCGGATGGTGGAGAGCCGGTGGGCGATGACGAAGCTCGTGCGCCCGTGCGCGAGGCGGGCCATCGCCTTCTGGATCAGCACCTCGGTGCGGGTGTCGACGGAGCTCGTCGCCTCGTCGAGCACCAGGATCACCGGGTCGGAGAGGAACGCCCGCGCGATGGTGATGAGCTGCTTCTCGCCAGCGCTCACGCCCGTGCCCTCGTCGTCGATGACCGTGTCGTACCCGTCGGGGAGCGTCCGCACGAAACGGTCCGCGTGGGCGGCGCGCGCCGCCTCCTCGATCTCCTCGCGCGTGACGTCCTTCGCCGCGCCGTACGCGATGTTCTCCGCGATGGTGCCGCCGAACAGCCAGGTGTCCTGGAGCACCATGCCGATGGCGGACCGCAGTTCGTCGCGCGACATGTGCGCGATGTCGACGCCGTCGAGCGTGATGCGCCCGCCCGTCACTTCGTAGAACCGCATCAGCAGGTTGACCAGCGTCGTCTTGCCCGCGCCGGTCGGTCCGACGATGGCGACCGTGTGGCCGGGGTCGACGACCAGGGAGAGGTCCTCGATGAGCGGCTTGTCCTCTTCGTAGCGGAAGGACACGTGGTCCATCTCGACGCGCCCGCGCAGCTTCGCGGGCCGCTCGCCGGGCACCGGGTCGGCCTCCTGCTCCGGCGCGTCGAGGATGTCGAAGACCCGCTCGGCGGACGCCACGCCCGACTGCACCAGGTTCGCCATCGAGGCGACCTGCGTGAGCGGCATCGAGAACTGCCGCGAGTACTGGATGAAGGCCTGCACGTCACCGATCGACAGCGACCCGGAGGCCACCCGGAGACCGCCCACCACGGCGACCAGCACGTAGTTCAGGTTCGAGATGAAATACATCAGCGGCTGCATGACACCGCTGTTGAACTGCGCCTTGAACCCGGCCTCGTACAGCTGCTCGTTCTGCTCGGCGAACGCCTTCGCCGACTCCTCCTGCCGCCCGAAGACCTTCACCAGGGCGTGGCCGGTGTACATCTCCTCGACGTGGGCGTTGAGCGCGCCGGTGGTCTTCCACTGCTGCACGAACTGCGGCTGCGACCGCTTGCCGACCTTCGTCGCCACGTAGAACGACAGCGGCACCGTGACCAGCGCCACCAGCGCGAGCAGCGGCGACACCCAGAACATCATGACCAGGACGCCGATGATGGTCAGCAGCGAGTTGATGAGCTGGCCCATCGTCTGCTGCAGCGTCTGGTTGATGTTGTCGAGGTCGTTCGTGGCGCGGCTCAGCACCTCGCCGCGCTGCCGCTTGTCGAAGTACGCCAATGGCAGCCGCGACAGCTTCGCCTGTACGTCGCCGCGCAGCCGGAAGACGGTCCGGTTGATGGCGCGGTTCGAGAGCCGCGTCGCCACGGCCATCAGCAGGCCCGCCACCAGGAACGTGCCGAGGGCGAGCAGCAGGACCTCGCCCACCGCGCCGAAGTCGATGCCCTTGCCGGGGGTGAAGTCGACGCCGGAGAGCATGTCGGCCATGCCGCCCTCGCCCTTGGCGCGCAGACCGTCGAGGGCCTGTTCCTTCGTCGTCCCCTCGGGCATGTCACGGCCGACGATGCCCGCGAAGAGCAGGTCGGTCGCGCGGCCGAGGATCTTCGGGCCGAGCACGGAGAGCGCGACGCTCAGGACACCGGCCAGGAGCATCCCGTACATCGTGGCGCGCTCGGGCCTGAACTGCGCGAGCAGCCGCTTGCCCGAGCCCTTGAAGTCCATGGACCGGGAGTCCGGCCCCATCATCGGTCCACCGATGCCAGGGGGCATTACGCGGCCTCCGCTTCCGTCAGCTGGGAGAGCACGATCTCCCGGTAGGTCTCATTGGTCTCCATCAGCTCGTGATGGCGGCCTGTGCCCACGACCCGGCCCTCGTCGAGGACCACGATGCGGTCGGCGTCCCGGATGGTGGACACGCGCTGGGCGACGATGACGACGGTCGCCCCGGCGGTCTCCCGGCCGAGCGCGGACCGCAGCGCCGCGTCGGTGGCGTAGTCGAGCGCGGAGAACGAGTCGTCGAAGAGGTAGATCTCCGGGCGCTGCACGAGGGTGCGCGCGATGGACAGGCGCTGGCGCTGGCCGCCGGAGACGTTCGTGCCGCCCTGGGCGATCGGCGCGTCGAGCCCTTCCTCAAGGCCCTCGACGAACTCCTTGGCCTGCGCGACCTCCAAGGCGTGCCACAGCTCCTCGTCGGTGGCGTCCGGGTTGCCGTAGCGCAGGTTGGTCGCCACGGTGCCTGCGAACAGGTAGGGCTTCTGCGGGACGAGGCTCACCGTCTTCGCGAGCAGGACGGGATCGATGGTGCTCACGTCCACGCCGCCGACCAGCACCTCGCCCTCGGTCGCGTCGATGAGCCGCGGCACGAGGCCGAGCAGCGTCGACTTGCCGCTGCCGGTCGACCCGATGACGGCGGTCGTCTCGCCGGGGCGGGCCACCAGGTGGATCGACTTGAGGACGGGCTCCTCCGCGCCGGGGTAGCGGAAGCCGGCGTCCCGGATCTCCAGGTGGCCGTGGCTGCGCAGCTCGTGCACCGGGGCGGCCGGCGGCACCACGCTGCTGTCGGTGTCCAGGACCTCCTCGATGCGCTCGGCGCAGACCTCCGCGCGCGGCACCATCATGAACATGAAGGTGGCCATCATCACGGACATCACGATCTGCATCAGATAGGTGAGGAACGCGGTGAGCGCGCCGATCTGCATGCCGCCGCTGTCGATGCGGTGCGCGCCGAACCACACCACCGCGATCGAGGAGATGTTCACGACGGTCATGACGATCGGGAACATCAGCGCGAGCAGCCTGCCGGTGCCGAGCGACACGTCGGTCAGATCGGCGTTGGCCTTCCGGAAGCGCTCCTTCTCGTACGCGTCCCTGACGAAGGCGCGGATGACGCGGTTGCCGGTGATCTGCTCGCGGAGGACCCGGTTCACGGTGTCGAGCCGCTCCTGCATGGTGCGGAACAGGGGCCGCAGCCGCCGCACGATCAGGCTGACGCTGATGCCGAGGACGGGCACGACGGCGACCAGGACCGCGGAGAGCGGCACGTCCTGGCCGAGCGCCATGACGATGCCGCCGACGCACATGATGGGCGCCGACACCATCAGCGTGAACGACATCAGGACCAGCATCTGCACCTGCTGGACGTCGTTGGTGGTCCGCGTGATCAGCGTCGGAGCGCCGAACCGGCCCACTTCGCGCGCGGAGAAGGACTGCACCCGGTCGAAGACGGCGGCCCGCACGTCACGGCCGAGGGCGGCGGCGGTCCGCGCGCCGTAGAAGACGGCACCGACGTTGCAGACCATCTGCACGACCGTGACGGCGATCATGATGCCGCCGAAGGCCAGGATGTAGCCCGTGTCTCCCTGGACGACACCGTTGTCGATGATGTCGGCGTTCAGGCTGGGCAGGTAGAGGGCTGCGCAGGTCTGCAGGAACTGCAGCAGCACCAGCAAGACGATGGGTTTGTGGTACGGACGCAGGTACGTCCGGAGGAGTCGTATGAGCACGCTCGGTCTCTCGAGGAGTCGGGTGACGGCAAGTTGGGGCGAGGTGGCTCCCATACTCCGGCACCCGACCCGGGGCCGTGCAACCAATTAACCCATGACCGGGTCAAATTTCAGTCCCGGTCAAGAACTGGGCTCACTCAAGGATCAGAAGCGGCACATCAGTAGGCAAAAGCGCCGGGATGCGTCTGCTCCCGCACCGTCGCGTGCTGCTGCCGCACCGCCTGCCCCACCGCGAGCTCCTCACCGGGCTCGAAGATCTGCGCCGCGGCCCCCTGCCAGTGCGGCAGTTGACCGGTCAGCGCCCACGCGGCCTGCCGCGCCGCGCCGATCGCGGCGTAGTCCGCGGGCTGCGGCACCACGACCTGCGTACCGAACAGCATCGGCGCCGCGGCCTGCACGGCGGGCAGCTCCGCGGCGGCACCGAGCAGGAACACCCGCCGGACCTCCACCCCCCGCGCCCGCAGGACGTCGAGCGCGTCCCCGAGCCCGCACAGCATGCCCTCGAAGGCCGCCCGCGCCAGGTGCTCCGGCTTCATCGACTCGCGCCGCAGTCCGGTCAGCGTCCCCGCCGCGTGCGGCAGGTTCGGCGTCTTCTCGCCCTCCAGATACGGCAGGAGCACCAGGCCGTGCGCGCCCGGCGTCGACTTCATGGCGAGCGCGGAGAGCTCCTCCAGGTCGACGAGGCCGAGCATCTCGGCGGTGCCCCGCAGCACCCGCACGGCGTTCGACGTGTGGACGACGGGCAGATGCATCCCGGTGGCGTCCGCGAGCGAGGTGATGATGCCGCGGGCGTCCGACAGCGCCTCGTGGTGCACGGCCATCACCGACCCGGAGGCGCCGAGCGACACCACGGCGTCGCCCTGCCGCACCCCGAGTCCGAAGGCCGCCGCCATCGTCTCGCCCGTGCCCGCGGAGATCAGCAGCCCCTCGGGCGTCGTCCCCGCGGCCTCGGCGGGCCCGATCACCTCGGGCAGCATCGCCTGGTGCCCGAGGGCCAGTTCGACGAGGTCGGGGCGGTAGGAGCCGGTCGCGGCCGACCAGTAGCCGGTGCCCGACGCGCCGCCCCGGTCGGTCGTGCGCCGGGCCGGCCTGCCGAGGAGCTGCCACACCAGCCAGTCGGGAGCCTGCAACAGCCCCGCCACGTGCCGCGCCGCCTCGGGCTCGGTCTTCACCAGCCAGCGCAGCTTCGTCACGGGGTGCGCGGACTGCGGCACGCACCCGACGGCCTGCGCCCAGGCCTCGCGGCTGCCGAGCCGGTCGATGAGGTCGACGGCGGCCACCTGCGCCCGCCGGTCGTTGCCGACGAGCGCGGGCCGCACGGTGTTGCCGTGCTGGTCGAGCGGTACGAGTGCGTTCTGCTGGGCGGACACGCCAATGGCCTGCACGCCTTCGAGGAGCCCGCCGCCCGCGGCTTCGCCGAGGGAGAGCAGCCAGGCCTGTGGATCGACATCGGAGGGCCTGCCGCCCTCGGCGCTCTCCAGCGGATGAGGGGCGTACCCCTGCTTGAGCACGGCGCCCGTGTCCGTGTCACAGACCACGATGCGCGTGAAATCGGGCGAACTGTCCAACCCTGCGACTATCCCCATGCCTGGAATTCTGCCGCACCGCGGGACGTGTCCCGTACCTCTGTTCGCTCTCCGTGATCCGTGACCCGGCGGGAACCGTGCTCTCGCGCCGTCCTGCCTGTTGCTCGTGCCGTTCTACGTGTTGCTCGTGCCGTCTTACGTGTTGCTCGTGCCCCAGTCGTCCTCGGTGCCGCCGCCCGGTCCGCGCTCGCGCAGGGACCGGACCCGGTCGGCGACCGACTCGGGCATCTTGTCCCCGACCTTCTCGGAGACCGTGTGGAAGGCCTTGCCCGCCACCTCGCGCCCCTGCTGGGTCGCGGACTCCACGGTGTTGCGCACCGCCGGGTTCTGCGAGATCTCGCGGGCGGACTTCCGCAACTGCTCATAACGCTCGCGTCCGGCCCGGGTCCCGAGCACGTACCCGAGGGCCAGTCCCGCCACGAATGTGAGCCGGTACCGCATGGCTGCCACCCTTCCCTTGCGTCGGCTTCGCACGTCTGTCACTCGTATCTGTCACGCGTCTGTCGCTCGCCTGCTGATCGCCCGAGGGATACCGATTGGCGGAGCACCCCCCTGCTTGCGCTAATGTATGTGTCGCAGCGAGCGCGCGCCGCCCGGAGAGTTCCCAGCTAGGTGCGTTCGATGCAACGAGACGATCCCCTGTAGCTCAATTGGCAGAGCAGCCGGCTGTTAACCGGCAGGTTACTGGTTCGAGTCCAGTCGGGGGAGCTCGGTCTCCTGTAGCTCAATTGGCAGAGCAGCCGGCTGTTAACCGGCAGGTTACTGGTTCGAGTCCAGTCGGGAGAGCTGTGCAGAAGGACCCCTGAGATGTCTGTCGGGGGTCCTTCTTCGTACGGGTTTCGTACTGGTTCCGCACGGGTTCCGCGCCTCGTGGAACCACGCGGGCAGCCCTGCGGTCCTCATGGTCGAGCGATGCCGACCATCCGAAGCAGGAGATCGTATGAGCGGCTATGCTGCGGCAGACGGCGCGCACAAATGTGCGCGACGCGCCGTTAGGGGCGGTAGCTCAGCCGGTTAGAGCAGCGGACTCATAATCCGTCGGCCGTGGGTTCGAGTCCCACCCGCCCCACCCTTCATCTCCGGGCAGAATCGTTCTGACCTGGGGAAACGCACCCCTCGGGGGCGTCTTGCGTGTGGCGTTCGCCTCGCGGAGGTGTGGCGAACGTGAGCCCTCGCGCATCCAGGGCGAGCTGTGAACGGCTTTGACCTGGGGTTTTGTGGTGACGTCGTCGTGGGAGTGTCGTGAAACGGCGCCACGGCCTCACGGCCCTCGTAAGGGGCTCGCATACGCCGAGCATGCTGCGCCCTAGGTTCCCCGGCGAAGTGGTCCCGTGTTTCGGGTTGCGGCCGGGTCAAGGGTGTGGTGACCGTACCCGGACCGGCGGGCGTCTCTCGGTGATCGAGTCGCGTTTGCCCTCTGCGTGATGCCTCCGCAGGGGCATGTTGGTGATGTATCGTGGTTATGTACATCACGTACTCTCGGTGAGGGGTGGCTGGTATGTCTGTTACTCAGATCGATCTCGATGACGAGGCACTGGCCGAGGCGATGCGGCTCATGGGTGTCTCGACGAAGAAAGAGACGGTCAACGGGGCTCTGCGGGACTACGTGGCGCGCATCAAGCGGCTGGAGGCTGCCGAGAAGCTGGCCGCGCGGGGTGAGCGGGGCGAGTTCGAGGCCGCGGCTGCGGCGCATGCTGCTGCTAAGCGTGCCCGGCAGGCAGCCTTCGAGTGATCACCTACCTCCTTGACGCCTCCGCCCTCTGGCATCTCTTCCGCACGCCGGGGGCCTTGCTGCCCTGGGAAGGGCACATCGCCGCGGGCGTGTTCCATATCTGCGAACCCACAAGGGCAGAGTTCCTCTACTCGGCCACCAGCCCGGCCCACCGCGACGAGTTGACCGGGGAGTTGGATGCTCTCTGTCAGTTCTCGCCGGTTCCCAAGAATGCGTGGCGGTGGGTGGAGACTGCGCAGTACAAGCTCACCCAGCAGGGGCAGCATCGCGCCGCCGGAGCCATCGATCTCCTGGTGTGCGCGACAGCGGCCCATCACGGTCACACGGTGCTCCATGTGGACAACGACTTCGCCACAGTGGCGGCGGTCCTCAAGGAAGTGCAGCAGCGGGACGTTCGCGCTTGACGGTGTCGGGGGTTGCTTCTGGGGGCCGCGCGAGGCGGGGATTGGTCAGGCCTTGACCGGGAGCACCTGAGGTGTACGCGCGGGAGCCTGGGGCACGTCTCGGGAGGTGCCGACCGGTCGCGGTCGATGTTGGGGGGGGGACCGGTAAGCCCCTGTATGGCAAGGCAGTTCTTCGGCCAGGTGGGCCCTCGGGGCCCCTATGACTTTGGTGCTTGCCCTGGGCGATCTTCCTGTCCACGTGGGACTGGGAGACCGGGACGGTCAGGGCGGCGAACCCGGAGCGGAGATGGAGGGAGAAGGCCCTCTGAGCTGTTTGTTTCCGCTGCGTAAGGGTTGTCAGCCTCGGATTGAGGAACCCAAACCCCTCGTTGCTGGAGCCAGGCCGGCGTAGGCCGCGAGGTAGGCAGCACCGGGAAAACTGGCACAGTCTCCGAGTCAGGTACTCGGCCAATCCTGCATGTGCGGGGACCACGCGTCGCTAGGTCGGCGCGCCGACGGCACGCGGGGATCGCTCCTGCATGCGCGGGGACCACAGGCCGGAGGTCCGGCCGAGCGGCAGCTCCGGGGGACCACCCCCGCATACGCGGGGACCACTTCACGCGGCGGCTCGTGACCACCCCGTCCTTGGGGCCACCCCCGCATGCCGGGGACCACTCGGTGGAGGGCTCCAGGCCGTCGGCGCCGAGGGGACCACCCCCGCACGCGCGGGGACCACAAGGCGGGCAGTTACCGACTGAGAGGCGGACAGGGACCACCCCCGCACGCGCGGGGACCACCCCTTAATGCGTTAGCTGCGGCACCGACGACGTGGACCACCCCCGCACGCGCGGGGACCACCCGCGCGGCCCGGGCTGGTGGTACGAGCCCAAGGGACCACCCCCGCACGCGCGGGGACCACATGACGCAGCAACCCAGAACGGCGAACTTCCGGGGACCACCCCCGCACGCGCGGGGACCACCATAGAAGCTCGAGAGCCCGCCGCCTTGGCTGAGGACCACCCCCGTTCGCGCGGGGACCACTGGCGGCGCCGCACCGGCACCAGCGAAGGAGAGGGACCACCCCCGCACGCGAGGGGACCACTGGCCCCGCGGTCGCCACGACGGTGCCGCTACGGGACCACCCCCGCACGCGCGGGGACCACGCGAGTGACCTGCATGCCTGTGGGCAAGGACGCCCGATTTTGCTTACTAACCAAGATTTCGGCATAACGTGCAAATGGGGCTTCGTGTCTGTGTGGGAGGACCAGGCGGTCCGTCGTTCTTGTCAGCCGCCGAACCGTCGTCTCTTCGACGCCTTGCTCCATCCCGAGCGAGGTGGTGACGGTTGACGGTTGTCGGAGTGAGGAGTGGTGAGGGACGGGCGGTGGATCAGGGTCAGGCCTTCGTGGTCCATCGGGTGCCAGGCGTGGTCGTGGGTCTTGAAGGCAAAGCCTTGTTCGGTGTCGGTTTGGTAGGCCAGGAGGGCGCGGCCCTGGCCGGAGTACTGGCGTACTTCTGCCCACAGAATGTCTCGTACGCGCGCTGTGGGAGCGCCCAGGAAGACGCCGGGGGAGATCTCCAGGAGCCAGCGTGTGAGGAACCCTCTGAGTCCGGAGGGGCAGTTGGCGAGCACGATGACCGTCACCAGATCGGTTCCTCTGCGCCGTAGTTGCGTCCGCCTTCGAGATGGGTGTCGCCGTCTGACTGCACGGTCGTGCGGTCCTCTTCGGTGTCCATGGCCGCACCGGCGCCCGTGTGGCCGAGCAAGTTCTTGATGTCGCGTACACAGCGATCAAGCAGGTTCGCCCGGTTGATGCGGTCCCGCAAGGCCCTGCGGGTTCGGGAGGCGACGTCCTCCGCTCCCTCCGCGGCTGCATCGAACGCTGCTGGGATGGCCACGTCTGTCTTATAGAGGTCCGCGATGTCGAGTACGAAGGACCGTTCGTTGCCGGAGTGCACGAACCCGAGGGCGGGCGAGCAGCCCAGGGCGGAGACGACGGAGTGGGCGACGCCGTACATGCACTGTGCTGCCGCGGTGACCGCTTGGTTGGGCGGATCGCCTGCCGAGAAGTCCTCTCGATGATATTCGCGTCGTCGCCATGGGACTCCGGTGCGGGCCGCCTCACGTCCGTAGCACTCCTTGAGTCGACGTCCCTCCATGCTCAGCAGTTCCTGGCGGGAGTGTCCGGCGGGGTCGTCGTGCGGAAACCGGAGACGGTACATCGCACGGGCCACTTCGAGCCGGGTACGTCGGTTTGCCCAGGCGGTGGCCTGTGCCTCGGCCAGTGCGGACGAGCGGCTCAGAGCGCGTCCGCCCGCGTAGAAGCGCACGCCGTGCTCGCCGACCCATGTCACGCCTGCTCCGCACTCGCCGAGCAGGGTCATGGCCTGGTGGGTGACTCGGGTGCCGGGACCGAGGAGCAGTATGCCGATGGTGGCGGACGGAATGTGGGTCACACCGTCCGCATCGGTCGCTGTGATCGCGTTGTCGTCGCGGTGAATGGTGCATCGCTCCAGGTAGATGAAGGACAGTCGGTCCCCGACCCGGGTGAGTTCACGGGGTGTGGACGCCGGCCTGCGTCCGACGGTGCTCACTGAGGGGCCACCGGGGCGAGCGTCATCAGTCCGCAGCCGTATGCCTTGGCCTTGCCGAGGCCGTGGGTGAGGGTGCGGCGGAAGGCTTCGGGATCGGTGATCCGCAATCGTCCGTCGAAGGTCACCCGGGTGAATCGGACGTCTTGGCGCGGTCGTTCTGCCCCAGGCCGTCGGAACCGGAGCGGCAGCTGGTCCCGCACGATCAGTTCGTACTCGTCGCCGAACTGAGTCAACTGTTTGCCGGGGGCCTTGCGCAGTACCTCGAAGCCCGCCCCTTCCTGGCGCTCCAGCAGCCAGCGCAGCTGGTGGCGTGGTGTGCGGTGGGCGGTGCGATGGGTGCGGGCGCCTGGTCTGTCCTGGGGCAGACGGATGTTGTGGACAGGGTTGGCGGTGAGCCTGAAGCTCCAGGTGTCTTTGGCGGCGAGGGCATCGAGGAAGCCGGTGTAGGCGAAGGTGGCCCAGCCGGGTTCGGCCAAGGTCGGCCAACCGGCCTGCTCGACGAGGTGCGTCAGGTCGGGCCGGTGCGGACTGACGATGTAGAGCTGGGTCCGTGCCTGGTGGTCGTTGTCGAGGCGCCACAGGACACGTGGGCCCTGGCCGTCCCGTGCCGGTGGTTCGGGGAAAGCCATGTTCACGGCGCCGTGCATCAGGTGGGGCGAGCCGAGGAGGCGACGCGCTCCGGAGCGTGCGGAGTTGAAGCGGAAGCGGGTCAGATACATCAGTGGATCCTCGGCAGTCCGGATTCCGGTGGTGTCATGTCCGGGGGCCAGGCGGAGGCGGACGGTCCGTCGGCAGGTGGGAGCAGGCTGGTCGGTTCGTGCGGTGGGGAGGAGGGTGCGACACCTGGCGGGGGTGTGGGGGGCTCGGGCCGTCCTGTACGTACTCCGCGCAGACCGTACTGGCGGTGCCGGGGATCGAAGCTCAGCGGAATGTCCCGTACCGAGAAGTCGGGTACTTCGGCGGGAGGACAGTCGATCAGTGTCTCCAGGGCCGGATCCGAGCCAGGCACACCGCTGTCTCGCCGGCGTGCAGTGGATTGCCTGACGTACCAGTTGGCCGCCTGCCACGGGGTTTCGCGCAAGGCCTCCTCCAGCGGAATCTCCTGGGGCGGGCCGATGGTGATGGGGCGCGCCGGCGGACATGACCGACGGCCGAGGAACGGAAGGAACCGCGGGGCGAGGAGCGCCTCATAGAGTTGTCGGATCAGACGGTTGTCGCCTTCGACCCCGGCCAGGAAGACCGCGTCCGCCAGGTAGAACCGCTCGGACAGCGGCATGGCCCGGCCCGAGACCGAGTGGTGGGCCGTGTGGAAGTCCCGCACCCGGGTGCCTGGCTGGTCGATCCTTACACCGAACCGCAGTGCCGCCAGGTCGGACAGGTCCTCTTCCCGTCCTCGGCCCAGTGCTGCGGCGAGCAGCCCGAGGACGCCGCTCTTGGTCGGGGCGTTCTCCGTGCTGCGGCGGGCGAAGCGGGCCGCGGATCCCCACGCCTGCAGAGGCCCGGCCAGCCGGAGCAGCAGGACGCTCATGCCGGCGACCCCGGCGACCCCGGCGACCCCGGCGCTCCCAGCCGCTGCGCGACGGCGTCCTCGACGGCTTTGGTGAGGGTGCCCAAGGTGACCCCGGTGCCCAATTCCGCGAGCGCCCGGGTTTCCTCGCCTACGCGAAAGACCCAGGTCGGCTGGTCGTCGGGGACCCCGTACTGGCGTTCCAGGTCGGGAATGTAGGCCGCGAGACGCTTGCAGCTCTCCCGGACGTAGCCGCCCTCGGTGCCCTGGCGCACTGGTTCTTCGAACGCGCCGACGAAGCTGATGGGCCGCTGCGAACGGAGTTTGACGATCACGGCAGCCGGCAGTGTGTGATTGCCGAAGGTGTTGATCTTTCCTGTCGGCAAGGAAGTGATGAACGCTTCGAGGAAGGCGCTCGCCGCCTTCTGTGCAGGCGTCGTCGGGTGTTCGTTCTCCTGGAGTCCGGCGCCGAGATTTCGATGGAGTTCGTCGATGTCCACCGCGGCATACCGGTAGAGCGTCGCCGAGTTGAAGTCGATGGTGCCGATCATCCCGGCTCCGGATGCTTCGTCGGCGCTCCGGTCGTCCACGGCCGTGAAGTAATCCGATTCGATCTCGGAGGGGTGCACCCCGATCGCGTGGGCGACCTGGGTGGCCCCTTCCACATTCAGGCCGGGTGAGTCGGCGACCATACGACCGAACAAGGCGATGTCCACGGAGTGGCGGCTGTCGACCGCATCCCGGATGCGGGCCCTGTACTCCTTGTTGTTCTTGAGGACCTCTTTGAACGCCTTGAGGTCGCCACTGGGGCTGCCCTCCAGAGCGAGCACTGCCAGTGCGTCGAGCTGACGGCCGCTGAGGAACATCAGATACGAGGACTCGGGGCTCGGCTCGCGTTCTGCCTCTGCTCCGCCCTTGCCCCGGCTTTTCGGCGTATCGATCTTGGAGCCGGTAGCGGCACGCATGACATCAGCGGCCAGTTCGACACTCGTGGAGGCTTCCCATGACGGTTTCAGCTCCGTGATCCGCTCGGCGAGCGCGTCAACGACCTTTTTTGTCCGTACGCCGAGTTCGGACGGGGGGAGCAGGTCGGCGAAAGCCCTCCGCGTAGCCCGCTTCCACGCCTGGCTGGAGACACGGGCCCGCCGTACGCCACCGTAGACGGCAGATTTGGGGGTGCCCGTCTCGTCGCGATTCAGGTTGCTGGGCGGCACGGACTGAAGAATGTGGATGTCAAGAATGGTGCGTGTCAACGAGAGTTCTCCCTGTGAGTGCCAGCACATGCAGTGACGAATGCCGAGTTGTCACCCTGCTCGCTAGTCGTCGGCGTTGAGTAGGTCGTCGAGGCCGGCCCTGTTGTCTCCGTCAACCGCGGGACCTGCCTCGCTGCTGCGGGATCTTCGTTGCGCGGACAGGTGGAAGTCGCGGCCCCAGGTCCGGCGGACCTCGGCTTGACGGGCGGTGTCCTGCCAAGCAGCCAATTGGTCGGCCAGTCGCGCATAGTCGAGGGGGAGCCGCGCGCCACGGAGCAGCAGCACCATTTCGCGGAGCCTGGTGCCCAACATCTCAAATGATGTGGAAGTGCCGATCCGTACGAACCGTTTACGGATGGGCTCGTTCAGCTCCTCGTTCAACTTGACGACGGACGTCGTGGGTTGTGGTTCTCCACCAATCGACCGCCCCTGCGCCAGGTGGCGGACGGATCGGCCCAGGCCCCAGTCATGCGCGTGCATATTGGCGTCGCGGATGGACTGTTGATGGAGCGCCCACAACGTGATCGCAAGGAATACGGCTTTCTCCTCGGCGAGTTCGCGCTGCTCGCTCCAGTAGCGTTCCTCGGCGGAGTAGTACTTTGCTGACGCTCCGTCCCCCGGCTCGACGTCCTCGGCGGAGTCGTGCTCCGCTCGGATGGCGGACAGCTCCTCCAATCCGTCGTTGCCCCAGCTCTCGGGCGCTTCGTGCACGGTCTTGCCGACTCCCCGCCGGAGACGGGCCAGGGCCGCTGCGGCGCTCGATTCCTTCTGTCGGTACAGGGCCTGCAGGCGCCCTATGCAACGGTCGGTGGCGCGTCCTGGTGCCTGCAGGGACGGACGAAACAGCCCACCCCCCGAAGATGACCGCGGTGTGCTCTTGGGCGGTGACGGCATGTCGTCGGTCATTCAGTTACCTTCGTTCGGGTCTTGTCGCGGTGGCGGTAATACCTGGTTCAGCCGCTGTCGGAACAACACTTCCGCGCGTGCGTCATTGACCCAGAGACGCCCCGAGCCGGGAACCGTGGCCACCCGGCCCTCCGAGGCGGCGGACCCCGCGGAATCGAGTAAATCCAGCCCGAGCCGCGTTATCCGCTGTCGGACAGTGGCCTGCCAGAGCCTCCGAGCCTCGTGCGGGTCGGTGCCCGGACGCAAGGCGGCAAGCCACTGCCGGTACGGCCCATCCAGCGCTCCGAAACCGAGGTCGCGGGCGGCATCGCTTGCGGGATCGGGGTTCGAGCCCACGGCACGCGCCAGGTTCCCGGCCAGCTGGCCCAGCGCCGTCACCGCGCCCTGCGCGTCGTGCACCGCATCGACCGCTGTGGCGCCGAAGTCGGGTTTCTCCTCGTGCAGGAGGACCACCGGCAGGACGACCGAGTCATCCACGATCTCGTCCACCACGGACTGCTGCGTGCCGTACACCGCGCCTACGAGCCGCACCCGGATCAATGACGTCTGATCGATGAAACCTTCCGAAGCCAGCATCGAATACCAGGAGACGACTCCGGCGGGAAGCGATTCCGGAGTGCCGCGCCCAGTGTCGTCGCCGGCCGAGCGCCGCGCCGGCAGCAGCGAGCCCAACCCGCGCCAGGCCGCCCGGCTCGGATCGTGTTGGCGCGGCATGTAGACCAACGGCCGCCCCTGCTTCTTCTCCTGTGCGGCACTGCGCCTCCAACTGCACATGGGCTCCCGCTTCCAGGGCGCGTGCGGAGTCAGCGGGTCCCCGTACCCGAGAACGACACCGCTCACCTGCTCGCCGTCGACGTGCAGGCGCAGGCGCCGTGACTGCCAGGTGTACAGGTCACGCAGCCCGACCGGGCCCCGGGCGAGTCGGCCTGGGTCGGCGGCCCCTGCCGTGGACGGGGGGTGTCGCCAGGCGGGCAGGTCCCTTTCTTCTTGCTCGACAATGCCCTCGTCGAAGGCAATCAGGTTCAGGAGCAGGGTCTGGTGCAGGGTGATGCCCTCGGCATGGATACCGCCGAGATTGCCGAGGGAGCCGACGCCGAGCGGATACACCTTGCCGGACTTGGCCCGAGGGTCCCCCACCATCCCGGACTTGATTCCCGAGGGGTCGTAGGCGTGAGCGTGTACCAGCCAGCGCGCGGCCTCGGCGTAGGAAAGCCGCTCAACGCCGGGATTTCGCATGGTGAAGAAGGGCTCCCCGTTCGGCACGTCGGCGACGAGGCGGTTGAGAGAAGCTATTTCTTCCTTTGCTGTGGTCAGGCCGGACACCTGATAGAAGGGCGCATCCGCCTGGAACAGGTCGAAGCGGTCCCGGTGCCGATCGAGGTAGCCGGGGACTTCGCCGAACGGGTCCTGCGACTCCCACAACTGCGCCCAGTCTTCGAGTTCCGCCGGACCGTCGACCGCGTCGTGCAGAATCGCCAACAACAGCCTCAGCAGGGCGAAATCCTGAGTCGGAAGGTCACCCACGAGGCGACGCACATCTCGGGCCTGGGCAAAGATTTCCGTGAGTGACAGCTCGTCCATGCTTCCGTCGAGGCGCTGGACCGGCAACCACGCGGATGTCACGAGGCTGAAGGAGGGAGGGCCCTGGAGAGGAGGGCGCGTCGGTGGCACGGGGCTCAGCTCCTTACCGGTGACGAGCGTGGGGACCGACCGGCGTGCTGCCCGATCATCATCGACTTCCTCCGTCGGTTCGGCCTCGTGCACTGGCACGGTGGGGGCACGTGGCGCCTCGAAGGCGGTCTGCACCCGCAACCCGTCGTCGACGCTGTACCTGAGAACGAAGCCTGACAGACGGGTCTGACAATCCTCGTCCAGAACGAGCAGCAACTCGCCTGCCAGCAAAGGGCATTCCTTCACCTGCCAGGCAGGGACCATGAAACGCTCCAGCTCACCGATGGTCCGATCGATCGCACCGGGATGGGTGAACAGCCGAGGCAGAGCGATCACGCTCGCGGCGACGGCCTCGGCGGTCCGACGGTCGGGAGGGAAGTCCGTCGGCAGCCTCAGACCGCCCTGCCCGCGGGGCAGCCAGGGCACCGTGGCAAGCGTGCCATCACGCAATCGCTGCACCACCATGACCTCCAGGCTTTCCTGGCTGTCGCGCACTTGCGCTCTGCCCTCACGGGTGTCGTCGGCATCGCCGGCATTGGCACCGAGCCAGCCGTAGATCGGGCGCCCGGCCCGTCTGACCGGACCGAGCAAAAACGCCTCTGCCTTCTGCCGCTTGTCCGCGAGAACGCGGAAGTGTTCCGCCTTCGCCGCGCTCAGTTCCCCTGCCCATCTCGGCGAGCCGAGCTCGGCCTTACCGTAGGCGGCCTGAACGAGGGGGCTGATGTGGTGGGGAAGCACCAGCTGTTCGCCGTCGAGATGTGGCCCGAGCACGGCCAGGCACCGAAGCAGAGCGTGCCGTCCGTAGATGACCTCCGAGCCGCGCACGGGCTGTGGCAGATCCGGCTCCCACGCGGCACCCGTCACAAGGCAGCGGGCCATGGCGAGCCGCGTCGGGCGCTGTCGTGGGTGTCGGTGCAGTCGCCCCATGCGCTGGAGCATCAGGTCCACCGGTGCCAGATCGGTGACAAGCAGGTCGAAATCCACGTCGAGTGACTGCTCGACCACCTGGCTGGCCACCACGATGTGTGGGCCAGTGGGCCGCTTTCCGTCTGGCCCAAAGACATCCCGCAGTTCGGCGTCCCGAGCTGCTCGGTCAGCGGCCAGGAACCTGGAATGCGTGACCGTCACGTGCTGTGCACCGAACCGCTCACGCAACCCGTCGGCCGCATCCAAGACGCGCTGGACGGTGTTCCGCACGACCAGAGCGCAGCCGCCGTCCTGGAGCTCATGCATCAGCCGGTCGGCTAGCTGGTCAAGATCGTCGTCCAACCGTTCCAACGTCACATCCGTATGGCGCTCCGATGCGCCAGGAGGCTGTACAGACAGGACAGGGGCACCTGGCGCAACGGCGGTGATCAGAGGGTAGGCAGCGGAGTCCGACCTCATCGTGCCATCCGTGACCGCTTCTCCTGCGTAACTGGCCGCCAGCGCTCGCCTGCGGTCGGCAGGAAGGGTCGCCGACAGCATGATGACCGGAACGCGATACGCGGCGAGCCACTCCAGAACCCGGTCGAGGTATCGGCTCATATAGGCGTCGTAGGCGTGTACTTCATCGATGATGACGACCTTGCCCGCCACCGCCAGATGCCGCAGTGCCAGGTGTCGGCTCTTGAGCCCGGCGAACAGCACCTGATCGATGGTCCCCACCGCGAACGAGGCGAGCAGTGTCTTCTTCCGCCCCCGTAACCACTGATGAGCCTGTAGCCCGGCAGGTTCGGAACGAGGGGACCGCACCCCGCTCAGCTGCTGTGATCGATCCGGCTCGACCGCTGCGATGGTGCGATGTCCCCGGCGCAAGAGACCCGACCAGACGTCGTTGAGCGCTGCTTTCGCATGGGCCAGGGCGATCGTCGAGGGACCGGAGTCGGGCAGGTGATCGAGCCAGTCCAACAACCGCGGGAACATGGCATCACCAGTCGCCCGAGTGGGTAGCGCCACCAGACAACCACCGGCCCCGCTCCTGGCGGCCAGGATCTCCGCAGCCGCGAATGCCGCTTCGGTCTTGCCTTCACCCATTGGGGCTTCGATCATCAGCAGCCCTGGAGAGGGCATCTGGCGCGCTGCCCGAACGGCCTCGCTCTGTACCGGTCTGATCTGAGCCTCGACGGGGAGAGCGAAGCGCTCGGCGAACAGTGATTCTGCGGAGCGGTCAGGTTGCTCAGGCTCCCAGGGGCCCGGCAGGTCCAATCCCTCCCAGGCTGCCGTGAGACGGCGGGCTTCGCCTACCGGGCCGATCGGATGCCAGGAAGCCGGATCGTACGGGAACAGCTCAGCGGAGCTGGCTATCCAGTCCGCCAGGATCACGATCGCGGTAAGGAGAACTTGCGCGGGTTGCGTAAGTCGAACATTCTTCCAACCAGGTAAATACCTTGTGACGCCCGCTAGTTCAGCGCATCCGTCCATCAACTCGTACTGCACGCTGCGCCACAGGCTCTCGGCATCGCCGGGGTGGCGCAGGAGCCAGGGGCGGAGTTGAAGGTCATGAATCTGCTGGTGCTCGGGCGGCGTGCCGTGATGCCCGCCTGCCACTACAGCAAACTGTCCGGACACCCTTGTGGTCATGCCAAAGCGCACGCTGAGCCATTCCTGGAGCAGCAACTGCCCGGCGAGCCCATGCGGTGCTGTGTGGCGATCGGTTCCATATCGCGCGGCGGTCGGCATTTCCAGGCCGGCAGAGCGCATGCGATCGGCGAGCGAATCGACTTGGCACGCGAAGGCACAGGTTGCCTTGCCGACGTCATGGGCTCCCGCGAGGAACATCACGAGCCGTCGTGCACCGCTCTCACCCTCTGGAAGACCTTTGGCCACAAGGGATTTGATGTTGGCGGGCAGCCACACATCCCAGAGCTTCCCGGCCACGCCGGCGCTGTCGGCCAGGTGCCGCCACAGGGGCAGATGACCATCGGTCTTCGGGTCGTGTTTCGCCCAGGGAGTGCGGGCAGCAGGGGAGAGCTGCGCGAAGGGCACGTCACCTTCCGGGAATTCTTGAACCACAGGTGTATGAAACACGTCCGAGCCCTCACGGAGACGGTTTTACAGAAGAAGAGGGGCTTGAGGGCGGCTGGCTTAGTAAGGCGCCGGGGACGCGTCGAAGGCCACGTCGGGAACGGTCGGCACCACGCGGCGTGCCGGATGCCGACCGAGGCGGCTCCGTCAGGCCTGAGTGCTGCCCAACGTTGGCTGCGTGATCACCAGGACGATGACCACGACCACGACGGCACCCCATACCCACGAAGCGTATGGGGAAGGTGCGGTCGGGCAGGCTGCGAGGAGCGCCGCGAGCACAGCGTAGAGAGCGGCGAACGGGTCGGCGGGGCCTTCTGAGCTGCGGCTTGGACGTAATACCATGATTGCGTTCCTACGATCGTCAGGTGGATAGGGACAGGCCGGGCCCGGCCTCCTCGCTGACACGGGGAGGTGCAACGGGTCCGGCCGTTTTCGTGAACGGGCCTGCTGCGAGGGCTGGTTGGGGGGATCGTATATGGGGGGCAGGTGGTTCAGTCTGCGCTTTGGAAAATTTGCTCGTAATAAGAGAGATCCCCAGTTGATGCTTCCGAACGGGCTCTAAACAGCGTCCTGTGTGCGCGGGGACCACAACGGGCCTGGCTTGGGCGGCCGGGAGAGTCAGGGGCCACCCCCGCATGCGCGGGGACGCGCCCGTCTAGGAGCCGGAGGGGCAACCCCCACGTACGGGGACCACCGCCGCACGTGCTCACGTGTAAGTGCGCGCATCGGACCACCCCCACATGTACGGGGACCGCATGTGCCTTTTCCTCGGTGTCCGGGCATTCCGAGGACCACGCCCGCATGCGGGGGGACCACCATCGGAATCCTGTTCGGCATCGCCCTGCCTGGAACGGGCCCCCCGCATGCTCGGGGACTCCCCCTCACGCTCGGGGACCACCGGCGACACGATCACATCCCACAACCCCACCAGGTCCCCCGCATCGCGGGGACCACTCCTGCCGGGCCCGCTTGACGGCCGCGGCAGCGGGACCCCCCGCATGTGCGGGGACCACGATGGAGCCGACGTGATCGACGCCCTCAGCACGGGGCCACCCCCGCATGCGCGGGGACCACGGCGAGCGCGGGTACGGCTACGGCATGGGGATGGGACCACCTCCGCATGCGCGGGGACCACCCACGGCGAGCTGGCGCGGTACATCAACCCGACGGGACCACCCCCGCATGCGCGGGGACCACTCGGTCATCGACTCGATGAGGAGCACCGCCTCGGGACCATCCCCGCATGTGCGGGGACCACTCGACGTGGATACGACGCTCGCCGGGGCGGTCGGGACCACCCCCGCATGCGCGGGGACCACAAGCCCTCCCCCACCGCCGACCCGGGCGAGAAGGGGCCACCCCCGCATGCACGGGGACCACGCCCGCTCGAAGATCATCGCGGCGCTCGCCAGGGGACCACCCCCGCATGCGCGGGGACCACTCTTCGTCCGGGTGCAGCACGCGCACCTCGTCGGGACCACCCCCCGCATGCGCGGGGACCACCAGCCGTCCGCGCGGCCCGGGGTGCCCCACACGGGACCACCCCCGCATGCGCGGGGACCACGTGGCCCGGTTCGTTCGGCCCAGACCGGACGAGGGACCACCTCCGCATGCGCGGGGACCACCCAGGAAAGCCCTGGTGGGCATTGTTCTCGACGGGACCACCCCCGCATGCGCGGGGACCGCCGCGGCCCGGCCAGGGCCTGCGCCAGGAAGTAGGGACCACCCCCGCATGCGCGGGGACCACTTGGCACCGAAGAACAGCTGAGTGGTCAGCTCGGGACCACCCCCGCTGGGCGGGGACCACCGACCATGGGCGTCCGCGACGACATGGTCATGGGGACCACCCCGCATGCGCGGGGACCACCCGGACCCCCAGCGCGTCCCCTCCCCGTCCGGGGGGCCACCCCCGCATGCGCGGGGACCACGAAGGCCAGCCGTCCGTGCTGATTAGGCGGGACCACCCCCGCATGCGCGGGGACCACTGTCCGGTTCGACGAACAGGCCCTCATAGGACGGGGACCACCCCCGCATGCGCGGGGACCACGCCTCGGCAGGCGACCGGGAGCGCCAGCGGGAGGGACCACCCCCGCATGCGCGGGGGCCACCCCCGTGCTGCGGTTCGTGCACGGCGGTCGAAGGGACCACCCCCGCATGCGCGGGGACCACGCGACGGCCGATGTCGACTACACCAACCCCAAGGGACCACCCCCGCATGCGCGGGGACCACACTCGGTCCCGGCTCCCTGCGGGACCTGTCCCGGGACCACCCCCGCATGCGCGGGGACCACCCGAAAGGACCAGCACGTGACCGCCCGACCGCCGGGACCACCCCCGCATGCGCGGGGACCACAGGGGCCGACCTGCACGTTCATGGGTTGGGGTAGTCAACTTTGCCTACTAGCACGGGAACCGACATTTCTGGCAACTGTCTTCACGCTTTACGGACCATGAGAGGAGCTCTTGTTGCTGCGGTGCCTACAGTGCAGCCCAAGAACGACCTTGGGGACTTGCGAAGCGGGCAGGAGGGCAGACATTCTCTCACTCTGAACAGAGCTGCTCCAGGCCATAAACGTCTGAAGGTTCTCCAGGTTGCCGCTCGCCGATGGACTGGCGAGTGGGGGTGCGGTCCTCGCGTCTGCGGGGGTGATCCCTGGGGGTCTCTGGTATTTGAGTGTTCCCCGCTCCTGCGGGGCTTGAGGTGGATTCGCAGGTACTGGTACGTTCACGCCCTCTTGGGCCACCCCTGCATGCGAGGGGATCACGAGTCGACGGTGATCCCGGTGCCGGCCGTGCCGGGCCCCGCATACGCGGGGACCACACCGCCGCAGTGTCCATTCCGACCGGTAACCGGGGGCCACCCCCGCATGCGCGGGGATCACGTCCGTCAGCCGGCCAGGGCGTCGCCGGGCCGGAGCACCCCTGCATGTGCGAGGAGCAGCGGCCATCACGCCAGGCCACCAGCGCGTGGGCGGGACCGTCCCGCGTGTGAGGGGAGCAGATCGTGCACAGCATCTGCAGGAAGCGTCGATGGGACCATCTCCGCGCGCGGGAATGGTCTCCCCGCAACGGGCGGCAGCGGACTGCCGCCCGTCTCCTCCCCATGCCTATGGGGATGGTCCCCTCGCCATGGGGGCTCTCCCCCTCTGGGACACCTGCTCCCCGCGCCCGCGGGGGATGTTCCCGCATCCCGCGCCTACCCCGCGTTGATCAGCTTTTGCTCCTCCAGCAGCGGGGAGGGCCTCGACGTTCTGCCGCCGATGCGCAACATCGCGGCGTGTCTTTTGGCTTGGGCGCATGACCGTCGAGGCGTTCAGCATCCTGGGTCTGGTCGACGTACTCCGAGGGCACGTTCCAGAGGGCGGGCGCTGATCTGCATGCCGGACCGTAGTTACGCAGTGTAGTGACTTCTTCGGAGTCTTGGCTGTGAATGATCAGGTCCCGGTGCCGCATGTATTGGCGGGGGAAGCAGCACTAGGTTCGTTGCTGAGTCTCGTGCGCTCCTGCGGGCGTGGAGACGCGCGAGTGGGGGGTGTGGCGAACACCTAACGCACCCTTGATCGAGCAGGATCGAGGTGGATGCGGCGGGGACAGGCGTAAATGTTCGTCCCGTCCGCATTTTCGCAGGTGAGGCGCGTCACTGATTTGGGTTCGAGTCCCACCCGCCCCACCATGTGTTGCCCATGCAGGAACGTTTTAAGCAGGGGCGACGCAAGGCCCCCGCTGACGGCGGGGGCCTTTTTCGTGCCGTCACACGTCCGGCATCAGACGTCCGAAGAGGTCGCCGGGCGGCCCTTGCGGCGGCGCGGCCACTTCCGGGTGTCGCGGGGCTCCACGTAGGGCTCCTCCTCCGGGGGCATGCCGCCGGAGATCGCCCGCTGGCGGGCCAGCTCCGCGTCGAATTCGAGGCCGAGCAGGATGGCCAGGTTCGAGAGCCAGAGCCAGATCAGGAAGACGACGACACCGGCGAGGGTTCCGTACGTCTTGTTGTACGAGGCGAAATTCGCGACGTACAGGGCGAAGCCGCCGGAGGCGAGCAGCCAGAGCAGGACCGCGAGGGCGCTGCCGGGGCTCAGCCAGCGGAAGCCGGGGCCGTGGACGTTCGGGGCGCGCCAGAAGAGCAGGCCGATCATCACGATCACGAGGACCAGCAGGACCGGCCACTTGGCGATGGACCAGACGGTCAGCGCCGCGTCGCCCACGCCGATCGCGTCACCGGCCCGCTCGGCCAGCGGCCCCGTGAAGACCACGATCACCGCGCTGACGGCGAGCAGGATCATGAGGACCACGGTCAGGGCGATGCGGAGCGGGGTCAGCTTCCACACCGGGCGGCCCTCGGGAAGGTCGTAGACGGCGTTGGAGGTGCGGATGAACGCCGCCACGTAACCGGAGGCCGACCAGACCGCGAGCACCAGGCTCACGATCGCCATCACGCCGCTGGTACCGCCGCTGTCCCCGAGCTGCCGCACCGCGTCGCCGAGCAGATCGCGCACCGGGCCGGGGGCCAGCTGCTGCAGATTGTCGAGGACCGTGTGGGTCGCCGATTCGCCGATCACGCCCAGGATCGAGACGAGGACCAGCAGCGCCGGGAAGAGGGAGAGGACGCCGTAGTACGTCAGGGCCGCGGCCCGGTCGGCCAGATCGTCGTCCATGAACTCCTTGCCGGTGCGCCGCAGGACCGACCACCAGGAGCGCGCGGGCAGCTCGGTGGGCTCGTCCGGGGCGGCCCGCTCGACCTCAGGGCCCGGGCCGGTACCGAGGGTGGGCTCGGTCCTGTCGTGGGCCGGCTCGTTCTCGCCGTGCACGTGTTTGTCCCTGCCGAAGAGTGCCATGCGGAGGCGAGTTGACCGGTTCGGGCGGCGTATGCCTGCTGGGGGGTGGGCGTGCTGGGGCTTGGAGGTTCCTCCAGGGGTTGGGGTGTGGTGGCGCAGTTGCCATGGAGAAGTGCCTCAACTTTTACAAATGCGAGGCGATCGCGCTTATCTTGTCGCATATGCAGTCCTACACAATCGGGCAGGCCGCCCGTCTGCTCGGGGTCAGTCCCGATACCGCTCGTCGTTGGGCCGATGCCGGGCGGGTCGCCACGCATCGGGACGAGGGTGGGCGGCGGCTCATCGACGGGCGGGATCTTGCCGCCTTCTCCGTCGAGGTCGGGCAGGCCGGTGGTGGCGGGGAGGAGGACGTTCCGTACACCTCCGCGCGTAACGCCTTTCCCGGGATCGTCACCGCCGTGAAGCTCGGTGACGTCGCCGCGCAGGTCGAGATCCAGGCCGGGCCGCACCGGCTGGTCTCGTTGCTGACCCGGGAGGCCGTGGAGGAGCTCGGCCTGGAGGTGGGTGTGGAGGCCACTGCTCGGGTCAAGTCCACCAGCGTGCATATCGATCGTGCGTGAGTGCGTCCGTGCGTGAGTGAGTCCGTGCGTGGTCGCGGCCGTGTCTGGGCGCGTCCATGCCTGAGCGCGTCCATGCCTGAGTGAGTTTGTGTCTGAGCGCGTCGCTTTGTCTGTGTTCGTCGTCCGCTAGGAGCCGTGCCATGTCCCCGAAGTTCTCCGGCCGCACCGTCCGTCGTGCTGTCGCCGCTGCCGCCACCGCCGCCCTGCTCGTTCCGCTCGCCGCGTGCGGGAATGACGACGACAGTGAGAGTGAGAAGGACAGTGGAGGGAAGGACGTGAGCCTCACCGTGCTTGCCGCCTCCTCCCTCACCGATGTCTTCGCCACTGCCGAGAAGGCGTACGAGAAGGAGCACCCGGGGACGAAGATCACCGTTTCCGCTGCCGGGTCGCAGGAGCTCGCCGCGCAGGTCAAGCAGGGGGCGCCGGCCGATGTGCTGGTCACCGCCGACACCAAGACCATGGACGGGCTGAAGGGGGAGACCGGCAAGCCCACCGTCATCGCCAAGAACCGGCTCGTCATCGCCACCCGTGAGGGCAATCCGGAGAAGGTGAAGGGGCTGAAGGATCTCGGCGACAGCAAGCTGAAGGTGGTGCTCGCCGATGACACCGTGCCCGTCGGGCGGTACAGCAAGCAGGTTCTCGACAAGCAGGGCGTCGACGTTAAGCCGGTCTCCAAGGAGGCGAACGTACGCTCCGTGCTCAGCAAGGTCGAGCTGGGCGAGGCCGATGCCGGGATCGTGTACCGGACCGACGCCGCCACCGCACCGGACAAGGTCGACGCCGTCGAGATTCCCGACGCGCAGAACGCCGTCGCCTCCTACCCGGCCGCGACCCTCAAGGGGTCCGAGAACGGGGAGGCGGCTGCCGCCTTCGTGAAGTGGCTCAGCACGCCCGAAGCGCAGAAGCTGCTGCGGGACGCCGGCTTCCAGAAGCCGTGACCCGCCTCCGCACCGGTCTCCGCACCCGCACCCGCACCGGTCTCCGTGCCCGCACCGGCACCGGCGACCGCACCGGCAGTCGTATGCGGGCGCGTGGCCGTCCGCCGCTCACGCTGGCCCTTCCCGCGCTGCTCGCCGTCGCGTTCCTGCTGATGCCGCTCGTCGGCATCCTCGCCCGGACCGAGTGGGGCGACCTCGGAAGTCATCTGACGGCTCCCGGGGTCACCGAGGCCCTGAAGCTCTCGCTGGTCGTGTCCTTCTGGGCGCTCGGGCTCTCGCTGCTGCTCGGGGTGCCGCTGGCCTGGCTCCTTGCGCGCGTCGAGTTCCGGGGGAAGGCGTTCGTACGGTCTCTCGTGCTGCTGCCCATGGTGCTGCCGCCGACCGTCGGCGGTGTCGCGCTGCTCCTCGGATTCGGGCGGCGCGGGCTGCTCGGGCCGTGGCTGGAGGACACCTTCGGGATCGTGCTGCCCTTCCACACGTCGGGTGCGGTGGTCGCGGCGACGTTCGTCGCCATGCCCTTCCTCGTCATCAGCCTGGAAGGCGCGCTGGGCGGGTTGCGGCCCGGCTTCGAGGAGACCGCGGCGTCGCTCGGTGCCTCTCCGGTACGGGTGTTCCTCACCGTCACCCTGCCGATGGTCGCCCCCGGGCTCGCCGCCGGGGCCGCGCTGACCTGGGCGCGGGCGCTCGGTGAGTTCGGGGCCACCATCACCTTCGCGGGCAATCTGCCGGGGACCACGCAGACCTTGCCGCTCCAGGTGTATCTGCTGCTCCAGGACTCGCCGGAGGCCGCGACCTCCCTGTCGCTGCTGTTGCTCGCCATCGCGATGGCGGTGCTCGTCGGGCTGCGGGGGCGGTGGACGGCGGGGGCCTCCGTGCGGGCACCCCGTGGCCCGGGCGCGGACGAGTCGGCGGCGCACGATGACGATCCCAAGGGTTCGGCCGAGGGGGACGGTGCCGAGGCGGACGGTGGAGGCCCCGTCGGGCCCGTTCCCTCCCAGAAGTGGAGCCTGCACGCCGACGTCACCGGCCACAACCAGCTCACCCTCGACGCCGAACCCGGCACCACCATCGCCGTCGTCGGGCCCAACGGCGCAGGCAAGACCACGCTCCTGCGCGCCCTCCTCGGCCTTACCCCGCGCGCCCACGCACGCCTGCGGCTCGGCGAGCGCGACGTCACCGCGCTGCCGCCGCACCGGCGTGGGGTCGCCTGGGTGCCCCAGGAGGGCGCGCTCTTTCCGCATCTGACCGCGCTCGGCAACACCGCGTACGGGCTGCGCGCGCAGGGCGTCCGGCGTGCCGGGGCCCGCCGCGAGGCGCAGGCCTGGCTCGACCGGCTCGGCGTCGGGCACCTCGCGCACCGCAGGCCCGCCCAGCTCTCCGGCGGGCAGGCCCAGCGGGTCGCGCTGGCGCGGGCGCTGGCGGCCAGGCCCCGGCTGCTGCTCCTCGACGAACCGCTCGCCGCGCTCGACCAGACCACCCGCGCCCACGTCCGCCACACCCTGCGCCGCCACCTCGACGGGTTCGGCGGGGTCTGCCTCATCGTCACGCACGACCCCGTCGAGGCGGTCTCGCTGGCCGACCGGGTCCTCGTGCTCGACGAGGGGCGTACGTTGCAGGACGCGCCGCCCGCCGAGGTGACCCGGCACCCGCGTTCACCCTGGGTGGCCCGCATGCTCGGCCGCAACGCCTGGCCCGGCACGGCGACCGCCGACGGGGCGCTCGCGCTGGCGGGGGAGGGGCGGCTGGTCGTCGCCGATCCGCCGCCGGCCGGGGCGCGGGCGCTCGCGGTCATCGCGCCGGAGGCCGTGTCCGTGCACCGCGAGAAGCCGACGGGCAGCCCTCGCAACGTCTGGCCCGGGACGGTACGGGAGATCACCGCCGCCGGGAGCCGGCTTCGCGTCCTCATCACCTCGCGTGCGGCGCCGGACTTGGTCGCCGAGATCACTCCGCAGGCGGCCCTGGAGCTGGGGCTCGCGGACGGGGTGGAGGTGTGGACGAGCGTGAAGGCGACGGAGGTGTCCGTGGTGGCGCTCTGAGGGGGGCTTGCTGCGTGTGGAGGTGGAGGGGTCTGCTGTGGGGCCGTCTGGTTACAGCGGTGCCTGCCGTGGTGCCGTCTGGCTACAGCGGTGCCTGCCACGTCACCGTCGTCCCCGCCTCCACGCCGTCCGTGTCCCCGTCGTCGTACACCGTCAGGCGCACGCCCTCGCGGCCGTCGGGAAGGGTCGCCCGCGCGTCGACCGTCACGTCGACGCGGGTGACGCCGGTGCGGCGGGAGGTGGCGGCGAGGGAGCGGCGGAGGGCGGCCAGCAGGTGGCCGGCCGCCGGGTCGGTGACGCGGGTGTCGACGGCGCCGGCGAAGTGTACCGACGGCTGGATGCCGAGGACCGCGGCGGCGCCCGCTGTCTCACGCAGGACCTTGCCGCGGAAGGTCGCCGGTGCGTCGGCGGGTGGCTGCTGGAGCGCGAAGATCGCCGTACGGACCTCCTGGATGGTGGACTCCAGCTCGTCGACGGCGTGGTCGAGGGTGGACTCGACCGGGGTCGACCGGGCCCTGCGGCGGGTGGACTCCAGCATCATGCCGGTGGCGAAGAGGCGCTGGACGACGAGGTCGTGCAGGTCGCGGGCGATGCGGTCGCGGTCCTCGAAGACCGCGAGGCGCTCCCGGCCCTGCTGGGCGTCGGCCAGTACGAGGGCGACCGCGGCCTGCGAGGCGAACTGCGTGGCGAGGAGCCGCTCGGCGGAGGTGTAGGCGGGCGCGCCGCGGCGGCGGGGCAGCGCGAGCGTGCCGATGAGCCGGCCGCCCGCCTGCAGCGGCAGCATCATGCTGGGCCCGAAACGGGCCCGCACGTGCGTCGTCATGCGCGGGTCCGTGGCCGAGTCCTCGATGAACACCGGCTCACCCCCGAGGAGCTGCGTGAGCACGGCACTACCGGGCTCGATGGTGGTGCCGATGAGGTCGTTGGGGTGGGGGTGTGGAGCGGGCGCAAGGGCCGCTGTCCCACCGCCCGGCAACGCGCCGCCCGCCCCGCGGCCGCCCCCGGCGCGTTCCTGTGCCGAGGCCGAGGCTGAGGCCGAGGCGCCCCAGCCGTGGGGCTCGCCGTCCGTGGCGGCTGCGACGATGCGCATGCCGCCTGCCTTTGTGGGCTGCAGGATCACGCCTGCCGCCGCGCCCGCGAGGATCCTTGCCCGGTCGGCGACCGTCATCAGTGCGTCCGGTGCGGTCTCGCCGGTGAGGAGGGCTGTGGTGACGGCCGCGGCGCCCTCGATCCAGCGCTCCCGTTGGCGGGCCGCCTCGAACAGGCGGGCGTTGCCGATGGAGATGCCCGCCTGGCTCGCCAGGATCCGCAGGAGCTGGCGGTCCTCGTCGGTGAAGGGGCCGCCGCCCGCCTTGCGGGCGAGCAGCAGCGTGCCGAAGGGCTCGTCGTGGACGTGGATCGGCACGTGGACGGCGGTGCCGTCCTCGTCCGCCTCCGGGCGCACCGTCGGCACGCCGTCGGGGAAGCGGCCGGGGCCGCCCGCCACGAACAGTTCCGCCGACCCCTCGTGACCGGCGGAGACGTCGACGGAGAGCGTGCCGAGGCCCGCCCCGGTCAGCCGCGCCGCGCTGTCCACGATGTGCTGGAGCGTCGCGCGCAGTTCGAGGTCCGTGCCGACGCTGAGGACCGCCTCCAGGATCGGCTGCAGCGGCGAAGGCGGCGGCCCGTCCGCTCCTTCGGGCGTCTCCTCGGTCACGTACGACGTACTCCGTACTCCGTGCTCGCCGGCGGTGCCGTGGCGGTGGGGGCCCTTGCCCGTCAGCCGGACAGAGGGTCCAGGACCAGCGGCTGGATCTTGCCCTCCAGCATCGCACCAAGTCCCATGACAGCGCACACATCCGGGCGTTCCGCGATATGTACCGGCATTCCGGTCGCGTCCCGCAGCATCTGGTCGAGGCCGGGGAGGAGCGCGCTGCCGCCCACCAGCATGATCCCGCGGTCCGCGAGGTCGGCCACCAGGTCCGGCGGGCAGTCGCGCAGCACCTTGCCGATGCCGTCGAGGACGGCGGTGAGCGGGGTGTGGATCGCCTCGCGGACCGCGGCCGTGTCCACCTGGACCGAACGGGCCACGCCCGTCGCGACGTCCCTGCCGTGGATCTCCGTGGACTCGGGCCCCTGCGGGGTGAGGCCGTTGCCGCGCAGGGCGAGCTGGAGGGGGCGTACGGACTGGGAGGGCAGCATCAGTTCGTGCTGGTGGCGCAGGTGCTGCACGATCGCGTTGTCGATGGCCTCGCCGCCCACGGGAACGCGCTCCGCGGTCACGATCGAGCCGAGCGAGAGGACCGCGACCTGGGTGGTGGCGGCGCCGCAGACGAGGATCATCGTCGCCTCGGGGCGCTCCACGGGGAGGCCGCAGCCGACGGCCGCCGCGATGAGGGTGTCCACCAGCTCCACGCGGCGGGCGCCGAGCCCGACCATCGTCTCGACGGCGGCGCGCTGCGCCAGCGGGTCCGCGTCGTGCGGGGTGCAGGCGGCGGCGCGCAGCCGGGGCTTGCGGCGCAGGGTGCGGCGGAGCTTCTCGCCGAGCAGGTGCCGCAGCATGCGCTGGGCCATCTCGATGTCGACGACGGTGCCGCCGGAGACGGGGCGGACCACGCGGATGTAGCCGGGCGTACGCCCCGTCATCTGCTCGGCGAACTGGCCGACCGCGATGAGCGCGCCGGTCCGGGTGTTCACTGCGGCGGCGCTCGGCTCGTCGACGACGAGCCCGGCTCCCTTCACGAACACCCGGGTCCTCGCGGCACCCATGTCGACGGCGATGTGACAGCGGCGCAACTGCTCCAGACTGACGGTCATGGCAGGTCCTCCCGAGAGCGCAGACCGTACGGCCCGCCGGACGGCGGTCCTGTCTCGCATCGTGCGGCGCACGCGCGCGCCTCGCGCGCTGGGTTGAGCCGGGCGGGGTGCCGCCGCACGGGTGGTCTTTGGTGATGGACCCTCAGGCGCTCCGGACGATCTCGATGAACGCGCGCACGAAGCCGACCGTGCGTGTGGGCCCGACGACGGTGAGAGCCACCGCCCTGTACTCCGGTGTGCTGGACGGCACGGCCCTGCCGTCCCGGGGGACTGTGGGCGGCCCGAGGGGCGAGCAGATCGGTTCTTGCATTGGGCGGGCAGCGAAATGCACCAGCTCGGCGGCGCCAGGCGCTGACGCGGAGGCGGCCAGGTCCGAAGGCGAGGGGCGGCCGACTCCAGGGTGGTGAGGACCGCTTTCGGAGCGGTGACCTGTCGTGCGGGGCTCTACGCCCGGCTCACCAGAGTGGCCGCCAAGCTTTGGTATGTCTCGTACAGGAGGCGTCCCGTCGCTCGCGTACTTCGCGGACCTGGACGGTGTGCAGGTGTGCCTCTCCGTGCCGTACCAGCTGCCGTGCTGTTTCAGGGCCCAGGCGACGGCGACCTTGACCTTCCTGGGGGTGCCTTCGGGCAGTTCGTAGCCGGCGGGCAGTACGGCACTGGCGCTGCCGCGGGGGCGGAGAAGCGGGCGCTCATGGCATCTCGGCCACCAGTGGGGGAGCTGGGGACATGCGTGCTGGGCGCGCCGCGTCGTCGGTGAGCAGCGGTCCGAGGCCCGGTGACGTCGTGGCCCATGTCAGCCAGAGCGATGGACAGTTCGCGGTTGACGGTGACGATGCCACCGCTGTGGCCCGCCCAGGCCGTGGAGAGAGTGAGAACGCGCATCAGTCGACGAGGCCACCGGCGTTGGCCATGCGTTCGGCGAGGTCGCTGGTCACCTGCGCGAGTTCTTCGGCGCCCGAGGAAGCCGCTCCGTGCGCGAGGTCATGCCGCAGCCGGGCGGCGAACTCCTTCAGCAGGGCCGCGCTTGCCAGTGCTTCGGTGCCGGTGATGGTGACGCGCGCGTCATCGAGCCTGCCGGACAGGTTTTCGCGCTGCTCCGCCGCCTCCTCCGTGAAGCTGACGGGCTGGGAGACAACCGTTCCAGAGGCGTCCCGCAGGTACCGGCGGCTGCTCAGCAGGTGTTGCCTGGGATCCAATTCGGTCATGAGGACAATCCTTCGCTTCGGCATGTGTGGGTGACAGGACGTGATGGTGCGATGCGAGCCTTCGCGGTAGTCACTATGTGGGTCATGTGGTCCGGGTCTCCGGCGGTGTAGCGGGACAAGGAGGTCTCCGGTGCCATCAGCAGGCGCCCGCAGACTCGTCGCCCCCAGCGTCCAAACGCCAGATGACGGCCCAGCCCTCTGTAGATCATCATGTATGTGAAGTCGGCGGCACCGAAATAGTCATATTCGATGACCTCGATGGGGGTCAGATCCGTGCGTCCCGAGCCCTCATACTCACGCCGGAACCGGTCCGCTTCCTGGGCCGTCCCCTCGGGCCAGACGATTGTCCACGATCACCGGCAGTCCTTCCGGTCGATCTGTTGGGCCGCCCCAAGTCCCCGACCGGGTCGTGCCGTCACTGCGCGAGGCCCTTTGACTGGCGGATACGTGCCCTGGCGGATTCCCGCCACGTCACAGCAACTCCCTTGTACCACAGGGGCGCAGACACTTCTCGCAGCACTCGGGCACCACCCCCCTTGCCCGGGTCCGAAGAAGAGAGGCAGCCTCCATGACCAGAGCCCCTGTGCGGCGAAGAGCCGTGTTCGTGGCCGCCGCCGGTCTCGCGTTCGTCCTGCTTCCCGCCGGGCAGGGTGGTGCCGTGGCCGGTGACGGCGCCAAGGTCGCCGGTGCCCCTGAGAGAGGGGTCGCCCCCACCCCCGGCCACACCGTCACCCTCATCACAGGGGACAAGGTCACCGTCACCCGGCTCCCCGGCGGTCGGCAGGCCGTCACCGTCGACCGGCCCGCCGGGGCGGGCGGGGCGGTGCGCAGTCAGTTGGCGGGCGGGCACCTCACCGTCGTGCCGGACGAGGCGCGCCCGTATCTGCACTCCGGTGTCCTCGACGAGCGGCTGTTCGACGTGACGGAGCTGATCGGGCAGGGGCTCGCGTCCACAACCCCGGGAAAGACCGGGGGCGGGCTGCCCCTCATCGTCACCTACGACAAGAAGGCGCGGGGCGCCCGCGCGCTGCCGCGTGGGGTCGAGAAAGTGCGCTCCCTGGAGAGCATCGAGGGCGTCGCCGTCACTGCGGAGCAGCCGAGCGAACTGTGGCGTTCCCTGCGCGAGAAGGCGGCGAAGGCGTCAAAGGCGTCCCGCATTGACAAGGTGTGGCTCGACGGGCGCGTCCACGCGGACCTGGCGCAGAGCAATGCGCAGATCGGCACCCCCAAGGCCTGGGAGGCCGGGCTCACCGGCAAGGGTGTCAAGGTCGCCGTCCTGGACACGGGCTTCGACGCCGGGCACCCGGACCTCGAGGGGCGCGTCGCCGAGTCCAGGAGTTTCATATCCGGCGAGGAGGTCGCCGACCGCAACGGGCACGGGACGCATGTCGCCTCCACCGTCGGCGGGAGCGGCGCCGCGTCCGACGGCGGCAAGGAGAAGGGCGTCGCGCCCGGCGCCTCGCTCGCCGTCGGCAAGGTGCTCAGCGACGAGGGCTTCGGCAGCGAATCCGAGATCATCGCGGGCATGGAGTGGGCGGCGAGGGACGTCGACGCCACGATCGTGTCCATGAGCCTCGGCTCGCAGGAGGCCAGTGACGGCACCGACCCGATGGCCGCCGCCGTGAATTCTCTCTCCAAGGAGACTGGCGCCCTCTTCATCGTCGCGGCCGGGAACACCGGCGCACCCTCCTCCATCGGCTCGCCCGGTGCCGCCGACGCGGCGCTGACCGTCGGCGCCGTCGACTCCGCCGATGAGGCCGCGTACTTCACGAGCCGGGGCCCGCGCGCCGGTGACCACGGCCTCAAGCCCGACCTGTCGGCCCCCGGCGTCGATATCCTCGCCGCCCGCTCCCAACTCGCCGAAGGGGACGGCTTCTACACCGAGATGAGCGGTACGTCGATGGCGACGCCGCACGTCGCGGGTGTCGCTGCCCTGCTCGCCGAGCGACACCCCGACTGGACGGGCGCGCGGCTCAAGGACGCCCTGATGTCCACGTCCAGACAAATCGACGCATCCGCGTACGACTTGGGGGCGGGGCGGGTCAGCGTGCCGGACGCCCTCGACGCGCCCGTCACCGCGACCGGCAGTGTCGACCTCGGCTTCTACGGCTGGCCCTACGAAGGCAATGAGCCGGTCGGCAGGACCATCACGTACACGAACTCCACTGACACGAAAGTCGAGTTGAGCCTCGACGTCCAGGGCGCCGACGACGGCGTCGTCACGCTCGCCGACTCCGCCCTCACCGTCCCCGCGCACGGCACCGCGTCCACCACCGTCACCGGCGACGGCGCGCGGGCGCCCGTCGGGAACACCAGTGGTGCCGTCGTCGCGAGCGTCGGCGGGAAGAAGGTCGCGCACACCGCGTTCGGGCTGGTCAAGGAGGAGGAGCGGTACACGCTCACCGTCCACGTCAAGGACCGTGCCGGCGCCGCCGCCCCCGCCGACCTCGTGGTGCAGCGGCTCGCCGGGGGCACCGAGCCGTTCCCGGCCGCCGTCGGCGGCTCCGGCACGCTGAAGCTGCGGCTGCAACCCGGCACGTACGCCCTCTCGACCTTCCTCGACGTGCGCGGCAGCAAGGGTGAGGACTCCCTCGGGCTCGGTTTCCTCGCCGATCCTGAGATCCGCCTCGACCGGGACCGCACGGTCACCCTGGACGGGCGGAAGCTGCGCGAGATCACGGCCGACGTCGGCCGGCGCACCGAGACGAGGCAGCTGCTGATGGAGTACGACAGGAAGGCCGGCGGCGCCGACCTGATGGGCGCCGTCCAGGTGCCCGTGAAGTACGACAGCGTCTTCGCCGCGCCGACCGAGAAGGTCACCGAGGGCAGCTTCGAGTACCGCACCGTGTGGCGGCTCGGGAAGCCCCTCGTGGAGGTGAAGGGCCTGCGCGAGGCCGTCGCCCAGCCCGGCGGGACGATCGCCGAGGGGCGGCGGAAGTGGGCGCTGGTGGACGCGGGCGACGGCACCCCGGCCGCGTACGAGGGCAAGGACGTCCGTGGCAAGGCCGTCGTCGTGCGCCGTACGGACGCGGTCACGCCGGAGCGGCTCGGGCAGGCCGCACAGGACGCGGGCGCGGCCGCGCTGTTCGTGACGGACGGCCGGGCGGGGCGGCTGAACGCCTGGTTCGGCACCGACGACAACCGCGACCGGCCCCTCCAGATCGCCACGGTCGACGCCGCCGACGGGGCCCGGCTGATCGCCGCGGCGAAAGCGGGCAGGAAGGCCGAGAGCACCGGCACCCTCAACACCCCCTATGTGTACGACCTCTCCGAGGGGCATGAGGGGGCCGTCCCCAAGGACCTCGCGTACGAGCCCGGGAAGCGCGAACTGGCGGTTCTCGCAACGAAGTTCCACGCGGTGAAGCCCGCGGCGGGCGGCGAGTTCCGCTACTCCGTCACCGACACCTTTACCGTCGGCCTCGGCTTCCAGGAGAAGATCGACTACCCGGCCGAGCGGACGGAGTACGTCTCCACGGGCAAGGGCCAGCTGTGGCACGAGTCCGTGTCCACCGGGCCCGGCGCGCTGGAGGAGCGCAGCGGCCTCGTCGCCTACCGGGGCGGCAGGCAGACGGAGTTGAACTGGTTCAAGCCGGTGCTGCATCCCTGGCTCGGCACCGGTCTCGGCTGGGGTCAGACGCGCAGCGGGAACGACCTGGCGTTCAATGTGCCCGGCTGGGGCGACTCGGGCCCCGACCACACCGGCTTCGGCGACGTCTGGAACGAGGACTCGATGACGCAGGTCAGCGAGGTGTTCGTGGACGGGGTGAGCGCCGACCGGCGCAAGAGCTCGGGTGTGTACGTGTGGGACGCGGATCCCGCGGAGCGGACGTACAAGGTAGTGACCGACACGACGCTCGCCCCCGAGAGGTGGCACCTCGCGACCAAGGGGCACGCGGAGTGGACCTTCCGGTCCGAGGAGACGCCGGCGGGCAAGAAGACGTTCCTGCCGCTCCTGAACCTCGGGTTCGACGTGGACACGTCCCTGTCGGGCGACGTGCGGGGCGGGCGGACCGTGCCGGTCGGGATCTTCGCGGAGTACGTGAAGGGGGCGCCGGACACGGGCGTCATCGGGGGCGGGAAGCTGTCCGTCTCCTACGACGAGGGGGCGACGTGGAAGGAGGTTCCCTTGGTCCGGGGCGGCAAGAAGGCTTCCTGGGAGGGTGAGTTGAGGGTGCCGCGTGACGCCGGGTCCGTGTCCCTGCGGGCGTCTGCCTCCGACGACCGGGGCGGGGCCGTCTCCCAGGAGATCATCCGGGCGGTGGGGGTGAAGTAGCCCCTCCCCGCGGAGGGGGCCCGTGTCGTTCACGGACACGGGCCCCACCCTGGACCCCGAACCCCGCTCCTCAGTCGCCGGAGCGGCTCGATTCCAGCGCCCGCTTCATGATCTTCCCCATGTCGTTCCGCGGCAGCGCCTCCAGATACCGCACCACCCGCGGCCGCTTGTGCGGAGCCAGGCTCGACGCCACATGGTCCGCCAACTCCCCGGCGGTCGGCGGCGCCTCGGGGTCGGCGGGAACCACCCACGCCACGATCCGCTCGCCCAGGTCCGGGTCCGGCTCGCCGGTGACGGCGGCCTCCCGCACCCCGGCGTGTTCGAGCAGCGCGTTCTCGATCTCACCCGCGCCGATCTTGTAGCCGCCGCTCTTGATGAGGTCGGTCGCCTTGCGCCCGACGATGCGCACATAGCCGTCGGCGTCCCGTACGGCCATGTCGCCGGTGCGGAACCAGCCGCCGGGCGCGAACGCCGCCGCGGTCGCGTCCGGGCGGTTCAGGTACTCCGTGAACAGGTTGGGGCCGCGCACCTGGATCTCGCCGACCGCCTCGGGCCCGTACGTCGCGATCTCCTCGCCCGCCTCGTCCACCAGGCGCAGTTCGACACCCGGCAGCGGTACGCCGACCGCGCCCGCGCGGGGCTCCCCGTCGGCCCGCACGCTCGTGTTCATGAGGGTCTCCGTCATGCCGTACCGCTCGATGACGCGCCGGCCCGTGGCGGCCGCGATGCGCTCGTGGTCGTGGACCGGGAGCGCCGCCGAGCCGGACACCAGGAGCCGCGCCCCGGCCAGCGCCTTCGCCAGCTCCGGGTCGTCCGGCAGCGCCTCGGCGATCCGGTGGTACATCGTCGGCACCCCGAACAGCATCGTCGCCCCGGAGCCGAGCTCGCGCGTCACGCCCTCGGTGCCGAACCGGCCGAGGTGCCGCACGGAGCCGCCGCGCCGCAGCGGGCCGAGCGTGCCGAGGATCAGGCCGTGCACGTGGAAGAGCGGCAGGCCGTGCACGAGGACGTCGTCGCCGGTCCACTGCCAGGCGTCCGCCAGGGCGTCCAGCGTGGTGGCGATCGCGCGGCGCGGCAGGACGGCGCCCTTGGGCGGGCCCGTGGTGCCGGAGGTGTAGACGATCAGGGCGGGGGATTCGGGGTCGGGTTCGGCGGGTGCGCCTGCCGGGCGTTCGGAGGGTGCGCCTGCCGGGTGCCCAGCGGCCGTGCCCGCCAGGCGTTCGACGGCCGCGTCTGCCGGGCGTTCGGAGGGTGCGCCTGCCCGGCGTTCGGAGGGCGCGCCTGCCGGGTGCGCCGCGCCGTCCTGTCGTACGTCGACGTCGTGCCGGTCCACGTCGGCCAGGGCGGGCGGCAGGGAGACGCCGGGCTCGGCGAGCACCAGGGACGGCCTGCTGTCGCGCAGGATGTGCGTGAGCTCGGAGTCGCCCGACTTCGGGTTGAGCGGCACGGCAGGCACCCCCGCGAGCAGCGCGGCGACCACGCCGACGGCCGTCTCCAGGGACGGGGTCGCCCAGACGGCGACGCGGCTCTCGTCGCGCAGCCGCAGCGCCAACGAGCCCGCGACGGCGGCCAGTTCGGGGTAGGTCAGTGAGCGGTCGCCGAACCGGAGGGCCTCGCCGCGCGCGGCGTTGAGGGCCGGGAAGAGGGGATGGGGATCCACGTGTCGTACTCCTCGAAGTCCGTCGGGTGGTGCGTGCAGAGCATGTGCAGTCTCTGCACCGGGGCGTAATGAGAGTGTTACGCCCCTGAAGGTGCGGTGTCACAGTGATCACTGAGGCTGATGTGGCTGTCCGTCACTTTCCGATCAGCCAGCAGTAGTTATGTAACCCGGTCCTCCCCCCACGATCCGAACAGGATGGGACCACCTTGACCACCTTCATGTCCGATGCCCTGAAACATCCCGATGCCCCGCCCCAGCCGCACGTCGGATCCCACCCCCACGTCGAACCCCACCCCCACCACCGCCCCCACGTCCTCGCGGTCGGTTCCCCCGGACCCGGCAGGGAACAGCTCACCCGCACCCTCCGCCACACCGGCCACGAGGTCACCCACGCCGTCCCCGGCGAGGTGCGCCACCAGGTCAGGCAGGCGCCACCGGACGCGATCGTCGCCCTGGACGACGGCCCCGACGGGCGCCGGCAGGGCCGCGACGTCATCAAGGAGGTGCGTGCCGATCCGGCGGGCCAGGCGCTCCCGCTGGTCATGGTGACGGCGGCCCGCGCGCCCGCGACGGTCGCCGAACTCCTGCGGCACGGCGCCGACGACTGCGTGTCGGAGGCGTCCGACCCGGACGAGCTGTCCGCCCGCATCGCCGCCAAGCTGCACCGGGTTCCCGTCCCCGTCGAGCAGTTGCTCCTCGACCCGCGCACCGGCCTGTACTCGGCACCGCACTTCATGGCCGAACTCGACCGTGAACTCCAGCGGCCCGCCGCCGCCCGGCGCGGCGGTGTCCTCGCCGTCGTCCGCGTCGCGGAGACGGAGGCCCTGGAGACCCGGCTCGGGCCGCGCGTGCGGCGCGAGGTCGCCGAACGGCTCGCTCAGGTCGGCGAGCGCCTCGGCAACGTCTGCGACCGGCTCGGGTGGGACGACGAAGGCCGCCTCCTCGTCCTGATGCCGGGCGTCGACGAGGAGACGGCGACCGCGAGCCTGCGGGAGTTCGCGTCCTCCGTGGCGGGCACCCGGTTCGTCGTCGCCGACGAGAACGTCCGGCTCACCCCGGCCGTCGGCTGGGTCCCGCTGTCCGCCTGCACCGGCGAGGGGGCGAGCGCGCGCGCCGCCGAACACGCGCGGGACGCCGCAGAGGAGGCGCTGCGCCACCGCGACCTGCGGCCCGTGCGCTACGAACCGTGGATGCGGACCGCCGCCGCGCACGGTCACCGCCGGGCGCGCCCCGGCCTGCGCGGCCTGCTCGCCGCGGTGACACCGCTGCTCTCGCCGGTCCTGATGCTGGCCCTCGGCGTGGGCGTGCCGTTCGCCCTGTACCAACAGGCGTACGCCATGGGCTGGGACGCGGCGGCCGTCGCGTACTGGGTGGTCGTCGCGGGCCTCGTCGCGTCCGCCCTGCTCATCGTCCTCGAATGCCTCTTCTCGCTCGACGCGAAGTCGCGCCCGGCCGCCCCCGGGCAGCCGTACCCGGTGGCGAGCGCGGTCATCGCGGCGTACCTGCCGAACGAGGCGGCGACGATCGTCGACACCGTCGAGTCGTTCCTGCGCCTCGACTATCCGAACGAGCTGGAGATCGTCCTCGCGTACAACACCCCGCACCCGCTGCCCGTCGAGGAGACGCTGCGGGAGATCGCGCGGCGCGATCCGCGCCTGGTGCTGCTCCCGGTGGCGGGCAGCACGTCCAAGGCGCAGAACCTGAACGCGGCCGTGACGCGGGTGCGCGGCGAGTTCGTCGGGATCTTCGACGCCGACCACCATCCGGCCGCCGACGCCTTCCGGCACGCCTGGGACTGGCTGTCCAACGGCTACGACGTGGTGCAGGGCCACTGCGTCATACGCAACGGCGAGAGCTCGTGGGTCGCCGAGCTGGTGGGCGTCGAGTTCGAGGCGATCTACGCGGTCAGCCACCCGGGCCGCACCCGGCTCTACGGCTTCGGCGTCTTCGGCGGCTCCAACGGCTTCTGGCGCACCGACCTGCTGGCCAGGACGCGGATGCACGGCTCGATGCTGACCGAGGACATCGACTCCACGATGCGGGCCCTCGGCGAGGGCGCGCGCATCGCCACGGACCGCACGATCCTCTCGCGCGAGCTCGCCCCCACGATGCTGAAGCCCCTGTGGAACCAGCGGTCGCGCTGGGCGCAGGGCTGGCTGCAGGTCTCGCTCAGGCACCTGTGGCGCGGGCTGCGCTCGCCGGTGTTCACGCGCCGCCAGAAGGCCGGCCTCTTCGTGCTGCTCGGCTGGCGCGAGGTCCAGCCGTGGCTGACGCTGCAGATCCTGCCGATCCTGCTGCACGCCGCGTGGCGTGCGGGCGGCGCCGACCGGCTCGACTGGGCGGTGCCCGTCTGCCTGGTCGCGGCGGCCGTCACGATGTCGGCGGGCCTGGTGCAGGCCGCCTTCGCCTGGCGGCTCGCGGTGCCCGAACTCCGGCGCCGCAAGAGCTGGTTCTGGCGCTATCTGCTCGTGACGACGTTCTTCTACACCCACTTCAAGAACATGGTGGCGCGCGCCGCCCACCTGAAGGAGGCGCTCGGCGACCGGCAGTGGCGCGTCACGCCGCGCGCCGCAGCCGCCGTCACCGTCGCCGCCGAGCCGGCCGGCCCGGGAGGGGGCTCGTGACCTCGCCCATCGCCCCCGAGGCACCCGAGACACCCGAGACACCCGAGACCCACGGAACGGCGGTTCCGGGCCGCCGACAGCCGCGGGCCCGCGGGCGCGCGCCCGAACTCCAGGGCCTCCGCGGTCTGGCCGCGCTCAGCACCGTCGTCTTCCACGTCTGGCAGCAGTACCACACGTACGACGCGGCGGGCTCACACCCACCGGTCGACAATCCGTACGTCGGCGCGCTGTTCTCCCTCGAAGTGATCGACCTGTTCTTCGTGATGTCGGCGTACCTGCTCACGCTGTCGTACGCGAGGGCCGCCGTCGACGGCGAGGAGGGCGCGGTCAGGCCGGGCCGGGTGTTCCTCTTCCGGCGTGCGATCCGCATCCTGCCGGTGTACTTCCTGGCGGTCCTCGTCGTGTGGTCGACGCGCAATCCGACGCTGCCGGGCGACTGGCGGGACCTCGTCGAACACCTCACGTTCACGCACGTCTTCGACCGGGAGCGGATCTTCTACACGCTCGGCCCGAGCTGGTCGCTGTCGCTGGAGGTCGCCTTCTACCTGGTCCTCGTGGCGCTCGGCCCGCTCGCGGTGCGCGCCTGCCGGAAGCTGCGGACCCGGCGGGCCCGGGTGGCGCTGTGCGCGGCGGGCTGCGCGGTCCTCTTCGCGGCGCCGCTCGCCTGGATCTCCTGCGCGCACTACGTCCTCGGCGTGCCGCACACCGACTGGCCCGTGTACTTCGGCCCGCAGGCCCGCTTCGGAGGCTTCGCGGCGGGCATGGCCCTCGCGGTGCTCCTGACGGCGCTGGGCGACGAACGGGGCAGGCTGCGGGCCCGGTGGGCGACCGCCCTGTCGGCCGCGGCACTGGCCGGCCTGCTCACGCTGTCGTACCTCTCCGCTCCGGAGAACCTCGCGCACACCTTCTACCATCCGATCGCCTCCGTGCTGTGGTGCGCCCTCCTGTACGCGGCCCTGCACATCCGGCCCCGGGAGCGCCAACGCCTCGGCTGGCACCGCCTGTTGCGGGCCCGCTGGGCCACGTCGGTGGGCCTCGTCAGCTACAGCCTCTACGTCTGGCACGAGCCGGTGCTGCTGCAACTCGACGCGTCGGGGGTGCTGCCGTCGTCGCAGGCCGGCTTCCCGGTCGCGGTGCTCGTCGTGGTCCTCGTGGCGCTGGCGGCCGGCACGGCGAGCTACTGGCTCGTGGAGTATCCGGCGGGGCTGCTGGGCAGGGCGAAGGACGCCGGGGGGAGGGCGCGGGACTTCTATCCCGAGGCCGCGACCGCGACCGTGGCCGAGCCGAGGGCCGTTGCCGAGGTCGGGGCCGCTTCGTCGCGCTGAGTTGTTCGCATCTTCACCGGACACTGCTGTACTGACGTCCCGTCACGCACACTCCCGGCCAGGGGGCACCCCATGGGATTCCGTACGACAGTGAGCCTCGCGGCGAGCGCCGCGCTGCTGGTCTCGGGCACGACCGTCGCGCACGCCGCCGCGCCGGCGGGCGGCTCCTGCTCGCCGAACGTCTCCGTCGCCCGGTACTCCGACGCGCTGAACAAGGCGGAGGTCGACGGCCGGCTCGTCGGCGGCCTCTCCGCGCTCGCCGTCGAACGCGACGGCTCGGTGAGCGCCGTCTCCGACCGCTCGGCCCTCTTCCGGCTCGACGTGCGCGGGAAGCAGCCGCAGGCCACGGCCCGGATGCCGCTCGCCGACGAGGCGGGCGCCGCGCTGGACTCGGAGGGCCTGGCCGTGGAGCGCGACGGCAGCCGTCTGGTGGCGGACGAGCGGGGCCCCGCCGTCCTCAGCTACGGCAGGGACGGTGCCCTGCTCGGCCGGTTGCCGGTGCCGCAGCCCCTGCGGGTCGCCCCCGCGGGCCGCGCCCGGCTGAACCAGACCTTCGAGAGCCTCACCCTGCTGCCCGGCGGGCGCACCCTGGTCGCCGGGATGGAGGGCCCGCTGTCGGGTGACGGGACGGACGCGGCGGGCCGCACCCTGAACCGCGTACAGACCTGGCAACGGCCCGCTTCAGGAGCCGGGTTCACGCTCGGCCGACAGCTCGCGTACCCCGTCGACCCCGGCATGGGACTCGTCGAGCTGGCGCCCACGGGGGACGGCAGGCTCCTCGTCCTGGAGCGGGGGTTCACCCCGGACTTCCTCATCGACGTACGGCTGTACGTCGCGGACCCGCGCGGCGCCGAGGACGTGACCGGCGTGGAGAACCTCGGCGCCGGCACCCGCGCGCTGCGCAAAACCCTCCTCGCCGACCTCTCCGACTGCCCCTCGCTGGGAGCACCCTCGAACTTGCCGCCCGGCAACAACCCCCTGATCGACAACATCGAGGGAATGGCTGTGACGGGCCGCCCGCACGGCCCTGGCCGTGACCGCCTCCGCCTGCTGCTCGTCAGCGATGACAACGAACTGCCCCAGCAGATCACCCGCCTGTACGACGTCCGGGTCACGCTGCCCCGCCCCTAGCCCGGGCCCTCAGTACGTCAGCACCACACCCGCGTACGACACCCCAGCGATCACGCCCCACGAGATGAGCCCGAGCGCTGCCACTCGGCCGCCGGTACGGGTCAGGGACGGCAGGTCGACCGCGCTGCCCAGGCCGAACAGGGCCGCGGCCAGGAGGAGTTCCTGGGTCGTGTGGGCCAGGTCGAGTGCCCCGCCGGGCAGCCAGCCGGTGGTGCGCAGGGCCACCATGGCGAGGAAGCCGACGACGAAGAGCGGCACGAGGGGCGGCCGCTTGGTGCCCGCGGTCCCGGCGGCGGTGGCCGGGACGCGTCGGCGTGCCCGTACCGAGAGGGCCACCGCCGCGACGAGCGGCGCGAGCAGCGCGACCCGCATCAGCTTGACCAGGACCGCGTCGCCGAGCGCCCCCGCGCCCGCGGTCTGCGCGGTCGCCACCACCTGCCCCACGTCGTGCACGCTCGCCCCGACCCAGCGCCCGAACTCCGCGTCGCTGAGCCCCAACGGGTGTTGCAGGAGGGGGAGTACGGCGATGGCGAGCGTGCCGCACAGGGTCACCAGAGCCACCGACGTGGCCGTGTCCCGCTCGTCGCTCTCGGACACCTCGCTGACCGCGCCGATCGCGGACGCGCCGCAGATCGAGTAGCCGGTGGCGATCAGCAGGGGCTGGTCGCCGCGCAGCCCCATGCGGCGGCCCAGCCACCAGGTGCCGAAGAAGGTCACCGCGACGACGCAGAGCACCATCGCCACCGAGGCCCAGCCGAGCCCGAGCACGTCGTCCAGGCTCAGCTTCAGGCCGAGCAGCACGATGCCGACGCGCATCAGCCGCTTCCCCGCGAACGTCAGTCCGGCCTTGCCCGGACCGCGTACGAACGCGTGCGCGGCGCCCGGCAGATGGGCCGCGACGATGCCCAGGACCACGGCGGCGGTGAGCATCGGCACGCCGGGCACCAACTGGTGGACACCCCACGCCACGGCGACGCCCAGCACGGCAAGCGCCAGGCCGGGCAGCTTGCGGGGCGGGCGGGCGAGGGGGGCGGTGGCGCGAGGCGTACGGGACTTCGGGCGTTCGCCGAGGAGTGCCATTACCGGTCGGCCGGCAGCTCGTACACCCGGCGGACGCTGCTGCCCAGGCGGGCGATGTCCGCCCCGTATATGTGGATCGATATCGCGCGGCTGCCACAGGCGTTCCACACCCGGTGGATGTCGCCGGGCGGCGCGAAGCCGCAGACCGCGCCCTGCGGGTTGACGACGTCCTCCGTGGCGACGAGCCGCGCGGCACCGCCGTTCTCGGCGGCGGGCACCAGCCGGTAGCGGCGCTCGCGCTCCTCGCCCTCGTGGACACCCGTGACGCACCACGACACGTGGTCGTGGACCGAGGTCCGCTGCCCCGGCAGCCAGACCAGCGCCACGATCGAGAAGCTGCCGTCGTGCTCGGCGTGCAGGACGTGCTGGCGGTAGCGGTCGGGGTCGCCCTCGCACTGCTCGTCGGTGAGCAGGTCGGCGGTGCCGAGGTGGGGGGCGAGCCGCTCGCCGACCAGGTACGCGGTCAGGTCGGGGGGCAGGCCGCGCCCCACCGCCTCGCGCACGTCGGCGACGAGGGAGTCGAGGCGCTCTGTGGTCCGGGCGGCCCGGTACGCGGTCGGAGTGCTCATACGGGCAGCGTCGCGCCGCCGACCCATCACGTCCAACGACAGTCTTTTGGCAACCCCCCAACTTCCGCTTATGGGTGGCGCGGCACGAGAGGGCGGGCGATCAGCAGCCGACGCGGTGGGCGGCCACGGTCCGCAGCTCGTCGAGGACCAGGGCGGTGGCCGGTATCCGCAGATGGTCCTTGAGGACGTACGCCGACACCTGGCGCCGCGACGCGGGGTCGAGGGCGCGGCCCGTCACCTTCCGGTGGCAGAGGAAGTTCAGGACGAGGCCCGGCATCATCGCGATGCCGAGCCCCTCGGCGACCAGGCTCTGCACCACCAGGTTGTCGTCGGTGGTGAAGGCGATGTCGGGCGCGAAGCCCAGCTCGGCGCACTCGTGCAGGAAGTTGGCCCGGCAGCGCGGGCAGCCCGCGATCCACCGCTCGTCCGCCAGCTCGGCGAGCCGGACCGACCGCTGGCGGGCCATCCGGTGCCCGGTGGGCAGCAGCACGGTCAGCTGGTCCTCCAGGAGCGGGATCTCCGCCAGCTCCTCCGGCACCTCGTCGTGCAGGCCGGGATAGGTGAAGGCGAGCGTGATGTCGCACTCGCCGCGCACCACGCGCCGCAGCGATTCGGGCGGCTCGTCCTCCAGGAGCTCCACGCGCACGCCCGGGTGCCCGGACGCGAGCCGGGCCAGGGCCTCGGGGATGAGGGTCGCGTTGGCGCTCGGGAACGCGCAGACCCGCACCCGGCCCGAGCGCAGCCGCGTGATCGCGTTCATCTGCTGCTGGGCGGCGGAGATGTCGTCCAGGATGATCCCCGCGTGCCGCGACAGCGCCTCGCCCGCCTCCGTCAGCCGCATGCGGCGGCCGACGCGGGTGAACAGCGGAGTGCCGACGGACCGCTCGAGAGCCTTCATCTGCTGGGTGATGGCCGGCTGCGTATAGCCGAGCGAGCGGGCGGCCGCCGAGTACGAACCGGCCCGGACCACCTCGTGGAACGTCCTGATGTGCCGTGAATCGAACACCGCTGAATCATAAGCAGATGTTGGAGGCGGCGAACAAGGCCGGTGCGCGGCTTTTGCCTCCGGGGCACGCCGTCGCTTCTCGCCGGGTACGCGTCCTCGTCCTCCGGGGCGTGTGGGGCGCGGTTGTTAGCCTGCGGGGGCTGTGACCGCGTACGAACAAGGAGTCCCCGTGGCAAGCCCCCGCATCGCACTGGTCACCCTTCGGCCGATGCCCGACCACGACCGCGACCTGCCGTCCCTCGCGCGGGCCCTCGGCGAGTCCGGAGCCGAGCCCCACATCGTCGGCTGGGACGACCCCGACGTCGACTGGGCCGGGTTCGACCTCGCGGTGATCAGGTCCACGTGGGACTACAGCTGGCGCGCCGCGGAGTACGTGGCGTGGGCCGAGCGGTGCGCCCGGCTCACCCGGCTCGCCAACCCCGCGGACGTCGTCCGGTGGAACACCGACAAGCGCTACCTCGGCGAACTCGCCGAGGCCGGCGTGCCCGTCGTCCCGACGTACTACCGCGCGCCCGGCGAGGCCGCGGAACTCCCCGAGGTGGAAGGGGAGTTCGTGGTCAAGCCGACCTCCGGGGCCGGGGCGCGGTACGCCGCCCGCTACCGCGCGGACGAGCGGGAGACGGCACTGGCGCATCTGGCCCGCATGCACGAGGAAGGCTTCACCGCCATGGTGCAGCCCTACATGCGGCGAATAGACGTCACCGGCGAGCGCGCTCTCGTCTTCTGCGGCGGACAGTTCCTGCACGCCGTCCAGAAGGGCGCGGTGCTCGCGCCCGGCACGGCGTACGACGCGGCCAAGACGCCCCACCCCGACCTGCGCCCCTGGCAGCCCACCGAGGCCGAACTCGACGTCGCCGAGCGGGCGTTGGCGGCGGTGCCCGGCTTTCCCGACCTGCTGTACGCGCGCGTGGACCTCGTCGACGGCGCCGACGGCGGCCCGCACGTCATGGAGCTCGAACTCGTCGAGCCCAACCTCTTCCTCACCGTCCACCCCGGCTCGCTGCCCCGCGTCGCGGAGCTGATCCACAAGGCGGCGTTGTGACGCCTCCCCGCGAAGGCCTCATGCGCGGGCGAGGACGAGCACGGAGTTGTGTCCGCCGAAGCCGAGCGAGGTGGACACCGCACAGTCCAGGCGGGCACTCTTGGTCGTCCCGGCCACCTCGACGGGGACGCGCGGGTCCTGCGTGCGGAGATTGACCGTGCCCGGCACCAGCTGCTCCTCCAGGGCGAGGACGGTGAAGGCCGCCTCGATGCCGCCGGCGGCACCCAGCGTGTGCCCGGTCATGGACTTGGTGGAGGTCACCAGCGGGCCCTCGCCCAGCACGCGGTGCAGCACGGCGCCTTCCACCAGGTCGTTCATGACGGTGGAGGTGCCGTGCGCGTTGACGTGGCCGATGTCGCCCGGGCCCACCGCCGCGTCGGCCAGCGCGGCGCGCAGCGCCAGCTCGACACCGGCCTCGCTCGGGGCGACGGGGGAGGAGGCCTCGCTGGAGGTGGTGGCCCCGTACCCGCGGACGGCGGCCCGCGGCCTGGCGCCGCGTGCCCTGGCGTGTTCCGCGCGCTCCAGGACCAGCATCCCCGCGCCTTCCCCCACCACGAAGCCGTCCCTGTCGACGTCGAACGGGCGGCAGGCGCCGGCGGGGTCCTCGGTGCGGGAGGACAGCGCCTTCGCGTTGCACGTACCGGCGAAGACCGCCCGGGTGCACATGGACTCCGCGCCGCCCGCGACGGCGATGTCGCAGGCCCCGGCGCGCAGCAGGTGCAGCGCCGTGCCGATCGCGTCGGTGCCGGAGGAGCAGGCGGTGGCCACCGCGAGGCTCGGCCCGCGCGTGCCGAGGTCCCTGGCGACGCTGCCGGCCGCTCCGTTGACCACGCTCAGCGGCGCGAGCCTCGGCGACACCCGGCGGGCGCCGCGCTCGGTGAGCGTGGCGTGCTGCTCGGCGTAGAAGTCGAGGCCGCCGTGGGCCGAGCCGACGACCACCGCGACGCGGGTGCTGTCCCAGACGCCCGGGCCGAGCCCCGCGTCCGCCACGGCCTCCCGCGCGGCGACGACGGCCAGCTGCGCGAAGCGGTCCATCAGCCGGTGGCTCGCCACGCCGAGCACGGCGTCGATGTCGAGGTCGTCGATGGTGTACATGAAGTCGCAGGGCAGATCCCGCAGCGCGGCGGGGCGCCGCACCCCGCGGGGGACGGTGGCGGTGGTGACCTGGTGCCAGGTGTCCTTCACGCCGATGCCCGCGGCGGTCACCAGCCCGATGCCCGTCACCGCGGCCGCGACGGGCTCCCGTGCCGCCCCCGTCATGCCGCGACTGCCTTCTGGCGCACGGCGGACTGCGGGGGGTTCTTCTTCAAGAGAAACGTTGCACGCTCGGTGACTTCCACGTCGGTACCGCTCCTTGTTCGCGACGGACACGTGGGGAACGCGTCACCGCGCGGCAAGTCACGGTTGCCCGCGGGTACCGAACGAACGTTGGAGCAGCCCCCAGGTGAACTCCGCGACGCACGACCGCAGTTGCCCGTCCGCGTCCGGCGCTTCGAACGCGAGGCCCCACCGGGTCGGCGCCGACCCCTCCATGGGACGCGCCGGCGCGAAGGCGCGCGCCGCCTCGTCGACCGTGCACGACCAGGGCGTCAGATCGTCGAGCGTCCGCAGCTCGGGCGCCGGCGCTCCGGGCGCGCGCACCAGCCACTCGTTCCAGACCGCCCCGTTCGGTGCGAGGAGCACCTCGAAGCGCAGGTCGGGCCAGAGCGGCACCGGCCAGAGCAGCGCCTCGCACTCCAGGTCGCCGATCCGGCGGCGGACGGACGACTCCGGGGCGCCGAGGACCGAGCGGTACCGGGACGCGGCGCCGCGCGAGCGCGCGGAGCGGGTCATCGCCTGCCAGCGGCGGTTGGCCTCCCGCATGTCGGCGACGGAGACGCCCAGTTCGTGCCGGGCGTCCTCCACCAGGTCGGCGTTGTGGTCGGCCATCCGGCGCAGCAGGACCAGCTGGAAGTCCAGGGCGTCGAACGAAGAGCTAGCGGGCATGCACCCCATCGTCGCGCACCTCGAGCGCTCCCGGGCGGTGACCGTCGGGGAGGAACAGGACCGAGTTGACGTACCGCGGGTGTCTCGGTGTGAGGACCCGGCGCAGCAGGCCCTGCGACACGACGTACGACGTGCCGGACTGGTGCGCCTCCAGGTCGAAGGAGGCCAGCGGCAGCCACGTGTCGTGCGGCAGCACCCAGCCCCGGTAGCCGTGGCCGCGGGTCAGGAGCTCCACGATCGGGGCGATCGGCTGGATGCGGGACTCCAGCTCGATGAAGATCGCCGGCCGGTCGCGGGTGATCAGCTCGTGCGCGCCGCGCAGCACCGGCAGCTCGTTGCCGTCCACGTCGATCTTGACGAAGTGCACGTCCCGCAGGCCGAGCCCGTCCAGGGTCACGCACGGCACGTCCACGGCGACGTCGTGGATGTCGCGGCGGACGAGGGACGACACGCCCCGTTCGCCGCGGTCGCCGCGCGGCAGCCAGAGCCGGGCCGTGCCCGGGCGGTCCGTCGCCGCGGCCTGGATCACCCGGACGTTGCCGGGCGTGCTGGCGGAGAGCAGCCGCGCCAGGTGCGGCACCGGCTCCACGGTCACCACGCGGTGCGCGCGCGAGGCGAGCCGCCGCGACCACGGGCCGTACCAGCCGCCGACGTCCACGGCGGTGCCGCAGCCCGGCGGGCAGAGGTCGCCGAGCCGTCCGAGCTCCGGCTCGAAGCGGGGGTAGACAAGGCGGGCCAGGGCGGCGATCAGACGGTCGGGGACATAGGGCGCCACGCGGGCGGCGAAGGTCATGGGCACCCTCTCGTCATGGGGACATTCGTTTGAGCAGCTGTTCGTGCGTGTCTTCCGGGACCTGCTCGCCGGAGGAGGGCAGCAGCTGCGGTATGCCGTCGATGACGGGGTAGCGGCGGCGCAGCCGCGGGTTGTACAGCGACTCCTCCGGTACGAGGGGCTCCTCGGCGGACAGCAGGTGCAGCGGGCCCTTGTCGAGGGGGCAGGCGAGGATCTTCAGCAGCGGGTCGTCGGGGTTCATCCGCTGGTCAACTCCTTGGGAGCGGGGGAGGGTCGGGGAGAGGCGCCGTCGTGCTTCGGCATGGCGATGAGCACCGACACGGCGAGGACGGTGCCCGCGATCCGCAGCGTCAGGCGCACCGGCTCGTGCGGCAGCGCCTCACCGAAGGCGAGGGTGCCGAGCACCGCGGTGAACAGCGACGTCACCGTCGTGCACACCGGGACGATCAGCGACGCCCGGCAGCGCTGCAGGGCCGCCTGCGACATGATCAGGCCGAACGCGCCGGTGAACAGCAGCAGATAGGGGTAGGGCGAGCGCAGCAGGCCGCCGAGCGCGCCGCCGATGTCCTCCGTCGTCAGATAGCTGGACACGCCCTTGATGGCCAGCGAGCTCACGCCGTACAGCAGGCCCACGGCGACGCCGTACTCGACGCCCGCCGTCGGCATGCGGTGCCGGTGCCTCGCGCGGCGCTCCGCGGAGCCGTACAGCCAGACGCCCGCCGCGAGCGACGGCAGGCAGACCGTGAGGATGAGCGCCACGGGCGCGCCGCGGCCGACCGTGTCGCTGTCCTCGCTGAGGGAGAGGACCACCATGAGCAGCGCCAGCAGGATCCCGGCGACCGCGTACCGCTCGCGGCCCGAGGTCCGCTCGCCGAGCAGCACGGACGAGAGCAGCAGGAGGAGGACGAGGCCGGACACGAAGATGCCCTGCGCGGCGGCGATCGGCAGGGTGCGGTAGACGGCAAGCTGGGCGGCGAAGCCCGCCGCGAGGGACAGCGAGCCGCCGATCCACAGCCAGCTGCCGAGCACCTGCCGCAGCAGCTGGGCGGGTTTGCGGACGCTGACCGACGGCATGGCCGTCAGCGCCCGCTTCTCCAGGACGAAGCCGGTGCTGTAGAGCAGGTTCGCGATCAGTGCCGCGGCCACGCCCCACCACATGGTCAGGCCCTTCGGGCGTGCAGCAGGAGGATCGAGGCGGCGCTGGGCACGGCGCAGGCGAGGCGGTCCAGGGCGCGCAGCGGGCGCGGCACGCCGTGGAAGGGGGCGCCGGACAGGCGTACGACCTCGAAGCCGGCGGCGGCGACGAATTCGCGCAGGGCGCGGGCCGTGTACAGCCGCAGGTGTCCCACGACCTCCTTGCCGGGGCGGCCGTGGATGGCGCGCAGGCTGACCTCGGAGAAGACGGGCTGCACTCCGGCGAGGAGCAGGCCGCGGTTGTACCAGGCGGCGAGGTTGGGGGTGGAGAGCATGAGGTGCCCGCCTGGTCGCAGGATCCTTCTCAGCTCGTCGAGGGCGCTGTCCGGGTCGACGAGGTGTTCGACGACCTCGCTGAACAGCACGGCGTCGGCGGCACCGTCGGCGAACGGCAGCCCGCCGTCGGAGAGTTCACCGCGCACGACGTACGGGAGCCTGGCGTGCGCGCGCTTCAGGGCGTCCTGCGACCAGTCCACGCCGATGACGCGGTGGCCCGCGAGGACCGGTGCCGCGGTCGCCGCGGCTGTGCCGTCCCCGCAGCCGATGTCGAGGACCGTGGCGGTGCGGGCGGTGGCGGGGCCGAGCGCGGCGGCGAGGATGCGGGCCTGGCGGAGGCTGCGCGCGTCGCCGGACGCGACGGGGACGGCCGGGTTCTCGTAGAAGTCCCGGAGCTCCGGGGGGCGTTTGGTGGTCGCGGTGGTCACTTGGGCCCCTCCTTCTTCTCCGCGGCGGGTCCGCCGGGCTCGGTGTGCTCCGTCGCGTGGAGGTAGTGCTCGAAGAGGTCGCGCAGGTGGGCGCCGTCGCCGTGGCTCAGGAGCGTCTTGGACCAGCGCAGGGCGAGGTGCAGGCGGCCCGCCGTCGAGGCGGTCGTCACGGTGAGGCCGCGGGGCAGCCGGGCCGGCGCGGAGAACCACACGGCGTGCGCGCGGCCCGCGTCGCCGAAGTCCAGGGCGTACGGGACGCGGCCGATGTTGCTGAGCAGCGTCGTCGACGTCCAGGGCGCGGCGGCCCTGCGCAGGCCGCGGGTGGCGGCGGCCCTGAGGGTGACGGGCAGGACGGGTGCGGTCAGGAGGGCCGCGCCGCGGCCCAGCTGGGGGCGGGGCAGGGCCTTGAGGGCGCTGGTGCGTTCGGAGGTGCGGCGCAGCAGGTCGCGGGTGGCCTCCGGGGTCCACTCGCGCGGGGCCAGCTCGGCGGCGCCGAAGGGCACTTCGACGAGGCGGGTGCCGTTGCCGATCGGCATGGTGGCGTCGCGGGGGCGGTCGTCGACGGGCATCGTGATGCGGAAGGGGCGGGGCCGGGCGCCGTGTTCGCGGTTCCAGTGGGCGATCATCAGCGCGGTGGCGACCATGAGCTGGTCGTTCACGGTGAAGGGCGAGCCCTTGGGGCGGCGCGGCACCGGCAGCTCCGCGACGAGCATGCCGTTGCCGGGGGAGGGCTCGGGCGAGCCCTTCGCGACCCGGGCCGGGGGCGACAGGGCCGACGGGGCGTCGGCCGGCAGCTGTTCCTGTACCGCCTGCGGTCCGGCGGGCGCACGGGACGGCGGAGCCGCCGGGGAGTTGTCGCGGCCGCCGTAGAGCTCCGCGGCCGTCGCGAGGACGCGCAGGCAGGCCGGGCCGTCCAGGGCGGTGTGGTTGATGGTGAGGAAGAGGACGGAACCCCGGTCCTCGGTCGCCGGTGCGCCCTCCGCGGGGGGCGGCTGCTTCACCACCTCCAGGCGGATCGGCGGTGAGGACGTCAGCGGGGGCGCCTCGGCCAGGGCGCGCTCGCGGGCGCGTTTGAGGGCGTCCGGTTCGGCGGGCGGGAACGTCACGACCTCCACGTCCGGGTCCGCCGTCAGCTCCCACTCGTAGCGGCGGCGGTACCAGGGGCCCCGCGCCTCCCGCATCAGGATGCGGGGGTGGCGGCGCAGGGCCTCGGCGAACGCGGCCTTGAGGCGGTCCTGGTCCGGGGTGCCCGGCAGGTGCACCTCGATGTGCACGGTCTCCGGCTCCTCCTCCTGGAGGCAGTGCCGGGAGACCTCGTCGACGACGGGGAACGGCACGCGCGCGGGCGGCCGCCCGGGGCCGTCCGCACGCCGTGCCGGATGTTCCAGTGCGGTCATCGCTGGGTGCCTTCTCCTGTCGTGGACTTCCGCCCGCGGCGTGCGAGGCGCATCGTCCTGCGGCCCGGCGGCGCGGGCTCGGGCTGGGCCGCCGCGGGGCCGCGGGCCGAGACGGTCGGGCCCGCGTCGTGCCGGGGCGCTTCCGGTGCGGTGTCCGGGCCGCCTCGTGTGCGGCGGGGCAGCGGGGGCGTCGCGGGGGCGGGGCCCGGCGCGGGCGGGTAGGGCGGGACCGGGCCGTACTCCAACGTATCCGTGGTGCGGTGCCGTGTCTCCCGTACCGTCACCAGCGCGGCGAACAGTGCGATGAGGGCGAGGAGTTGGGCCGCCGGGCCGAACGCTCCCTCGTCGGCAGAGACGGTCTCGCCGGCTCCCGTCGCCGCCGCGATGCCCGCGCCCGCCATCGCCAGGAACGCGACCGGCACCAGGAGCGCGTGACGCCACCAGGCCAGGAGCGCGAGCGCCGGGACCAGCAGGGCGAACGGGCCCGCGATCACCGCGGCCACCAGCGTGAGAGCCACCGTGCCGAGGACGATGCCGGGGGCGGGCGGCGGGCCGGCCGGGGCGTCCGTGTCGGTGTCGCGGCGCCGTGAGAGGACCAGGACCAGGGCCGCCAGGGCGAGGACGCCGACGCCGGCCAGGATCAGCCCGATCTCGTAGATCTGCGACGGCTCGTAGGTCAGCTTGACCGTGCCGCCCTCGCCGCTCGGCACCAGCCAGCCCTGCTGCCAGCCGTCGAGCCGCACCGAGGTGAGCTCCTTGCCGTTCAGGGTCGCCTTCCAGCCGTCGTTCACGTTCTCGTACGTGGTGAGGTACGAGGCCGCTCCCGAGCCGACCGTCACCTCGCGGCGGTCACCGAGCCAGTCCTTGATCTTCAGGTCGCGGGAGGCCGTGTCGACCTCGCCCGGCGTGCCGTGGGTCAGCGACGCGTCCATGACGGCCAGCGGGCCCGCGTCCCCCGTCTCCAGGCTGTGCGCGCCCGCGCCGAGCCGGACGGCCGGGGACTTCTCGCCCTCCTGGCAGAGCGTGATGTCGACCGGGCGCCGTTCGGTGAGGTCCCGGACCCTGCCCTTGGCGCTCGTCTCGTACAGCTCGCCGTCGATCGACATCGTCGGGCCCTGGCCGCAGGGCAGCGAGAAGCGGTCCGCCGGGTCGGGCTGCTTGGTGCGGTACTCGTCGAGCGCCGGGACGTACACCTCGGTGAGGCCCACGGGCAGCTGGAGGTCGTCGTCCGCCATCGGGTTGTGGACCGTGAGCGGCGCGGTCTCCGTGATGGTGATGTCCATCTCGTCGGTGGTGATCGGGGTGAAGCGGGCGTTGCCGTGCTCGTCCACGCCCGCGGTCGCCGCGCCGTCCGGCGAGCTGATCTCGATCTTCACCGGGCGGGTGGAGAGACCGCCCGCGGCGGGCAGCACGATCTCGCCCACCGCCTGCTTGCCCGGCCACTTGAGGTGGATCACGGGCCGGTTCGCGGAGCCCGCGATCCAGCCCGTCGTCAGGTCGCCGTCGGTGAGGTTGCGCGGCGACAGACCGTTGCCGAGCCGCGCCGTCGAGTCCGCCGTCGCGATGATCTGCCGCTCCTGCTCCGGCGCCACCTTGTACAGCAGCTCGTCCAGTGCGGCGCCCGGCACGGCGACCGCGCTCGCCTTGAACTCGTACGCGCCCTCGCCCGTCGTCGTGAAGCGGCGGTGCAGGCCGGCCTCGGCGTTCACCGGGGACAGGGCGCTCGGGTCCGACGAGCGGTGCATGGAATACGTCGTCGCCTTGGCGTCGGTGGACTTCTCCGCGTCCGTGGGGAGCTGGAGGAGCTTGGTGACGCGCACGTCGGGGATGCTGATCTCCGCGAAGCCCGCGCCGGCCAGACCGGGGCGCGCCTCCTCGGTGTCCACGATCGTGATCTTGATCCAGTCGGTGGTGCCCGGGCGGGCCTTGATCCGCTGGGCCGTGCCGTCCGGCCGGAGGTCGCTGGTGACGCTGCCCCGCTCCGTCTCCACGCGCACCCGCGTGGGCGCCGACCGCACGCCGTCCTGCGGCAGCGGCGTGACGCGGAAGGAGGACGGGACCGCGACCTTCGAGTTGAACTCCGCCTTGATCCACTCGCCGTCCGCGGAACCCGAGCCGCCCTCGGCCCAGGCCGTGGCCGGGTTCCCGTCGAACGCGTTCACCGGGTCGTACTGCGGCAGGTGGAAGAGCCAGTTGCCGTAGCTGGACGCGGAGACCGACCTGGCGCCGCGCAGCTCCGCCGTCGTCTGGTGCTCGATGCCCTTGGTCGGCAGGATCTGGTGCGGCTTCTTGCCGGGGTCCTGCACGGCGTCGACCGCGTTCCGCTCGTCGCGGCCGTACGTGTAGGAGGTGTTGGAGTTGACGAGGCCGAAGCGGGTGTCGGCGCGGCGCAGGCCGTCACCGACCGCCTGCAGGCCGGGCGCCCCGATGCCCGGGTGGTTGTCACCGGTCAGGACGGCCGGGCGGTCCCGCATCGACGGGTCGGCGGAGAGCGGGAGCAGGGACTCCGGGCCGCCGCTGACGACCGCCGTGTTGGATACCGGCTTCAGACCCGCCTGGCCGGGGCGCTCGGCGCCCTTGCCGGGGGCGTAGATCTCGACCGCGCGCTGGCGCGGATAGAGCCCCTCGACCTGGATCGGGGTGTCGTCCTCGATCTTCCCGCCGGTCGTCGTCGGACCGAGGCCCGTGACCCGGCTGAAGCCCGACTCCTCCAGGGTCCGCTTCACCGTCGCGGACGGGACGTGGCCGACCTGGTCGGGGTCGAGGTCGTTGCGTACGACGACGTAATAGAGACCGGCACGCGTCAAGTAGTCGCGCAGGCCCGGCACTTCGCCACCGGTCATCAGCGCCTGCTCGACCGCGTCCATCGCGCGGCGGTTGCCCGGGGTGCCGAACGGCACGTAGTCGCGCTGCGCCCACCGCGAGTCGGCGAGCACGTCCAGGGGCTGGTCGATGGGCGAGCCCCAGGTGTAGATGCCGTGCGCGGTCGCGGGGACGACGAGGGCACGGGAGTCGGGGGAGTACTTCTCCAGCCAGTCGGCCGTCGCCTGCCAGTACGTCGGCAGCTTCTGGAACGAACCGGGCTGCAGGATCGAGCCGTTGACGTACGGCCAGGCGAGGCCGGGCAGCACCAGGGCCGCGGCGATCAGCGGCGCGAAACGCCGCCCCCGCACCGGCCGCGCGCCCCGCGCCTGGGAGGCCACGCCCACCAGGTGCATCAGCCCGAAGACCAGCGCGAGCGCCAGGCCCGTCTGGAACTTGTAGATGTTGCGGAACGGCACGAGGCCGCCGTTCAGCCACGACTGGACGGTGTCGTGGAAGGGCGCCCCGAACGCGCCGCCGTACCCGGCGAGCGTGACCAGGGCGACGGAGAGCACCGTCAGGACCAGCCAGCGCCGCTCCGGCAGATCGCGCCGCGCCAGACCCGCGAGGCCGAGCGCCGCGGCGAGCGCCGAGCAGACGATCGTCACGACCGCCGTCGCCACCGTCCACCCCGCGGGCAGCCACGCCTCGCCGAAGTGGAGGTACGCGACCCAGTTCCCGGCGCCGCGCAGCGTCTCGGTCGCCGACATGGTGCCCGTCGTGGTGGCCGAATTCTCCACGTACGGAAGGAAGTTCTCGCCGTAGATGCCGAGCATCAGCAGCGGTATGACCCACCAGGCCGTGGCGAGGATGACGCCCGGCACCCACCAGGTGATCAGTTTTCTCTTACGGGGGCCGTTCGGCCGGGAGAGGAGATAGAGGCCCACCGGCAGCAGTGAGGCGAGCGTCGCCGCCGCGTTCACACCGCCCATGAACGGGATGATCAGCGCCGAGCGGCACGCGGCGAGGCGCGCGCTGATCCGCTCGTCGGCCAGCGGGAGCAGCACCCACGGCAGCACCGCGCCGGGCAGCGCGGCCGCCGACGTCGATCCCACCACCACGGTGAACGTCGGCCACAGCGCGTACACCGCCGCGCCCAGCAGCCGGCTGGGACGGCTGCCGATGCCGAGGCGCTCGGCGAGCCGCAGCGCACCCCAGAACGCCGCCGTCACGATCAGCGACAGCCACAGCCGCTCGGCCAGCCACACCGGCAGCTGCACCAGGTCGGCCAGGCCGTAGAACGGCAGCATCGGGAAGACGTAGCCGACGTACTGGTCCTGGATGCCGCCGAAGCCGCCCCGGTCGTGCCAGAGCTGGCCGAGGTCGGAGAGGAACTGCCAGGGGTCGACGGCGACACCGAGCTTGGTGTCGAACGTCATCCGCCCGGGTTTCACCGCGAGGAACAGCACGAACACCACGGCCCAGAACCCGAGGAGCCAGCGCCGCGAGCGCGGCCCCCGCGAGGGTTCAGGGGCATCGGTCGTGGGTCTTACGGCCGCCGGGGGTGGGGCCTGGACCGTGGTCATGGACACCGCCTGAGAATGAGAAGGAGATTCCAGGTCGCGATCTCGCGCACACCCGGCACCTTGGTGATCGCCCCGGCCAGGAACGGCCAGTAGCGCGAACGCGCCGATACGACGGCCACGTCGTCGCGGCCCCGCACCTCGCGCAGGGTCGTGCCGACGTGGTGGGCGAAGAGGTTCTCGCCGAGCGTGTGCTTCGCGGCCTTGCCGGTACGCCGTTCATAGCGGGCGCGGGCCCGGTCGGCGCCCAGGTAGTGCCAGGGCGCCCACTCGTGCCCGCCCCACGGGGAGAGCCAGTTGGTGAACGAGACGTAGATCAGACCGCCGGGCCTGGTGACCCGGACCATCTCGCTCAGGAACGTCTGCGGGTCGTCGACGTGCTCCAGGACGTTCGAGGAGAACGTGACGTCGGCGACGCCGTCCGCCAGCGGCAGCAGATACCCGTCGGCCACCACCGAACCCTCCGGCGGCTTGGCCCCCAACTCGGCCGGATCCGGCTCGAAGAGGAAGCACTGCGCGCCGCGCCGCCGGAACTCCTCGGTGAAGTAGCCGCCCCCGCCGCCGATGTCGACGACGACGCGGTCCTTCACGGGTACGTACGCCTCGACCTGGTCGGCGGCGTCCCGGGCGAGGAGGGTGTAGCACCGCTCGGGTTCCTGCTGCTCGCGCAGGAAGGCCCGGAAGAGGGTGGCGGAACGGCGCAGCGAGGGGTCCTTCACGCAGACCCCTGGGGTATTCCGGCCGCGTGGTGGGCGGCGACCGCCTCGGCCGCCACCGACTGGAACTGCCGCACCGTGTTGCCCCAGCGGAACTGCGCGGCCCGCTCACCTGCGGCCTTGCCGAGGGACCTGCGGCGCTCGGCGCTGAGGGCGAGGGTGCACCAGGCGGCGGCGAAGGAGCTCTCGCCGCGCGCGAGGAGCCCGGTCACGCCGTCCTCGACGGAGTCGCGCACCCCCGGCACGTCGAAGCCGATCGAGGGCGTGAAGCGGGTCGCCGCCTCGGTGATGACGAGCCCCCAGCCCTCCACGGCCGACGGATGCAGCAGCATCCACGCCTCACAGAGCAGCCGGTGCTTCTCCGCCTCGGAGACATGGCCCTTGAACTCGACGCCGGGGCCCGCGAGTTGTTCGAGCCTGCCGCGCTCGGGTCCGTCGCCCACGATCACGAGGCGGCCGCCCGTGACGGGTCTGACCCGCTCCCAGAGCCGCAGCAGCAGATCGATGCGCTTGTACTCGACGAGCCGCCCCATCGCGAGGAACAAGGGCTCGTCGGAGCGGGGGTGCAGCGGCCCGGGCTCCTCGACGCCGTTGTGTACGATGCGGATGCGCTCGCGCTCGACGCCGATCGCCCGCAGCGCCGTCGCCGTCGACGGCGACACGGCCACGAGGAGATTGCCGCGCTGCGCGCCGGACAGCGCCCAGTGCTCCAGCTTGCGGCCGAGCCGCGCCGCGGGGGCGAGGGCGCCCTGGAAGCGCATCCCCCACAGATCGGTGTGGACGTGGTTGACCAGGCACAGGGTGGGCCCGCGGTGCCACAGCGGCGCCAGGTACGGCATGCCGTTGCAGACCTCGACGAGCAGGTCGCAGTCGCCGACCTGCCGGGCGAACGCGGAGCGCGCCCGGACGAAGTGGCCCAGGTCGCTGCCCGCGGACACCACGCGGTAGTCGCGGTACGCGGCGGGCCCGCCGCACAACAGGGTCACCTGATGACCGAGGCCGCTGAGCCCGTCGGCGAGCCGGTCGACGAGGAGTTCGGAGCCCCCCGCGGCCGGATTGCCGAGGTCGCGGTGGGCGAGGAAGACGATCCGGCGCGGCTGTGGGGGAGGCGCCGGAAGGCGCTCCGCGCGGCGTGGGGCGGCCGCGCGCAGCGAGGACGGTACGTGCTGGGGCATGCGTGCTCCAACTCGTCTCAGGGTGCGGAACTGTGGGGGGTCCGGTCGGCGGAACGGTCCTGCTGGGTCATGGGGGAGTGCTGCGGGGGTGGTGCCGGGGTGGTGCGGGGCTGTGCGTGGGTGGGGGTGGATAGTTTTCGCCGCCCCGTACCGCGCGGCTACTCACCGAAGTGACAATTTTTGCGCTTTCAAGGGCTGACGTCTCATCACATCGTGGTGGGTTGCAGGGCGGTCGGTGACGCGTCCGGATTCGGACTCCCGGACTCCGCCGAACCGCCGTGCCGTCCGGGGCCGTTCGCCCCGTCGTCGTGCCGCCCACGCGCGACGAGCACGACACCCGCCACCGCGAGTACCCCGCCCAGCACGCCCGCACCGAGCGGAAGCGTCTCGCCGACCAGTTTCAGACGGCTGCTGTCGTCGTCGGCGAGCTTCACCTGAGCCTTCTGCGTGGCCGGCGTGAACGCGATCCGCTCGCTGTCGAGCAGCACTGTCGCGTCCTTGTCCGAGCCGGGCGCCCGCAGCGTCTTGCGGGGCCCGATGGCGGCGTAGATGATCCGGCCGGTGCGCTGGTCCGCGACGAGCTCGATGCCGTGGTTGGCGTAGTACTCGTCCGCGATGACCTGGCTCTTCCTCGGCTGGCCGACCATCCGCCCCGGCACCTGACGCGTGCCCGTCTTGGTGGCCTTCACGGTCGCCGTGAAGCGGTACCCCTCGTACCCCTGGATCTTCTTCGTGCCCTTGTACGTGAGCGGCACGGTCGCGCCCAAGGTGTTGTCCCACCAGCGGTAGGAGCGCTTCTCGACGTCGAAGGGGAACTTCAGATAGGCCTCGCCCTCGAAGTACGGCTCCTCGTCGCAGCAGTGCACGGGCTTGTTCGTCTTCCGGTCCGTGACCCAGCGCTCCTGGGTCCACTGGAGCGAGTCGTGCGGGCTGGCGGCGGGCAGTGACTTGTCCGGGTCGACGGACGTCACCACGTCCCAGACGGCCCGCCCGCTGTCCTCGCTGTCGGCGACGTCGCCGCGGACCTGGCGGGTGATCGTGAGGTTCTTGTCGTGGACGGTCTTGATCTTCTTGGTGTCGAAATAGCTTCCTTTGCCCTTGAAGACCGTGATGGTGTCGATGTCCACGGGCGTGCGTTTCGCTCGGGGCTCCACGTACCAGGCCAGCATCGGCGCGAGGACCAGAAGAAACGCGCCGAGCCCGAGAAGGATCAGCGACAGAGGTGAGGCGGTGCGGCGCATGAGGTCACTCCTGGGCTGAGGCGGGAGAAGTGTTACTGAGCCGTATGGGCCGGGAACGTAGGCCCACCCTTGACGAAGTGTCAATGCATTGCAGAGACTGAGCACTTGCCGGACGGGGCCGGCGCGGGCTGTGCGACCAGGACTTCGTGGCCGGAGCTTTCCGGCCGGCCGAGTGCCTGCGCGCCCCGGGGTGGGGACGACCTCCGACAGAGAGGCTGACCCTCGCAATGCACCGACTGCTCGCCGCTTCACTCACCGTCGCCGCCGGGGCGCTCCTCGCCGTGGGCGCGGCGCTCGGCATCGTCGCGCTCCTCGACGCCACACCGGACCAGCCCAACACGCCTCTTGTGCATTACGAGACCCCGGCGCGGGGGCAGTGAGCGACCGTGGCCGCGACCAGCGCTCAGCCGTCCGGTGACCGGACGGCCGACGACAGCTTCCCGGCCGGACGGACGGCCGACGCCGGCTTCCCGGACGACCGGCCTCCGGAGGGCACACCTCCGCACCGCTCCGCCTGGCGTGACGTACCGCCCCGGCAGGTGCGGCAGTTCGCCGCGCTCGCCCTGGAGGAGGTGCCGGCGCTCGCCCAGGACATCCTGCGCGAGATCCGCGCCGAGTACCCCGGCCTGCCCGTCGTCCTCGACGACTCCGGCGAGCCGATGGCCCTCATCGGCATCCGCCGCGCCCTGGAGGGCTTCGTCCAGCAACTGGCGTCCCAGGAGGGCAGGCCCCGCTACCACCTGGAGGTCTTCCAGGAGTTCGGCCGCGGCGAGGGCCTGCACGGCCGCAGCCTCGACTCGCTCCAGGCGATCTACCGCCTGGGCGTACGACTGGCCTGGCGCCGCCTCGCCGAGATCGGCCAGCAGATAGAGATCCCGCCGCCCGCCATGTACGAACTCGCCGAGTCGGGCTTCGAGTACCTGGACGGCCTGGTCGACCAGTCCGTACGCGGATACGCGGAGGCGGCGGCCCGCGAGGCGGGCGAACGCCTGCGCCTGCAGCGCAAGTTGATGGAGCTGCTGCTCTCCGAGCGGCGCTCCGACAGCACGACGGGGGCCGCCCACGGATCAGGGGCGGGCATCGGCCCGGCATCCGGCGGCAAGGCCTCCGCTTCCGGCAAGACCTCGGCCCTCGGCAACGCACTCGGCGAGCGCGCCGCCCGCGTCGGCTGGCAGCTGCCCGAACGCGTCGCCGTGGGTGTGCTGCTGCGCCCCGCGCGGGAGGCCGTCGCGCCCGCCGTCGGCGAGGGCGTCCTGCTCGACATGGAGGCCGAGCAGCCCCGCATGGTGGTGCCCGACCCCGAAGCGGCGGGGCGGCCCGAACTCCTGCGCCGCGCCATGACCGGCTGGTCCGGCGCCATCGGCCCGCCCGTCGCCCTGGCCGACGCCGCGAAGTCGCTGCGCTGGGCGGAGGCGGCGGTGCGTCTCATGGAGCGCGGACTGCTGCCCTCCGGTGAGGTCCTGCACTGCACGGAGCACACCGAGGCGCTGGTGCTGCTGCAGCCGGAGGAGCTGATCGAGGACCTGGCCCGCCGCTGTCTTGCCCCCCTGGAACACTGCGGTCCGGCCCACGGCCGCCGGCTCGCCGAGACCCTCCTCGCCTGGCTGGAAACCCGCGGCGGCGCCCCCGAGGTGGCGGCCCGCCTGGGTGTCCACCCGCAGACGGTCCGTTACCGCCTCCGCCAGATAAGGGAACTCTGGGGCGACGAGGTGGACGACCCGGACCGCCGCTTCGAACTGGAACTGGTGCTGCGGGCTCGTCGTCTGAGAGGCCTGCTGGGCAGGGCGTGACGCGTCGGCGCCACGCCGTCGAACTCACCGGACTTTTCGATTCCGCACACAACTTTCACAGCCCCCGCTTCCGCTGTCACCGGCGTGGCGCCTAGCCTCCATGCCTCATGGACTACTGCCACCCGTGCCGCAGGCACCTCAACGGCGCCCTCGCCTGCCCGGGGTGCGGAGCCCCGGCCGAAGCCTGCCGGGAGTACGCGCAGTCCGTCCCCGCGCCGGACGCGGAACCGGCCGACCGCGATGCCCCGCACGAGGCGCGGCCCCCGCACGCCCGTGGCCGCGCCCGCAGGGCGCACCGGCGCCGGCGCCGCAAGGTCCTGTTCATCACCGCGGGCCTCGCCCTCGCGGCGGGCGGCCTGAGCCTCGCCGAACTGGGCGCGGAGGACCCGGCCGCGGTGTCCGCCCCGGCCTCCGGCCCGTCCCCGACGGGGACCACGGCCCCGGGCGGCGGCACGACGGCAGAGGACGCGGCGGCCACATCGACGGCTCCCTCCGGAACGGAGTCGCCGGACGTGAAGCACCGGGACGACGAGACCGACAAGGCCGCCAAGGCCGACAAGAAGAACCGAAAGGAAGAGAGGGAAGAGGAGCGACCGGGAAACGCCGGGGCAGAAGGCGCGAAGGGCACGGAAGCGGGGGAGGGGACCGGCGAAGAATCCGAGCACACGACCCCTTCGACACAGACACCTCCCAAATCCCCGGACGCCACCCCCACCCCCACGCCACCCACTCCCACCACCCCAAGACCGACACCCCCGGACCCGACCCCCACCAAAACGTGCGACCGCTTCCTGTGGTGGTGCACGTAGCAGGGCCGACCGGGGGCGAGGCGAACTGCGCGCGACGAGGGCCGGTGGGGAGCGTGTGCGCGGGGTGTGAGCGAAACGTGAGCGAAACGTGAGCGGCGGAGCTCACGCTGGACCGCGTAACGCCCCGCTCTGGACAGGAGTCCCATGCCCGGCCCCACCCCCCGCGCCCGCGCCGGATCGCGCAGAAGGTCCCGCCCGCTGGCACGTCTGATGACGGTCTGTGCCGCGCTCGGTGCGGCACTGCTGACCCCGACCGCCGCGGAGGCGGCCGGGTCGACCAATGACGACGCCTACCGTCACATCGGCGCACCGGACCGGAACGAGTGGATGTGGGGCGTCGCGAGCAACACCAGGCTGTCGGACATGTCCATCCCGGGGACGCACGACACCCTGTCCATCCACGGCGGCAACCACGTGGAGACGCAGGAGAACTACGGCGACAGCGGGCAGACGCTGAGGGCGCAGTACGATCGCGGGATCCGTGCCATCGACATCCGGGTCCGCTCCATCGGGGGCAGGTTCGCGATCCACCACGGCTCGTTCTACCAGAAGGCCAACTTCGACGACGTCCTCAAGAAGACGCGGGACTTCCTCAAGGCCAACCCGCACGAGACGATCGTCATGCGGCTGAGGGCCGAGTGCCTCTACAAGGACGAAAAGGGCAGCCCCTTCGACTGCAGGAACGAGCCGGAGGGCGTGACCCAGGAACAGATCCGGTCGACCTTCGACACCTATGTGAAGGAGTACCCCGGCCTCTTCTACGCCGATTCGGTGAAGGGGGAGGGCAAGGCGGACATCCCCAGGCTGGGGGACGTCCGCGGCAAGCTGGTCCTGGCCGCCTTCGACAATGCGGACGCCGGCAAATACGGCATCAAGGATTTCGACTCCAACAAGGAAGACACCTGGAACGCGGCGGACCTCGGCGTGAAGTGGGAGCACGTCAAGAAGAACGTCGACAAGGCGATGGACAGCCCTTCGCCCCGTGACCTGTTCCTGACCTATACGTCCGCGTCCAACGCCCCCCTGGGCTTCGACCCGTACGAGTACGCCGGCGGCCGCGTGTACTCGAACAAGCCCCAGATGGGGGGCGTCAACCTCTGGCTGATGGAGCACCTCAACGACCGCAAGGCCGGCCGGGTCGGCTTCGTCATGATGGACTACCCCGGCTGGGGTCTGGTGAACGCGATCATCGACCACAACGCGGACAAGTTCGTCTCGGGCGGCAACCGGATGTTCTGGGTGGTCAACAAGGACAAGACCTACGTCAACAGCCTGTACGGCCGCTGCATGGTGCGGGGCCCCGAGTTCGACGACTCCAAGTCCGGCGGTCTGGTCACCCAGCGCGAGTGCCAGTCGGACGCGCCCGGCAGCCACCAGTGGGAAGCCTCGCAGCCGAAGTCGTTCGACCACAAGAACCACTTCTGGATCAAGGCGAACAACGGCAAGTGCCTGACGGTCCCCTACAACAACGGCACCCCGCCGGGCTCCGGCACCCAGCTGTTCTGGTGGGACTGTGAGACCCGCTGGTTCTCCGGCAGCCAGATGTGGAACGTCGTCCCGACCAAGATCGCCACCCCGACCGGCTCCATGGACGGCTACAAGTTCATCAACAACTGGACGGGCATGTGCCTGTCGATGGACCCGGCCACCGCCGACAAGGCGGGCGGCAAGGTGACCCAGGAGACCTGCCCGAAGAAGTAACCCCCGGCACGCTCCCCAAGCTTCCGACGTCCAGGCCGTCCCTCCTTTCCGGAGGGGCGGCCTGTTCGCGCTGCCCCGGACTCGTCCAGCTCTTCAGACGGCCGCCCCGCACCCAACACGCCACCACCCCCGAAACACTCACCCGTCCCCCTCACCCACCATCCTCCGCAACAGCCCCCGCAGAGCCACCCGCTCCTCGCGGGACAACTCCGCCAGCGGCTCGCGCGCGAAGCGCAGAGAGCCACGCAGGCGACGGGCGACCTCGAGCCCCTCCGGTGTCGGCGCCGCCAGCTTCACGCGGCGGTCCCCCGCATCGGCCCGCCGCTCCACGAGGCCGCGCGCCTCCAGCCGGTCCACGATCCCCGTGATGTTCGACGGCTCGCACTTCAGCTTCTGCGCGATGCGGCGCATGGGCATAGGTTCGAGGGAGAGCAGCCCCAGGACACGCGCCTGCGCGCCGGTCAGCGCGTGCTCGGCGGCCGCCTCCTCGTACTCCTCGTGGTAGCGGGCCACAACCGTGCCGATGAGCTCGACGACTTCGAGTGTCAGCGGGTCGACACGGGGGACGCGAGGGTCGGGAGTGCTGGTGGCCATGGTCCCCAGGCTACCCACTTACTTGACATCATGAAATATTCAGGAGCATGGTTGTTTAACAACCTCAAGCATCTCAAGTGCTTCTCCCCCCATTCCGTCACCCGTCTTGCCACGCAGTAGGAGGACGCCCCCCATGTCCGTCACCCCCGAGCAGCTCCCCTCCGTCAGCCGCGAATGGCACCTCGTGCGGCGCCCGTCCGGCTGGCCGGTCCCGGAGGACTTCGCGCTGCGCGAGGTTCCCGTCGAGGCCCCGGCCGAGGGCCGCGTCCTGGTCCGCAACCTCCACTTCTCGGTGGACCCGTACATGCGGGGCCGGATGAACGACGTGAAGTCGTACGTCCCGCCGTTCCAGCTGGACCGCCCCATGGAGGGCGGCGCGGTCGGCGAGGTCGTCGCGTCGAACGCCGACGGCTTCGCGGTGGGCGACCACGTCCTGCACTTCGCCGGCTGGCGCGAGTACGCCTCCGTGCCCGCCCAGCACGCCACCAAGGTCGACCCCGAGGCCGCCCCGCTCTCCGCCTACCTCGGCGTGCTCGGCATGACGGGCCTGACCGCGTACGCCGGGCTCCTCGAAGTGGCCTCCTTCAAGGAGGGCGACGCCGTCTTCGTCTCCGGCGCGGCCGGTGCCGTCGGCGGCCAGGTCGGCCAGATCGCCAAGCTCAAGGGCGCCTCGCGCGTCATCGGCTCGGCCGGCTCGGACGACAAGGTGAAGCTCCTCGTCGAGGAGTACGGCTTCGACGCCGCCTTCAACTACAAGGACGACAAGCCCGTCGCCGAGCAGCTCAAGGAGGCCGCCCCCGACGGCATCGACGTCTATTTCGACAACGTCGGCGGTGAGCACCTGGAGGCCGCCATCAGCCGCCTCAACGTGCACGGCCGGGTCACGATCTGCGGCATGATCGCGGGCTACAACGACACCGAGCCGACCCCGGCCCCGCGCAACCTCGCCCTGGTCATCGGCAAGCGTCTGCGCCTGACGGGCATGCTCGTCCAGGACCACAGCGCGCTGCAGCCCGAGTTCGTCCGCGAGGTCGGCGCCTGGATCCGCTCCGGCGAGCTCAAGTACCGCGAGACGGTCGTCGAGGGCGTGGAGAACGGCGTGGACGCCTTCCTCGGCATGCTCCGCGGCGAGAACACCGGAAAGATGATCGTCTCCCTCGCGTGATTTCCGTCATCCGATAACCTGATTCCAGAAACCGTGGTTGTGGGCGCGCGCCACGTCTCGTCTCAGGAGGAATGAGCAGGTATGTCCATCCAGAAGATCGACGTCAAGTACACCGCCGTAGCCACTGCGGAGAACGGCCGCGACGGCCGCGTCGCCAGCGACGACGGCAAGCTCGACGTCGTCGTGAACCCGCCGAAGGAGATGGGCGGCAGCGGCGCGGGCACCAACCCCGAGCAGCTCTTCGCCGCCGGCTACAGCGCCTGCTTCCAGGGCGCCCTCGGCGTGGTCGCCCGCAAGGAGAACGCCGACATCTCCGGCTCGACCGTGACCGCCAAGGTCGGCATCGGCCAGAACGAGTCCGGCGGCTTCGGCCTGGAGGTCGCGATCACCGCCTCCATCCCGAACGTGGACGCGGCCACCGCGCAGTCCCTCGTCGAGAAGGCGCACCAGGTGTGCCCCTACTCGAACGCCACGCGCGGCAACATCAAGGTCGAGCTCTCGGTCGCCTGACCGGGACCTCTCCGCTCGTCCGTACGACGGAGGGCCGCACCCCGAACCAGGGGTGCGGCCCTCCGTCGTACACATGGTCCATCCGTCGCTCAGCCCAAGGCCAGCGCCGCCTCGTGCACGGCCCGCGCGAGACGCTCGTTCTCCGGCGCCGGGCCGCCCGGGAACGCGTACCGCCGCCGCGTGTAGCCGTACGCGAGGCCGCTGCGCGGATCGGCGAACGCCTGCGAGCCGCCCGCGCCGCTGTGCCCGATGGAACCGGCGCCCAGGAACGGGTACCAGACCTCCGACGTGGCCTGGAAGCCGACCGCGAAGACCTTGTGGGTCCGCGCCACCAGGTCGTACCCCACCGACTGGACCTGCCCGAACTCGGCGACGGTGTCCGCCGTCAGGAGCGGTTCGCCCCCGTCGAGACCGGTGACCGCCGCCGCGTACATCCCCGCGAGGCCGCGCGCGGAGGCCACACCGCCGACCGACGCGGGCCCCTTGGCGCGCACCGCACGGGAGTTGGGCAGCGCCTCGATGTCGGTGGGCTCCGCCGCGTTGCGGTTGAAGGCGATGGAGGCCAGGTTCTGCGGGCCGGTCGGCAGCGACGCGAGGAGCGCCCGCTGCTCGGGCGTCGGGTCCATCGGCAGGACGGAGCGGAACCGCCCCTCGTGCTCCTCGGGCAGCCCCAGGAAGAAGTCCAGGCCGTGCGGCGCGCGCACCCGCTCCTCGTACAGCTCCCGCAGGGTCCGGCCGGTGGCGCGGAACACCACCTCGCCGGAGAGCGCCCCGATGGACAGGGCGTGGTAGCCGAAGGCGGTGCCGGGCCGCCAGTACGGGCGCTGCGCGGCCAGGCGCCGGGCGATCGCCCGGTCGTCGGCGAGCTCCTCGGGGGAGAAACCGGTGTCGGCGCCCACGACGCCCACCCGGTGCGCGAGCAGCTCGCGCAGCGTCGCGGCCCCCTTGCCCCCGGCGGCGAACTCCGGCCAGTAGTGCGCCACTTCGCGGTCCAGATCGAGCGTGCCGTCCTGGACGAGCAGGGCGACGACGAGATGCGCCGCACCCTTCGTGGAGGAGTACACCCCGTACAGCGTGTCACCGTCGGTGTCCGGGCCCACCCACAGGTCGACGACCTTGCGCCCCTTGACGTACGCCGCCAACTGCCCGGCGTAGTGGGGGTCCTCGGCGGCGAGGACGGCGGTGAACTCGTCGCGCACGGACTCGAATCCGTCGGCGACAGTGCCCTGCACTCTGATCTCACGCGTCATACGGAAAGCCTCCGGGGTGCGGCGGAATGATCGGTATCTGTGCAACCGCCGCGCCCCGGAGCATATTTCCCGGTCTCAGCCGACGCTCAGCAGTGCCCGCCCGACCTGCGGGAACACTCCCTTCGGATGGTCGCGGAAGAGCGGCTCGGTGCCGAAGAGCACCACTTCCGCGGCTCCGGCCGACCCGCTGACGACGGAGGCGCGGCCCGCGGCGTCCGCGGGTCCGCCGGTGCCGTCCTCCAGCGCGCGCCAGTGCCCGGAGACGAGCGGGTTCCCGCTGCCGTACCTCTGCTCCGCGCGCACACCCGGGCCGAGGTCGGTGAACCACGACGGCGAGTAGACGAAGCTGTGGTCCGGCGCCCCGCCGGTGACCGTGCCGCCCGCGTTGGCCACCCGGACCACGCCGTTGGCGTCGCCGTTGCCCTCGACGGCCCGCACGTCGAGCAGCCCGGCGTCGGCGTTGAGCGCGGCGCCGGTCGCACCCCGCCCGACCAGACCGCCGCCTCCGGCGAGGAACCGGTCGAGCCCGGCGCGGGCCGCCGGATTCAGCTTGCCGCGGTCGAGCCCGGCCGACACGAAGAGGACGTCCGCCTTCTTCCAGTCGAAGCCGGAGTTGAGCACGCCGGTCGACACGGGCACGACGTCGAAGTTCATCTCCCGCAGCGCGAACAGCTCGCCCGGCGTGACGGCCGCCGCGACCCGCGTGCGGTGCAGCGCGGGGCCGCCCTTGGCCTTCGTGGCGTCGAAGGCGACGTCGTACTTCTTCGCCGCTGCGGTCGCGGCACGCCGCGCGGACGACGGCACGACGGCACTGCCGTCACGGTCACGGCGTACGGAAACACCTTCGGCGAGAAGGGAGTTGACGGCCGCTATCTCCCGGGGGTCGTCGAGGCGCAGCCGCAGGTCGCCGCGGGGCGCCACATAGGCGACGCCGGACGCGGCACGCACCTTGCGCGTGTGCACACCGTCCAGGTCACCGCTCTTGACGGCGTCCACGCTTGCCCCCCACAGCCGGCCGAGGCTCCACCCCGAGATGTCGTACATGGTCGACACCTTGTCGCTGATGTCCCGCCCGTCGGCCAGCAGCACATTGGCCAGGCCCCGCTTCGGCTGGTGCATGTCGACGACGTACGACCCCTTCGCATACGTCCGCCCGCCGAGTCGGAAGCCGTGGCTCGCGCGCTCCACCCGCACGTCGTTGGCGACCAGATGGTCCACGAGCCGCGCCGCCGCCGTCGCCGACCGCTGACCGTGCCCGCCGCCCTTGGCGCCGCCCGCCGGAATCACGTAAGCGCGCGGGAACTCGGTCGTGTAGACGTCCTCCGGCCCGATCCCGGGCACGCCCGGCACGGTCTCCTCCGACACCGGCACCTGCTCCGCGCCCGTCGCGCCCCGCCGGAAGACCTCGATCTGGTCGGCGATCACGGAGGTGCGGTGGCGGTCGGTCCAGTCGAGCGCGGCACGCATCGCGGCGCCCGCGATGTCCACGTTGATGGCGGCCCTGCGGCGCAGCTCCTGGACCGGCTGCGTGTCGTACGCGTTGTTGTTCACCTGCATCGGGAACTCGATGGTGTGCGTCGCGACCGCGCCGTGGAACGGCATGTACTGCGGGGTGAAGATCGGCGGCCAGTCGTCCCAGCCCTCCTCCTGGTCCCGGAAGGGAATGACGGCGGGCTTCACCCCGTCCTTCTCCTCTGTGTAGCCGAGCCCGTTGACGGCGGCCTCCATGCCGAGGGCGTTGGCGTAGGAATTCTTGAGGAAGAGGTCGTACTCGTAGTTCTCGCCGTGCGGGGGAGTGGTCGGCTCGATCAGCGTGCCGTTCACGTACCCGTGCAGGTCGAGCATGACGGCGGGCTGCTTGGCGATGGCGATCCGCCGGACCGCTCGGGTCTCGGGCTGCGAGGCGGTGACGAAGTCACGGTTGAGGTCGAAGCCGTTGGCGTTGGCGCGGGTGCCCGCGATGCGGCCGTCGGGGTTGGTGGTGATGTTGAAGTAGAGGCGGTTGTGCGCGAGCAGCGACCGGCTCTTCCTGTCCTTCGCCTTCGCCAGCTTCTCGATGAGCTTCAGGGCGGCGTCGGTGCCCTCCCACTCGTTGCCGTGGATGTTGTTGTTGATGAAGACGGGCGTCTTGTACGAGGACTTGATCGCCTTGTCCCGGGCGGCCGCCGCGGGGGAGTCCTCGATGCGCTCGCGCATCCGCTCCTGCCGTGCCGTCTCCCGCGCGGACTCGGGAGCGGTGACCGTCACGAGGTAGAGCTGGTGCCCGCCCGCGGAACGGCCCGCGATCTCCACGCTGACGCGGTCGCCGATGCGCTGCAGGGCGTTCAGCTTCGGGGCGATGCCGTGGTACGGCGTGAGCCCCAGCTTTATCGACTTGTCGGCAGGGTTCTCCGGGGGTGCGGTGAGCTTCCGCTCGCGCGGATAGCCGCGGCCCTTGTCGCCCCTGAGGCCCGTGTCCCCTGCGCTCCCCCTGTCGCCGAGGGCCCGTTGGGCGGCCGCTTCCGGCGCCGTGGCGGCCCGGTCGGCGCCGAGCGGCGAGCCCTCGCGGACGGCTGGGCGCGGCGTCGGATCGGCGGTCGCGCTGCCCGGGGCGAGCGCGGTGAGGACCAGCGCGCCCGCGGTGACGGCGGTGGTGAGCAGAACGGGTCTGGATGGCCGGGATATACCCATATGTACCTCCGGGAGATCGGTAAGCGAGGTCTTACCGGTTCGCCACCCGTTCAACAAGAGGGCCGTGTTCCGCAGTTGTGCACCACCTGTGACAGTCCTGCCGACCGCCGCGGATCAAACCCCCGCCCACCTGCGGCTAAGGTGTGCCGCATGCGCGATCTGGGTGTGGGCTTCGGCTACTTGATGAAGGGGCAGCGCTGGGTCGCCCAGCACGGCAAGCAGTACGGATGGGGGCTGCTGCCCGGCCTCATCACGCTCGTCCTCTACGCGGGCGCGCTCGTGTCGCTCGCCCTGTGGGGCGGCGATCTCGTCGGCTGGGCCACGCCGTTCGCCGACGACTGGTCGTCCCCCTGGCTCGGCCTGTTCCGCGGCTTCCTGACGGCTCTGCTCTTCGCCCTCGCGCTGCTGCTGTCCGTCCTCACCTTCACCGCGGTGACGCTGCTCATCGGTGACCCCTTCTACGAGAAGCTGTCCGAGCAGGTCGACATCTCCGAGTGCGGCCACGCCCCCGAGTCGGGGCTGCCGCTCTGGCGGGACCTGTGGATCTCGGCGAGGGACAGCCTGCGGATCGTCGTGCGCGCGCTGTGCTGGGGCGTGCTGCTCTTCGCGCTCGGCTTCGTCCCGGTCGCCGGCCAGACCGTCGTCCCCGTGATCGGCTTCTGCGTGACCGGCTTCTTCCTGGTCGAGGAGCTCACCGCGGTCGCCATGCAGCGCCGCGGTGTGGAACTCCGCGACCGGCTCGCCCTGTTGCGCTCCCGCAAGACGCTCGCCTGGGGCTTCGGGACGCCGCTCGCCGTCGCCTTCCTGGTGCCGTTCGTCGCGGTGTTCCTGATGCCGGGCGCGGTCGCGGGCGCGACGCTGATGGCACGGGACCTGCTGGGCGAGAACGGGCCGTCGGGAGGCGACGGCGCCGGTGCTGCGGGCGGTGGTCAGGGTGATGACGTGGCTGACGCGGCGGCGCCGAGGATGCCCCGCACCTGAGCGATGATGTCCAGCCGGTTCCGTACGAACCCGGGATCGGTGACGGCACCCGTCGCCGGGTCGGTGTTACCCGCGCCGAACTGCAGGACGGGCGTGTGCACATGGCCGCCGGGCAGCCGGTCGCGCAGCCCGAGGCGGTCCCGCAGCAGCGTCGCCCGGTAGGCGATCTCGTTCGACAGGTAGTCCCCGCCGCCGCCCGCGCGCGCCGCCGACCCCTCGGTGGGCCCGTCGGGCCGGACCACGGGCGCGGTGCCGCCCGCCGGTATCTCGGTCACCGACGTGTTGTCGTACACGGGGAAACGGCCCGTCTTCGCCGCCACGATCTCCTTGTACGGGAGAGTCGTCGACGTCCACTGGGGCTGCGTCGCGGGGTCGCGCACCGGCACGGTCCCCGTGCGTGACAGGTTCTCGTTGTCCGCGAAGCCGCCGCGCCAGGCGCCGTTGGTCCGCTCGATGTCGAACCGGCCGACGCGGCCCTGGCTGATGGTGGTGAAGAGGTCGACGCGGGGGAGGTGCGGGCGCAGTGCCCGCTCCACGGCGCCGTCCGCGAAGTCGTCCCAGCGGACCGGGAAGACCATCGCCTCGACGCGCGCGGGCCCGTCGGCGGTCCGGATCGTCGTGCCGTCCAGGGCGAGCGCGGCGGCGCCCGACGGATTGCTGATCCGGACGTCGCGGTCGAGGGTGAAGGGGTCGAAGCCGGTGATGAGGATGCGCTTGGTGGCCCCGCGCCCGGACCCGCCTCCGTGCCTGTGCCCGTCGGGCCCGAAGCCGATGCTGTCCTGCCCGCGGGACGACGTCTCCAACGCGCCCACCAGCCGCGCCCGTTGGCGGTCGGTCATCCGGAAGCGGGTGGGCTCCCACTGCCGCAGCTCCCGCGTCATGCCGAGCCGGGCCCAGTACAGCGGCCGGTCGTCATCCTTGCTGAGACCCGCCTGCGGCTTCCCCTGCGCCCGGTCGACGGCCCGCCGCCACAGCGACTTCCCTTCGCGTACGACGAGACGCCGGGCCTGGTCGTAGGAGCGGGCCCGCTCCAGCGCACGCGCCAACTCCGGGGCGGCGCTGTCGAAGCCGCTGCGCCGCAGGATTTCCTGAGGGGCGGCACGGTCGAGCCGCGCTTCTTCGACGGTGGGGGCGGTGGGGGTTTCGGGGGTGGTGGCGGAGGCGGGGGCCGGGAATCCGAGTCCCAGTCCGGCCAGCAGAGCGGCGGCGCCGAGGGCGCCGAGTCGTGTGTGCACGCGAGTCCTTCCGTAACCGGTGAGGTGGCGGAAGTATCGCGGGACGCGTGGGGCGAGCGCTACAGCTCCTTGCGCACGAACCGGCTGCGGGCCGCGGCCGCGAGCAGCGCACACCCGACCACTCCGACCACCAGGTCGGTCCAGCCCGGGGCGCCGGCCTTCCGCAGCAGGGCGGAGACGCCGAACGAGGAGTCCCAGCCGGCTTCCGTGATCGCGGAGCCGAAGCCCTGCACGAGCAGGATGAAGCCGAAGAGGGCGAGAAGCCCCGCTGACGACTTGGTCTTGGAATTGCGATCGGTCTGACTGGCCACGTGCGTCGTCTCCTCGTTGCGCCCATTGCGGCGCGTGTTCCGATGCGGTCGCATCACATCATGCAGGGAGAAGGGATATGATGCAACCGCATCGAAAAACCCGGAGGAAGGCGCCCGAACCATGCCCAAGCAGGTCGACTACGAGGACCGCAGGGCCCGCATCGCCGAGGCGGTGTGCCTCCTGATCGCCCGCTCCGGGATGGAGGCCGTCAGCCTGCGCGACGTGGCCACCGAGGCGGGGGTGTCGATGGGGGCGGTGCAGCGGTGTTTCCGTACGAAGGACGAGATGCTGCTCTTCGCCCTGGAGGGCATCTCGCAGCGGATCGGCGACCGGGCGAAGGCGCGCATCGCGGCGTCGGGGACCCCGGAGTCGGCCGTGACCCTGCTGGACCGCACGCTGTCCGCGCTGGCGCTCGTCGAGCCGGAGGACGAGACGGAGGCGCGGGTCTGGGGGGCGTTCGTCGCCCACGCGGCGGTGAGCGGGGAGCTGGCGAAGGTGCTGCGCGAGACGTACGCGAAACTCCACGAACTCCTGGTCTGGCTGATCGGCTACGGCCAGGACACGGGCGAACTGAGCCCCGCCCTGGACCCCTCCGCGGAGGCCCACGTCCTGGTGGCCCTGACGGACGGCCTCACCGCACAGGTCCTGGTGGGCCACCACACGCCGAAGTCGGCGCAGGGGGTGCTGAGGAGGTACGCGGAGGGACTGAGGGCGTAGGCGGGGCGTGCGACTCCGCGCCTCATGCACCCCTCCCCGCACCCCGCCCGCCCCTACTCCCGCAGGACGTCGCGGGGCAAACAGGCGGGCGGGTGGGAGACATCCGCCGCGAAGCGGCGGGCCTGCCTACGACGGACGGACGGACCCCTACCGCACCACAAGATTGTCCGCGGCCGAAGTCGACGCCCCAGTCGTGGTGTTGCCGTAGTACACCCAGCGCCACGCCCCCGTCTGGGACGCCTTCACGGTCGTCCTGAGAGCCCCCGAGCCGTTGGCGCGCACCTTCTTCACGGTCGTGTAGGAGGCGGCCCCGCTGGGCTTGAACTGCAGGCTCACCAGGCGGCTTCCGTAGGAGACGTACTTCTTCTTCTCCCAGTCGGCCCGCGTGACCTTGCCGGTGACGGTGATGGTCCTGCCCTTGGCCACCGGCTCGGGCGCGGCGTTCACAGTCAGGCGGGAGTTGCGCTTGACGTAGGCGGTCAGGCCCTTGTCGTCCGTGTCGTCGCCGCCGCCCTTGAAGGACACCTCGGCCGCGACCTTCCAGGCTCCGGCCTCGCTGTTGCTCATGTCCCACACGGAGGGGTCGAAGTACATCGTCTCCTTGAAGTCGCAGACGCCCGAGCCCGCCTCGTGGCAGTCGCTCGTCTCAATGGCGTGCCACAGCCGGTCACTCGTGTTGCCGCGGTACAGGAACACCGCAGGCCACTTCCACTTGCGGGTGGTCGTCATCCGGAAGGAGGTGGGCACCGCGACCTCCTTCGACACCCCGATCACGATCGGCTTGCCGCCGTTCACCTGGACGCGGGTGAAGGAGGCCCCGCCCTCGGCCGCCCCGGCCGGCACCGCGGCCATGCCCGTGAAGACCGCCGCCGCGCCACCCGCCACGACAGCTCTCCAGACCTTCTTGCCCACCCGATCCCCGATCTCCGTCATTTCTGTCATCTCTGTAGCTCTGTACCGAAAGGCGCCGGAGAGCCCTCCTCCGGCGCCTTTCAGACAGCCGGGATCCATACGGGGTTGTGCACCCGTGGATCACGATCGGGCATCACGATCCGTCTCGGAACGGCCCGCGCCGGGAAATCGGTTGGCGGTGCCGCGCGGCGGCGGGAAGCTCACACCATGACGCCGACCCCCGCGCACCCATGAGCGCGGTCCTCCTCGCCGGGCTCCTCGCCGGGTACGGCATCGCGATGCCGGTCGGCGGAGTCGGGACCTACCTCGTCGCGCTCACCGCACGGACGACCCTGCGGACCGGCGCCTGCGCCGCCCTGGGGGTCGCGACCGCCGACGGCCTCTACGCACTCGTCGCCGCCGTCGGCGGCACCTCGCTCACCGGCGTCGTGGAGCCCGCCCTGGAGCCGCTGCGCTGGGCGTCGGTGCTGGTGCTCGTCGCGATGGCGGCGTGGGGCGCGGTGTCGGCGGTGCGTGAGTACCGCGGGGGCGACAGGGCCACAGCCAGGACCGGCACCCCCCTAGGCCCCGCCCGCGCCTACACCGCCCTCCTCGGCATCACGCTCCTGAACCCCGCCACCGTCGTCTACTTCGCGGCGCTCGTCCTCGGCAGCCCGGCCACGGCGACCCTGACACACGCGGAGCAGGCGGCGTTCGCACTGGCCGCCTTCGTGGCGTCCGCGAGCTGGCAGTTGCTTCTCGCGGGAGGCGGGGCCCTGCTCGGCCGGACCCTGACGGGCCGCAGGGGGCGTATGGTCACCGCGCTGGTGTCGAGCGCGCTGATCACGGGCCTGGCGACGCACCTGCTCCTGAGTGCCTGACAACCGGCCGAGCCGCCCCGCGACCAGCCCCCTCACCGTTACGCGTCGCCGGGCTCCGTCAGGCGGCCGATGACGCGGCGCGCCGTACTCGCCATCACCGGGTTCGTCTCCTGGTAGTACGCGAGTTCCGTGGCGGCGATCGTGAGGGCCCAGCCCCGGCCGCGCGCCCACATGGCGTCGTCGGCGGCAGGGCCGAGCGCGGCGCGGAAGACGTCGCGGGCCTCGGCGTCCATCAGGTACCACGCGGCGATCAGGTCGACCGCGGGATCCGCCGTACCCATGCATCCGAAGTCGATGACGGCGCCGAGCCGGCCCCCGTCGACGAGGACGTTGCCCGGTTGCAGGTCCCCGTGCACCCAGACGCCGGGACCCTCCCACGCGGGGGCGCGCACGGCGGCTTCCCACACCGCGGTCACGGCCCGCCCGTCGACGAGCCCGCCCAGGCCGGCGATCACCTCGCGGGTGTGGGCGTCGCGCCCGGCGAGCGGGTCGCCGCGGTAGGCGGCGGGCGCCCCGGCCGGGTCCACCTCGCGCAGGGCGGCCACGAACTCCGCGACGTCCTTGGCGAACAGGGAGGGTTCCGCGAGCGGCCGGGCCGGATCCGGTGTCGTGCCGTCCAGCCAGCGGAACACCGACCACGCGTACGGGTACCCCTCGCCCGGCAGGCCTTTCCCGAGCGGCACCGGAACGGCGACGGGCAGCACGGGCGCCAGCCGGGGCAGCCACACCTGCTCCCGCTCCACGTCCTCGGCGGCGCCCGCCACACGCGGCAGCCGCACCACCATGTCCGCGCCGAGCCGGTACATGGCGTTGGACGTCCCGGCCGATGCGACGCGCTCCACGGGCAGCCCGGCCCACGCGGGGAACTGGCCACCGACCAGCCGCCGCACCAGCCCCTCGTCGATGTCGGCTTCGTCGGCGTGCATCTTCCCGCTGCTCACATGTCCCCCTCGCTCACCGGTCCGGCCAGGTCAGGTCCGGCCTGGTCCGGCCCGAATGAAAGCCGTCAAGGAGCCCGGGGGTCAAACCAATTCAGCCCAGAGAGGCCGCCCGCCGCGCCGCCTCCCGCAGTGCCGTCAGGAACGGCCGCGTCGCCGGTGCCGAGGTGCGGTCCCGGGCCGTCGCCGCGTACACCGTGCGCGGCGGCGCCCCTTCGTCCCGCACCGGGACCAGCGTGATGTCCGGTCGTACGCCCTCCGCCGCGAGTGCGGGGACGAGGGCCACGCCGAGACCCGCCGCCACATACCCCTGTTTCGCCGTCCACTCGGCGACGACGTGGGCGACGCGTGGCCGGAAGCCGTGGCGCAGGGCCGCCTCCAGGAGGGAGCCCTCGACGCGGGGGCTCCCGGAGATCCAGTCGTCCGCGGCGAGTTGCGGGAGCCGCAGCTCGGGCTCGCCCGCCAGCGCGTGCCCCGCCGGCAGCGCGACGTACAGCGTCTCGTCGAGCAGCCGGTGCAGCTCGTACGCCTCGCCGGGCAGCGTGCCGCCCGTCGTCGACACCACCGCGAGGTCGAGCTCGCCCTCCGCGAGCCGGGACAGGAGCGCGGGCGTCAGGCCCTCCTCGCGGGTGAGGGTCACGCCTGGGTGGCGCGCACGGAACGCCGCGATCGCCCGCGGCACGAGACCGGCGTCCGCCGTCGCGAACGCCCCGACCCGCAGCAGCCCGCCCGTCGCGTCCCGGAGCGCCGCCAACTCCCGCCCCATGGCGCCCAGGCGGGACAGCAGGTCCTGCGCATGCGGCCACAGCGCCCGGCCGTGCGCCGTCGGGCTCACCCCACGCGGCAGCCGGTCGAAGAGCGGCGCACCACCGAGCGCCGCCTCCAGCGCGGCGATCTGCCGCGACACGGCGGACTGCGTCCACCCCAACTCCCGGGCGGCCACCGTGAACGACCCGTGCCGGGCCACCTCCAGGAAGGTGCGGAGCCAGACGGTCGAGAGGTCGGGCGGCAGGGGATCGGGGATGACCGCCCCCCGTGCGTCATGCGGATTCGGCATGGCTCGCATGCTAGACATTCGCTTGTCGCATCCCGTGGCCGGGCCTAGCGTCGGGCCCATGGAAAAGATCGCATTCCTCGGCCTCGGCCACATGGGAGAGCCCATGGCGCGCCAACTCCTGGCGGCCGGGCACCCGTTGACCGTCTGGAACCGCACACCGGCGAAGGCGGACGCCCTCGTCGCGGAGGGTGCCGTGGCCGCCGCGACCCCCGCCGACGCCGTCCGCGAGGCCGACGTCGTCATCACGATGCTCGCGGGTCCCGAAGCCGTGCGCGAGGTCGCAGGCGCCGTCCTCCCCGCCCTGCGCCCCGGCGCCCACTGGGTGGAGATGTCGACCGTCGGCCCGGACACCGTAAAGGAGTTGGCGGGACGCCTCCCGGACGGTGTCACCCTCGTCGACGCCCCCGTCATGGGCAGCACCGACAAGGCCGCCGCGGGACAGCTCGGCATCCTCGCGGGCGGCGAGGCGGCGGGCGTCGAGCACGTCCTCGCCCACTTCGGCCCGGTCACCCGCACGGGCGCCCTCGGTACCGGCGCGGCGCTCAAGCTCGTCGTCAACACCGCCGTCATCGGCGGAGTCGCCCTGATCGCCGAGGCCATGAAGCTCGCCGACGCACTCGGCCTCGACGAGGACACCGCCAAGGAGGCCCTCGCCGCGGGACCGCTCGGCGGCGCCGTCGCCCGCGCCTTCGCGACCGGCGTGCACTTCGGCAGTGATCTGGCCGTCAAGGACATCGCCCTCGCCACGGAAGCGGCACAACTCCCGGCGATGCGCGCCGTGTTGGGTCACTTCGAGGCGGCTGCCGCCGACCCGGACGTGGTCCACGAGGACATCGCCCGCGCCGTCACCCACATCCGCGCCCGGCGCGACACCTGACGCCCCCGCCCCGTCCCACGACCACGCCCACGCAAGGAGCCCGCACCGTGCAGATCACCATCGACAACCCCGCCACCGCCCCGCAGCCCTTCGGCCCCTACTCGCAGGTCGCCCGCGTCGAACACGCCGACGGCGGCGTCCTGTTGTACGTCTCGGGGCAGTGCGCCGAGGGCGACGACATGGCCACCCAGACACGCGGCGTCTTCGAGGCCCTGGAACTGCTGCTCAAGGCCCACGGCGCCGGACTCGACGACATCATCAACATCCGCACGTTCCTGACCGACATGGACGGCTTCGCCGACTACGCGGCCGTACGCAAGGAGTTCCTCACCGGCACCCCGCCCACCAGCACCACCGTCGCGGTGGCGCGTCTCGTCCCGCCGCGGGCGCTAGTCGAGGTCGAGGTGGTCGCCGCCGTCGCCGCTCCCGCCGCCCGCGGTCCCGTCCCCGGCGCCCCCGCCCAGTAGCCGCAGGAAGTCCCTGAACGCCCCCGGCATGTCCACCGTGTCGGGGGCGAGCAGCCACTGGTACTGCAAGCCGTCCATCACCGCCACCATCAGCGGCGCGGCGGCCTCCGGCGTGAGCCCGCCCGGCAGCCGGTCGCCGTACTCGGCGCGCAGCACCGCCGCGAAGCTCTCGCGCACCGCCTCGTACCGCCCCGCGAAGAAGGCGCGGGCCGGATGCCCGTCCGTGACGCTCTCGCCGAGCAGGGCGGAGAAGGTCTGCACGATGCCGGGGCGCATCGCGTTGTACTCGACCAGCGAGCCGAGCAGGTCGAGCCGCCACTCCGCGCGCGGCACCGCGTCCCATTGGTCGCGGGCCTCCAGGACGGCGACCAGCAGCGCCTCCTTGGTGGGGAAGTGGTGCAGCAGCCCCTGCTGGGTGAGCCCGACCCGCTCGGCCACCGCCCCGAGGGTCGCGCCCCGGTAACCGCGCTCGGCGATGACCTCGAACGCCGCCCGCAGGATCTCCGCGCGCCGCTCCTCACCCCTGGCCCTGACCGCCATGGCCGGCACCCCTTCCGTACGTCCTTGCTCGGAGGACCGTACGACATGTTTGGATAACGGCAAGATAACAAAACCTACCGGTCTACAGGTACGGGATGCACGATGGAGGAACCGGTACGGAACGAGGAGGCACCTCCATGGCGGAAACCGAGCCCACCGAGCAGAGCCAGGCCCGGACCCGGCAGGCCCAGGCCCGGACCCGGCAGGACCAGGCCCGAGAGGCCGCCGTCGAGGCCGCCCTTGGCAAGCTCGACCTGGAGGCCAAGGCCCGCCTCCTCGGCGGCCGCAACATGTGGGCCCTGCACGCCCTGCCGGAGATCGGCCTGGGGTCCCTCGTCATGTCCGACGGCCCGATCGGCGTGCGCGGCGTCCGCTGGACCGCCGACGACCCGTCCATCGCCCTGCCGTCCCCGACCGCCCTCGCCGCCACCTGGGACCAGGACCTCGCCCGCCGCGCCGGCGTACTGCTCGCGCAGGAGGCCCGCCGCAAGGGCGTGCACGTCCTCCTCGCCCCCACCGTCAACCTCCACCGCTCCCCGCTCGGCGGCCGCCATTTCGAGGCGTACAGCGAAGACCCGTACCTGACGGGCGTCATCGGCACCGGCTATGTGCGGGGCGTCCAGTCCGGCGGCGTCGGGACGACCGTCAAGCACTTCGTCGCCAACGACGCCGAGACCGACCGCTTCACCGTCGACAACAAGGTGCCCGCGCGCGCCCTGCGCGAGCTGTACCTCGCGCCCTTCGAAGCCATCGTCGCCAACGCCCACCCGTGGGGCATCATGACCGCGTACAACCAGGTCAACGGCGTGACGATGACCGAGCACCGGTATCTCGTCGAGGACGTCCTGCGCGGCGAATGGGGCTTCGACGGCTACAACGTCTCCGACTGGCTGGCCGCCCGCTCCACCACCGGCGCCATCGAGGGCGGTCTCGACGTCGCCATGCCGGGCCCGCGGACCGTGTACGGCGAGCCGCTGGCCGCCGCCGTCCGCGCGGGCCGGGTCGCGGAAGACACCCTGGACGAGGCCGTCCGCAACGTCCTGCGCCTCGCCGCCCGCGTCGGCATCCTCGAAGGCGCCGAACCGGCCGTCGCCCCGCGCGACCTGCCCGCCGAGATCGACGGCGAGGCCCTCGCCCGCGAGGTCGCCCGCCGCTCCTTCGTCCTCGTACGCAACGAGAACCGGACCCTGCCGCTGCGCGCCGACGGCACCGTCGCCCTCATCGGCGCAGCGGCCCGCGACGCCCGTATCCTCGGCGGCGGCTCCGCCACCGTCTTCCCCGCCCACGTCGTCTCCCCGCTCGACGGACTGACCGCCGCCCTGCCCGATGGCGCGCTCTCGTACGCGGTCGGCGCCGACCCCAGCGACGAGCTCGCCCCGGCCGACAAGGGGTTCGAGCTCCGCGCGGTCTGCCGCGACGCCACCGGCGCCGTCCTCGGCGAGGGTAGCCTCCCCACCGGCCAGGTCCAGTGGATCGGCGACGACCTGCCCGAGGGCGTCACCCACGAGACCCTGGCGAGCGTCGAGGTGACCGGCACCTTCACGCCGCGCGAGAGCGGTGACCACACGTTCGGCACGCGCGGCCTCGGCGCCTTCACGCTCACCGTCGGCGGCGACGTCCTCTACGACGGCGTCCAGGGGGCGGGCGCCGCGTCCGACCCCTTCGAGGCCTTCTTCGGCTCACCGGTCGAGCGCGGCAAGGTGACGCTCACCGCGGGCGAGCCCGTCGAGATCTCCCTGCGCCACCCGGTCGGCCGGGAGCCCGCGGCCCCGCTGCCTGCCGTCATGTTCTCCCTCGTCCACCTCGGCCCGCGCCGCGCCGCCGACGAGCTGATCGCCGAGGCCGTCGAGGCGGCGCGCGCCGCCGACACCGCCGTCGTGGTCGTCGCCACCACCGAGAGCGTCGAGTCCGAGGGCTTCGACCGCCGCGACCTCGCGCTGCCGGGCCGCCAGGACGACCTGGTCCGCGCGGTGGCCGCCGCCAACCCGAACACCGTGGTCGTCGTCAACTCCGGCTCCCCGGTGGAACTTCCGTGGCGCGACGACGTCGCGGCCGTGCTGCTCGGCTGGTTCCCCGGCCAGGAGGGCGGCGCCGCCCTCGCCGACGTCCTGCTCGGCACCGAGGAGCCCGGCGGTCGACTGCCCACGACATGGGGCGACCTGGCGTCCGCGCCGATCACCCGGACCACGCCCGCCGACGGCGAACTCGCCTATGAGGAGGGCGTGTTCATCGGATACCGCGCCTGGGAGAAGGCGGGCGCCACACCCGCCTACCCTTTCGGGCACGGCCTCGGCTACACCGACTGGACGTACGAGTCACTGACCGTCGACGGCACCACGGCCACGGTCCGCGTCCGCAACTCCGGGGACCGCGCGGGCCGCGAGGTCGTCCAGATCTACCTGGCCCCCACCGAGAACGACGGCAGCCGCCCCGCCCGCTGGCTGGCCGGTTTCGCGAGCGCCGACGCGGCACCCGGCGAGAGCGTCGAGGTCACCGTCGACTTCCCGCGCCGCGCCTTCGAGACCTGGGACGAGACCACGAACTCGTGGGTGTTCCAGACCGGTTCGTACGAGGTGGAGGCGGGCCGCTCCGTCACGGACCGCCGCCTGAGCACCCCTTTGACCGCCTGACAGAAGAGAAATCGCGCGACCTCACCGCACCGAGAAGCCGTACACCGTCTCCGACGCGTACACCTCGCCGGGACGCAGCACCGTGGAGGGAAAGTGCGGCCGGTGCGGCGAGTCGGGAAACCGCTGGGTCTCCAGCGCGATCCCGTCGCAGGGCGCGAAGGGCAGCTCCGGGGCGAAGTGGTCCGCCGTGTAGAGCTGCAGGCCCGGCTCCGTCGTCGCGACGGTCAGGACCCGGCCGGAGCCGGGGTCGCACAGCCGGGCCACCTCGACCGGCTCCGCCGTGACTCCCTTGTCCAGCACGTAGTTGTGGTCGTAGCCGGGCCCGGCCCCGCGCGTCGCACGGAAGTCGAACCGCGTCCCCGCCACATCCTCGTACGCGCCCGTCGGAATCCCGGCGCCGTCCGTCGGCGTGATGCGTGAGGCCGCGATCCGCACCTCGTGACCGAGTGCGCTGCCCGTCCCCGCCCCGGCGAGGTTCCAGTACGTGTGGTTGGTGAGGTTCACGACGGTCGGCGCGTCGGTCGTCGCCTCGTAGGCGATCCGCAGCGCCCCCGTCTCGTCCAGCGCGTACGTCGCCGAGACCGCGAGCCGCCCGGGATAGCCCTCCTCGCCGTCGGGGGAGACCCGCGAGAGCCGCACCCCGTGCCCGCCCGCCGGCTCCGCGTCCCACACGTGCTTGTCGAAGCCGCGCTCGCCCCCGTGCAGCGCGTTGGGCCCGTTGTTCCGCGCGAGGTCGTACGTCCGCCCGTCGATGACGAAGGAACCGCCCGCGATCCGGTTCGCGTACCGCCCTACCAGCGCACCGAAGTACGGCCCCGGATGCGCCAGATAACCGTCGAGCCCCTCGAAGCCCAGCGCCACCGGCGCCGCGCGCCCCGACCCGTCGGGGACGTCCACCGACTGCACGATCCCGCCGTACGTCAGGACGCGCACCCGCACCCCGGCCCTCTCCAGCGTCCACCGGTGGATAGGGCTGCCGTCGGGAAGCGTCCCGAAGAGTTCACTGCGCATGATCGAGACCCTAGCCGGGCCCCCGCCCGGAGCGCCTCCTCCGGCTATGCCACGGGCTTCTTGGACGTCACCTGCCGGTAGGCGATCTCGGCGAGCCGCGCCTGGCCGTTCTTGCTGGGGTGGAACCAGTCCCAGTGGCTCAACTGGTCGCCGTCGAAGCGGTAGTCGAAGACCGCCCCGCCGTCGTGCCGGCAGCGCCGGTCCTTCTCACACACCTCTCTGAGGACTTCGTTGTACGCGACCACGCGGTCCCGCACCGCGTCGCGCCGCTGCGTCGCCCGCGCGTCCAGGTCGTCCGGGTCGGCCAGCATGGAGGCGCAGATGCCCAGCTTCCACACCTGCTTGCCCAGCGGATTGGTCCGCCCCTGGGACCAGAGCCGCTTCAGGTCCGGCACGGACGCCACGTACACCTGCGCCTTCGGCAGCTCGCGGCGCAGGGTGCGCATCGCCTCCTGGAAGTCGGCGCGGAACTGCGCGACCGGCGTCATCGCGGCGACGGACGAGCGGCAGGCGTCGTTGGCACCCGTCATCACCGTGACCAGCTCGGGGCGCTCGGTGGCGGCCGCCTCGACCTGCCCGGTCAGATCCGCCATGCGGGCGCCGGTCTTCGCGTGGTTCCAACTGTGCGTGGCGGCGCGCCCCTTCCCGAGCAGCCGCGTCGCCAGGCTGTTGATCTCGCTGTCGGTGCCGGTCGCCCAGGACGCCTCGGGGCAGTCGGAGAGCACCGAGCAGGCGTCGAAGCCGCGGGTGATGGAGTCGCCGACGGCGGCCAGCGAGCGCGGTGAGGTGTCCCAGGCGGGCGTGGGCTTCGGGGACGGCCGGTGGGCGGACGAGCCGCCGGGCGCCCCGGAGTTGCCGCCCTGGGCGTCGCACGCGGTGAGCGCACCGCCGCAGAGAAGGGCCGCGGTCGCGAGGGCGACGGCGGCACGCGAGCGGTGCCTGCGGTTCCGCATCCCCTGCTCCCCTCTGTCGTTCAACGTGACGTCGTGCGGGTGGCCGGGGTTGCGCCCCGCCGGGTGAAAGGTCGGAGTTTCCTGGCCTTCGGACCGACGGTACGTCACACTCCTTGCGCCGCCGCACGGTAGCCTCGGCCCGTAGCCGCCGGACCACCGCTGTCACGGCGGCGACAGGCGGGTGGTCCACCCGGTGGCGCCCCGCTGCGGTGGTTCCGCTAAATTACATCACGTCACATCTGTCCCCTTTTCCCAGGTTTATCTAGTATTTGGGGAAAACTGCTCGGCACGGGCGCGAGGCCGCTGGGGAAGGCGAACCTCGACCCACACTGGAGGTCCCGGTGACGACACGTGGAGTTCTGTACGTGCACTCCGCTCCGCGCGCGCTGTGCCCACACGTCGAGTGGGCTGTCGCGGGCGTGCTCGGTGCGCGTGTGAGCCTCGACTGGATCAGGCAGCCCGCGGCGCCGGGCACCTGGAGATCCGAATTCTCCTGGCAGGGCTCGGTGGGCACCGCGTCCAAGCTCGCCTCCGCCCTGCGCGGCTGGGATCTGCTGCGCTTCGAAGTCACGGCGGAGCCCTGCACCAGCGCCGAGGGCGAGCGCTACAGCGCCACGCCCGAGCTCGGCATCTACCACGCCGTGACCGGTATCCACGGCGACATCCTGGTCCCCGAGGATCGGCTCCGCGCCGCGCTCGCCCGCTCGCAGCGCGGCGAGAGCAACCTGGAGGCGGAGCTGGCCAAGCTCCTCGGCAAGCCCTGGGACGACGAACTGGAGCCCTTCCGGTACGCGGGCGAGGGGGCACCCGTGCGCTGGCTGCACCAAGTGGTCTGACCTGCGCGAAGGGGCCCCACCGAACCGGTGGGGCCCCTTCGTACGTGCGGCAGGCTCAGACGCTGCGGAACGCCAGGACCACGTTGTGGCCGCCGAAGCCGAACGAGTCGTTCAGCGCCGCGATCGTGCCCTCGGGCAGCGGACGGGCCTCGCCGCGGACGATGTCCGCGTCGACCTCGGGGTCGAGGTTGTCGATGTTGATCGTCGGCGGGGCGACGCGGTGCTTGAGCGCGAGGACCGTGGCCACGGTCTCCACGCCGCCCGCGCCACCGAGCAGGTGACCGGTCATCGACTTGGTGCTGGAGATCGCCATGTGGTCCACGTCGTCGCCGAAGGCCTTGCGCAGCGCCTTGATCTCCGCGACGTCACCCTGCGGCGTCGAGGTCGCGTGCGCGTTCACGTGCACGATCTCGGCGGGCTTCAGGTCCGTCGTGTCGACCAGGTTCTGCAGCGCCGCGGCGATGCCGTTGCCGGACGGCTCGGGCTGCGTGATGTGGTGGGCGTCGGCCGAGATGCCCTGGCCGACGGCCTCCGCGTAGATCTTCGCGCCGCGGGCCTTGGCGTGCTCCTCGGACTCCAGGACGATGACACCGGCGCCCTCGCCGAGCACGAAGCCGTTGCGGTCCGCGTCGTAGGGCCGCGAGGCGCCCTGCGGGTCGTCGTTGTTCTTGGACATCGCCATCATGTTGCCGAACGCGACGATGGGCAGCGGGTGGATCGCCGCCTCCGTGCCGCCCGCGACGACGACGTCGGCGCGGCCGGTACGGATCATCTCGATCGCGTAGCCGATGGCCTCCGCGCCCGAGGCGCAGGCCGACACCGGGGTGTGGACGCCCGACTGGGCACCCAGCTCGATGCCGACGTTGGCCGCCGGGGAGTTGGGCATCAGCATCGGCACGGTGTGCGGGGAGACGCGGCGTACGCCCTTCTCCTTGAGCACGTCGTACTGGTCGAGGAGCGTGGTCACGCCGCCGATGCCGGACGCGATGACCGCGCCGAGACGGTGCGGGTCCACGGAAGCGTCCTCGCCCGCCTTGGCGGTGTAGCCGGCGTCCGCCCAGGCCTCCTTGGCCGCGATCAGCGCGAACTGCGCCGACCGGTCCAGCTTGCGGGCCTGCGGGCGGGGGATGACCTCGCCCGGCTCCACGGCGATCTGACCGGCGATGCGGACCGGCAGCTCGGCTGCCCAGTCCTGCTCCAGCGTGCTGACGCCGGAACGGCCCGCGAGCAGGCCCTCCCACGTCGAGGCTGCGTCGCCACCCAGCGGTGTGGTTGCGCCGATACCGGTGACGACCACGGTGCGATTGGTCGAGTTCACAGGAAAATTCTCCACGGTGTTGAGGGGATCAGCGGCGCCACCGCCGGGTGGCGACTGAGCACGAGCTGGGTCAGCTCTGGTGCTCGAGGATGTACTTGGTCGCGTCGCCGACCGTCTTGAGGTTCTTGACGTCGTCGTCCGGGATCTTGACGTCGAAGCGCTCTTCGGCGGCGACGACGACCTCGACCATGGACAGCGAGTCGACGTCCAGGTCGTCGGTGAAGGACTTGTCCAGCTGGACGTCCTCGACCGGGATGCCGGCGATCTCGTTCACGATCTCGGCGAGACCGTCGACGATCTCCTTCTCAGTGGCGGCCATGTTGGCGCTCCTTCTTGTGGATCCAGAGGGTGGGGCGCCCGCCGCGGCAGCGGCAGGCTGGGCACAGCTGTACGGATCGGAAGATCCGGACGAGATGCCTAGGGGAGGGTAACGACCGTGGCGGCGTACACGAGACCCGCCCCGAAGCCGATGACGAGCGCGGTGTCGCCGCTCTTCGCCTCGCCGGTCGCCAGGAGCCGCTCCATCGCGAGCGGGATCGAGGCGGCCGAGGTGTTGCCGGTGGTGCGCACGTCACGGGCGACCGTGACGTGTTCGGGCAGTTTCAGAGTCTTCACCATCGAGTCGATGATCCGCTCGTTGGCCTGGTGCGGAATGAAGACGTCCAGGTCGTCCGCGGTGATTCCGGCCGCGTCCAGCGCCTGCTGGGCGACCTTCGCCATCTCGAACACGGCCCAGCGGAAGACCGCCTGGCCCTCCTGCGTGATCGCAGGGAACTTGGCGGGCGCACCGCCGTTGCGGTACACCTCCCAGGACTCGGTCTGCTTGATCGTCTCGGCCTTGTCGCCCTCCGAGCCCCAGACCGTCGGGCCGATCATCGGCTCCTTGGCGGGGCCCACGATCACGGCGCCCGCGCCGTCACCGAAGAGGAAGGCCGTGGCACGGTCGTGCAGGTCGGTGAGGTCGCTCAGCCGCTCCACGCCGATCACCAGGACGTACTCCGCGGAGCCGTCGACGACCATGCCCTTGGCCAGCGTCAGGCCGTAGCCGAAGCCGGCGCAGCCCGCGGAGATGTCGAACGCGGCGGGCTTGCCCGCGCCGATCTTGTCCGCGATCTCGGTCGCGATGGCCGGGGTCTGCTTGAAGTGCGAGACGGTGGAGACGATCACGGCACCGATCTGCGCGGGCGTGATGCCCGCGTCCGCGATCGCCTTGCCCGACGCCTCGATCGACATCGCGGCCACGGTCTCCTCCTCGGAGGCCCAGTGGCGGGTCGCGATGCCGGAGCGGGAGCGGATCCATTCGTCGGACGAGTCGATCGTCTCCAGAATGACCTCGTTCGGCACGACGCGGGTGGGCCGGTAGCCGCCGACGCCCATGATCCGCGCGTACGGATGGCCCTTGCCGGGCTTGATCTTCGACATGCGCTACGGCTCCTTGTCTGTCGTCGGCTCAGGAATGCTCGGCGACGAGCGCGCGGGCCGCGTCGAGGTCGTCGGGGGTCTTCACCGCGAGGGTCTGCACGCCCTTCAGGGCGCGCTTGGCCAGACCGGTCAGGGTGCCGCCGGGGCACACCTCGATCAGCGCCGTCACACCGAGCTCCTTGAAGGTCTCCATGCACAGGTCCCAGCGGACCGGGTTGGCGACCTGGCCGACCAGGCGGGAGATCACCTCGGCGCCGGTGTCGACGGTGCTGCCGTCGCGGTTCGAGACGTACGGAATCTTCGGGTCGGCTGCGGTGAGGCCGGCTGCGGCCTGCTCCAGCTTCGCCACGGCGGGCGCCATGTGCTCCGTGTGGAACGCGCCCGCGACCTTGAGGGCGACGACCTTGCGGACACCTTCGGGCTTGTCGGCCTGCAGGGCATCCAGTTGCTCCAGCGTACCCGCTGCAACGATCTGACCTGCGCCGTTCACATTCGCCGGGGTCAGGCCGAGCTTCTGCAGGTGCGGGACGGTGACCTCGGGGTCGCCGCCGAGCAGCGCCGCCATGCCGGTCTGCGTGACCGCGGCGGCCTCCGCCATCGCCAGGCCGCGGGTGCGGACGAAGCCCAGGGCGGCGTCGTCACTGAGCACCCCGGCGTACGCGGCGGCGGTGATCTCACCGACGCTGTGTCCGGCGACGGCGCCCGGCGTGATGTCACCGAGTGCCGCGGCGGAGAGCAGTCCGGCGGCCACGAGCAGCGGCTGGGCCACTGCCGTGTCGCGGATCGCGTCCGCGTCGGCCTCGGTGCCGTAATGGGCGAGGTCGAGCCCGATGGCGTCGGACCAGGCGGCGATGCGGTCGGCGGCACCGGGGAGGTCGAGCCAGGGGGTCAGGAAGCCGGGCGTCTGAGCGCCTTGGCCGGGAGCGACGAGTACGAGCACTCTTACACTCTCTCTTGTGGACGGTGGGGGCCGCCCGTGGGGACAGGGACGAAGAACCGCTGGGGTAATTGTAGGAGCTCGACAAAACCCTAGGATTGAAGATCCGCGTCGGCCAGACGTCCCAGGATCAGCGCGATCCGCAGCGTGAACGCGGAACGCACATCGGAAGGTGACCAACCGGTGACGTCAGTCACACGTCGGAGCCGGTAGCGCACGGTGTTGGGATGCACAAAGAGCATCCGGGCCGCCCCTTCGAGGCTGCTCGCCTGCTCCAGATAGACGCTCAGCGTCTCCAGGAGCGCGGAGCCCGCCTCCTCCAGCGGTCTGTAGATCTCCTCCACCAGCTGCTCACGGGCCGCCGGATCCCCCGCCATCGCGCGCTCCGGCAGCAGATCGTCCGCGAGGACCGGCCGCGGGGCGTCCTGCCAGGCGGCGGACGCCTTGAGTCCGGCGGCGGCGGCCTGCGCGGAGCGGGTCGCCGCGAGCAGGTCGGGGACGATCGGTCCCGCCACCACGGGACCGGCGGCGTACGGCCCGATCAAGGACTTCGCCACGTGCAGCGGATTGTCGTTGCCGCCCGCGATGACGACCAGGCGGGTGCCGAGGACACCGGTCAGGACCTGCAGTTTCGCGTGCCGGGCGGCGCGGCGGATGGCCTCGACGGTGAGCTCGCTGTCGCCGTCGGGTGCGGTGCCGAGCACCACGCAGACGTGTTCGGGGGAGTTCCAGCCGAGCGCGGCGGCGCGCGAGACGGCCCCCTCGTCGGCCTCCCCGGACAGCACCGCGTTCACGACCAGGGACTCCAGGCGGGCGTCCCAGGCACCGCGTGCCTCGGCGGCCTGCGCGTACACCTGTGCGGTGGCGAAGGCGATCTCGCGGGCGTAGACGAGAAGGGCCTCCCGGAGCACGGACTCGTCGCCGGGGGCCGCGACCTCGTCGATCGCGGACTCCATCACCTCGATCGTCGTCCGCACCATCTCCACGGTCTGGCGCAGGGTGATCGCCCTGGTCAGCTCGCGGGGAGCGGTGCCGAAGACATCGGTGGAGATGGCCTGCGGGGCGTCCGGGTGCCGGAACCACTCGGTGAACGCGGCGATACCGGCCTGCGCGACCAGACCGATCCAGGAGCGGTTCTCCGGAGGCATCGCCCGGTACCAGGACAGCGTCTCGTCCATCCGCGCGATGGCCTGCGCCGCGAGGCTCCCTGACGACTTCTCCAGCCGCTTCAGGGTCGCGGTGTGGGCGTGGGCGGACCTGCGGGCGTCCTGGCCGGACTCCGGGCGGGATTCCCGGCGGGACTCCTGATGGGCTTCGTTCGCTGAGGGTTCGGGCACGGGACAAGACTGCCTTATCGGGGCGGGGACGTGCGGTGCCGGGGCTACGGTGGGGTGCGTGATTGATGTACGGCGCTCCGGCGACCGGTACCGCGGCGGGGAGACCGCGGCCGGCATCGAGTCCTGCCACGCCTTCTCCTTCGGGCCTCACTACGACCCCGACAACCTCCGCTTCGGCGCGGTCCTGGCCTGCAACGAAGAGCGCCTCGCCCCCGGCGCGGGCTTCGACGAACACCCGCACAGCCACACCGAGATCGTGACCTGGGTCGTCGAGGGTGAGCTCACCCACCGGGACTCGACGGGCCACGCGTCACTGGTCCGCCCCGGCGACGTGCAGCACCTGTCCGCGGCGGGCGGCGTCCGCCATGTGGAACGCAATGACGGCGCGACCCCGCTCGTCTTCGTCCAGATGTGGCTGGCCCCCCTCGCCCCGGGCGGCGACCCGGCCTACGAAGTGGTCCGCGGCATCGCCGACTCGACGCCGTACGCGGTGCCCGGCGCGGGGGCGCTGCTGCATGTGCGGCGCCCGGCGGCGGGCGAGCGGCTCGCGGTCCCGGCCGCGCCCTTCGTGTACGTCCATGTGGTGCGCGGCGAAGTGGCCCTGGGGGAGGAGCGGTTGGGGCCGGGCGACTCCGCGCGGATCACCGGGGAGGCGGGCCTGGAAGGGGTGGCCTCGGACGCGGCGGAACTGCTGATCTGGGAGATGACGGACGCCTCTCAGGGTCCCTGAGGATGCGGCGGGTGGCCGATCACCCGCGCAGCTCGGCGAGCACCGCGTCCGTGAACGGGGGCCACACCTCGACGGCCCACGGCCCGAAGGGCCGGTCGGTGAGGGCGACACAGGCCGCCCCCGCGTCCGGGTCGATCCACAGGAACGTCCCCGCCTGGCCGAAGTGCCCGAACGTCCGGGGCGACGAGGAACTCCCCGTCCAGTGCGGTGCCTTGGAGTCCCGGATCTCGAACCCGAGCCCCCAGTCGTTCGGATTCTGGTGCCCGTACCCCGGCAGGACGCCCTTCAGTCCCGGGTACGTCACCGTCATCGCCGCCGCCACGGTGCGTGTGTCGAGCAACCGGGGGGCCTGCACCTCCGCGGCGAACCTGACCAGGTCGTCGACCGTGGACACCCCGTCCTTGGCGGGCGAGCCCTCACCCTCCAGCGCGGTCGCGGTCATGCCGAGCGGCTCCAGCACCGCCTGCCGCAGATACTCCGCGAAGGGAATGTCCGTCGCCTTGGCGATGTGATCGCCCAACACCTCGAAGCCCGCGTTCGAGTACAGCCGCCGCGTCCCCGGCGCCGACGTCACCCGGTGCTCGTCGAACGCGAGGCCACTGGTGTGCGCCAGCAGATGCCGCACCGTCGACCCCTCGGGCCCTGCGGGCTCGTCGAGCTCGATCGCCCCCTCTTCGTACGCCACGAGGGCCGCGTACGCCGCGACGGGCTTGGTGACCGAGGCGAGGGCGAACCGCCGGTCCGTGGGGCCGTGGGTCCCGACGACGGTGCCGTCCGCACGGACGACGGCCGCGGCAGCGGTGGGGACCGGCCAGTTCTCGATCAACGCCAGGCTCTGCATGCCCCCGAGCCTAAGCGGCCGCCAGGACCAGCCGCATCGAGGGGTCTTCCCCGCATCCGCACGTCGCCGCAGATTCCCGCTTGCTTGGAGTGCACTCCAGGGTTCTAGCGTGTGGGCATGACGGTGACGGAGACCAGGAGCGCAGCAACCCGCCCGAACAGTGAGGACCGCTACACGATCAGCGAAGTCGCCGACCGTACCGGCCTCACCGCCTACACCCTGCGCTGGTACGAGCGGATCGGCCTGATGCCGCACATCGACCGCTCCCACACGGGCCAGCGCCGCTACACCAGCCGCGACCTGAACTGGCTCGCCTTCGTCGGCAAGCTGCGCCTGACCGGGATGCCCGTGGCGGACATGGTCCGTTACGCGGAACTGGTGCGCGAGGGCGAACACACCTTCCCCGAGCGCCAGGAACTCCTGGAGAGCACCCGGCGCGACGTCCGCGCCCGCATCGCGGAGCTGCAGGACACCCTCGCCGTCCTCGACTACAAGATCGACACATACGCGGGCGCCCGGCGGGCGTCGGAAAGGCCCTGAACACCATGACGGACACGAACATCACGAAGGTGCGACTCGGCGGCGAAGGGCCGGAGGTCGGCGTCCAGGGCCTCGGCTGCATGGGCATGAGCTTCGCCTACGGCCCCACGGACACCGGCGAGGCCAGGGCCACCCTGGACCGCGCCCTGGAGCTGGGCGTCACCCTCTACGACACCGCCGACGTCTACGGCATGGGCGAGAACGAGAAGTTCCTGGCCCCCTTCGTCAAGGCGCACCGCGACGAGATCGTCCTCGCCACCAAATTCGCCCTGGCCATCGACCCGGCCGAGCCGACGAAGCGGCGCATCGACAACTCTCCGGAGTACATCCGCGCCAGCATCGACGCCAGCCTGCGCCGCCTCGGCACGGACGTCGTCGACCTCTACTACATGCACCGCCGCGACCCGGACGTGCCCATCGAGGAGACGGTCGGTGTGCTGTCCGAGCTCGTCGCCGCGGGCAAGATCAAGCACGTCGGCCTGAGCGAGGTCACCGGCGCCGAGCTGCGCGCCGCGCACGCCGTCCACCCCATCGCCGCGGTCCAGTCGGAGTGGTCGCTCTTCAGCCGCGACATCGAGCGGAGCGTGGTCCCCACGGCCGCCGAGCTCGGCGTGGCGCTCGTGCCCTACTCCCCGCTCGGCCGGGGCTTCCTCACCGGCTCCTTCACCCACGCGGACAAGGAACTCGGCGAGGACGACTTCCGCCGCCAGCAGCCCCGCTTCACCGGCGAGAACGCCACCGCCAACGCCGCGCTCCTGGCCCCGGTCCGCTCCGTCGCCGACGCCCACGGAGCGAGCCTCGGACAGATCGCCCTGGCCTGGGTCCAGCAGCAGGCCGCGGTCCACGGCCTGCCCGTCGTCCCGATCCCCGGCACCCGCAGGCCCGCCCGCGTCGAGGAGAACACCGCGGCCACCCGCATCACGCTCACCGACGACGATCTCGCCCTGCTGAACCCGATCGCCGCCGACGTCGCGGGCAACCGCTACGCCGACATGACCTTCACCTCGGCGGGCCGGGAGTAGCCGGCGGCGGCCGGGAGCCGCCACCCGCTCAGAGCTCCGCCAGCAGCTCGGCCTTCTTCATCGTGAACTCGTCGTCCGTGAGCAGGCCGGCCTGGTGCAGCTCGCCGAGGTGCCGAATGCGGTCCGCGATGTCCGCCGGATCGCGGCGCACGGCAGGCACCGCGGGAGCCCCCGCGCCGACGCCGTCGGGCAGCAGGGCCGGGCTCGACGCGCGGACCGCGGCGAGGACCGAAGCGGCGAACGGCAGCGACTCGTGGACCGGGCCGTAACCGAGGCCGAAGACGACGGCCGCCGGGTCCTGGTCGGCCTGCGCCGGCTGCTGGACCGGGGTGTCGCGGCGGAGCAGCCGCAGATGGCCCTCGAAGACCTCCGGAGAGCGCCATTCGATGCCGCACAGATCCGTGACGGGGAAGCTCTGGTCCCCGGCCTTCCACTTCGCCGACGACGCGCCCGTCCAGAACCAGCGGAAGGACACCAGCTTGCCGTCGAAGGACGCCTTCCCGTCGTACGCCTTGAACTGCAGGGGCGCCTCGGGGGCGGCCACCAGGAAGCGGTCCGCGCTCTCGCCGACGTCCGGCGCGAGCCGGGCCCGCAGCTCGTCCGCGTAGTACTCGGCGAGTGTCTCCCGCTCCGCGGGAAGCACCAGGCGGTACGGGTCGCTGCCCTCCTTGAGCTGGCCCGCCGCGGCCTCCATCAGAGGATCGGCGCCCGGTCTCGGCACGGCGTGCAGCACCACGGTCCCGCGTTTGCCGGGGGAGAGCGTCACCGCCGCGATCGCCTCATGGGGGATGCGCCGTTCACCGAGAGCCTGGAAGAGCTTCGGTGTGCGGATCCCCCGTTCGAAGCGGATGAGCACGGAGTCGGACTCGAACTCCCAGGCGGCATGAAATCCGGCCAGAACATCACCCATGCGGCTCATCGTAGGCGGCACGAGCGCCTCCGTCCCTCCTGCGGCGGGCCGCTGTTTCATGGATTTCTACGCGCGTCAGGCCGCGGCCGTGCCGGAAAAACCCTTCCGGCAGGCGTCGTCGTCGCTCGCGCACCGCACCGAGCGGTACGCACCGGTGCCGATTTCCGCGAAGTTGCGGAGGCTCTCCGTGCCCGGCTCGAAATAGCCGGTGTGGCCCCGCGCGCCGGCCGCGGAGAGGATACGCGCGCCGAAGCCGACGGCCACCGGGTCGGCACCGTGGCCGAGCCCGCCGATCTCCATGTTCGGCACGTCCTGGATCCAGTCGTCGCCGTCCCGGGTGGCCCAGACCCGGGCCTTCGTGCCCAGCTGAGAGGCCGAGTCGGCGCGCATGCCCGGGCTGCCGGCCACCGCGATGTCCGTGACCCGCGGGGGCAGCTTCCGCGCGGCCACCCCGCACACCACGGAGCCGTAGCTGTGGCAGTACAGCGCGACCGGAGTGCGGCCGGGCAGGCCGCGCACCAGGGAGTCGAGCCGCTTGGCCCCGTCCTCGGCGCGCATCGCCGTCGCCGCGTCCACGCCGATCCCGACGGGCGCGGTGTAGTCGGCCCAGGCGATCACGGCGGTACGCGCGCCGGGATCCACCGCACGCTCCTCGCGGTAGAGCGCCTTCGCCATGCCCACCGGAGCGGAGTACTTGCGGAACGTCCGCTCGAAGGTCAGTACGTTCGTGTCCACACCGGGCACGACCACCGACACCCGGCGGGCCTTGTCCATGTCTCCGAAGACCTCGGCCATGCGCCCGGAGCCCATGGGATCGAAGGCGAGCACCTGGCGTCCCGGGCGCATCATCACCCCGAACCGCTTCATCCTGCGCTCGGCCTCCTGCTTCCCCAGCGGGGAGAGGCGGTTGTCGCGCATGCGCTGGCGCTCGACCTTGCGGGCCTGTCCCAGCGCGATGTGGTTGGCGCGGTAGCGGAGCTCGGCGGGCGCGCCGTTCATGTTGCCGACCGCGAGCGGGTAGCGGGCGGCGAGCCGGTTGCGCTGCTGCGTGTCGAGCGAGGCGAAGAAGTGGGCGAGCCGGCCGGCGGGCCCGTCCGGGTCGGGCAGCGCGCGTCCGGCGATGCTGCCCTTCTCCCAGGCGGTGAGGGCGGCCTCCAAGGGCGACGCGTCGCCCTTGTTGTGGCGCACGGCGGTCCAGCCGGTGGTGGCGAGCATGACGAACACCACGGCGAGCGCGAGGAGAGTGCGCCAGGCGTTGAGTTGAGGGGAGGAGTCGAAGGAAGTCACTACGGACCACCCTAGGAGAATCGTGATGTTTACCGTGCATCGCGTGAGGCAGATCACGTTTCCACAGGGGTAATTGAGGCGAAGCAGACACTTCGAGCGACCCAGGGTGTATGGGCCGCTGCTCAACGTAGGGGCGGTTCCGGCCGGTTGCCTCGGGCCGGTTGCTTCAGGGGGTGCGTGTGCGCCACTCCCCGGCCAGGGCGGGGCCCAGGTGGTCGAGGTAGGTCTCCGTGAGGACGCGGATCGACTCCGGGCTGGTGTCCTCGCCCGCGCCCCACAGCCGTCCCGTCACGCGCATGACGCCGCTGAAGGCGGCCACCGCCACGCGGGGGCGGGGGTCGCTGTCCACGTCGAGGCCCTCGCGCTCGGCGATCACACGGGCGACCTCGTCCTCCATCTCGATGGAGCGGCGCAGGTGGACGGCGAGCAGGGCGGGTGTCGACTCGATCATCTGGTAGGTCCGCATGTGGAGTTCGACCGGCACGACCTCCTCGATGGACTGGCCCATCGCCTCCCAGGCGCCGAGCACGGCACCGCGCAGGGCCACCAGCGGGGCTTCGTGGGCGGGGCGGTCGCGCAGGGCCTGGACGAAGCGCGCCTCCACCATCTCCTGGACCGCGAAGGCGGCTTCCTGCTTGTTGGCGAAGTAGCGGAAGAACGTGCGCTGGGAGACGTCGACGGCCTCGGCGATCTCGTCGACGGTCGTCTCCTCGTACCCCTTGGTGGTGAAGAGTTCGAGCGCCACGCGCAGAAGGGCGTCCCGGGTGCGCTGCTTCTTGCGCTCGCGCAGCCCCGGCCTGGAGGCTTCCGCGGGCGTGCCCTCGGCGCTCTCCTGCCGTGTCTCCGGGCGGTCCGTCGCTCGCTGCGTCGTCTTCACACCATGGTCCTCTTTCCGGCCGTTTGCCCAGTTCACCTTACCTGTGAGGCACGTGACAGTTACCGACTAGTGAAATAGTTTGTCAACTGTCAGACGCTGTCACTAACCTCGAACCCATGACTAGTCAGACCACCGTCGACAAGGCGGACGAGGCGCCGGAGCCCCTCTCCGTTCCGGCCCCGGCCAAGGGGCTCCGCGGCCACCCCTGGCTGACGCTCTTCGCCGTCGCGATCGGCGTGATGATGGTCGCCCTGGACGGCACCATCGTGGCGATCGCCAACCCGGCCATCCAGAAGGACCTCGGCGCCACCTTCGCCGAGGTGCAGTGGATCACCAACGGCTACTTCCTCGCCCTCGCCGTCGCGCTGATCACCGCGGGCAAGCTGGGCGACCGCTTCGGCCACCGCCAGACCTTCCTCATAGGCGTGGTGGGCTTCGCCGCCGCCTCGGGGGCCATCGGCCTCTCCGACACCATCCCGCTGGTCGTCGCCTTCCGCGTGCTCCAGGGCCTCTTCGGCGCCCTGCTGATGCCCGCCGCGCTCGGACTGCTCCGGGCGACGTTCCCGGCCGAGAAGCTCAACATGGCCATCGGCATCTGGGGCATGGTGATCGGCGCCTCCACGGCCGGCGGCCCGATCCTCGGCGGTCTCCTCGTCCAGCACGTCAGCTGGCAGTCCGTCTTCTTCATCAACGTGCCGGTCGGCATCATCGCTGTAGTGCTCGGTGTGGTCATCCTCAAGGACCACCGTGCGGAGAACGCGCCGAAGTCCTTCGACGTCGTCGGTATCGCCCTGCTGTCGGCAGCCATGTTCTGCCTGGTCTGGGCGCTCATCAAGGCCCCAGAGTGGGGCTGGGGCGACGGCATGACCTGGACCTTCATCGGCGCCTCCGTACTGAGCTTCGCGCTCTTCGCGGCCTGGGAGTCGAAGGTCAAGGAGCCGCTCATCCCCCTGGCCCTGTTCCGCTCGGTGCCGCTCTCCGCGGGCGTGGTCCTGATGGTGCTCATGGCCATCGCCTTCATGGGCGGCCTCTTCTTCGTCACCTTCTACCTGCAGAACGTGCACGGGATGAGCCCCGTGGACAGCGGCCTGCACCTGCTTCCGCTCACCGGCATGATGATCATCGGCTCGCCGCTGGCCGGCGCGATGATCACCAAGGTGGGCCCGCGCATCCCGCTGGCCGGCGGCATGCTCTTCACCGCCGTCGCCATGTACGGCATGTCCACGCTGGAGGCGGGCACCGGCAGCGGTCTCATGTCGATCTGGTTCGCGCTCCTCGGCCTCGGCCTCGCCCCGGTGATGGTCGGCGCGACGGAGGTCATCGTGGGCAACGCGCCGATGGAGCTCTCCGGCGTCGCCGGCGGTCTCCAGCAGGCCGCGATGCAGATCGGCGGCAGCCTCGGCACGGCCGTCCTCGGCGCCGTCATGGCGTCCAAGGTCGACAGCGACCTGCCCGACAACTGGGCCGATGCGAAGCTTCCGCCGCTCAGCGAGGCCCAGCTCGACAAGGCCGCCGAGGCCGTCCAGGTCGGGGTGGCGCCGGTGCCGCCGAAGGCTCCGCCGTCGATCGCCGACCAGATCACCTCGGTCGCCCACGACACCTTCATGTCGGGCATGGGCCTGGCCTGCCTGGTCGCCACCGGAGTCGCCGCGGTCGCCGTCTTCGTCGCGTTCCTGACCAAGCGCGGCGTCAACGCCGAGGCGGGCGCGGGCGTGGGCCACATCTGAGGCCCAGATACGCCGAGGCGTCCCCGGGTGCGCCGAGGTATCTCCGCGTACGCCGAGATATCGGGGAAAGCCCCTCAGGGAGAACCTGGGGGGCTTTCGCCTATCAGGGTGACGCACATTCGTACCCCTTCCGACGGCCGGTCCGGCGGGTCCACAGTGCAGACAGAAGATCCGCACACGTGGCCAACGGAGCCACAGCACACGGGGGTTGAAGAACCATGCGTACGACCACACCCGCGACCGCCACCGCAGCCGCACTCGCCGTATTGGCCGCACTCGCCGCGGTCGTCCTCACGCCCACGCACGCCGGGGCCGCCGCCCCGCCGACACTGCGCGGCTGCGGCGCCGGCGAGCTCTGCCTCTGGGAGAAGGCGGGCTTCCGCGGCCCCCGCCATGTGTACGAGCTGGCGGGCATCGACATCGAGAGCTGCACCGCGCTGCCGGAGGGGAGCAGCGCGGAGGCCGTCGCCAACCGCACGGGCCGGCCCGTGACGGTGTACCAGTCGGCGGAGTGCGCCGAGACCGGCGAGTTCAACACCTATCCGGGCAGCGGCACCTGGGCGCCCGAATCCCCGTATCGCGTCAGGGCTTTCAAGGTCTGGGAGAACTGAACGGGGGTACTCGCGGAGACATCACGCGCAAGCGCCCCGGCTCACGCGGCCGTACGTGGTCGCGGAGTCGGCCGGATCGCGCGACGCTCACCGGGACGGGAGGCTCCGGCTACGCGCCGGGCTTCCCCGCTCCGGGCCGTGGCACCGCAGCACCCACCTGCGGCTCGGCACCCACCACTCCGGGCACCGCAACCACTCCCGACTCCGCGCCCGATAGAGCCGTCACCTGCGCCCGCAGCGCCTTCACCTCGGCCGTCAACGCCTCGATCGCGGCTGTCTGACGCCGCTCCTCGGCATCGTCCTTCTCGAAGCGGGCGATGAACCAGGCGGCGATGTTCGCGGTCACGACACCGAGCAGGGCGATGCCCGACAGCATGAGACCGACCGCGAGCACCCTGCCGAGGCCCGTCGTCGGCGCGTGGTCGCCGTAGCCGACGGTCGTCATCGTGGTGAAGGACCACCACACCGCGTCGCCGAGCGTCTTGATGTTCCCGCCCGGTGCGTCCCGCTCCACGGAGAGCACCGCCAGGGAGCCGAACATCAACAGCCCCACCACCGACCCCACGACATACGTCGTCAGCCTTATCTGCGACGCCATCCGGGCCCGTCGGCCGACGAGAGTCAGCGTGGCGACGAGCCGCAGCAACCGCAGCGGCTGAATCATCGGAAGGAGCACGGCACACAGGTCCAGCCAGTGGGTGCGCACGAACCGTCCGCGGTGCTCGGCGAGGAGCAGACGCACGACGTAGTCGACGGCGAACGCACCCCAGACGAACCACTCCACCATCGAGCAGGTCTTCGCCACGGCCCGGTCGGCGTCGGGCATCACGATCGGCACGGCGTAGGCGACGGCGAACGCCACCGCGAGCGCGAGGAGCGGGCGCTGCGTGCGCCGCTCCCAGCGGATCTGTGCGGGTTGCGCCGGTTCTTCCTTCATGGGCGCATCGTAGAAAACGCCGATGGGCGGCGGGACCGTACCCCGCCGCCCATCGGATGGAGCGCTGTGTATCTGGAGCGCTATGTATCTGGAGTGCTGTGTGCCTGGGGCGCTACGCGTCGCCCCCGGCCGCGCCCGGGTCCGCGGCCGTGACGTCGAGGAGCTGGTAGCGGTCGATCGCCTGCTTCAGGACGGAGCGGTCGACCTTGCCCTCGCGAGCCAGTTCGGTCAGCACGCCGACCACGATCGACTGCGCGTCGATGTGGAAGAAGCGCCGGGCCGCGCCGCGGGTGTCGGCGAAGCCGAAGCCGTCCGCGCCCAGTGACTGGTAGGTGCCGGGCACCCAGCGGGAGATCTGGTCGGGGACGCTCCGCATCCAGTCGGAGACGGCCACGAACGGGCCTTCGGCGCCGGACAGCTTCTGCGTGACGTAGGGGACGCGCTGCTCCTCGTCGGGGTGCAGGAAGTTGTGGCGCTCCACGTCCACGGCCTCGCGGCGCAGTTCGTTCCAGGAGGTCGCCGACCAGACGTCCGCCTTGACGTTCCACTCCGCGGCGAGGATCCGCTGGGCCTCGACCGCCCACGGCACCGCGACGCCGGACGCGATGATCTGGGCCGGGATGGCGCCCTGCTCACCGGTCTTGAAGCGGTAGATGCCCTTGACGATGCCGTCGACGTCCACGTCGGCCGGCTCGGCCGGGTGCTGGATCGGCTCGTTGTAGACGGTGAGGTAGTAGAAGACGTCCTCGCTGTCGGGGCCGTACATCCGGCGCAGGCCGTCCTTGACGATGTGCGCGATCTCGTAGCCGAAGGCGGGGTCGTAGGCGACACAGCCCGGGTTCGTGGAGGCGAGCAGCTGCGAGTGGCCGTCCGCGTGCTGCAGGCCCTCGCCGGTCAGGGTCGTGCGGCCGGCGGTCGCGCCCAGGACGAAACCGCGCGCGAGCTGGTCGGCCATCTGCCAGAACTGGTCGCCGGTGCGCTGGAAACCGAACATCGAGTAGAAGACGTAGACGGGGATCAGCGGCTCGCCGTGGGTGGCGTAGGCCGAGCCGGCGGCGATGAGGGACGCCGTGCAGCCCGCCTCCGAGATGCCGTCGTGCAGCATCTGGCCCGTCGGGGACTCCTTGTACGCGAGGAGGAGGTCGCGGTCCACGGCCTCGTACTGCTGGCCGAGCGGGTTGTAGATCTTCGCGCTCGGGAAGAAGGCGTCCATGCCGAAGGTGCGGTACTCGTCGGGGGCGATCAGCACGAAGCGCTTGCCGATCTCCTTGTCCCGCATGAGGTCCTTCAGGATGCGGACGAACGCCATGGTGGTGGCGATCGACTGCTGTCCCGAGCCCTTCTTAGCGGCCGCGTACGCCTTGTCGTCGGGCAGCTGGAGGGGCTTGGCACGCACGACGCGGGTCGGGACGTAGCCCCCGAGGCCCTTGCGGCGGTCGTGCATGTACTGGATCTCTTCGGAGTCCCGGCCCGGGTGGTAGTACGGCGGGGCGCCGTCCTCCAACTGCTTGTCCGTGATCGGGATGTGCAGGCGGTCCCGGAAGCCCTTGAGGTCGTCGACCGTCAGCTTCTTCATCTGGTGCGTGGCGTTGCGGCCCTCGAAGTTGGGGCCGAGGGTCCAGCCCTTGACCGTCTGGGCGAGGATCACCGTCGGCTGGCCCTTGTGCGCCTTGGCCGCCGAGAACGCCGCGAAGATCTTCTTGTGGTCGTGACCGCCGCGGCCCAGGTGCAGGATCTGGTCGTCGGTCATGTTCTCGACCATGGCGCGCAGCCGGTGGTCGTCGCCGAAGAAGTGGTCGCGGATGTAGGCGCCGGTCTCGGTGGCGTACGTCTGGAACTGGCCGTCGGGCGTCGTGTTCAGCTTGTTGACCAGGATGCCGTCGCGGTCCTGCGCGAGCAGCGGGTCCCAGCTGCGGTCCCAGACCAGCTTGATGACGTTCCAGCCGGCGCCGCGGAACTGCGACTCCAGCTCCTGGATGATCTTGCCGTTGCCGCGCACCGGGCCGTCCAGGCGCTGCAGGTTGCAGTTGACGACGAAGGTGAGGTTGTCCAGGCCCTCGCGGGCGGCGATGGAGAGCTGGCCGAGCGACTCGGGCTCGTCCATCTCGCCGTCGCCGAGGAACGCCCAGACGTGCGACTTGGAGGTGTCCGCGATGGAGCGCGCCTCCATGTAGCGGTTCATCCGGGCCTGGAAGATCGCACCGAGCGGGCCGAGGCCCATGGACACGGTCGGGAACTCCCAGAAGTCCGGCATCAAACGCGGATGCGGGTACGACGAGAGGCCGTTGGGCGCCTTGGACTTCTCCTGGCGGAACGCGTCGAGCTGCGGCTCGGTGAGCCGGTCGAGGAGGAAGGCGCGGGCGTAGATACCGGGGGACGCGTGCCCCTGGAAGAAGATCTGGTCGCCGCCGTCGCCCTCGTCCTTGCCGCGGAAGAAGTGGTTGAAGCCCACGTCGTAGAGCGACGCGGAGGAGGCGAAGGTGGCGATGTGGCCGCCGACACCGATACCGGGACGCTGGGCGCGGGAGACCATCACCGCGGCGTTCCAGCGGGTCGCGTTCAGGATCTTGCGTTCGACTTCCTCGTTGCCGGGGAAGAACGGCTCGTCCTTGGTGGCGATCGTGTTGACGTAGTCCGTGCTGCGCATCTCGGGCACGGCGACGCGCTTCTCGCGCGCGCGTTCGATCAATCGGAGCATCAGGTAGCGGGCCCGCTCGCGGCCGCGTTCGTCGACCGCGGCGTCGAGGGAGTCGAGCCACTCCTGGGTCTCTTCGGGATCGAAGTCCGGGACCTGACTCGGCAGGCCGCCAATGATGATCGGGTTGCGATCGGATCCGGAAGCCACGCTGTTCCTTCGCTGTTGGGGCTCTCGCCTGCGGTGTGCCTGGCCGTGCACCGTTTCCCATCGTGTACCTCGCGGACGCAAACGTCATGTCTACCGATTGGTAACCGAGACGCTCATCCGGCCACCCTGGGGTAGGCTCGGCCCAAATCGCAACGATACGCCCAACGTGTCCAGCCGCTTCGCAGAGCCGTTCGGCCTCGTACAGGTGAGGCGGCAGTTGCGGCGACACGGTCGGGAACATCACCGTTTCGGCGGTCTCGACGGCCGGGTACTTGCGCGATCCGTCCCGCCCGTGTGGACTACGGCCAACGCCCCGCGCACGCGCGTGGCTGACAGGCATTCCCAAAAACATGATCAGGAGGCAATCCGTGAGCGCGACCGCGGACCACGCGGAGACGAACCTTGCCGTAAGGCTTGGTTTCCAGCCCGACCAGGTGGTCCAGGAGATCGGCTACGACGACGACGTCGATCAGGAGCTCCGCGAGGTCATCGAAGAGACCATTGGCTCCGAGCTCGTCGACGAGGACTACGACGACGTGGCTGACGCCGTGGTGCTCTGGTTCCGTGAGGACGACGGGGACCTGACCGATGCGCTGGTGGATGCCATCGCCTACATGGAGGAAGGCGGCTCGATCCTGCTGCTCACTCCGAAGACCGGTCGTGACGGGTACGTCGAGCCGAGCGAGATCGGCGAGGCGGCCACCACAGCGGGCCTCTCCCAGACCAAGAGCATCAACGCCGGCAAGGACTGGAACGGCAGCCGGCTGCTCACCCCCAAGGGCGCCGCCAAGAAGCGCTAGAGCGCCAGGCCCCGGCGGACCCAGAGTGGCACCGCAGAACGACCGTGAGGCCCCCGCCGACGACCATCCGTCGGCGGGGGCCTCACGCGTGTGCTGAACGCGTGTGGCGAACGCGTGTGCCGAGCGCCCCGAAAGGCGTAGATCGCCGCAAGTAGGGTGGGTGTCACCCGAACGGCCCCACCCGAGGGGCCCCGTCGAAGGGATGCGTACTCATGGCGATCGAGGTGGGCACCAAGGCCCCGGAGTTCGAGCTGAAGGACAACCACGGCCGGTCCGTGCGGCTCTCCGACTTCCGCGGCGAGAAGAACGTGGTGCTGCTCTTCTACCCGTTCGCGTTCACCGGCGTCTGCACCGGCGAGCTCTGCGCGCTCCGCGACGAGCTGCCGAAGTTCGTCAACGACGACACCCAGCTGCTCGCCGTCTCCAACGACTCCATCCACACCCTGCGCGTCTTCGCCGAGCAGGAGGGCCTGGAGTACCCGCTGCTCTCCGACTTCTGGCCGCACGGCGAGGTCTCGCGGGCGTACGGCGTCTTCGACGAGGAGAAGGGCTGCGCGGTGCGCGGCACCTTCATCATCGACAAGGAGGGCGTGGTGCGCTGGAGCGTCGTCAACGGCCTGCCGGACGCCCGTGACCTGAATGAGTACGTCAAGGCCCTCGAAACGCTCTGAGCAAGCCCCGTTTTCGCTCGCGGCCGGGAACCGGTCACTAGGATCCACACGTTGATCCGATGGCAACGCAACGCTTGGGGCTCCCCGCCCCTGGACACCAATTGGGAGGACTCGTGGGAGTCAGCCTCAGCAAGGGCGGCAACGTATCGCTGAGCAAGGAGGCGCCGGGCCTGACCGCGGTTCTGGTCGGCCTCGGCTGGGACGTCCGCACCACCACCGGTACGGACTTCGACCTCGACGCCAGCGCGATCCTGACGAACGCGGAGGGCAAGGTCAGCAGCGACCAGAACTTCGTGTTCTTCAACAACCTGAAGAGCCCCGACGGCTCCGTCGAGCACACCGGTGACAACACCACCGGTGAGGGCGAGGGCGACGACGAGGTGATCAAGGTCGACCTGGCCGCGGTCCCCGCCGACGTCGAGAAGGTCGTCTTCCCCGTCTCGATCTACGACGCCGAGAACCGCCAGCAGTCGTTCGGCCAGGTCCGCAACGCGTTCATCCGCGTCGTGAACCAGGCGGGCGGCGCGGAGATCGCGCGGTACGACCTCTCCGAGGACGCCTCGACGGAGACCGCCATGGTCTTCGGCGAGCTGTACCGCCACGGCGCCGAGTGGAAGTTCCGCGCGGTCGGCCAGGGCTACGCCTCGGGCCTGCGCGGCATCGCGCAGGACTTCGGCGTCAACGTCTGAGCCGAGCACACCCCGCACCATCCGTCCGGCGCCGCACACGCACGTGGTGCGGCGCCGGACGTGCTCAACCACCTGGTGCGCCCGTCACCGCGGGCGCACGGCTCTCGTCACCACGGGGAGGACCAGCACCATGGGCGTCACGCTCGCCAAGGGAGGCAATGTCTCCCTCTCCAAGGCCGCACCCGATCTCACCCAGGTCCTCGTGGGCCTCGGCTGGGACGCGCGCTCCACCACCGGCGCCCCCTTCGACCTCGACGCCAGCGCCCTGCTGTGCAACGCGGGCCGGGTCCTGGGCGACGAGTGGTTCGTCTTCTACAACAACCTGAAGAGCCCCGACGGCTCCGTCGAGCACACCGGCGACAACCTCACGGGCGAGGGGGACGGCGACGACGAGTCGGTCCTGATCGACCTCTCCAAGGTGCCGGCCAACTGCGACAAGATCATCTTCCCCGTCTCGATCCATGACGCGGACAACAGAGGGCAGACGTTCGGCCAGGTCAGCAACGCGTTCATCCGCGTCGTGAACCAGGCGGACGGCCAGGAGCTCGCGCGCTACGACCTCAGCGAGGACGCCTCCACGGAGACCGCGATGATCTTCGGCGAGGTGTATCGGTACGGGGAAGAGTGGAAGTTCCGTGCCGTCGGGCAGGGGTACGCGTCTGGCCTGCGTGGTATCGCTCTAGACTTCGGGGTCAACGTTTCGTAAAGCAGGGGACCGGCGCGGGGGAGACCGCTAAACGGGAGCCCGTAAACACACGATTGGGTAACCAGTGATTCTGAAAACCTTCGGCTGGTCGTTCGCGGTGACCGCGCTCGGCCTGGTCGCCGCGGTGTTCTACGGGGGGTGGACCGGCTTCGGCGTCGTGGCGATCCTGTCCATCCTCGAGATCTCGCTGTCCTTCGACAACGCGGTGGTCAACGCCGGAATCCTGAAGAAGATGAGTGCCTTCTGGCAGAAGATCTTCCTCACCATCGGTGTCCTGATCGCGGTCTTCGGTATGCGACTGGTCTTCCCCGTCGTGATCGTGGCCATCAGCGCCAAGGTCGGCCCGATCGAGGCCGTCCGCCTCGCCCTCAACGAAAAGGACCAGTACCAGCAGCTGGTCACCGACGCTCACCCGTCGATCGCCGCCTTCGGTGGCATGTTCCTGCTGATGATCTTCCTGGACTTCGTCTTCGAGGACCGGGACATCAAGTGGCTCGGCTGGATCGAGCGCCCGCTCGCCAAGCTCGGCAAGGTCGACATGCTGTCGGTCTGCATCGCGCTCATCGTGCTCCTGATCACCGCGATGACCTTCGCCACCCACGCCCACCAGCACGGTGGAGCGCATGTGGACAAGGCCCAGACGGTCCTCATCTCCGGCATCGCGGGTCTCATCACGTATCTCGTCGTCGGCGGTCTCTCCGGCTACTTCGAGAACAAGCTGGAGGAGGAAGAGGAGCGCGAGCACGAGCAGGAGGAAGAGGCCAAGCGGTCCGGCAAGAAGGTCCCGGCCGTCGTGATGGCCGGCAAGGCGGCGTTCTTCATGTTCCTCTACCTGGAGGTCCTGGACGCGTCCTTCTCCTTCGACGGTGTCATCGGCGCCTTCGCCGTCACCAACGACATCGTGCTGATGGCGCTGGGTCTCGGCATCGGCGCGATGTACGTCCGGTCCCTCACGGTCTACCTGGTCCGCCAGGGCACCCTCGACGACTACGTCTACCTGGAGCACGGCGCGCACTACGCGATCGGCGCCCTCGCCGTGATCCTCCTGATCACCATCCAGTACGAGATCCACGAGGTCATCACCGGCTCCGTCGGCGTCATCCTCATCGCCTGGTCCTTCGTCTCGTCCGTGCTGCGCAACCGGAGGCTGGCAGCGGCCGAGGGGAACGCGAGCGGTGACAAGACCCAGGTGTCGTCAGGGGTCTGAGACTGACTGATTCGCTCACCGAGCTGTCCGATTCCGGTTCCCGGAGTGTGACGACGGCCCGGGTGAGGAACGCTCTGTGCGGGGCGGCCGTCGAGGAGATGTCCTCATGGCCGCCCCGTCGGTTTCGTAGGCGGCACAAGGGCACTTGGGGGCGGAATGTCCTTCTGGGACGGTCTGTGGCGCGGGCGCTCGATGGACTTCGAGTCGGGCAGCGCCGCCAGCAACTCCATCGAACTCACCAAACGGCACCCGACGGTCTCGCTCTCCAAACAGGGCGCGGCCACCGGCAATCTGCGCGTCAACCTGTCCTGGCAGATGCGCACGTCCGACCTCATCGGCAAGCCCCGCCGCAGCGGCGGCCTGCTGCCGCACCCCTTCAAGCTCTTCCAGCCCGACGTGGTCCAGGCGCACACCCAGGGCGTGGTCAACGTCGACCTCGACATCGGCTGCCTGTACGAGCTCATGGACGGCACCAAGGGCGTCGTACAACCCCTCGGCAGCTTCTTCGGGGACCTGAACGGCCCGCCGTTCGTGAAGCTCAGCGGCGACGACCGGTTCGGCTCACCGTCCGGCGAGACCATCTACGTCAACCTCGACCACCGCGAGTCCATCAAGCGGCTCCTGGTCTTCGCGTACATCTACGACCAGACACCGGCCTTCGACCGTACGCAGGCCAAGGTCACGCTCTACCCCAGCAACGGCCCGCGCATCGAGATCGACCTCGACGAGCGGCAGCCGCAGGCCCGCTCCTGCGCGGTCGTCGCCATCGAGAACGTGAAGGACGAGCTGATCGTGCGCCGCGAGGTGAAGTTCGTCTACGGCTTCCAGGCCGAGCTCGACCGGCTGTACGGCTGGGGACTGCAGTGGGGCCGGGGCTACAAGACCAAGGTGGGCTGAGCCCCGTGCACCCACCGGGCCGGCCCGCCGCCTCAGCGGGGCAGGAACTGCGGCCCCTGCGGCGGCAGCCGGAAGTTCGGGTCCGGCATCGGCGTCACCGGCTGCGGATAGCCGTACGACGGCTGGGCGACCGGGGGCGGCGGCGCGATCGGGGCGGGCTGGGTGGCCGCCGCCGGCGGATAGCCGTACGCGGGCTGGGGCGCCGGGTGGCGGGGCGGCTCGGGCGGGTAGCCGTACGCGGGCTGCGGGGGCGTCTGCGGGGCCGGCTGGGCGATGGACGGCTGGGCGTGCTGCGGCGCCGGCTGCCGGGGCGGCAGCGGGAAGGACGTCGAGGGGGCTGCGGGCGCGGGCTCCGGGGCCGCGGAATCCGAGTCGTCCACCGAGATGCCGAAGTCGGAGGCGAGGCCCTCCAGGCCGTTGGAGTACCCCTCGCCGAGCGCGCGGAATTTCCAGCCCTCACCGCGGCGGTAGAGCTCCCCGCAGATCAGCGCGGTCTCCTCGCCGGTCTGCGGCGTGATGTCGAAGTAGGCCAGCGGCTCGCCCTCGGCGACCGCCGCGTCGAAGAGCAGGATCCGCAGCGCGGGTACATGCTCGAAGGAGACACCCTCGGCCGACGCGGCGAGGAGCACCCGGTCCACGGCCGGATCCAGGCCCGCCAGATCCGTCTGGATCGTGTCGGTGAGCCCCTCGGCGACCCGCTTCTTGCCGAGCCGCCACACCTTGCCGCCGGGGTGACGGGGCTGGTTGTAGAAGACGAAGTCCTCGTCGGAGCGGACCCGGCCGTCGCCGCCGAGCAGCAGCGCCGACGCGTCGACGTCGGGGACGCCCTGGCCCGGAGCCCAGCGCAGCACCGCGCGGACGGACGAGGCTTCGAGAGGGACGTTCGACCCCTTCAACATCGCGTGCGTCATACGGTCATCCTGCCTTCCCCCGCACGAGTGGGACAACGCGGGGGGCCGAAGCTCCCGGTCGCGCCATCAGGCTCCTGACCTGCGGGTGCTGCGAACGTGCGACGGTGGTGTGGTGAGCGTGTGTGACATGGCCGGGTTACCTGAAGTTCATGCCCGGAGGGAACCCCCGGCACCCGTCTCTACGTACTATTACCGGCCACATCCAAACGGCCCACGTCGATGAAACAGGCGATAGCAGGGGAATCACATGCGTCATTTCGGGCACATCGCCCCAGAGGTGCGTCAGCGCCTCTTCCACCGGGAGCCGTGTGCCTTCACCGCGGACTCCCCGCCCCACCTGCTCGCGCCCGCCCTGGGCGCCACGCTCTATAGCCCGGCCACCCGCCCCCGCCTCGCGGACGACATCATGAAGCAGGCCGGGCGCGGCGTGATCTCCATGGTCGTGTGCCTGGAGGACTCCATCGACGACTCCGAGGTCGCCGAGGCCGAGGAGAACCTGGTCAGGCAGTTCGCCGACCTGGCGGAGCGGGACGCGGAGCCGCCGCTGCTCTTCATCCGGGTCCGCGCCGCCGGGCAGATAACCGACCTCGTCCGCAGGCTCGGGACGAGCGTCCGGCTGTTGTCCGGATTCGTACTGCCCAAGTTCACCGAGGAGCGGGGCGTTCCGTTCCTGGAGGCGGTGGCGGCCGCGGAGGCGGAGCTGCCGACGGGGCCCACGGGCGGGGGCCGGCGGCTCTTCGCCATGCCCGTCCTGGAGTCGCCCGAGCTGCTGCATCTGGAGAGCCGCGCCGAGACCCTCGCCGGAATCGCCCGCACCGTCGACAAGTACCGCGACCGGGTCCTCGCGCTGCGTCTCGGCGTCACCGATTTCTGCTCGGCGTACGGACTGCGCAGACCGCCGGACATGACCGCGTACGACGTGCAGATCGTCGCCTCCGTCATCGCCGACGTGGTCAACGTCCTCGGCAGGGCCGACGGCACGGGCTTCACCGTGACCGGGCCCGTGTGGGAGTACTTCCGCGTCCAGGAGCGGATGTTCAAGCCGCAGCTGCGCCGCAGCCCCTTCCTGGAGAGCCGGGCCGAGGAGCTGCGCCAGGCCCTCATCGAGCACGACATGGACGGGCTGCTCCGCGAGATCGAGCTCGACCGCGCCAACGGCCTGCTCGGCAAGACCTGCATCCACCCCTCGCACGTGCTGCCCGTGCACGCGCTCTCCGTGGTCAGCCACGAGGAGTTCAGCGACGCCGAGGACATCCTCCGCCCCGAGCGGGGCGGCGGCGGGGTGCTGCGCTCCTCGTACACGAACAAGATGAACGAGGTGAAGCCGCACCGCGCCTGGGCCGAGCGGACCCTGCGGCGCGCCGAGGTCTTCGGCGTGGCCAAGGCGGACATCGGCTTCGTGGAGCTGCTCACCGCGGGACTTCCCGCTTGACCGGCCGGACTCCCCGGCCGGACCGCCGGGCTTCCCGGCCGACGAAGGCGCCGGGTTCCCGGCCGACGAACGTGCCGGTCTCCCGGCCGATGAACGTAAGGGACATGACGTACGTGACTGAAGACGCGGTGCCGGAGACGACGGAGTGGTCGGGGACCTGGGTCGCCGAGCGGCTCGGGGTCGGGCTCGACGGCGACGCGTCGCTGCGCGGCCTGCTCGGCCTCGCCCTGCGCCGCAACCCCAAGCGGGCGCACCTCCTGGTGTCGAACGTCCTCGGCAAGCACGTCCCCCAGCGCCCCTCGGTGGTGTACGCGGCCGGGCACGACCTCGGCGTCCGCGTGCGGGAGCTGCTCGGCGACGACGAGGCCCGGTGCGCCGTCGTCCTCGGCTACGCGGAGACCGCGACGGGCCTCGGCCACGCGGTCGCCGACGGCATCGCCCTCGCGCCCTACCTGCACTCCACCCGGCGCCCCGTCGACGGCGTCGAGCGCGCGGGCGGCTTCGAGGAGTCCCACTCGCACGCCAGCTCGCACCTGCTGCTGCCCGAGGACCCCGCGCTGCTCGCGGGGAACGGCCCACTGGTCCTCGTCGACGACGAGTTCTCCACCGGCAACACCGTCCTCAACACCATCCGCGCCCTGCACGAGCGCTTCCCCCGCGAGCGGTACGTGATAGTGGCGCTCGTCGACATGCGCTCGCCCGCGGACCGGGGGCGGCTCGCCGACTTCGCCCGCGAGATCGGCGCGCGCGTCGACCTCGTCGCCACGGCGTCCGGCACGGTGCGGCTGCCCGACGGCGTCCTGGAGAAGGGGCAGGCGCTGGTCGCGGAGTACGAGACGCGTCCCGTCCCGCCGCCCGGTGGGGGACGCGGCCCCGTCACGCGCGTCGAGCTCGGCTGGCCCGCGGGTGTCCCCGACGGCGGACGGCACGGCTTCACGCCCGCGCACCGGGCCGCCCTGGACGCGGCGCTGCCCGCCATGGCGGCCGAGATCGAGAAGGCCCTGCCGGCCGGGGCGCGCCGCGTGCTCGTCCTCGGCTTCGAGGAACTGATGTACGCCCCGCTCGCGCTGGGTGTGGAGCTGGAGCGCAGGGTCGGGGGAGAGGGGCGGGCCGGTATCGAGGTGCGGGCCGGTGTCGAGGTGCGGTTTTCGACCACGACTCGGTCGCCTGTGCTCGCCGTGGACGATCCCGGCTACGCGATACGCACCCGCCTCGCCTTCCCCGCGCACGACGACCCCGCCGACGGTCCCGGCACGCGGTACGCGTACAACGTCGCGGGCGGCGGTTTCGACGCGGTCGTCGCGGTCGTGGACTCGGTCGCGGACACCCCGCAACTGCACGCCCCGAACGGCCTGTTGGCGCAGCTCTCCGCACACACCGGGCACGTCCTGCTGGCCGTCGTCCCCTCCTACGTACCCGAGCGTGTCCCTGAAAGGTCCCGCATGCTTCCCGAGCCCCTTCGCGGCCCCGCCTTCTCCTCGTACGCCCCCGAAGACGTCGGCTGGCTGCTCCAGGACCTCTCGGACGTGACGCTCGAAGCCCCCACGGAGGAGCGCGAGGAGGCGATACAGAGCGGTGGCGCGCACTACGCCGAGTCGCTGCCCGTCGAGTACCAGCCGAGCGAGCGCTACCAGGAGCTGTTCCGCGCCGCGCTCGACACGTCCGCCGCCCGCATCGCGCAGGCCGTCGGCACCGTCACCGAGACCGTGCTCGCGGAGAGGTCCCCGCGTCCGGTCCTGGTCTCCCTGGCCCGCGCGGGCACCCCGGTCGGCGTCCTGATGCGCCGCTGGGCCGCCCACCGGCACGGCCTCGACCTGCCGCACTACGCCGTGTCGATCGTCCGCGGCCGCGGCATCGACGCCAACGCGCTGCGCTGGCTCGCCGCCCACCACGACCCGGTCGACGTCGTCTTCGTCGACGGCTGGACAGGCAAGGGGGCGATCACCCGCGAACTCGCGGACGCGGTAAGGGAGTTCGAGGCTTCGGGCGGTCCCGCGGGCTTCGATCCGGAGATCGCCGTGCTCGCCGACCCCGGCTCGTGCGTCCGCACCTACGGCACCCGCGAGGACTTCCTCATCCCCTCCGCCTGCCTCAACTCCACGGTGTCCGGGCTGATTTCGCGCACCGTGCTCCGCGCCGACCTGGTCGGCCCCGACGACTTCCACGGCGCGAAGTTCTACCGCGAGCTCGCGGAGGCGGATGTGTCCGGCGAGTTCATCGACGCGGTCGCGGGCCGTTTCGCGGAGGTCGACGACGCGGTGGACGCGCAGGTCAAGGAGGCGCTCTCCGCCGACCGCGCGCCGACCTGGGAGGGCTGGGCCGCCGTCGAGCGCATCAGCGAGGAGTACGGCATCCACGACGTGAACCTCGTCAAGCCGGGCGTCGGCGAGACGACCCGCGTCCTCCTCCGCCGCGTCCCCTGGAAGATCCTGGCCCGCGCGGGCGCCGGGGCCGACCTCGACCACGTACGCCTGCTCGCCGAGCAGAGGGGCGTGCCCGTCGAGGAGGTCGACGAACTCCCGTACACCTGCGTCGGGTTGATCCACCCCAAGTACACGCGCGGCGCGACGGGCGCGGACGGCAGGGCGGTGACCGGCAAGTGAGCACCATGGTGATCGCCAGCGACCTCGACCGCACCCTCATCTACTCCACCGCCGCCCTCGGCCTTGCCATGCCCGACGCCGAGGCGCCGCGCCTGCTCTGCGTCGAGGTGTACGAGGGCAAGCCCCTGTCGTACGTCACCGAGACCGCCGCCGGACTCCTCGACGAGCTGGGCCGCACCGCCGTCTTCGTGCCGACCACGACCCGGACCCGCGCACAGTACGGGCGCATCCATTTGCCGGGTCCCGCACCGAAGTTCGCGATCTGCGCCAACGGCGGGCACCTGCTCGTCGACGGCGTCTCCGACCCCGACTGGCAGGCGGTGGTCGCCCGCCGCCTCGCCGCCGAGTGCGCCACGCTCGACGAGGTCCGCGCCCACCTGGTGCGGACCGCCGATCCGGCGTGGCTGCTCAAGGAGCGCGTCGCCGAGGACCTCTTCGCGTACCTCGTCGTCGAGCGCGCGCTGCTGCCGGGGGAGTGGGTGAAGGAGCTCGCCGTCTGGGCCGAGGAGCGCGGGTGGACCGTCTCGCTGCAGGGCCGCAAGCTCTACGCCGTGCCGAAGCCGCTCACCAAGAGCGCGGCGGTACGGGAGGTCGCGCGGCGGGCCGGCGCGACGGAGGTCCTCGCGGCGGGGGACTCGCTGCTCGACGCCGACCTGCTGCTCGCGGCGGACCGCTCCTGGCGGCCCGGCCACGGGGAGCTCGCCGACACGGGGTTCGTCGCGCCGGGCCTCACGGTGCTCGCCGAGCGCGGGGTCGCGGCGGGGGAGGAGATCGCCAGGGCGTTCCTGGGGGCGGTGGGGTCCCGCTAGCCTGGGGTCATGCCTCGATACGAATACCGGTGCCGGTCCTGTGGTGAGACCTTCGAGCTGAGCCGTCCCATGGCCGAGTCGGGCGACCCGGCGGTGTGCCCCGGCGGGCACGAGGACACGGTGAAGTTGCTTTCTACTGTGGCCGTCGGTGGGTCGGCTGCCGCGTCTGCGCCCGCGGCTCGCGGGGGCGGGGGCGCGGGCGGTGGCGGTGGTTGCTGTGGTGGGGGTTGCTGCGGCTGAGGGCGCCGTTGGGGGCGGGGTGGGTTGTTCGGCTGCGGGTCGGGTGTGGCTGGGCGCGCAGTTCCCCGCGCCCCTGGGGCGGCGGGGGTGCGGGTTTGTCTGCGGGCCGGTGGGGGCTGGGCGCGCAGTTCCCCGCGCCCCTGGAAGCTGCCCTGGCGGGCGCTTTCCCCGGGGCCCCCGCCGGGGGCTAGCGGACCACCGTCCCGCCGCCTGCCCCCAGCAGGCCCAGCTCCGCCCGTGTCGGTGCGCCCTCCCAGTCGCCGGGGGTCGCCACCGCGAACGCGCCCGTCGTGACCGCGCGGGCCAGGCGGTCCTGCACGTCCGCGCCGTCGAGCAGGGCCGACAGGTAGCCGGCGACGAACGCGTCGCCCGCGCCCACCGCGTCCACGGCCCGCACCTCGCGGGCGGGGGAGTGGAGTTCGCCCTCGGCGGTGTGCACCGTGGCGCCGTCGGCGCCGAGTTTGACCACGACCTCGCGCACGCCCCGCTCGATGAGGCCATTCTCCGTGGTGCCCGACGGCAGGCACAGCGGCAGTTCGTCGTCGGAGGCGATGAGGACGTCGACGTACGGGAGCCACTCGCGCAGCTCCGTCGCCGCCTGCTCCGGACTCCACAGGCGGGAGCGGAAGTTCACGTCCAGGCAGACCTGTGTGCCGTGCTCGCGGGCGAGGCGCAGGGCGCGCCGGCACGCCTCGGCCGCCGACGGGCCGAGCGCCGGCGTGATGCCCGTCAGGTGCAGGACGCGCGGCGGCCGGGCGGTGGCGAAGGCCGCCTCGACCGCGTCCGGGGCGAGCCGTGAACCCGCCGACCCCGCCCGGTAGTAGTGCACGCGGGTCACGTCCGGCAGCCGCGGCTCGAACAGGACCAGGCCCGTCGGGGCCCGCGGGTCGCGCGTGGCGGCGGTGACGTCGACGCCCTCCGCGCGCAGCGTGCGCAGGACCAGCTCACCGGCCTCGTCGTCGCCGACCGCGCCCGCCCAGCGGACGGTGTGACCGAGCCGGGACAGCCCGATGGCGACATTGCTCTCGGCACCCGCGACCGACACATCCATCGAGCCCCCCAGCTTGAGGGGCCCGCTCCCGCGCAGGGCAACCATGGTCTCGCCGAGGGTGAGGACGTCGCAGGGGGCCGGGGGCGACGTCAAGGGCGAAGTCTGGGGTGAGGGCAAGGGCGAGGGCGGAGCCGGGGTCGAGGTCGAGGCCGGGGGCGAAGTCGGGGGCGAGGGTGGAATCGGGCCCGGGGTCGGGGGCGGGAGCGGTGGTGTGCTCATCGGGGCACCGCCCCCGTCGCCTCCACGAACTCCGCCGCCCGGGCGCGCAGCGCGCCCAGGTCGCCGCCGTCCGCCGCGTCGCCGATCAGCGGTGAGCCGACGCCCACCGCCACCGCGCCGAACGCCAGATACGCCTCGGCGGCCACCGCGTCCACCCCGCCGACCGGCACGAAGGCCGCGTCGGGGAAGGGGGCCCGCAGCGCCTTGAGATACGTGGGGCCGCCCATCGCCGACGCCGGGAAGACCTTCAGCGCCGTCACGCCCGCCGCTTCGGCCGCGATGACCTCGGTGGGCGTGAGGACACCACCGAGCACCGGAAGCCCGAGGCGCACCGCCTCGTCGACGCCCGCGCCGAGCCCGGGCGTGACGATGAGGTTGGCACCCGCCTCGGCGGCCCGGCGCGCGTCGTCGGCCGTGCGGACCGTGCCCGCGCCGAGCCAGGCGTCCGCGCCGAGCTCGGCCCGCGCCCGGCGCAGCACGCCCAGGGCGTCGGCGCCGCTGAGGGAGACCTCGACCAGCGGAACGCCGGACTCCACGAGCGTCATGACCGTACGGAAGGAGGCGTCGGGATCGGTGCCGCGCACGATGGCGACGAGGCGCCGCGCCCGGAGATCCGTGGGGAAGTCACCCGTGGGGAAGTCACGCATCTCCCCACGTTCGCACAGGGGTTCAAGCCGTACCCCGGCCGGGGTGATGAGACAGGCTCTCAGGCCCCCTGCCCCCGCTCCTCCCGGATCTGCGCGACCACGCGCGCCACGGTGGTGCGGACCGCCTCGGTCTCGGTCAGGAAGTGCCAGTAGTCGGGGTGGCGGCCCTCCAGGGAGGCCACCGCGCGGTCCAGGCGGGCCACGGAGTCGTCCAGCGGGCGGGCGTGGCGCGGCTCGGGGGTCTGGCGGCCCGCCATCGCCAGGCGCTGCGCGTCCCGGATCGCGAAGCGGGTGCGGTCGATCTCCTGCTGCGGGTCCTTCGACACCGCGTTCAGCCGCTGGAGGCGGTCACCGGCCGCCGAGACCGCCTCGTCCGTGGAGTTCAGCAGCGCGCGGACCGTGGAGAGCCGCGCGGTGGCGTCCGGCCAGCGCTGCTCCTCACGGGCCTGGCGCGCCTCCGCCAGCTTGGCCTCGGCCTGGCGCACGTGCTCCGCGGCCTGGTCGGGGACGTGCTGCAAGTCCTGCCAGCAGGCGGCGGAGAACCTGCGCCGCAGCTCGCTGAGGACGGGGTCGACCTGGCCGCTGCGCGTGGTCAGCGCCTGCGCGCGGGTGCGCAGCGACACGAGCCGCCGGTCGATCTCGGCGGCGCGCTCGGGCAGCCGCTCGGCCTCGGCGCGCACGGCCTCGGCGTCGCGCAGGACGCGGTCGGCACGCTGCAGCGTCTCCGGCACGCCGTGCCGGCCCGCGCCCTGGTTGAGCTTGGTCAGCTCGGGGCCGAGTGCGGCGAGCCGGGCGGCGAGGTCGTCGGCCTTGAGGCCCGCGGCCCGCACGGTGTCGAGGGCGTTGCTCGCGGCGAGCAGCGTCTGGCGGGCCCGCTCCACCGCGGGGGCGAGCCGCGCCAGCTGGGTCTCCGCCTTGTCGAGCAGCGGTCCGAGGCCCTGCTGGAAGCGGTCGAGGTCCTGCTTGGCCTTGTCCAGCTCGGTCTTGGCCGCGGCGAGTTCGGTCCTGGCGCGGGCCGCGACCGAGGACTCCAGGTCGTCCCGGTCGAGGTCGTGAGCGTCCACCGCGCTGATGTACTGGTGGCTCACCTCGTCGATGCGCCGCCCGATCGCCTCGAAGTCCGAGACGGCGCGCTGGGCCGCGGGCGAGGAGTCCACGGCCACGATCGTCTCTATCGAGATGCGCAGATCGCGCTGGGCGGTGTCCAGTTCGTAGAAGGCGGCGGCAGCGGCGTCCTTCGCGGCCTGCGCCTCGGCGCGCAGGCTCTCGCCGCGGCCGCCGAACCAACGGCGGGTGCCGCCGCCCGCGAACGCGGCCGGTGCGGCGGCGGCGAGCAGCGGCAGGGAGAGGGTGACGGCGGTGACGAGGGCGAGGGCGTGGAGGGCGTCACGGAGGGGACCGCCGCGACGCGCGCTCCCGCACTGAGCGCGCACTGTGCCCGCCGCGTCTCCTGTGGCTGTGGCTGTGGCTGTTGCTGTCGCTGCTGTGGTGCTCTCGGCCTCGGTTCTGTCCGGTGTGTACGGCTGCGAAGGTGTCGCCGTCACTATCCCTCTCCCGTGCTGTCATCCGCCCTGCCCCGGTGTCACATTCTCCCACCGGTTAAGGACGAATACACGGGCCGGTTAGTTCGCGCTGCGCACGGTGACTTTGCCGTCGGCGCTGCGGACGGACAGCCGGTGGGGGCTGTTGTCGTCGCGCGGCACCGCCACGTCGACGGAGCCGTCGGAGACATCGGTCCGCACGTCGTACGCGACCTTCTTCCCGCTCTCCCTGTCCGGCACCGCTATGTCGACGGAGCCGTCCTTGCTCCGGGCCTCCACGCGGTCGGGCACGGCGGCCAGTTCCAGCCGTACGGAACCGTCCTTGGAGTCGACGGCCACCTGCCGCGACGTGATGCGGCGCGCGGTGACGGAGCCGTCGGAGCTGTGCAGATCGAGCGGCCCCTGCGCGCCGTCGACGGTGATGGAGCCGTCGGAGCTGCGCAGGTCGAGCGCGGCGTGGGTGTTCTTGACGGTGACCGATCCGTCCTTCGTACGCACCTTCAGCGCGTCCTTGAACCCGCTCGCCGTGACCGTGCCGTCCTTGTTCTCGACGGTCACCGCGACCCCGCGGGGCACCTCGACCCGGTGCCTGGCCGAGCAGTTGGCGATGACTCCGGAGCACTCCATGTCGAGCGTGAGCCGGTTGCCCTCCATCTTCCACGTCACCTTGGGGTCGCCGCCGAGCACGGTCTCTCCGTCGAACCACCGGGTCACCTGCACGCCCTTGGCGTCGCCGGCGGCGGGAACCAGTTCGAGGGTGGAGTCGCTGGACTCGACGGTCAGCGTCTTGCCCGGCAGGGCGAACGTCCGGTGCTCCGGTTCGGTGTCGTCGTCGGCGTCGGCCCCGCACGCGCCGACGAGCAGGACGACGGCCGCGGTCCCGCCGACGGCGGCGAGTGCGCGGGCCGTGCGCGGACGACGACGGGTGCGGACGGTCATGACGGGCTCCCCCTGAAGTGCTCTCGTGCTGCTGAAGCGCTCTTGCGCGGCTGAAGTGATCTTGTGCTGTCGGGTCAGACTCTACGGAGCCGCCCGGGCCGGGAGGATCCCGCCGGCCACCGGATCAGGGTGGGGTTAACCCCCGGCCGCCCGGTGACAAGAAGGGGTTTGCGGGGCACTGCCTGCGGCAAGGTAGGCTGTCCACTCGTCCCGGGCGCGTAGCTCAGGGGTAGAGCGCCTCCCTTACAAGGAGGATGTCGGCGGTTCGAAACCGTCCGCGCCCACCGGGTGAAGAAGCAGGTGTCGTCCTGCTCGTGGCCCCCCGGCCGTGATCGGCCGGGGGGCTTCTTCGTGCGCCGGGTCCGCGGGACGAGGGGTAACCCGAATGGGCTAACCGGCGAGGGGCCGACCAGATCCGTCCGATGGCCGCAGGCGTGCCTCTGCACGGCCTTTTGCGGGCAGTCCGGGTACGGTGCGTGACTTTCCTGGTTGCGGCGCGGCGCCGCGCAGAGCGCGATGGAGGGGAGGCGTGCGTCCTCCGAGGCGAAAGTCGATTTTCGCCTGTCGCGCGCTGCAAGGGAGTGATCACCCATGACGCAGGGCGAGGCCTTCACCAACCCCGACGGGCTTGCGGGCCTGACGGCCTACGACCGGACCGGCGAGAAGATCGGCAGTGTCGAGCAGGTCTACCTCGACGACCGCAGCGGCCGCCCCGAGTGGATCACCGTCAAGACCGGCCTGTTCGGTATGAAGCAGAGCTTCGTCCCGCTGGCCGGCGCCCGCCGTCAGGAGGACAAGCTGCACGTGGCGACGACGAAGGAGGCCGTCAAGGACGCTCCCCGCATCGACGCCGACCAGCACATAGAGCCGGGTGAGGAGCACGAGCTCTACGCCCACTACGGGCTCGCCAGGCCCGACGCGACCGCGCGTGGCATGGCGGGCGGCAACCAGACGCGCACCACCTCCGGGACGGGCATGGCGGGTGCCGGAGCGGGTGCCGGTATGGCCGGCGCGGGCGCGGGTGGCTCGCGTGAGTTCGCGACGCGGGCCGGTGCGGCCGACACCGGCAAGGCCGAGGACATGGTGCGCTCCGAGGAGCGGCTGCGGGTGGGGAAGGAAGAGGAAGTGGTCGGGCGGGCCCGCCTGCGCAAGGTGGTCGTCACCGAGGACGTGAAGACGTCCGTGCCCATCTCCCACGAGGAGGTACGCGTGGTCCGCGAGCCCATCCGCGAGGGCGAGGAGACCCGCTCCAACATCGGTGAGGCCGAGACCGAGGTGACCCTGCACGCCGAGAAGCCCGTCGTCCGCAAGGAGTCGGTGCCGGTCGAGCGCGTGCGTCTGGAGACCGAGAAGGTCACGGAGACGCAGGAGGTCTCCGACTCCGTGCGCAAGGAGCAGATCGAGTTCGAGCGCGCCAAGGGTGAGCGCGGCGACGCGAAGGGTCAGGACTGGCGGGACCGGAAGCAGGGTCCGCGTCACTGACGCTCCCGCTCCGGTTGCGCGCAGGCCCCCCGCCGATGTCGGCGGGGGGCCTGCGCGTGGCGCTGCTCTTCGGCCGTCCCGGCGGGGATTTCAGCGGCCGGATCCGGGGTGCGTCCTGCGGTATCGGCGGTCCCAGCGCTCCTGGCGTTCCTTGCGGATGCGGTAGTCGCGGTACGTCTTGGGGTAGCCGCCGCCACCTGCGCCGCCTCCCCCTCCGGCGCCCATGCCGCTACCGCCGCTCCCGGAACCGCTCTTCTTGCCGGCCGAACCGCCCTCGTAGAAGCGCACCAGGTAGAAGGCGAGTGCCGCTGCGGCCAGCCACAGCAGAGGTTGGTCGAAGCCCAGGCCGAAGAGGGCCAGGATCGCGACGACTATCAAGACGTTCATGGCTGCACCTCCGTGGCTCGAAGGGGGCTCTTGTGCGCGGCTGGTAGGGAGTCAACGCCCGCTCTCAGCGCGTGTCAATGGCTTTACGGCGCGGACTCGTCCGGCGTCTCGTGGGCGTGCTTGAGGCGGGCCCGCGCGGCGACGACGTCCGGTCCCGTGACCTGTTCCCAGTACCGGTGGCAGGTCACGAAGACCGCCAACTCCCTTTCCCGCGTGCGGAGTTTCTCGACCTCGGCCTGTTCGTCGGGGGTCCAGCCGGGCGAAGCGGGGCGCTCCACTTTCCGCCAGCCGCCCGTGTCGCTGAAGCCGTCGAGGGGCTCGACGGACCAGGGCAGGCGTTTGAGCAGCGCCAGGAGCGTGGAGCGGACCTGGTGCAGTTCCTCCTGGCCGGCGAGGAGGTCGCTCGGGAAGTCATGGGGTGGGGTGACAGGCACGCCGTAATGGTACTCCTGTTCGAATTCCGTGTGCGAGTGATCCGTGCGCTCCGATCCGATTCGACGCGGCATCGGTGATGGCTAGGTGCGGCTCGGCGACGGCCCGACGTTGGCCCGGCGATGGCCCGGCGGCGGCCCGGCGGCGGCCCGGCGGTGGCAAGCTGGAGGCATGTGCCGAAGCATCAAGACGCTCCGCCCGCCCGCCATCCCCGAGGACGCCACCGAGGAGGAGATCCGGGCCGCCGCGCTTCAGTACGTACGCAAGGTCTCCGGCTTCCGCGCCCCGGCCGCCCACAACCGCGAGGTGTTCGACCGCGCGGTGAACGCGGTGGCGGAGGCGACGGCGGAACTGCTGGCGGACCTGGAAGTGCGCGGGGCACGCGCGTCCTAGCCCCAGCGGTGACCTGCCCTGCGGCAGGCTTCCCCCTCCCGCAGAGCGGACAAGGCAGAGGGTCGTCGTTGCCGCTGGGGTGCCCGGATGCGGCCGCCGACCCGGGTGGCGCCCGCTTCGCGGCGACGCGCGCATGCGCGAGGAGCGCGCAAGACGGCTAGGACCGCCGGAGCCGCCCCCCCCCGGAGCGCAGCCGGTCTGCCGGTGGGCCTGCACTCGGCGGACCTTTCGGTCCGGTGCTGCCACGGCTGGGCGGGGCGTGCGCTCGGCCGGCCGGGGCGAGGGGGGTTAGGGCTGGGGTCCGTGTGGGGCCGTGGCCGCTCGGTTTCCCTGCGCCTTCGTGGCGTCCGGTCCTGGGTGGCGTACCGGGACGCCGCCAGTCGGTCGGGGGGCAGGTGCGGGAGCGTGGTCCCATACGGCGCCTTCGGCCTCCGGCCCTGGGCGGCTTCCTGGGAACGTGGCCGGTCTTCGGGGTGCACCAAGGGGGGTGGGAGTGTGGGCGGGGCCGCGTGTCTCGGGCCTACGGGCGTCCGGTCCCCGGCGGCGTACCGCGCCCTCGCTGTGTCCGGTAGGCCCCGGCGGCGTACCCGAAAACGGCGCCGGCGGTAGGTCGGGGTGGGTGCAGGGGTAGAGCGCGGCCGTTCCGGCGGCCAGGGGCCATGCCGGGGCCGGGCGGTTGCCTACGCCTTTGCCGGTTCGGTTCCCGGCGGCGTGCGCCGTCGGCCAGGCGGGGCGGGAGTGCAGGTGGCCCTCCGGGGTCCGTGCCGGCCCGCGTGGTGCTCTGTGTGTTCGCTGCGGCCCGTCCCGGGGGGCGTGCCAGGGATGCCGCCGGTCGGGGCCCGGGGTGGGCGCAGGGGCGGCCCCGGGACCCCCGGGCGGACCGTGCCGGGTCGGGTGGTTGGTTAGGCCTTTGTTGGGGTCGGGGTGGGGCGGCGGACCAGGAATGCTGCTCCTGCGCCTGCTGCGAACAGGGCGAGGAGTGAGACGCCTGTGGCGAGCCACGTCGCGCCGAGCCATTGGCCGCCGAAGTAGCCGAGGGCGACGCTGTAGCCGGCCCAGGCCAGGCCGGCCAGGGCGGACCAGGGCAGGAACTCGCGCAGCCTGCGGTGGGCCGCGCCCGCGCCGAGGGAGACGATCGAGCGGCCCGCCGGTGCGAAGCGTGCGATGACGACGAGGATGCCGCCGCCCCGCGCGAGCGCGGTGCCGAGTCGTTCCTGCGCGGTGGTCAGGCGCCGGGAGCGGGCGATGGCGCGGTCGAGGCGTTCGCCGCCGCGCCAGGCCAGGCGGAAGGCGACCATGTCGCCGAGCACGGAGGCCGTCGCCGCGCAGAGGGTGAGCATCAGGATGTCGGGGACGCCGTGCGGCACTTGCCCCGCACCGGTCCCCGCCGCCGCGGCCGCCGTGGCCGACATGATGACGAGGACGCCGCTCGGCAGCACAGGAACGAACACGTCGAACAGGACGGACAGGGCGACGACCGCGTAGATCCACGGACTGCCGGTCAAGGCCCCCACACTCTCAAGCACCGTAACTCCCCGTTACTCCCCGGTTGGCAGCGCGTTGCCGCTGTGTCTCGGGGAACGGCAGGGGCGGCCTGGTGACAGCTGTACAGCGTACGCCGCGCGAAGGGCGAGAGATCCACTGGGGGTTTAGATGTTCCCTACATCACGTTCACCCGGCTGCCTCCCCCGATGCGGCGTACGGCACCGAAGTCCCGTACGAACGAGTCAGCGCCCGAGCGGGACGCGGGCGACATCAGGGACATGGAGCGGGGCGATGGTGGTGCCAGGGGTGCTGGTCAGGGTCGGTGTCGGGGGCATGGCTGCGGTGGGTGTGGTGAGTGTGATGGGTGTGCTGGGTGCGAGTGGTGCGGTTGCGGGGACCCCCTCCGTGCGGGTCGAGGCGCGGTTCGCGCCGCCCACGGCCTTCATCCCCTCGCCCGCGGTGACGTACGACCAGAGACTCGTCCCCGCGGCGTCGTGGATCGAGGTCGTGCAGCGCGGCGTCGAAGGCGGCACGGCCGTCACCCTGCGGGTCAGGGGCATGAAGCCGGGGCACGCGTACGGCGTGCACGTGCACCGGAAGCCGTGCGGCGCGGACCCGGAGGCCGCGGGCGGCCACTACCAGCACCGCGTCGACCCGGTGCAGCCGTCGAAGAACCCGGCCTACCTCAACCCGGAGAACGAGGTGTGGCTCGACTTCACCGCCGGAGCGGACGGCTCCGGATCGGCGGGCGCGGTCCACGGCTGGGGATTCCGGCCCGGCGAGGCCTCCTCCGTGGTCCTGCACCACGAGCCCGGCGGCGCCGGTGACCGGGCCGCGTGCTTCACGGTGCCGTTCGAGCCCCGGGCGCACGCGAAGGCCGACCGGGCGTAGACGGGAAACGGCGCCCCCTTCCTCGTACCGGAACACCGGGATGCTTGAGGAAGGGGGGGCGCCGCTTCGTACGCCGGCTCAGGTCACGCCGCGACCGGCGCCCGCTTCGAGTCCGCGTCCTCCCCGCCGGCCCCGCTCTCGACCCGCGAGGCGAAGAACCGGTCGAGGCCGAACGCGCCGGAGCCGGTGAAGACGAGCAGCAGCATGGCCCAGCAGAAGATCGCCGCGGCCTCGCCGCCGTTCTCCATGGGCCACAGCGCCTCCGGCTGGTGGACCTTGAAGTAGGCGTAGGCCATCGAACCGGACGAGACGAAGGCGGCGGCGCGGGTGCCGAGGCCGAGCAGGACCAGGCCGCCGCCGACGAGCTGGATGACGGCCGCGTACCAGCCGGGCCAGGTGCCGGCGTCGATCGTGCCGCCGCCCGCCGCGCCGCCGAGGACGCCGAAGAGGGAGGCGGCGCCGTGGCAGGCGAAGAGCAGGCCGATCACTATGCGGAACAGGCCGAGGGCGTAGGGCTGGGCGCTGTTGAGACGTCCAGTCATGGTGGGGGACTCCTTCGGTCGGGGGACGGTAACCGAGCGGAGGCCCAAGATTAGGCGCACCTAATTAGTGCTTGCAAGTTCAACATTCGGTCAGTCGGAGATTCCGCTTCGGCTCCGTCCGGGGTCCGGGAAGCGGCTCACCGCCCCCGGCGGCCATGCGGAGCGCGGCCCGCGCCACCGCGTCCGCGTCCGACAGGGTGACCGAGTCGACGCCGGGCCTGGCACCGGCCGCAGTCACCCAGTGGACCCCTTCGGTGGGCACACCGAACGCGAACCTCCGCGGCTGGACACGGCCTTGACGGTCGATCAGGCGGTAGGGCCGCGGCGTCACGTCCAGGCCTCCGGTTTCGTAGCCGTCGACCACATGGGGCCGGCATCCGCCGCTCGCCAGGAGCTCACCGAGCAGCGCGTCACCGGTGCGGCGCAGGTCCGGTTCGGGCAGCCGGGCCTCGATCAGCGTGGTGACACGGACGGCGGAGTCCGGCACGTCGGGGGAGTGGGCGAGAAAGGCCCCGCTCTCGGGCCGCACGGTCAGGCGCGGACCGAGCACCTCCAGGACCCCCGCCTCGATCAGTGCCGCCATCTCCTCGATGCGGCGGCGCGGCGGACCGATGGACAGGAAGGCGTTGAGCGGCGTGTACCAGCGGTCGAGGTGGTCGCGGCGCGAGGTGCCGGAGAGGCCGCCGTGGTCGACGATGCCGCGGAGTTCGTTGCGCAGGTCGCGGAGCACGTCGAGCGCGGCCTTCAGCGGACCTGCGACATTGCCGAGCGCGGCCTGCGCGGCGTCCTCGCGCAGCCGCTCCAGGAGCCACGCGCGGTGGGCGCGCGCGGAGGTGAAGGGGCGCGGCGGGTGCGGCCGGGAGAGCCGGTCCCAGGACCAGCGGTCGGCGTCAGCGATGCCGAACTCGCCCAGCACGCGCGCCTCTTGAGGGCTCCCGTGGCCGGTGGCGAGAAACCGTCCCCGGAAGTCGCTCACCCCTGCCGGGCCACCGCCCCAGCCCGCCAGCAGCGCCGCGTAATAGACCGTCTCCACCTCCTTCGCGATCAACGGCCATATCTCGTCGAGGAAGTCGGGGGCCTCCCCGCTCTCCGCGCGCTTGCGGAAGCGGGCCACGACGTCACCGGTCAGGACGGCGGGCTCGTGCCGCCCGTACGGGCCCTTCGCGTTGTCGCCGCGCGCCTGGTACGGGACGCCGCGCCGCGAGCCCGCGTACAGCCGCGGCTCACGGCCCGACGGCCGGTACCGCAGCGCGCCGCCGGGCGTTCGCACGTACCGGCCGCCGCGGCCCTCGGTGAGCAGCGCCATGTGGTCGAAGAAGTTGAGACCGAGCCCGCGCAGCAGCACCCGCTCGCCGGGGGCGACGGCGGACAGGTCCAGGTCGGCGGGGTTGGCGGGCGGGAAGTGGCGCAGGCCGTGCCGCGCCGCGTGGTCGGTCAGGCGCCGCTGCTCCGGGGTGGCCGCCGTCGGCAGGTGGCCCTGCGCGAGCACGACCGCCGCGAGGCCGGTGAGTTCCAGGCCGTCGTCCAGTACGAGGGTCTGCGCCCCGTCGGCCGTCCCGGTCAGGCGTACCGCGCGCGCCGCGTGCACCCGGACGCGGATCGAGCCGGGTGCGCCGCGCACGGTTTCGGCGAAGACCCACTCCAGATAGCGGCCGTAGCAGGCGCGGGTCGGATAGTCGTCGGGCCCGAGCCCCGGCGCGTGCCCTGCGGCCGCCCATTCGTACAGGCTCGGGCCCTGCCGTATCGGCCCCGAGCAGTCGACGCTCTCGTCCGTGAAGAGGGTCACCTGGGACGCGACGGTGTTCATCAGGAGCTCGGCGGGCTGTGCCGTGCGCCAGACGCGGCCCGCGCCCGGCGGGGAGGGATCGACGACGTGCACCGTCAGACGTGTCCCCGGCGTGAGGAGTTCGGCCGCCGACGCGCAGAGCCGTTCGAGCACGCTGGTGCCGCGGGGGCCCGCGCCGACCAGGGCGAGGGCGGACTCGTGCGGGCCGGGCCGGGATGACGCGGGTGGGAGCGGCGCGGGTACAGGTGCAGACAAAAGCGTGACTCCCGGGGCATATAGAGAACGCTGGAACGCAGGAAGGCCGAGCGCCGGAACGCTGGAACCAGGCGGTCCGCATCGGTCCGGCATCATCATGCCGTCGGCGGCCCCGATGCCGAACCCCTGCCGGAGGATCCGCTTCCGGCTGTGGGACGCGTCACGCCCGGGTGGCGGCACAGGCTCTCAGGAGAGCCGTGTCGACTCCGCCGTCTCCAGGCGTACGCTCCCGCCGCGCACCGCACGCGCCTGATCGAGCCGCAGCAGGGCCGAACGGCCGCGCAGCGTCAGGGTCATCAGCTGGTTGCCGAACCAGGGCCCGCCCGTCCTGCGCCAGTCGATGCCCGCCTGCGTCACCCCGCCGTGCCGCGCGAAGCGCCGTCCGAGCGCGCGCCCCACGCGGCTCCAGCCGAAGCGGAAACCGAGCTTGATGGAGGCGGGGATGGAGTTGTGCACCGGGGAGCAGGTGAGCTGCAGGACCCGGGCCTCGGGCCCTTCGCCCGCGGGCCAGCTCGGCTCGGCGATGTAGGCGTGGTGGACGTCGCCGGAGAGCACGCACACCGTCGCGGGCGCCGCCGGGCCCGAACCCGCCTCCGTGATCAGCGCGGTGAGCGCTTCGAAGGAGGCGGGGAAGGCGGCCCAGTGCTCCAGGTCCGAGCGTCTTCGCAGGTTCTCGCCGAAGCGGGCCCAGCGCTCGCCGCGCTCGCCCCGGCACAGCGCGGCGTTCCACCCCTCGGCGTCGTGGATGAGGTGGGGGAGGAGCCAGGGCAGGGAGGTGCCGATGAGGAGATGGTCGTACGCGCCAGGATCCGCCAGCGCCTGCTCGCGCAGCCAGTCGGCCTCGTCGGCGTCGAGCATGGCGCGCTCGCGCTCGTCCAGGACGCGGGCGGCGCGGGTGTCGACCATCAGCAGGCGTACGCGCCCGAAGTCCCGCCGGTAGCTCCAGCGGGCGGTGGTGGGGTCCAGGTCGGCCGCGGCGGCGAAGGCGCGCAGCGCGTCCGTGCCGTCCGGGGTCGCGCACACGGCGGCGTAGAGGGCGTCGCGCGCCAGTTCGTCGGGCGGCAGATTGCCGAGGTGCTGATAGACCCAGTACGACATGAGGCCGCTCAGGAGGCGCTCGCGCCACCAGGGCGTGGCCCGCATCTCGGCGAGCCAGGCCGCACTGGTGTTCCAGTCGTCGACGATGTCGTGGTCGTCGAAGATCATGTTGCTGGGCACGGTGGACAGCAGCCAGCGGATCTCCGGGTCGAGCCAGGACTCGTAGTAGAGCTGGGTGTACTCCTCATAGTCCGCGACCTGGGCGCCCGGGGGCTCGGCGAGGTCGCGGCGGGCGGCGAGCCAGCGCTGGGTGGCCTTGGAGGTCTGGTCCGCGTACACCTGGTCGCCGAGGAGCAGCAGGACGTCCGGGCGCTCGGCGGCCGGGTCGGCCGCGATGCGGGCGGCGAGGGTGTCCAGGGCGTCGGGCCCCACGGGGTCGTGCTCGCCGGACGGCGGCGCGGCCCACCGGCAGGAGCCGAAGGTGACGCGCAGCTCGCCGGCGCGGGGGTCGCCGGGCTCCGCAGGGGTGCGGATGGTGCTCGCGGGGTAGGGCGATGCGGGCAGGGGCCAGACGACGGCCCCCTCGCCGTCGCCGAGCCGCACTTCGTACGCCGTCTCGGTGCCGGGGGTCAGGCCGGTGACCGGGACGAGCGCGTAGTGGTGGCCGGCGATCTGGAAGGTGCGTGCCGAGCCGCGCGCGCCGTCCGCGCACCGCACCTCGGCGGTGCACGGCCGGTTGGCCTCGACCCAGACGGTCGCCGTGGCGCCGTCGACGTATCTCAGCAGTGGACCCAGGCGCAGCCGTGCCACAGGTGATCACCCTCCTCCGTCGCCCCGTACGGTACGGAACGACGGGGGAGGGCGGGCCGGTTCCGGGACAACCCGTCGGAACCCGGTCCGCCCGCCCGCGGGCGATCAGGAATCGTTTCAGCAGCCGTCGCGCAGCTGTCAGCAGCCGTTGAGCAGCGAGGAGAGGGTGCTCTTCTCCTCGGTGTTCACCGCCAGCTTGTAGTGGTGCTTCACGTCCACCCACATCCGGGCGTAGTAGCAGTGGTACGAGGTGGTGGGCGGGAGCCACTCCGCCGGGTCCTGGTCGCCCTTGGCCTGGTTGACGTTGTCGGTGACGGCGATCAGCTGGGGCTGGGCCAGGTCGTTGGCGAAGGTCTCGCGCTGCGCGGTGGTCCAGCCGCTCGCGCCGGACTTCCACGCCTCGGAGAGCGGCACGACGTGGTCGATGTCGACGTCGGACGCGGCGGTCCAGGTGCCGCCGTCGTAGGGGGACTTCCAGGTGCCGGAGGTCGCGGCGCAGCTGGCGTCCTGCTGGACGTTCGTGCCGTCGCGCTCGAGGACGACCTCGCGCGTGTTGCAGGCGCCGGACTGCGTCTTCCAGTGCGGGAACTTGTCGCGGCTGTAGCCGTCGGAGGAGCCCTCGGCCTTGACGGTGAGCTCGCCGAGGTAGGTGCGGGCCGTGGCGGCGCCGACCGGGGCCGGGGGTGCGGCCTCGGCGGAGGTGCCGGTGAGGAGGGTGGCGGCGGTGGCCAGGACGAGGGCCGCGGCGGCGAAGGCGGGCCGGGTGTGTCGACGCGCGTAGACAGCGGACATGCGAACTCCCTTGATGTGGGGGGCGGTTGACCGGTGGGGCGGTCAGAGTCGCGGGTCGTGGTGACGGACGGATGTGCGTCTAGTGACAGGGTCGCGTCAAACAGGTGCCGACTTCAAGAGTTCTGGCGTGGCGTCAAGTGCATTGGGCGGGACGGAAGTTGCATTCCGCGCGTATCGGCGCGCTTCCCGTGATCCAGGTCACTCCGGCGTGGACCGAAAGTCCCTGGTCGCGACCCGCGCGCCGTCCCGTACGATGGACGGCGCAGAAGGGGAGTAGCTCTTCGCCGGACCGTCGACATACTGCTCAGCTCGTCTGAGCCGGCGCCCGGAGGCAGGCCCTGTGGGGCAGGCCAGCGAGACCTTCGGCAAGCAGTGCCCGACGTGCGCGGCCCGTGTACGTCCAGACGCCCACATCCGTGTGCGTCCGTGTGCGCTGCCGTGCCGAGGTGTCGTACGCGAAGCGGTGTAACACTCTCGGTGGGGCGGCCCCGACCGATTGAGGAACCCTTGATCAGCTTCAGCGTGATGGCGCTCGTCTTCGGCGTCGTCTTCCTTGCCGAGCTGCCGGACAAGACGGCGCTGGCCGGGCTCGTCCTCGGCACGCGCTACCGCGCTTCGTACGTCTTCGCCGGCGTCGCGGCCGCCTTCACCGTCCATGTGGTGCTCGCCGTCGCGGCGGGCAGCGTCCTGACCCTGCTGCCGCAGCAGCTGGTCCACGCGCTGACGGGCGTCCTCTTCCTCGGCGGCGCCGCGATGCTGCTCCTGAAGGGCGGCGGCGAGGAGGAAGAGGTCAGGCAGCCCGAGGACCAGAGCTTCTGGAAGGTCTCCGGGGCGGGCTTCATGCTCATCCTGGTCGCCGAGTTCGGCGATCTGACGCAGATCATGACCGCGAACATGGCGGCGCGTTACGACGACCCGCTCTCCGTCGGCCTCGGCGCGGTGCTCGCGCTGTGGGCGGTCGCGGGACTCGGCATCGTCGGCGGAAAGGCGCTGATGAAGCGGGTGCCGCTGGTGCTCATCACGAAGATCGCGGCGCTGCTGATGCTGGGGCTCGGGGTGTGGAGCCTGTACGAGGCGATCGCCTGAGAGGGGTGGCCGCCCCGTGGGCAGTGGTCCCTTTTGCGGGTCTTGACCGGTCTGACCTGCGGCGTTGGCTTTTGGGGCCCACGTTTTGTACCGTGCAGGAACAAAGTGGCTCCGCCCGTACTCCCTGACCGGCGGGCGGGGCCGCCTTGATCTTTCGCTGCCCCTGCGCTCTGGAGCACCCCGATGACGGCAACGACCGCCGACCCTGTCGCACCCGTTCTGACCGCCCGGGCCGTTCTCCTCGACATGGACGGCACCCTCGTGAACTCCGACGCCGTCGTCGAGCGCTGCTGGCGGCGCTGGGCCGCGCGGCACGGGCTCGACTTCGACGAGGTCATCAAGGTCGTCCATGGGCGGCAGGGATACGCGTCCATGGCGGTGCTGCTGCCCGAGCGGCCCATGGAGGAGAACTACGCGGAGAACCGCGAGATGCTCGCCGCGGAGACCGCCGACATGGACGGCGTCGTTCCCGTGCCGGGCGCGCCCGCCTTCCTGGCCGCACTGGCCGGCCTCCGCCTGCCACACGCGCTCGTGACCTCCGCCGACGTGCCCCTGTCCACCGGACGCATGGCCGCGGCCGGGCTCGCGCTGCCCGAGGTCCGGGTGACCGCGGAGAGCGTGGGCGCGAGCAAGCCGGACCCCGAGGGGTTCCTCAAGGGGGCGGCGGCACTCGGTTTCGACCCCGCGGACTGCGTGGTCTTCGAGGACTCCGAGGCGGGGATACGCGCGGGTCAGGCGGCCGGCATGAGGGTCGTGGGCGTCGGCCCCCGCGCCGCGGAGTTCGGCCCGACGGTGCATGTGGACGACCTGACGGGCGTGGGCGTCGCGGACGCGGGCGACGGGTCGATCCGTCTGACGTTCGACTGACGTTCGGCTGAGGTCGCGGGGCGGGACCGACGCGAAGGGGTTTGTCTATGGTTCCGAGGTTTCCGCCTCCAGGCTGCGGCGGGTCTCGCGGCCGTACTCGCCCCGGGTGTCTTCGGTGAGGCCGCGGGCCCACTGGTAGCGGGCCACAGCCTCGGCGACCCGGGACGTGTAGACGCCGTCCCGCTCACCCACGTACAGGTAGAGTTGCGCAAGCCGACCCTGCAGCTCGGCGACGCGCGGCCCCTTGTCGCCCGGCCTCAGCGTGACGTCGGCCGCCTTGCGGGGCGGCGGTGACGCCGACGGCCCGACCGAGCCCGTCGCGCGCGCGGTCGAGGGCGTGATCGAGGGTGTCGGCGACGCCGAGTGCGCGGGCGTGGGTGCGGGCGGCAGGTTCACGGCCGGTGTGCTCGGGGTGACGGAGGGCGTGCGCGCGAGGGACGCCGACACGGATCGCTTCGCGGAGGGCGGCGCGGGCTTCGTCGGATCCGCGTACGCCGACACCGGGTCGCCCGGCAGCGCGCGGTCCCGGTCCGGCCCGTCCGTGGCGGCCGAGAAAAGCCCCACCGCGAAGACGGTGCCGGCCACCACGGCTGCCGCCGCCCCGGCCCCGGTGACCAGCGCGAGGCGCCGGTTGCGGGCCGGGTTCTCGTGCGGGGTGGTGGGTCCGGGAGCGGGATCTCTTTCGGCGTCCGGTGCCGGGGTGTCGGCGTTCGGGAGTGGGTGGGGCGGCGGCTGGGCCGGCAGGGGCGCCGTATCCGCCGCACGATCGGTCGGGGTGGCCGTATCGGGGTCCGGCAGCGAGACGTAGGGCCGTATGCGTAGCGGATCGAAGTCCTCCGCAGCGGCGGCCTCCGCAGACCGCAGACGAGTCCGGTCGAGGGCGTCAATCACGCGTGCCGCGGCGCCTGTGCCGGCTGGGCCACCTGCGCCTGCCGGCTCTGCCGGGTCTGCCGACCCTGCTGGACTTGCCGGCCCTGCCGGCCCTGCCGGGCCAGCCGGGCCCGCTGGGCTGCTGGTGCCTGCTGGGCTGCCTGCCGTGCTGGCCGGGTCGGCCGTGCTGCCCGGGCCTGCCGGGCCTGCCCGGCCTGACGGGCCGACCGTAGCGACTGGGCTCGCTGGGCTGCCCGCGTTTGCCGGGCCAGCCGTGTCAACCGGGCCCGCTGCACTTCCCGCGCCCGCTGGGCCCGCTGTGCTGCCCGGGCCCATCGCGCCGCCCGCGCCCGCCCGCCCCGGGCCTGGCGCGTCGACCGCCCCTGCCGAGCAACCGCACCCCGAGGACGCGCCCCCGGGCTCGCGAGGCGCGGATTCGCACGACGGGGAGTGCGGGTCGTCCCGTCCGCCCTGCCTGCCCCGCTCGCCCCGTAACCCCTCGTGCCGTTCGTCCTGTCCGGCCACCGGCCGTTCCTCCCCTCCTGCGTCCCGCCCGCCCCGAGAGCTCCAGCGATTATGCAGACGCTCGCTTCAACAGGCCATAACGGGAGACACGGACCAGGATGGAAAGGGAAGGCCGCAACGGACTCCACGGGTTCAACAGACTCAACAGACTCAATCGACCCAAGAGACTCACCGGGCTCGCCGGGCTCGCCGGGCTCACCTGGCTTGCCGGGCCCTACAGACCCGACAGCCCCGGTGAGAACAGCTGACCCGGCTGAATCAGCGGACCACGCGGCCCCGACGGACCCCCAGGAGGTGTCCATGTCGCAGGATGTCAGCGCCCGCTCCGCAGGAGAGGGACCCGGACCCGGCTCGACGCACGCCGGCGGCAACGGGCATCCCCCCGGAAACGTACTGATCTCCATCGGCGCACTGCTGCTGGGCATGCTCCTCGCGGCCCTCGACCAGACCATCGTCTCCACCGCTCTGCCGACGATCGTCAGCGAGCTCGGAGGCATGGACCACCTGTCGTGGGTCGTCACCGCGTACATGCTGGCGGCGACGGCCGCGACCCCGCTCTGGGGCAAGCTCGGCGACCAGTACGGCCGCAAGAAGCTGTTCCAGACCGCGATCGTGATCTTCCTGGTCGGCTCGGCGCTGTGCGGCATGGCGCAGAACATGCCGCAGCTCATCGGGTTCCGCGCGCTGCAGGGCCTCGGCGGCGGCGGGCTCATGGTGCTGTCCATGGCGATCGTCGGAGACCTCGTGTCGCCGCGCGAACGCGGCAAGTACCAGGGCCTGTTCGGCGCGGTGTTCGGCGCGACCAGCGTCCTCGGGCCGCTGCTCGGCGGACTCTTCACCGAGCACCTCTCTTGGCGCTGGGTCTTCTACATCAACCTGCCCATCGGCGTGCTCGCCCTCGCCGTCATCGCCACCACCCTGCACATCCCGGTGCGCAGGACCCGGCACACCATCGACTACCTCGGCACGTTTCTCATCGCGTCCGTCGCCACCTGCCTGGTCCTGGTCGCCTCGCTCGGCGGCACCACATGGGCCTGGGGCTCACCGCAGATCATCGGGCTCGCGGTGCTCGGCGTGATCCTGGCCGGGGCCTTCGTGGCGGTGGAGCGCAGGGCGGCGGAGCCGGTGATCCCGCTGAAGCTGTTCCGGATCCGCACCTTCACGCTCTCCGCCGTCATCAGTTTCATCGTGGGCTTCGCGATGTTCGGTGCGATGACCTACCTGCCGACGTTCCTCCAGGTCGTGCAGGGCGTATCGCCGACGATGTCGGGCGTGCACATGCTGCCGATGGTGGCCGGCATGCTTCTGTCGACGACCGCCTCCGGCCAGATCGTCAGCCGTACGGGCCGCTGGAAGGTCTTCCCGATCGCCGGCACGGCCATCACCACGCTCGGCCTGCTCCTGCTCCACCAGCTCAACGAGAACAGCGGCACCTTCGAGATGAGCGCGTACTTCTTCGTCTTCGGCCTGGGCCTCGGCCTGGTCATGCAGGTCCTCGTCCTCATCGTGCAGAACGCCGTCAGCTACGAGGACCTGGGCGTCGCCACATCCGGCGCGACGTTCTTCCGCTCCATCGGCGCCTCCTTCGGCGTCGCGATCTTCGGCACGGTCTTCACCAACAGGCTCGGCGACAAACTCACCGACGCCCTCGCCGGACAGCAACTGCCGCCCGGCCTTAGCGTGAGCACCCTGGAGGCCGACCCGCGCGGCATCGCCCGGCTCCCCGCCGACCTGCGGCCCAGCGCCCTGCACGCGTACGCCTCGTCGATCACCGACGTCTTCCTGTACGCGGCGCCGGTCGCCCTCGCGGCCTTCCTCCTCGCCTGGTTCCTGCGCGAGGACAAGCTGCGCGCCTCGGTCACGGCACCCGATCCGACCCAGACGCTGGCCAGCAACCCCGTGGAGCGTTCGTCGTACGACGAGTGCGCGCGGGCGCTCTCGGTGCTCGGGACGCGCGAGGGGCGGCGCAAGATCTACGAGAGGATCACCGAGCGGGCCGGCTACGACCTGCTGCCCGCGTCGAGCTGGCTGCTCCTGCGCGTCGCCCGGCACGGCTCCGTCGAGCCCGGCGTGCTCGCCGAGCGCACGACGGTGCCGCTGACCGTCATCACGGCCGCCGCCCGCCAGGTCGAGGAGCGCCGCCTGGCCGAACGCCAGGGCCTGGAGATGATCCTCACCGACCGGGGCCGCGAGGTCGCCGCCAAACTGGCCACGGCCCGCGAGGAGTCCCTGTCCGAACTCCTCGGCGACTGGTGGGGCCCCCACCGCCCGACCGACCTGGACCGACTGGTCAAGGAACTCAGCGCCGAACTGTGCGGCTCGGAGTCGGAGCGCCCGCACAACGGATCGACGGTGGCGCGGGCGGCGTGAGACCCGCCTGGTTCAGAGGGCGGCAAGTCCCCACGCGGCGCGGACGTCGGAGATGATGACGCGCGCGCTCTGAGGTGAGATGGACAGCTCCTGGCGTGCTTCGGCGAGCGGCTGCACACCGTCCCTGCGTGGTGACCGGCCGTCCGCCGCGGCCTTGCGGCGGGTGAACTCGGCGGACCCGAAGACGTCCAGGAGCGTCAGCCCGAAGTAGACGTACGCGCTGGCTTCTTCGAGGAGCGCGAGCGTCCCGTCCGACAGGCCGGGGCCCGTGGGCCATGGCTGGGCGCCGTCGACGGTCCACTGTCGCATGGGCCGCACCCGACGGCCCGCGAAGTCGGTCATGAGCACCCGGGCGTTGTTCCGGCGGGAGAGAGTCGATCCGGGCTGCTCGGCGCCGTCCGCCGACAGGAGCTGTTCGAGTTCGCCGAGGTGGAGCAGGACGGCGGCGGTCCCGGCGGTCCAGCCCGGCTCATCGGCGAGCAGCACGCGGGTGCTGGCCAGTGCTTCCGCCACCTCGTCGGAGATCATCTCCCAGGCCAGCTGCGCCATTTCGTACGCGTTGGTCTCCTGCTGCACTTCGTCCAGGCGGCGGCCGTACCGGATGAGGTCCCGCGGAACGCCACCGGAGAGGGCGTGGGAGAGGCAGGCGTACGGCGGTGTCAGGCCCGGAACCCGTTCCTTCAGGATGGCGGTCGATTCGGCGAGCGTGCAGGGCCGTACGTGCAGCACGTCATCGAGTGAGCTCTCGGTGACGTCCCGGTGCGGGAGCCCTCTGCGGACGAACGCGGCACCGACGTCCTCGGCGACGGAGATCAGGTAACAGACCCCGCGGATGCCGAACACGGCCTTCACCTCGCGCAGAAAGGCGAGGGCCTGCTCCTCGGTCCCGACGCGGTCCAGTTCGTCGATCGCGATGATCACCTTGGTCCGACGGCGGTACGAACCCAGCGGCCCGAGCCCCGAACCGCACTCCAACGCGATGTCGCCGAGGATCTGCCGGAAGTCGGAGACCAGTTCCGGATACGTCAGCGGGGCGAGGGAGAGCGACGTGGTCTGTGAGGCGCCGAGCTTGTCGGGCATGCCCAAACTGACCATGGCGGTGGCGTTCTGCAGCGTGCGCAGCCGGTACAGATGCCGTTGGCAGCGATGCACCAGATAGGGCGTCCTTCGCCTGTTGCGTCGGTAGGTGAGGTCGAAGAGGCCGAGGCCGGTGCAGACGAGAGCGACGCGTGCGGCGTTGTCGTCGTCGAAGACGAGAGAGACGATCTCCTCCTGCGTGACCGCCCAGTGCAGCCCTACGGCACCGCAGACGACGAGGGTGCCGAGCCAGAGAAGGGCCCTGGCGTCCTGGGGCTCGGAGTACCGGCCCGCCCTTTCCACGTAGAAATCTCTGTGCCTCCGCCAGATGATCCGGATGAGATAGGGCAGAGCGACGAACACGGCCAACAGGACGCCCCAGTCCGCGCCTTCGTAGAGCTGAACGGAGTTGTGTCGGATGTCCCGGTCGTAGAAGAGAGAGAAGACCGATGCGCCGATGACGGCCAGGGCGGCGAACCGGAGCGCGATACGCGTGGTACGGGCGGCGGTCCGGCGGAAGCCCGGCGACGTGCGGCACGACCACAGGAAGATGCCGGCGACGGTCAGCGCAAGCGCCGCCACGGGCCGCTCCCCTCGCCAGATCTGCTCCCCGTAGTCGAAGAGTCGCGACCCGTGGCCGGTGATCTGTTCGCGGAGACCCGGCCCGTGCTCGGTGACGTGGACGTCGACCTCCCGCGCAAGGCCGAGCACCAGAAGTCCGGCCGAGACCGCGGCGAAGACGAGCCGCCGGGCCAGCCGGCTCGTCGCCTTCCTCGCGAAACGCAGCGGACGTCGGATCAGCCCCAGAGACGTGAACTCCGGGACCGGGTAACCGTGACCACCGATGTAGTCCTCGCAGACCTTCGCCGACAGGTGGAGCAGGAAGTCGTGCGGGGTGTACGTGGCGGGCACCTGGACGAGGACGGAGAACGCGGCGTCGGCGGTGGCCTCTTCGAGCAGGGTGGTCTTGCCGGTGCCGCGCGGACCGCAGACGGCGATGGTGCCGTCGTCGATCTGGTCGATCTTCCGTTTCAACTGCGCGGACGCGGCCGAGTCGACGACATAGGCGCGGCTCCGGGCCGAGTAAAGACCCTGCTTGCTCGTGGGCAGGTACAAGCTGTCCTGGTCGTCGCCGAGCAGGTCCTCGACGATGTCCACGACCATGGGCAGGGTGGCGTTGCGCATGCGAAGCGTCACGGCCCGCGCCCGGCTCTCCATGACCGCGCGTGCCCATCTCGACTCGGCCCATCGCCTGGCCAAGGCGAGCCAGTTGTCGGCGCACGCGCGTGAACCCGAGGACATCACGGCGAGCGCCAGGCTGATCAGCGCGCAGCCGGCGAGCGCCCAGAGAACGGCCGTCGAGGAACCGATGAGGGTGTAGAGCGAGAACCAGCCGCAGGCGATCACGGCGCCTATCAGGCGCCAGTCCCGCAGGGGCCGACCCGTGGCCTCCCGCAGCCTTCCGTCGGCGGTCTCCCGGCGCTGCACGGCTGCCCGATACGAGGAGAGCACTGCGCCGCACCCGCTCAAGACCGTGGACACCTGGGACGGGTGGGCCGCGGCACGGCGCACGTTGGACGCGCTCGCCGACAGCCGCTTGTCGACCTTCTTCGCGACCTTCGGATTGGTCAGCGCGTCGTCGACGGCATCGGTGTACAGGGCCCGCTCCGCCTCGCCGCGCAGCGGGCCCGACCGCAGTGTCTGGCGGTGTGCGTTCCATGCGGGTGAGGTCATTCACGCGTCCTTGTGTGGCTGCCCTGGGCACGGGTGCCGCGTGCCCTTGGTACGGGGCGGGGCCGCCAACAGCCCCACGACGGAACCCTAGCGACGCACACTGACATCCTGATCTTGTGACCGGACACGGTGTCACGGAGACGCGACTGTGCCCCGTGTCCGGAGCGATCCGGGTACGGGGCACAGTGTCGAACCGAGCCGTTACTCGCCCTTGGGCGCGGCCTGCTGGATGACCTCGAAGGACCAGACCGAGGACCCGCTGGCGGCGGGCTTGGGGCGGTCGCCGCCCTCGCCGCCGCCTTGATGCGCGGCCTTCATGGGGCCCTCCATCCACGCCTGGAAGGAGGCCTCGTCGCGCCAGCGGGTGTAGACCAAGTACTGGTCCGTGCCCTCGATCGGGCGGAGGAGTTCGAACCACTCGAAGCCGTCCGAGTTCTCCACCGCGCCCGCGCGGGAGGCGAAGCGCTTTTCCAGGATCTCGCGCTGTTCGTCGGGGACGGTGAGGGCGTTGATCTTCACGATGCTCATACCGCCATCCTGCCGCACCGGGGTGTCGGGGCGGCGTGAGCCCCGGCCCCGGCGGGTGACAAAGGAGGGGGCACGGCGCCTGTCACAGGCGCAGCAGGCGCTCTGCCGTCTCGCGGTAGTCGCGCAGGGCCAGGCGGAGCTGTTCCGTGTCCCCGGTGGCCGTGCCGCCGGTGGCCGTCTCCCCGGTGGTGGTGCCACGGCCGGTGGTGTCACGGGCGGTGGTGTCACGGGCCGTGGTGTCTCCGGGACGGTGCCCGGAGGCGGCGGGCGGGGTGGCGTCGATGGTCGTGGGCGCGGCCTCGCCGGGTGCGCCCTGTGCCGGGAGGGACTGCCAGCTCGTGCGCAGGGTGCGGCGGCGCTCCTCCAGGGTGCGCGTCAGGTCGGCGATCGTCTCCTCCAGGACGCGGTCGGCGTTCTCGACGGCGGCACGCGGCTCGTCGACGAAGCCGTTGACGGCGTTCTGGAGGCGCAGCGTCAGCTTGTCGCGTGCGTCGGGCGGGAAGAGAGCGGTCCCGTCAGCCATGCTGAACTCCCTTGTGGGTGATGCCGGTCGAGCGCTTGTGGGTGCCGTGCCTGCCGTCGTGCACGGCGTCGGTGTCGGTGTGCTGCTCCTTCACCAGGGCGTCGAAGAGCGCCCGCGCCTCGATCATGGCGGCGCGCATCTCTTCGGTGCCGGTGCCGGTGCCGGCGCTGGTGCCGTGTTCGTCGGTGCCCGGCGTGTCGAGCGCCGCGCGGTGCACCTTGCGGTAGCCGTGGACGTGGTGGGCGTGATGCACGGAGAGCGCGTCGACCTGGTCCTCGTAGTGGCCCGCGTCGGGGAAGCCGCGGGCTCCCGCCACCTCGGCGATGAGCCGGTCGGCCTCGATCAGGGCTTCGCGGGGGGAGTCGACGAAACGTTCCTGGGCGACGGTCCAGCGCGCCGCGTACTCCTCGCGAGCGGCGGGCGCCAGCGGCCGCGTGCGCAGCGAACCGTGCCGCTTCACACGCTCGCCGAGGTCGCGCTCGGCGGCCTTGGTGTCACCGTCGTGCCGGGCGACCGCGCGGTCGTACTCGGGCCCGAAACGGCGCCTGAGATTGCGCCTGCCGCCCGCGCCCTGCCGCTTGCGGCTCAGTACGGCGAAAGCGGCGGCGACGAGGACGACGGCGACCACGATCAGAACGATGAGCAGGACTGTGGACATGGGTGGGTGCCCTTTTCGGCTCGGGGATCGGCCTGGGGCGCGAGACCCTGGGGGCCTCGACACCCGTTCCCCGAATCGAGTTGCCCGAAAGGGAGCCGTCAAACGGCCGGTCCTGAGGGCGAGTCGGGCCGCTCAGGCCTGATGGCGCTCCCGCCAGTCGCGGGCCACCTCGTCGACGTCGTAGGGGGCCAGGCCGAGCGGCGGGCCCGGCGGCGGGGTGCGCAGGGCCGCGCGGATCTTCTCGTTGAGTTCCGTCACGAGTCTGCGCGCCATGCGCTCGGACGGGGCTTCGGCGGCCGCGACCAGCGTGTCCTCGGCCTCCTTGCGCAGGGCGAGCGTGGGGGACAGGTAGGAGAGGCCTTCACGGGCCATCTTCCGCTTGACCCACCACATTTCGTCGTACGTCGGGTCGGGTCCCTCGGGGAGTGGCTTGCCCCTGCCCGGCAGGGAGGCGAAGTCCCCGCGCTCCTCCGCCTCACGGATCTGCTTGTCGATCCAGGACTCGAAGTCGACGCCAGGTGGCTTGCGCTCAGTCATGGGCCCATTGTCCCAGGAGGGCCGTGCGTCCGCCCAGGGAGGCGCTTAGGATGCGGCACGCGACACACCGGCCGCGGACCGGCAACCGCGGTCGTGCCGCCCCGAGTTGAAGGAGCGTACCCACGTGCTGGAGCTGACCATGGCCTCGGTGTCCGGGACGGACGCGGGCGCGACCGCAGGCATGCTGATGGCCGAGACGCCGAGCGAACCCGGTGCGGTGCTGCGGGTGGGGCGGGACAGGAACGTGTGCCGCCTGGTGACGCCCGACGACTGGCTGTTCGTGTCGCGTACGCATCTGGAGTTCCGCTGCGGGCCCGACGGGGCCTGGTCCGTCCGGTGGCTGCGCGGCTCGAACCCCGATCCGGCCTCCGAGGTGCGGGTGGTGTCCGAGGGCGCGGCGCGGCCCCTCGCCTACGGAGGGGCCGCGCCGCTCTCCTGGGGCGGCTCCGGGGAGATCGTCATCCAGGACAGGTCGGGGCCGCGGAGTGTGAACATCGGTTACTACCACGAGGGTTGAGGCCCGGACGCGCTAGGCCAGTACGCGGGCCAGCGCGAAGCCGTCGTACCCCTTGACGCCGACCGTCTGCACCGCCGTCCCGCTCAACTTCGGGTGCTCGGCGATGAGTTCGAGCGCGGCCCGGGTGCCGAGCACGCCCGGGTCGGTGCTGGAGGCGTCGGTGACGGCGCCGCCCCGTACGACGTTGTCGAGGATGATGAGGCTGCCGGGGCGGGTGAGCTTGAGCGACCACTCCAAGTAGTGCGCGTTGTTGACCTTGTCGGCGTCGATGAAGACGAGGTCGAAGGGGGCGGCGTGCGCGACGTGTTCGGCGCCGAGCGCGGTGAGCGAGTCGAGGGCCGGGCCGATGCGCACCTCGACGAGCTTGTCGAGTCCGGCGCGGGCGAGGTTGCCGCGGGCCACGGCGGCGTGCTGGGGGCTGTGTTCGAGGGTGATGAGACGGCCGTCGGCCGGCAGGGCGCGGGCCAGCCAGATGGTGCTGTAGCCGCCGAGGGTGCCGATCTCCAGGATGCGGCGGGCGCCCTGCGTCTGGGCGAGGAGGTGGAGCAGCTTGCCCTGGTTCGGGGCGACGTTGATGTGCGGCAGGCCGGCCGCGTCGCTGTCGCGCAGGGCGGCGGTCAGGGCCTCGTCGGCGGGGGCGAGGAGGCCGGTGAAGTAGTCGTCGACGGAGTCCCACTGCGGTTGGTTCATGCGGCGCGCACGTTCCCTTCGACTGTCTAGTTAGCTTCGCTAAGGAGTCTAGGGCGGGCGGCGGGGATTGTCAGTGGGGGCTCGCATACTGGGGGTGAAGATCGGCGGTTCAGGTGATGACGGGGGATGGGTGTCGTGGAGTACGGGGGGGCGGTGCGGGGGTTCGCCGAGCGGTGGCTGCCCGAGGTGGAGCGGGTGGCCGACGGTGTCGACGGCTCGGGGGACTTCGTGTGTTCGCCGGCCGGGATGTGGCTCGCGCTGGCCTCGGTCGCGGCGGGCGCCCGCGGGGAAACCGCCGACGAGCTGCGGGAGTTGCTCGGCGTCGCCGGGGCCGAGGCCGCCCGCGCCGTGACGGACGGCGCGCGGGCCCTCGCGGACACGGACGCGCTGGGCGTCGCCACGCGCGTGTGGAGCCGGGTGCCGGTCCTGCGGGAGTACGAGGAGGCCTTGCCGGACATCGGCTTCGGCCCCATGGACGCCGACGGCGCCGACGCCGCGGACGCGTGGGTGCGGGAGGCCACGGACGGCATGATCGAGCGCCTGCCCGTGACCGTCACCCCGGACACGCTGCTCCTCTTGGTCAACGCGCTGGCGCTGAAGGCGCGTTGGGAGTACCCCTTCGAGGGGGCGGCCACGCGGGACGCCCTCTTCACGGACGCGGCGGGCGTCGCGCACCAGGTGCCGACCATGCGGCGGGAGGTGGCGCCGGGGGACGCGTGGGTGGTGGACGCGGCCCTGGGCGGGGGTGCGGGTGCGAGTATGGGGGCGCGTGTCGTCGAGATGCGGTGTGCCGCCCCGCGCGGCGGTCTGCTTCCCGTACGGGTCCGCTTCGTCCTCGGGGAGCCGGGGGCCGGGCCGGCCGCCGTGCTGCCGCTCGCCTGGGCGCCTCGAGAGCGGCGCTCGCCGATCGACGCCGAACAGATCCTCATGGCCCTGCCCCGCTTCTCACTGCGTACGCGCACCGACGCGACGGGACAGCTGGCCGCTCTCGGGGTGCGGTGGGCCATGAGTGACGCCGCCGACTTCTCCGGGATGTCACCGGAGCGGCTCGCGATATCCCAGGTGGTGCAGGAGGCGGTCGTGAAGATCGCCGAGCGGGGGGTCGAGGCGGCGGCGGTGACGGCCGTGCCGATGCCGGCGGGCGCGGCGTATCGCCCACGGCGCGTGGAGCGGATCACTTTCGACCGCCCGTTCGGCGTCGTCGTGCTCGACGGTGCGGGGGAGGTGCCGCTGTTCGCGGGCTGGCAGGCGGGGGTCCCTACCGGCCCGTGAGCCGCCGCCTCCGGCTACACGCCTTTGGCGGCGTTTCGCCGGAGCCGGACTCCGCGCCTCCGCGGGGGCGTACATCTCGCTGGATCCGGACTCCGTGCCTCCGGGGGGGCGTACATCTCGCTGGATCCGGACTCCGTGCCTCCGGGGGGGCGTACATCTCGCTGGATCCGGGCCACACGTCTCGCCGGAGCCCAGCGTCGCCCGCATCTCCCCGGAGCCGCGACTCCGCCGCATCCCCCGGCGAGGGGCGGCCTCCTGAGGCCCCGCCTCGCCTCCCGCTCCTTGGGTGCCGGAGGAGCTGGATGGGCCAGGCCTCGCCCCGCGGCGCGGCCTCCCGAGGCCCCGCCCCGCCTCCCGCCCCTGGGGCGCCGGAGGAGCCAGGTCCCGCCGCCCGGCCTTCCGAGGCCTCGCCCCGCCTCCCGCTCCTTAGGCGCGGGAAGAGCCGGAGGAGGCGGAGGTGCCGGAGAGGCCGCAGGGAGCGGAAGAGCCGGAGGAGCCCGAGGCGCTCGCGTTCCGCAGGGCGGTCGCCTCTGCCTCCGTTTCCACCGCCGGCGGCGAACCCGGCAGTGGGCTGCGGGCCGATTCCGTCATGTACCAGACGGCGATGCCGCCCACCACGGCCGCCGCCATCATGTAGTACGCGGGCATCATCTTGTCGCCCGTCGCGCCGATCAGTGCCGTCACGACCAGCGGGGTCGTGCCGCCGAAGACCGAGACGGAGATGTTGAAGCCGATGGACAGGGAGCCGTAGCGGACCTTCGTCGGGAAGAGGGCGGGGAGCGTCGACGGCATCGAGGCCGTGAAGCAGACCAGGAGCATGCCGAGCGCGCCGAGGCCCAGCCCGATCGCCCACAGCGAGCCGTCGCGGATCAGGAGCAGGGCGGGGACGGAGAGCAGGAGGAAACCGGCGCAGCCCGCGGCGATCACCGGGCGGCGGCCCACGCGGTCCGTGAGCGCCCCCATGAACGGCTGGGCGCACATCATGAGCGCCATGACGGCCAGGATGACGAGGAGGCCGTGCGTCTCGTCGTACTCGAGCTCGCTGGTCAGATAGCTCGGCATGTACGACAGCAGCATGTAGTCCGTGACGTTGAAGACCAGGACCAGGCCCATGCAGAGGAGGAGCGCCTTCCACTGGCCCGTGACCATGTCGCGCAGGCGCACCTTCGCGCGGGTCTGCTCCTCCTTGTGGGCCTTCTCCAGCTCGGCGGCGAACGCCGGGGTCTCCTCCAGCTTCATGCGGAGGTAGAGGCCGATCAGGCCCATCGGGCCGGCGATCAGGAACGGGATGCGCCAGCCCCAGGAGAGCAGGTCGTCCGAGGAGAGCAGGGCCGTCATCAGGGTGACGAGGCCCGCGCCGCCGATGTAGCCCGCCAGCGTGCCGAACTCCAGCCAGCTGCCGAGGAAGCCCCGCTTCTTGTCGGGGGCGTACTCGGCGATGAAGGTGGAGGCACCCGCGTACTCGCCGCCCGTGGAGAAGCCCTGCACCAGACGCGCCGCGAGGAGCAGCACCGGCGCCCAGACGCCGATCGACGCGTAGGAGGGGATCAAGCCAATCGCGAAGGTGCCCGCCGCCATCATGATCATGGTCAGTGCGAGGACCTTCTGGCGGCCCACGCGGTCGCCGAGCGGCCCGAAGATCATGCCGCCGAGCGGCCTGATCAGGAAAGCCGCGGCGAAGGCGCCGAAGGTGGAGAGCAACTGGGCCGTCGGGTTGCCCGAGGGGAAGAAGACCTTGCCCAGGGTGACGGCGATGTAGCTGTAGACACCGAAGTCGAACCACTCCATCGCGTTGCCGAGGGCGGCCGCCTTCACCGCGCGCCTGACCATTGCCGGGTCGGTGACGGTGACGTCCTGAACTGCGGTGACGTCCTCAGCCGCTCCTCCCCGGGGCCCGGCCCCGGTTCCGGCCCCGGCCCCGGGCAGGTGTCCTTGCGAGGACTCCGGCTTGCGTAGTGCGACGGGTGTGGCGCTCGCCAAGGGTTCGCTCGCCTCTTTCGGTCGACGACAAGGACAAGGCCGCACCCGGAAACCGGGGCGGCCCGAAAAGCGACCATAGGTGCAAGGGGCATCATTACGGTGGGTGCCCGGGCGGCCGCGCACCGCACCGAAACCGCTGTTGTCCAGGCCAAACGTCTTTTCGTCCGGTAGGAGAGACTAGGTCTGTATGTGATCTATGTCGCCGCCCCGGCGCGGAACCGCACGCGTACGGCACGCCAAGCGCACGCGAACCGCACAGGAGCGGCACAGGAACCGCAGGTCGGGGGCCGATTCCCGGCCGCGGGCGGCGGGCGCGGCCCGGCGCCGGGCCCGAAAAGCCGATAGAAAGCGATGTGGCGGCCAGGTGAAAAGGTGGTTGCGTGCGTCTCACATGAGGGGCTTGAAAAGGGCCGCAGACAGGACGAACGGGGCGGGAGGGTCGACGGGGCGTGGCGAACGTTGAACACAGGAGTGGCGGCGCCCTGGGAACAGGGCCGGCCGGCGGACCCGAGTCGCGGATCGGAGCGGCCCGCGTCGTCCTCTGGCTGCTCGCCGCCGTCCTCGCGATCCGGCAGGCCACCGACGTCCTGCGGACCCCCGCGGGCGAGCGCCTCACCGATCTGGAGACCTGGATCGGGCCGGAGGGCGTCCTGCACGTGAAGGGCTCCTTCTACGACGCGGACAAGTTCACCGGCACCCCCTTCGCGGGCCTCGTCCTCAAGCCACTCGCGCGCTCCGGCGAGCAGGCGCTCGGCTGGGCCTGGACCTTCGGCACGCTCGGCCTCGTCGTCGCGCTCGGCCTGATCGCCGCCCGCGCCCTGCCCCAGCCGGTCACCCGGCGCACCTCCCTGCTCGCCGCCCCCGTCGCGGTCAGCCTGCTCATGCTGTCGCTGCCGGTCCGCAACACCCTGCACCTCGGCCAGACCAGCATCCTCCCCGTGCTGCTCGTCCTGCTCGGCCTCTTCGCGGTCCGCGGCGAGCGGACCAGCGGCGTCCTCATCGGCATCGGCGCGGCCCTCCAGCCGACCATGCTGCTCTTCGCCGCGCTGCTCTGGTGCACAGGACGCAGGAAGGCCGCCGCCTCCACCGGCGCCGGCTTCGCCGCCTGCACCGCGCTCGCCTGGGCGGCGATGCCGAGCGATTCGTCGACGTACTGGTTCCACCACCTCGGAGGCGCGGGCCTGGGCGGGAACCCGGACGCCAACGCCAACCAGTCGCTGCACGGCATGCTGCTCCGCGCCGGCCTCGAAGGACCGCTGGAGATCGGGCTCTTCCTGGCCCTGAGCGCCGCCCTCGTCGTCGTCGGCCTGCGCCGCGCCGTGCGCTACGCGCGGGACGGGCAGCTGCTCCTCGCCGTCGCGATCACCGGCTGTGTCGCGGTCGCGGTCTCCCCGACGACCTGGCAGCACCAGCTCCTGTGGGTGCTCTTCGCGGTGGTCGGCCGGGTCGGCAAGCGCCAGTCCGACCGGTACATGTGGCCGGTGGCCGTCGTCCTCGTGTCGACGCTGCCCGCCAAGATGATGCTGCCGAACATGCCGGTCACCGAGCCGATCAGGGACAACATCGTGCTGATCGCGGCGCTCGCCGCGGCCACCGTCGTGCCGTTCCTGTCGCGCACGCACCCGCAGTACCGGAGCCCCATCCCGACGGACTACGCGGCGCCCGTCCCTGCGCGCTGGAAGTGGGTGCCGCTCGTCCCGTTCTGGCGGCGCGTCGTGACCCGCCCGAACCTGCTGCTCGAACTGCTTCTGATCCGCGTCGGCTACTCCGCGTACCAGCAGGTCAGGCTCGCGGCGACGGGCGGCACGATCTCCGGGGGCCGGGCCACCGCCGAGCACCACGGCGAGCAGGTGCACGCGATCGAGCAGTTCCTGTTCATCGACATCGAGCACTGGTTCAACCATCTGACGGCGCGGACCGGCTGGATGGAGGACTTCTTCAACTTCTACTACACGTCGTTCCACTTCCTGGTGCCGCTGAGCGTCCTCGCGGTGCTGTACGTGCGCCGCCCCGCCGACTACCGCTGGGCGCGCTCGGCGCTCGGCTTCGCGACGGTCCTCGCGCTCATCGGGTTCTGGGCCTATCCGCTCGCCCCGCCCCGTCTGATGCCGGAGCTCGGCTTCATCGACACGGTGCACGGCGTGCAGGACTTCACCCAACCGGACTACGGCACGCTGACCGCGCTCACCAACCAGTACGCGGCGATGCCCTCGCTGCACTTCGGCTGGTCGCTGTGGTGCGGCCTGATCATCGCGATCGTCGCGCCCCGGTGGTGGATGAAGGCGCTCGGCCTGCTGCACCCGTTCTTCACGGTCTGCGCGATCGTCGGCACAGGCAACCACTGGATCCTTGACGCGGTGGGCGGCGCGGCCGTCGTGGGCGCGGGCTTCGGCCTCACCTACCTGCTGTCCGGACCCCGGGTGCGGCAGCCGCGGAAGACGCCCGTGCGGGAACCGGTCACCGGCACGTCGAAGGACGGCTCCGCGAAGGACCGTACCCCGAGCTGATCTCGTAGGTGCCGGCCGCGGGCACCGACAGACGCGTGAACTCGCCGTGCCGCTTCAGGCAGGCACCCTCCGCCCGGAGCCACGGCGAGTACACGAGGCGTACGGTCACCGAGCCCCGCTCGGGCACCCGCACCACCACGTTCGAGCCCGTGGAGCGGACGACGGCCGCGGGCTCGGAGACCAGCGGCACCGGGTCCTTCACCCGGAAGATCTGCCAGTGCGCGTCCTTCCACACCGGTTCCAGCCACTTCGGGCCGCTCGCCACCAGCTCCGCCTCGTCCTCGGCGAAGCCGTCCGGCTTGCCCGCGGGCAGCACGACGTACCCGACGGCCCACTTGTCGAGCCACTTGCGGTAGCTGGCCGCCGAGAACGACCCGTCGTAGAAGAGGCGGCCGCGCTCGATGTCGAGCTGGCGGTTCCAGCCGCGCGCCATGTTCACGTACGGGGCGAGGGCGGTGGCCTCGCGGTGGTTGCGGGTCGGCACGACCTCGACGCGGGTGCGGTTGGCCTCCAGACGCTCCAGCTCCCGCACCACGCCGTGGGTGTCGACCGCCCACTTCGGCACCTTCGTGGAGACCCGCAGGTCGTCGAGGGTCTTCTGCGCCACCCAGGCCGAGGACAGCACGAGCGCCACCGTCAGGGTGATCCGGCGGGCCCGGACAAGGCCGGGGGCGAGCAGCGCGGCGAGCAGCACGGCGGGGCCGACCAGCTCCGCGAGCCGCTCGACGTTGGTGCCGATCGGGGAGGGGATGAGGTACGTGAGGACGGTGCCCGCCGCGTAGACGCCGGCGCCCCACCGCAGCACCCGCCAGTGGCGCGGCCCCGCCACGATGAGGGCCAGGCTGAACAGCACGGGCGGGAAGATCCGGTCGAAGGGCATCAGGTGCTCGCCGGTGAACGGGAAGAGCACCGTGGTCGCCCCGACGACCAGGAACGGCGGCAGGATCAGCGCGGCCGACCGCACCCAGTCGCGTACGAAGAAGTAGCCGGCGCCCGCCACGACGAGGAAGAGCCCCGCGACCGGGGACCCCATGGTGGCGAGGGCCGCGCACGCCACCGCGGCGACCGTGCGCCGGCGGCCCACCAGGGCGAGACAGGCGGCGAGGCCGAAGGCGAGGCCGAGCGCGAACGTCGTACGGCCGGAGGCGACGTTGCACCAGACGGCGAGCGAGGCGAGCACCGCGGGCCACAGGGGTCTGCGGATGCCGCTGCGCTCGATCAGGACGGCGACCAGCCAGGCGCCCGCGATCCCCGACACCGCCGTCACGGTCTTCACGCCGAGGGCGGCCATCAGATAGGGCGAGACCAGGCTGTAGTTGGCGGTGTGCATGCCGCCGTACCAGAAGAGGTTGTACGCGGCCGAGCCGTGCTCGGAGGCGAACCGCGCCCAGGCCTCCTGCGCCGCGAGGTCGCCGCCGCCCGTCGCGAGGAACATCACCCACACGGCGTACAGGGGAAGCGTGGGGACGGTCGCCAGGAGCGGTACGCGATAGCGCCGGAGGAACTGCCGGAGCGGGGGGTTCCGGCCGGTGGACGCAGTGCCGGACGGGGCGAGCGAGACGTCGGCAGAGACCACGGTCACCGTTTCCGTTCGTGTCCTGGGAAGCCAAGGTTCACTTCTCAGGACGCTTCATGCAACGGAAACGTTGGTTCCGTAAAGGTGATTGACCTGATAGGTCGCCTCATGGCGCTCTATCGGCTCAGGGGCGGGCGCCGCGGCCGGTGCTGACCCGGAGTTCCTTGACGCCGTTGAGCCAGGCGGAGCGGAGCCGGCGCGGGTCGCCGGTCAGGCGCAGGCCGGGCATGGTGTCGGCGATCGCGTTGAAGATGAGGTTGATCTCCAGGACGGCGAGGGACTTGCCGAGGCAGAAGTGCGGTCCGCCGCCGCCGAAGCCGAGGTGCGGATTCGGGTCGCGGGTGATGTCGAACTTCTCCGGCGACTCGAACACGTCGGGGTCGTGGTTGGCCGATGAGTAGAAGATGCCGACCCGGTCGCCCTTCTTGATCCGCGCGCCGCCGAGCTCCGTGTCCTGGGTGGCCGTGCGCTGGAAGGAGACCACCGGGGTCGCCCAGCGCACGATCTCCTCCGCCGTCGTGGCGGGGCGCTCGCGCTTGTAGAGCTCCCACTGGTCCGGGTGGGTGAGGAAGGCGTGCATGCCGTGGGTGATGGCGTTGCGGGTGGTTTCGTTGCCGGCCACCGCCAGCAGGATCACGAAGAAGCCGAACTCGTCGGAGGAGAGGTTGCCCTCGTCCTCGGCGGCCACCAGCTGGCTGACGATGTCCTTGGCGGGGCACTCCTTGCGGGCCGCGGCGAGGTTCATCGCGTACGCGACGATCTCCATGGCCGCCTCGGCGCCGATCTCCTCGGTGATGGCGTACTCCGGATCGTCGTACGCCGCCATCTTGTTGGACCAGTCGAAGATCTTGGAGCGGTCCGCCTGGGGCACGCCGATCAGCTCGGCGATGGCCTGCAGCGGCAGCTCGGAGGCGACGTTCGTCACGAAGTCGAAGGAGCCGTCGTCGGCCGCGCCGGCGAGCGCCGTCTCGACGATGGAGCGGGCACGGGCGCGCAGCGCGTCCTCCAGGGACCGGATGGCGCGGGGCGTGAAGCCGCGCTGCACGATCTGCCGGACGCGGGTGTGCTCGGGCGGGTCCATGTTGATCATGATCAGCTTCTGGACCTCGATCCGGTCCCGGTCCATCGACTCGTTGAAGCGGATGATCGCGGTGTTGACGTTGGTGGAGAACAGCTCCGGGTGCGTGGAGACGTACTTGACGTCCTCGTGCCGCGTGACGGCCCAGTACCCCGCGTCGTCGTAGCCGGAGACGCGGTACGGCTGGGTGATCCAGCGCACCGGCTCCGTCCGCCGCAGCTGCGCGAACTCCGGCAGGGGGATCCGGTCCTGGATCAGGTCGGGGTCGGTGAAGTCGAACCCGTCGGGCAGCGCTGGACAGGGCATCGGCAACTCCAGGCGTGAACGGGGTTCCGACGGGCGGCCCGGACGGTGTCCTGACGGTCCATCAGAAGGCTTGGCCCGCAAGGTAGTAACGGGTTCTACAAGAGGCAAGGCCCAGAGCCGGTCCGGTTGCGTGCGGATCCTGCGCAAGGTGCGTGCAAGACCCTTGCGGCACCGGGGCCCGGCTCCGCAGACTGCTGAACGGAACTAGAACGCGTACTAGTTCTACTCGCGAGCCGCCGGGACGGCTCGCGGGACGTGGAGAGGGAGGACGAGCCCATGGCCGCGGAACCCGTCATCGTCGAAGCAGTGCGCACGCCCATCGGCAAGCGCGGAGGCGCGCTCGCCAATCTCCACCCCGCCTATCTGCTCGGTGAGACCTACCGCGAACTCCTCGGCCGCACCGGCATCCACGCCGACTGCGTCGAGCAGGTCGTCGGCGGCACGGTGACGCACGCCGGGGAGCAGTCCATGAACCCGGCGCGCACGGCCTGGCTCACCATGGGGCTGCCGTACGAGACCGCGGCCACCACCGTGGACTGCCAGTGCGGCTCCTCGCAGCAGGCGAGCCACATGGTCGCCAACATGGTCGCGGCCGGTGTCATCGACGTCGGCATCAGCTGCGGTGTCGAGGCGATGTCGCGGGTGCCGCTCGGCTCCGGGTCCAAGCACGGCCCGGGCAAGCCCTTCCCCGACGAGTGGAACGTCGATCTGCCGAACCAGTTCGAGGCCGCCGAGCGCATCGCCCGAAAGCGCGGGCTGACCCGCGAGAACGTGGACTCGCTCGGCCTCATCTCGCAGGAGCGGGCGGCCGTCGCCTGGGCCGAGGAGCGCTTCAAACGCGAGACCTTCGCCGTGCAGGTGCCCACCACGGAGGAGGAACAGGCCGCAGGACAGGGCATGTGGCGGCTCGTGGACCGCGACGAGGGGCTGCGCGACACCACGATGGAGGGCCTCGGCGGCCTCAAGCCGGTCATGCCGACCGCCGTGCACACCGCGGGCAACTCCTCGCAGATATCGGACGGCGCGGCCGCCCTCATGTGGGCGTCCAAGCGGATGGCGCGCGCCCTGAAGCTGAAGCCGCGGGCCCGCATCGTCGCGCAGGCACTCGTCGGCGCCGACCCGCACTTCCACCTGGACGGACCGGTCGACGCGACGCGCGCGGTGCTGGGCAAGGCCGGGATGTCCCTGAAGGACATCGACATCGTGGAGGTCAACGAGGCGTTCGCCTCAGTGGTGCTGAGCTGGGCGCAGGTCTTCGAGCAGGACCTGGAGAAGGTCAACGTGAACGGCGGCGCGATCGCGCTGGGCCACCCGGTCGGGGCGACGGGGGCGCGGCTCATCACCACGGCCCTGCACGAACTGGAGCGCAGGGACAAGGAGTTCGCACTCATCACCATGTGCGCGGGCGGGGCGGTGGCGACGGGGACGATCATTCAGCGGCTTTAGGCACACCAATCGCCGGACAGTCATAGCCTGTCCGGCGATTGAGGGCGAACTCGGCGAAGCCGGTGATGCGGCGGTGCTCAGTGGAACCGTTCAGGCGCCTGTCGCAACGCTCAGTACCAGCCGTTCGCCTGCCAGTGGCTCCACGCGCCGGTCGGGCTGCCGTAGCGCTCGTTCATGTACTTGAGGCCCCACTCGATCTGGGTCTCGGGGTTGGTCTTCCAGTCGGCGCCCGCGGAGGCCATCTTCGAGCCGGGCAGGGCCTGGACCAGGCCGTAGGCGCCGGACGAGGAGTTGGTCGCGCTCGGGTTCCAGCCGCTCTCGTGCGAGACGATCTTGTCGAACGCGGCGTACTGCGCCGGGTCCGGGATCATCTTCTTGGCGATCGCCTTGGCGGACGCGGGAGCGGCGGCCGGGGCGGCGGCCTTCGTGGTGGTCGGGGTGGCTGCCTGAGCCGGTGCCGCGGCGAAGACCATGCCGGAGGCGGCGGCGGCGACGAGGCCGCCGGTGATGGCCTTCTTCGGGGAAGCGATGCGGCGGATGAGCGAGGCGGACACAGAGGACCTTCCGGTGGGGAACGGGGCGGTCGCGGCGCACGCCGTGGCACACGGAAGTGTGGGGGACATGCGGCGGCGCCGAGGCCCGGGTGGGCTGTCGGCGCCTTGCGACTCATCCAGAGAAACAGGCCCGAGCCCTCGCCGCAATGACCCCGTTTACTAGTGGAAGCCGCACCCGCGCCAAATGTCCATTGTGTGACGTGGCTCTCAATGCCCAGGTCAGAGCGGGTATTGATGCGTGTACGTCAAGACGTGCGGGCTACTGGCCTCTTTCGTAGAGGACCAAGGTCCTGTGGGCCGCCTCACGCTCGCGGGACCTCGATGTGACGCGCCGCGTCGGTTCCCTCACGCCTTCGGGGCCTCGAATGTGACCGGCGCCTCGAACGCCGCCCGGCGCGTGGCCCGCCGGAGCGCCTTCAGGACGGCGGGGCCGAGCGCGAGGCTCAGCAGCACGGTGACCACGGCCCGCGGCAGGTCCCAGCCGAGCGAGGTCGCCAGGCAGTACGCGACGAAACGGCCGAGGTTGTCCACGAGCGGGTCGCCCGGCACGAAGGACACACCGGTGGCCCCACCGGCGAGATAGGGCCAGCCCTGGAGGTTCATCACCGTGCCGTACAGCACGGACGAGACCGCTCCATAGACCGCGAGCAGCCACAGCTCACGGCGGCCGCGCAGGGTGTCGGGCCCCGGCAGCAGCCCCGCGCCCATGCAGACCCAGCCCATCGACAGCATCTGGAACGGCATCCACGGCCCGACACCACCGGTCAGCAGCGCCGACGCGAACATCGACACCGCCCCCAGCACGAACCCGAAGCCGGGCCCGAGCACCCGGCCGCTCAGCACCATCAGGAAGAACATCGGCTCGATGCCCGCCGTCCCCGCGCCCAGTGGCCGCAGCGCGGCACCGGCCGCGGCCAGCACGCCCAGCATCGCGATGGCCTTCGCGTCAAGCCCGACGTCCGCGATGGTCGCCACCACGACGGCGAGCAGCAGCGGAAGCAGCGCCGCGAACAGCCACGGCGCGTCCTGCGCGTGATCGCTCAGCCCCGAGCCGCCGTCCGCGAGCAGCGGCCACCCGAACGCGGCCACGCCCACCGCGCTGACCAGCGTGAGCGCGACGACCGACCGGAGGCCGAGGCGGATGGGACGAACCCGGCGCGGGCCGTCCGGCCCGGCGGAGTCCTTCCGCACCGCCCTCACGACGCGCCCTCCCGGTCCCCGTCCAGTGCCTGCCGTACCTGCGCCACCGTCAGCCACTCCTGCGGCGCGAGGATCTTCGTGACCTGCGGAGCGAAGGACGGCGACGACACCACGATCTGCTCGGTGGGACCGTCCGCGACGACCTCGCCGTCCGCGAGGATCACCACGCGGTGGGCGATCTCGGCAGCCAGCTCCACGTCGTGCGTGGCCAGCACAATCGCGTGCCCCTCGGCGGCGAGCCCCCGCAGGATCCCGACCAGCCGCGCCTTCGCCGCGTAGTCGAGGCCGCGGGTCGGCTCGTCCAGGAGGAGCAGGGGCGGGCGTGTGGCCAGGACGATCGAGAGGGCGAGCGCAAGCCGCTGTCCCTCGGAGAGGTCCCGGGGGTGCGTGTCGTCGGCGATGCCGGGCAGCAGCTCGCTCACCAGGGCGCGGCAGGCCCCCGGTGCCGCACCGGCGTCATGGTCGGCGGCCGCGCACTCGGCGGCCACGGTGTCCGCGTACAGCAGGTCGCGCGGTTCCTGCGGGACGAGGCCGACGTGCCGGATCAGCTGCCGCGGGGCCGTGCGGTGGGGGACAGCGCCGCCCACCCGGACCGTCCCGGAGGTGGGCTCCAGCAGGCCGACGAGGGCGGAGAGGAGGGTCGACTTCCCGGCGCCGTTGCGGCCCATCAGGGCGACGGTCTCGCCGGGCGTGACGGTGAGGTCGACGCGGCGCAGCGCCTCGACGCGGCCGCGGCGCACGGCGAGGCGCTCGACGCGGGCGGCGGCTGTGTCTGCTTCGGATGTACGAGGTGTACGAGGTGTACGAGGCGTACGTTCCTTGCGCAGCCGGGACCACCGGCCGGGGGCCCGATGCTCGGCGGCCGGTTCGGCAGGCGTTTCCCGTGGCGGACCGGCCGCCGCGAGCCGCTCCCGGAGCCCGCCCGCCCTGCGCCGCGCGTCCCGCACGGTCAGCGGCAGCGGCGACCAGCCGGCGAGGCGGCCGAGCGCGACCACCGGCGGGAAGACGGGGGAGCGGGCCATCAACGTCGCCGGGTCGCCGAGCACCGGAGGCTCGCCCGGCGCGGCGAGGAGCAGCACCTGGTCCGCGTACTGCACCACCCGCTCCAGGCGGTGCTCGGCCATCAGGACCGTGGTGCCCAGGTCGTGGACGAGCCGCTGCAGCACGGCGAGGACCTCTTCGGCGGCGGCCGGGTCGAGCGCGGACGTCGGCTCGTCGAGGACGAGGACCCGCGGGTGCGGGGTGAGCACCGAGCCGATGGCGACGCGCTGCTGCTGGCCGCCCGACAGGGTCGCGATGGGGCGGTCGCGCAGATCGGCGAGGCCGAGCAGGTCGAGGGTCTCCTCGACGCGCCGCCGCATCACGTCAGGGGCGAGCCCCAGCGACTCCATCCCGTACGCCAGCTCGTCCTCGACGGTGTCGGTCACGAAGTGCGAGAGCGGGTCCTGGCCGACCGTGCCGACGACGTCGGCGAGCTCGCGCGGCTTGTGCGTACGGGTGTCGCGCCCCGCCACCGTCACGCGGCCGCGCAGGGTGCCGCCCGTGAAGTGCGGCACGAGCCCGCTCACGGTGCCGAGCAGCGTCGACTTGCCCACCCCGGACGGCCCGACGAGCAGCACGAGCTCCCCCTCGGGGACGGTGAGGTCGACCCCGCGGACGGTGTCCCCGGCGGCCCCCTCGTACGCCACCGACACATCCTCGAAGCGGATCATGAGGTCTCCTCGGGGGGTGTGGGGGATGCGGGCGTGGTCGATTCGCCGTCCCGGCGTGCGGGGGCTGTTCGCCATGCGGCGGGGGAGGGCCGTTGCGCGGGGGCTGCGGGGCGCCCCGGGACCGGGGCGGTCGGCTCACCGGTCCGGGCGGGCGGTTCGCCGGGGTGCTCCGGAGCGGGGTTGCCGGCGCGCTCCGGGGCCGGTCCGGCAGCGTGTTCCGCGGCCGGTTCGCCGGGGTGTTCTCGGGTCGGTTGGTCGGCGTGTTCCGCGGCCGGTTCGCCGGGGCGTTCCGGTACCGGTTTGTCGGGGTCTTCGGGGTCTTCGGGGTCTTCGGGGTCTTCGGGGTCGTCGGGCTCCGAGGTGCTGGCGTGCTCCGGGGTCCGCGTGGCGCGACGGACGGGCCCGGTTGCCCGGGCGGCCTCGGTGGATCCGGTGGATCCGGTGGATCCGGTGGATCCGGTGGCCTCGGTGGCGTCGGCGGTCCCGGCGGGCTTGGTGGGCCTGGTGGTCTCGGTGGTTCCGGCGGGCCTGGTGGGCCTGGTGGCCTCGGTGGTCCCGGGGGCCCCGGTGGTCCTGGTGGCCTCGGCGGCCCCGGTTGCCTCGGCGGCCCCGGTGGTCCTGCTGGCCTCGGTGGCCCCGGTGGTCCCAGCGGGCCTGGTGGCCTCAGTGGTCTCGGGGGTCCCGGCGGCCCGGGTTGCCCCGGTTGCCCCAACGGCCCCGGTGGCCCCGACACCGCGGGACATGTTCTCCGCCGGGACCGGTGCCACGAACGCCGGGAGGAGGCCGATCAGGACTGCCGCCGCGGGCCACAGCGGCAGCGTCGGGGCTACCAGCGGTACGACGCCGGGGTGCAGCGCGGCCGGGTCGTGCGACGCGGCCCAGATCGTCAGTCCCGCCACCGCGATCCCGGACGCGGAGACCAGCCAGGCGCGCGGGCCCCACGGGTCGGGCCGGTAGCGGGTGCGCACCGAGCGGCGGCCGCCGAGCCGCAGCCCCGCGAGCACGGCGAGCAGCCCGACCAGCAGGAAGGGCAGGCCGTAGACGGTGCCCTGCGCGGTCAGGAGTCCGTACGTCCCCACGCACACGCCCATCAGACCGCCGAGCGTCAGCACGGCCGTCGCCCTGCGCACCCCGGCGGGGACGGGCGCGGTGCGGCCGAAGCCGCGCGCGTCCATAGCGGCGGCCAGCGCGACCGACCGCTCCAGCGCGCCCTCCAGGACGGGCAGGCCGACCTGGAGGAGTCCGCGTATCCCCTTGTCGGGCCGGCCACGCAGCCGCCTGGCCGCCCGCAGCCGCTGGACATCGGTGATGAGGTTGGGGGCGAAGGTCATCGCCACGACCACCGCCACCCCCACCTCGTACAGCGCCCCCGGCAGCGACTTGAGCAGCCGGGCCGGGCTCGCCAGGGCGTTCGCGGCGCCGACACAGATCAGCAGGCCGGCCAGCCTGATCCCGTCGTAGAGCGCGAAGGTCAGGCCCTCGGCCGTGACGCGGCCGCCGATCCGCACGCCCTTCGCCCAGTCGGGCAGCGGCACCTCGGGCAGCGTGACGACGGTGTGCGTGCCGGGGATCGGCGAGCCGAGCACGATCGCGAAGACGAGACGGATCGCGATGACGACCAGGCCCAGCTTCACGAACGCGCCGTACGACTTCGCCCACGGCGCCGACGTCCGCCGCGCCGCCACCACATATCCGGCGACGCCGATCAGCATGCCGAGCAGCAGCGGATTGGTCGTGCGGGACGCCGCGGTGCCCAGGCCGATGGCCCACACCCACCAGGCGCCCGGGTGCAGGGCGTTGCTCCGGTGCGCCTCGGGGGCGAGGCGGCGCCGGAGGGGTCCTGGCACGCTGCTGCCGTGGTCGGTCATGGTGCTCTGCTGTCTGTCCGTGGGCTGTCCGTGTCCGTGGGAGTCCGGGCCCGCTCAGCCGCGGCGGCGCCGGGCCTGCCAGATCCCGGCACCGCCGAGCAGCGCGACGGCGGTGATCCCGGCGATCAGACCGAGGGAGGGTCCGCCGTCGTCCCCGTCCGTGTCGGGCTTGCTCTCGGTGGTCGTCTCCTGCCGGCCGGCGCCGTCCCCGGAGACCTGCTCGCCGCAGCCCGACTTCGGGTAGCCGTCGATGGCGCAGAGCAGGGCCTTGGTGTCGTAGCGCAGCGGCTTGGCGACGGCGGCGAGGGCGTCCGCGCTGGTGGCGTCGGAGGCGACGCGGGCGCAGGCTCGCCGGGGCGCGGGCGGTGTCTCGCCCTTGGGTGCGTCCTTCGGCAGGCCGAAGTCGATGACCAGCGCAACCCGCTTGCGGCCGTCCTCGGCGGGCGTGCTCGCGCAGATGTCCTCGAAGTCGGCGGGGCCGCGCGGCCGGGCCGAGTCCTGGGAGTCGTCGGAGACGGAGAAGCGGAATCCCTGCACGTCACCGTCCTCGGGGCGGGCGGTGCCCGGCCCCTGGCTGGCATACGTCCACTGGTCGCCGTCCCGCTCCCAGAACGACCAGTAGCGGTAGCCGGCGGCCTGAGCGGGCGCGCCGGCGAGGAGGCTCAGCAGGGCGGCGAGGACCACCCCGGCCGCCGCGCCGAGCCGCAGCCGGCCGCGGGTCACGGCTGCTGCTTCTTGCGGTTGCCGCTGTACAGGAAGCCGATGCCGATGCCGGCGACCATGCCGACGCCGATGATCCACCAGATGCTGACGCCGCCGTCGTCGTCCTTCTTCTCGTCCGCGTCCGCCGTGGCGGAGGCATCCGCGTCCTGCGGGGCCGGGCCCTGCGCGTTCAGCTGCTTCACGAGGTCGGCGCCGCCGAAGTCGCGGGGGTCCATGCCGGTCGCGTGCGCGGCGAAGATCAGTTTGGCGTACGCGGCCGGGCCGCCCTGCTTCGCCCAGTCCGCGGAGTTCTTCGCGAGCCACTCGGCGGACTTCTTCGCCTGCTCCTGCTGCCCGGCGGCGGCGAGGGCGACCACGGTGTCGGTGGTGCCGCCCGTGTCCGGCACGTCGGAGGCGCCGATCAGGTGGTCGTCCGTCTTGCCCAGGGTGTCCAGCAGATAGCCGGTGCCGTTGCTCGCGGCCTGCGCGGCGGTGTCCGGCTTCGCGCACTTGGGCGCGGAGGTCTCGCGCTTCTTGGGGGGCGACACGACCAGGCCCTTGCCGAGGCTGCCGAGCACGCCGGCCGCGGTGGCGGCGGCGTTCGGCGTGAGCTTGCCGGACTTGGGGTCGGCGAGACCGAAGGCGCCGTTCTCCTTGTCGCAGTCCATGACGAGCTTCGGCAGCGCGTCGTAGGCGGACTTGCCGTCCTGGGACTTCACGGCCGCGGGGTTCTGGCCCGCCGCGACGAGGGCGCCGATCACGATGCCGGTGGAGTTCGCGTCGGTGGGCAGGCCCGGGTTGTAGCCCCAGCCGCCGTCCTGGTTCTGCACGGACTTCAGCCACTGGACGCTCTTCTTGACCGTCGCGTCCTGGTGGCCGAGCGCGGCGAGGGCCTGTACGGCGGCGGCGGTGGAGTTGCTGTCCACCTGCGTCTTGGAGTCGCACGGCTCGCTCGCGTCGGCGCGGTAGGCCGCGAAGCCACCGCTCGCGCACTGCTGACCGGTCAGCCAGTCGACGGCCTTCGTGGCGGGCTTCACGCCTTCGGTGTGCTGGGCGAGCAGGGCGTACGACTGACGGAAGACGCCGTCGAACTTGGGGTCGCCCTTGCCATAGAGGCCCGAGGGGAGCGCGGTCGAGGGCGACGGCTTCGCGTCGTCCGCGAAGGCGGCCGGTGCAGCCACCGAGCCGAACACGGCTACGGCGGCCAGGACCGCGGCGCTGCGGCGAACGTTCATGATGCGGCGGGTTGCCTCTCCCTGCGGGGAGCGGGGCGGCACGGCGCGTGCGAGCACGGCTACCGGGCGGCTCCGGCTCCGTATACCTCGACGGTGCCGCTCATCGGGGTCCGATGAAGCGAGCCGGTCACGATCCGCACAGGGCATTCCGGCTCACCACGTTCGTGGTTGTACGGCTGCGGGTCAGCGCCGGATTCGCACCGGCTTCCCCCTGCGTGGACGTGAGGACGACGCGCCCACTCTACCGGCCGGTCGGCGCGCGCCCCGGGTCACACCGCCACGAACGTGACCGGATCGCTCCCCGCCACGGCCTCCGCGCGGCCCAGCTTCACCAGGCGCCGCACATGCGCCTCGGCCTCCGAGACCGCGATGTTGCGCGAGGCGTAGGGGATCTCGGCCCAGGGGCGGTTCCACTCCATGCGCGCGGCGATCTGCCAGGGGGTGAGGGGCTCGGCGAGCAGGGTGAGGAGTCCGGTCAGGCGGTCCTCGTGGTGGGCCAGGAGTGCGCGGACGCGGGCGGGGGCGTCGGTGAAGGCGCGCTGGTGGGCGGGGAGGATCTCCGCGGGGACGAGGCGGCCGACGCGTTCCAGGGAGTCCAGGTAGTCACCTAGGGGGTCCGTGGCCGTCTCGGCGTCCGGGTCCTCGTACAGGCCGATGTGCGGGGTGATGCCGGGCAGCAGGTGGTCGCCGGAGAAGAGGCGGCCGTTGCCGGGCAGGCCCGTGGGGTGGTCCTCCTCCAGGTGCAGGCAGACGTGTCCCGGTGTGTGGCCGGGCGTCCAGATCGCGCGCAGCCTTCGTCCCGGCAGGGCGAGGAGTTCGCCGGGGGTGATGGAGCGGTCGGGGAGGGCGGGCGCCAGGCCGGGGAGCTTGCGGGGGCGGCCCTCGTCCCTGGCGCGGACCAGCGGGGCGAGGTGGTCGGCGGGGGCGCCGGCGGCGGTGAGCTTGTCGACCAGGTACGCGTACCAGCGGTCCGGAGGGCTGGAGCGGGTGCGGTGGACCACGGCCGCGTCGGCCTCGTGCATCGCGACCCATGCCCCGGAGGTGTCCCTGACCCGCTGGGAGAGCCCGTGGTGGTCGGGGTGGTGGTGGGTGATGACGACGCCGTGCACGTCGGCGGCCGCGACGCCGCACGCGGCGAGCCCGGCGGTGAGGGTGTCCCAGGAGGTGGGGTCGTCCCAGCCGGTGTCGATGAGGACAGGTCCCGCGTCGGTGTCCAGGAGGTGGACGAGGGTGAAGCCGAGGGGGTTGTCGGGGATCGGGACCTTGATGCTCCAGACGCCGCCGCCGTGCTCGATCACCGGCGGGTCCGTCGCCTGCGGGGTCGGGGTCATGGGGCCTCGTCTCTGGTCGCCGGGTGCCGCCACTGTCGTCGCCGGGTGCCGCCACTATAACTAGAACTAGTTTCAATGGTCGCCCAAGTCGACTGACTCTGCGACGAGTTGCCCCTTCCGCTCGTGGACTCCGCCAACTAGAACTGGTATCAGTTCTGAAACAGTGTCAGGAACCGCCCGCCAGGAGGCAGTCAGCCATGACCGAGCTCGTGGAACACGGACAGCTGTTCATCGGCGGGGAGTTGGTGGACCCGCTCGGCAAGGACGTCATCGACGTCGTCTCCCCGCACACCGGCGAGGTCTTCGCGCGGGTGCCGCACGCGGCCCCCGCCGACGTCGACCGCGCCGTCGCCGCCGCCCGCAGGGCCTTCGAGCACGGCCCCTGGCCACGGATGACGCTGGACGAGCGCATCGAGGTCATCACCAAGATCAAGGACGGCTTCGCGGTACGCCACGAGGAGATCGCCCGCACCATCAGCACCGAGAACGGCACCCCCTACACCTCCAGCGTGATGGTGCAGGCCCTCGCCGCGATGATGGTGTGGGACGCGGCGATCACCGTCGCCCGCGACTTCACGTACGAGGAGGCGCGCGACGGGGTCCTCGGCAGGATCCTCGTCCGGCGCGAGCCGATGGGCGTCGTCGCGGCCGTCGTGCCGTGGAACGTCCCGCAGTTCACCGCCGCCGCCAAGCTGGCGCCCGCGCTGCTCGCCGGCTGCCCGGTGATCCTCAAGACCTCCCCGGAGGCGCCCCTCGACGCGTACATACTCGCCGAGCTGGCCGCAGAGGCGGGGCTGCCCGAGGGGGTCCTCTCGATCGTCTCCGCCGACCGCGAGGTGAGCGAGTACCTCGTCGGCCACCCGGACGTCGACAAGGTCTCCTTCACCGGCTCGGTCGCGGCGGGCAAGCGCGTCATGGAGGTCGCCGCCCGCAACCTGACCCGTGTGACGCTGGAGCTCGGCGGCAAGTCGGCCGCCGTCGTCCTGCCGGACGCCGACGCGGCGAGCGCGGTCGCCGGCATCACGCCGTTCGCCTGGATGATCAACGGCCAGGCGTGCGTGGCCCAGACCCGCATCCTCGTGCCGCGCACCCGCTACGACGAGTTCGCCGAAGCCTTCGCCGCCGCCGCGTCCGCCCTCAAGGTCGGCGACCCCCTCGACCCCGCCACCGAACTCGGCCCGCTGGTCGCCCGACGCCAGCAGCAGCGGTCCCTCGACTACATCCGCATCGGCCAGGAGGAGGGCGCCAAGCTCCTCGCGGGCGGCGGCCGGCCGCCCGGTCTCGATCAGGGCTGGTACGTCGAGCCGACGCTGTTCGGCGGCGTCGACAACTCCATGCGCATCGCCCGCGAGGAGATCTTCGGGCCCGTCATCTGCCTGCTGCCGTACGGCGAGGAGAGCGAGGCGGTGCGGATCGCCAACGACTCCGACTACGGGCTCAGCGGCAGCGTCTGGACCGCCGACGTCGAGCACGGCATCGACATCGCGCGGCAAGTGCGCACGGGGACGTACTCCGTGAACACCTTCAGCCTCGACATGCTCGGCCCCTTCGGCGGCTACAAGAACTCCGGCCTCGGCCGCGAGTTCGGCCCCGAGGGCTACGGCGAGTACTTCGAGCACAAGATGATCCACCTCCCCGCGGGCCATGACGGGAGTGGTGCCTGATGGGTGACCGCTGGCGCGTCGAGGTCGACCGGTCGGTCTGCATCGGCTCCGGGATGTGCGTGCTCACCGCGCCCGGCGGCTTCGAGCTGGACACCGCCCGACAGTCACACCCCACCGCGGCCGAGACCGACGCCGACGAAAAGATCCTGGAGGCCGCCGAGGGCTGCCCGGTCGAGGCGATCACGATCGCGCTCGCGGACGGCGGCGAGATCGTCTTCCCGCCGGAGGAGTAGCCGGGACAAACACCGACCGCCGTACGCCCGCGCCCCGTTCACCCTCGTCGTGGCGCGGGCGCCCGGGTCTCCGCCGTCAGGTCGATGAGTCTGCACACCGTCTCGATGTCGATCTTCACCTGGGCGATCGAGGCCCGGCCCGAGAGCCAGGTGATCAGCGCCGAGTGCCAGGTGTGCTCGATGACCCGCACCGCGGACAGCTGCTGCGCGGTCGGCGTCTCGGTCAGCCCCATCGCGTCCAGGATGATCGCCGTCGTCAGCCGGGACACCGTGTCGACCTCGGGACTCACCGAACGGTCCGCGAAGGTCAGGGCCCGCACCATCGCGTCCGCCAGATGCGGCTCGCGCTGCAGCGCGCGAAAGGCCCGCATCAGCGTCTCCGCGACCCGCTCGGCGGGCGTCTCGCCGGCCGGCGGGCGCTTCCTGATGGTCGTGTGCATGTGCTGCAGCTGGTCCTGCATGGTGGCGACCAGCAGATGGACCTTGGAGGGGAAGTAGCGGTAGAGGGTGCCGAGGGCGACCCCGGCGGCCTCGGCGACCTCGCGCATCTGCACGGCGTCGAAGCCGCCCCGGCTGGCCAGTTGGGCACTGGCGTGCAGGATGCGGCGGCGGCGCGCCTCCTGGCGCTCGGTGAGGGGCGGCGCCGCAGGGTTCGCCGCCTTGACTTCCGCTGTCATGTCGATGCCCCTCCGAAAAAACGCCTCGCGAGATCGCACAGCATGGCAGGGAGCCCGTGGTGGCGCGAATCACCTGATCCGGGCCTTACACCTCGCCTACCTGCCGGTAGATTCAAAGCTCGTCCAGCGATCATTCAGCGATCAAGTCTGAAACTTGTTCTAGATTACCGTCCCGGCGTAACCTCGCGGAGAACTGCAGGGAGAAGGGGGCCGAGAGGTGACCGCTGAGGCCATGGAGGCAGGCCCCCGAAAGGGCTCAGGCACCGACGGCGAGCGCCCGTTGCGCATCGCTCTCCTCACGTACAAGGGGAACCCGTTCTGCGGGGGACAGGGCGTCTACGTACGCCATCTCTCGCGCGAACTGGCCCGGCTCGGCCACAGCGTCGAAGTGATCGGCGCCCAGCCCTATCCCGTCCTGGACGAGGGCCCGGGCCTCGTGGGTCTCAAGCTCACCGAGCTGCCCAGCCTCGACCTCTACCGCTCGCCCGACCCCTTCCGCACGCCCAGGCGCGAGGAGTACCGCGACTGGGTCGACGCCCTCGAAGTGGCGACGATGTGGACCGGCGGTTTCCCCGAGCCCGTCACGTTCAGCCTGCGGGCCCGGCGGCATCTGCGCGCCCGGCGCGGCGACTTCGACGTCGTGCACGACAACCAGACCCTCGGCTACGGCCTGCTCGGCGACCTCGGCGCGCCCCTGGTCACCACCATCCACCACCCCATCACCGTCGACCGGCAGCTGGAGCTGGACGCCGCGCCCGACTGGAAGCGCCGCGCCTCCGTCCGCCGCTGGTACGCGTTCACCCGCATGCAGAAGCGCGTCGCGCGCCGCCTGCCCTCGGTCCTCACCGTCTCCGGCACCTCACGCCAGGAGATCATCGACCACCTCGGCGTCCGCGACGACCGGATCAGCGTCGTCCACATCGGCGCCGACACCGGCCTCTTCTCGCCGGACCCGGCCGTCCCGGAGGTGCCCGGACGGATCGTGACCACCTCAAGCGCCGACGTGCCGCTCAAGGGCCTCGTCCACCTCGTCGAGGCGCTCGCCAAGGTCCGCGCCGAACACCCCGGCGCCCACCTCGTCGTCGTCGGCAAGCGCGCCGAGGACGGGCCCGTCGCCCAGGCCATCGAGCGCTACGGCCTCGAAGGAGCCGTCGAGTTCGTCAAGGGCATCACCGACGCCGAGCTCGTCGACCTCGTCCGCTCGGCGCAGGTCGCCTGCGTCCCTTCGCTGTACGAGGGGTTCTCGCTCCCCGCTGCCGAGGCGATGGCCACCGGCACCCCGCTCCTCGCCACCACCGGCGGCGCGATCCCGGAGGTCGCGGGCCCCGACGGGGAGACCTGCCTCGCGGTCCCGCCGGGCGACGCGGGCGCGCTTGCGGTCGGCCTGAACCGGCTCCTCGGCGACCCGGAGCTGCGCGCCCGGCTCGGCACGGCGGGCCGCGCACGCGTCCTCGCCAAGTTCACCTGGGCGCAGGCCGCCAAGGGCACCGCAGACCGCTACCGCGAGGCCATCGCCCGCGCCGCGGCCACGAACCCCGGCCGCGCCGCCGCGGCCACCACGACGTACTCGACGCACTCCGGGAGCCATCGCTGATGCTGACCGTCGACTTCACCCGCTTCCCGCTCGCTGCGGGCGACCGCGTCCTCGACCTGGGCTGCGGCGCGGGCCGGCACGCCTTCGAGTGCTACCGGCGCGGCGCGCAGGTGGTGGCCCTCGACCAGAACGCCGAGGAGATCCGCGAGGTCGCCAAGTGGTTCGCCGCGATGAAGGAGGCGGGCGAGGCACCGGCGGGCGCGACCGCCACCGCGATGGAGGGCGACGCGCTCAACCTCCCCTTCCCCGACGCCTCGTTCGACGTCGTGATCATCTCCGAGGTCATGGAGCACATCCCCGACGACAAGGGCGTCCTCGCGGAGATGGTCCGCGTCCTCAAGCCGGGCGGCCGCATCGCGGTGACCGTCCCGCGCTACGGCCCCGAGAAGGTCTGCTGGGCCCTCTCCGACGCCTACCACGAGGTCGAGGGCGGCCACATCCGCATCTACAAGGCGGACGAGCTGCTCGGCCGGATGAAGGAAGCCGGACTCAAGCCGTACGGCACCCACCACGCGCACGCGCTGCACTCGCCGTACTGGTGGCTCAAGTGCGCGTTCGGCGTCGACAACGACAAGGCGCTGCCGGTGCGCGCGTACCACAAGCTTCTGGTCTGGGACATCATGAAGAAGCCCCTCGCCACCCGCGTCGCCGAGCAGCTGCTCAACCCCGTGGTCGGCAAGAGCTTCGTCGCCTACGCCACCAAGCCGCACCTGCCGAAGGCCTCGGCCGACGCCGCGGCGGCCGCCAAGTGACGAGCCCGGAGCGGACCGAACACCTCGTCCTGCCCGGCGTCCTGACGGCCGGTCAGGCCGCGGCGACGGTCCGCGGCATCCTTGCCGTCCAGCGCGAGGACGGCGCCATCCCGTGGTTCCGCGGCCACCACCTCGACCCGTGGGACCACACCGAGGCCGCGATGGCGCTGGACGCGTCGGGCGAACACGCGGCGGCCGAGCGCGCCTACGAGTGGCTCGCCCGCCACCAGAACGCGGACGGCTCCTGGTACGCGGCGTACGCCGACGGTGACCCGCACGACGTCACCGACCGCGGCCGCGAGACCAACTTCTGCGCGTACCTCGCGGTCGGCGTCTGGCACCACTACCTCTCCACCGGCGACGAGGCGTTCCTGGACCGCATGTGGCCCGCCGTGGTCGCCGCCGTCGAGTTCGTCCTGGCGCTGCAGCAGCCGGGCGGCCAGATCGGCTGGAAGCGGGAGGACGACGGCACGCCCGTCACGGACGCGCTCCTCACCGGCTCCTCCTCCATCCACCAGGCGCTGCGGTGCGCCCTCGCCATCGCCGAGCAGCGCGACGAGCCGCAGCCCGACTGGGAGTTGGCGGCCGGCGCCCTCGGGCACGCGATCCGCCGCCACCCCGAGCGGTTCCTCGACAAGGACCGCTACTCGATGGACTGGTACTACCCGGTCCTCGGCGGCGCGCTGACCGGCGCGGAGGCCAAGTCCCGTATAGAGGAGGGCTGGGACCGCTTCGTCGTCCCCGGCCTCGGGGTGCGCTGCGTGGTCCCGAACCCCTGGGTCACCGGCGGCGAGAGCGCCGAACTGGCCCTCGCGCTCTGGATACTGGGCGAGTCGGACCGCGCCCTGGAGATCCTCCAGTCCATCCAGCACCTGCGCGACCCGGAGTCGGGCCTGTACTGGACGGGCTACGTCTTCGACGACAAGGCGATCTGGCCCGAGGAACTCACCACCTGGACGGCGGGCTCCCTGCTCCTGGCAGCGGCGGCCCTGGGCGGCGACGAGGCCACCTGCGCTGTCTTCTCGGGCGACCATCTGCCGCGGGGCCTCGCCCCCGAGTGCTGCGAGCCGCCGGAGCAGCCGTCTCAGTAGCGGCGCAGGCGGTTCGCGACGGCGTGGCCGATGAACAGGTAGACCACTGCGGCGAGGCCGTAGCCGGCAACGACCCTGGCCCAGGTCTCGTCGAACGTGAACAGATCGTGTGACCAGCCTGCCAGCCAGCGGGCCGCGTCGTGGATGAACTGGACGAGGTCGTTGGCGCGGTTCGCGTCCAGCAGGTACATCAGGATCCACAGGCCGAGGATGGCGGCCATGATGTCGGCGACGAGCGCGATGACCCGTGCCGCGGTGCTGCCGTGGGAGTTCCGCGTGGGAGACATGGCGTCCGGGTACCGGGGAAGCCGCCGTTCGAAACCCGTTCGGGTCCACCCCGGTGGCGGGGCCCGGCGACCCGGGTGAGGGTGCGAGCAAGGTCCGCGCGCGACCGCGCGCACCTCAGCCCACGCCTGGAGGCCCCGCCGTGCCCAGCACCGTAACCGTCCGCCGTGCCGGAGTTTCCCTCACGCTCTGCTGCACCCTGCTGGCCGGTGCGACGGCCTGCGGCGGCAGCGGCGAGGACACCGCCACCGCGTCCGCGCCGTCCACCAGCAGCAGCGCCGAGAAGCAGAAGTTCGCCAAGACCCGCTTCGTCGCCAACGCGGGGCTCGCCGCGGGGGCGACCTACCAGTGGATCGTGAAGCCGTACCGCGCGGGCAAGTTCAAGAAGGGCGCCAACGGCCGCAAGTTCGCCCTGGTCAAGGCGGGCCTCGCGGGCGCGTTCACGTACAACAGGCTGAAGGCCGCGACGAAGAACGCGAAGGGCGACCCCACCCTCTCCAAGGCGGTGGCCCCGCTGACGTCCGGCATCGACGCCCTGAAGGACCTCCCCTCCAAGCTCCGCAAGGGCGAGGGGACGGACTCGGTCGTGAACTCCTTCGACGACATCATCAAGGACGTGAAGGGCGCGGGCAGCAAAGCGGGTGCCGAGGTCAAGGACAAGGTGCCGTCGGCGGGCGAGCTGGCGAAGGGCTGACGCGCACCGGCGCGGGCGTGGTCGTGGGCGTGGGCGTCAGGAGTTGAGCTCGGCGAGGACCCGCAGCGTGTGCGGGTCCGGGGCGAGCACGAGCAGGTCCGTCACCGGACCCTTGCGCCACAGTTCGAGCCGCTCCGCGATCCGCGCCCGCGGCCCGATCAGGGAGATCTCGTCCGCGAAGGCGTCGGGCACGGCGAGGACCGCCTCTTCCCTGCGCCCGGCGAGGAACAGCTCCTGGATGCGCCGGGCCTCCGCCTCGTACCCCATGCGGGCCATCAGGTCGGCGTGGAAGTTGCGGGCGGAGTGCCCCATTCCGCCGATGTAGAAGCCGAGCATGGCCTTGACGGGCAGCAGCCCCTCGGCGACGTCGTCGCAGACCTCGGCACGGGCCATCGGGGCGATCAGGAAGCGCTCCGGCACGTCGGCGAGCGACGCCTCGTACACGTCCGTCCGCAGCGGCGACCAGTACAGCGGCAGCCAGCCGTCCGCGATCCGCGTCGTCTGCGCGATGTTCTTGGGACCTTCCGCGCCGAGCAGGACGGGCAGGTCGGCGCGGAGGGGATGGGTGATCGGCTTGAGGGCCTTGCCGAGGCCGGTGCCGTCCGGGCCGTCGTACGGATGGGAGTGGAAGCGGCCCGCCACCTCCACCGGACCCTCGCGCCGCAGGACCTGCCGGATCACCTCGACGTACTCCCGCGTCGCGGTCAGCGGCGACTTCGGGAACGGCCGCCCGTACCAGCCCTCCACCACCTGCGGCCCGGAGAGCCCGAGCCCGAGCATCATCCGCCCGCCGGAGAGGTGGTCGAGGGTGAGCGCGTGCATGGCGGTGGTGACGGGGGAGCGCGCCGCCATCTGCGCGACGGCCGTGCCCAGCTTGATCCGCGAGGTCCGCGCGGCGATCCAGGTCAGCGGCGTGAAGGCGTCCGAGCCCCAGGCCTCGGCGGTCCACACGGAGTCATAACCGAGCCGCTCGGCCTCCTGGGCGAGGTCGACGTGCCCGGGGTCGGGGCCGCGCCCCCAGTAACCGAGTGCGAGCCCGAGCCGCATAGGCCTGCCTCCCTGGTGAGCTGACGGCGTGTCAGATTTGGTGTGCCGGGGAGGGACTGTACGACAACGGCCCCCCGCCCGGAAGGGCGAGGGGCCGCGGTACCGCTGCGCGGACGTCAGCCGCGCTGGATCCCCGTGGTGTCCTGCAGCACGCCGCGACGGCCGTCCTGCGTCTGGGCCACCAGGCCGGGGCCGCGCTGCTCGACGGCCAAGTACCAGGTGCCGGGCGCCAGTTCGGCGATCGGCGTGGGCGAGCCGTCCTCCGCGTACAGCGGACGCGGCACCGGCACGGCGAACCAGAACGGCGAGAAGTCACCGGCCGGCTGCGCCTGCGCGGGCGGCGGGGTCTGCCCGGCCTGCGGCTGCGGCTGCCCGCCGAAGGACTGGCCGCCCTGCGGCTGGCCCGGCTGACCGCCGTAGGGCGCACCCGGCTGCGGCTGGCCCGCGCCGGCGCCCGGGTAGCCGTAGCCACCCTGCGGCTGGCCGCCGTAGGGCTGCGGGGCCATCGGCTTCGGGGCGCCCATGAGGGGGGCCTTCAGCGCAGGAACGATCAGGCCCGCGACCGCACCGGCGGCGAGCACGAGGGCGGCGATCAGGCCGAGGATGAGGCCGACACCGGCGTCGGGGGACTCGCTGCTGCCCTGGCCGCCGCCGAACTGGCTGAGCTGCTTGAAGATGACGCCGAAGGACTGGTCGGTGTCGAAGATCGCACCGAGCGAGGACCAGGCGGCGGCCACCGTGAAGGCGACGCCTAGCTGTCCCAGGTCGAGGCCCGCGACCTTGCGCTGCGGCTGCATGGCGCGGCCGACCACGATGAGCGCGGCACCGATGATGCCGAGCAGGTACACGCTCATCAGCAGGTTGCCGTTGTCCCAGGCGTTGGGGACATCGTCACCATCGCCGTCGAAAGTGCCGAGGAACGAGGCAATGAAGAGCAACACCGCTGCTCCGATCACCACGCCGTCGCCTCGAGTGAGGGAGCGGAAATTCACTTCAGGTCCTTCGTCAGTCGTCTCGTCAGTGGAGGCGTCGCTGTCGCCGTAGTCGCGTTCGTGTCGCGGTGCGCGAAGCGCGGGGGTGGCCCCTCATCGTAGGGAGGACAATATCGTCCGGACACGCGGGGTGTCTGCTCGGGATAAAGACGTCCACGCTTCGTCGCGAAGACGTTCACTTCTACTTCCGCAGGAATCCCGCGATTCCCTCAGAAATGCCCTGTGCCGCCTTCTGGCGCCACTCGCCGCTCTTCAGCAGCGCCGCGTCCTTCGCGTCCCGCATGTTGCCGCACTCGATGAACACCTTGGGGACGGTGGAGAGATTGAGGCCGCCGAGGTCCTTGCGGACGTCGAGGCCGGTGCCGCCGCCGACGTAGTTGGAGGGGGCGCTGCCGGTCGCGCTCACGAAGGCTCCGGCGATGCGTTCGCCCAGCTCGGCGGAGGGGGCGACGATCGCGGATGTGTCGGCCGCGCCGGACTTCACCTTCGCGGGCAGGATCACGTGGTAGCCGCGGTTGCCCGCGCCGGAGCCGTCGGCGTGGATGGAGACCACCGCGTCGGCGTTGGCCTTGTTGCCGATCCGGGCGCGCTCGTCGACGCACGGGCCCCAGGGGCGGTCGCCGTCCTGGGTGAACTTGACCGTGGCGCCCTCCTTTTCGAGCAGGACGCGCAGGCGGCGGGAGACATCCAGGGTGAACTTCGCCTCGGTGTAGCCGTCGTTGGTCGACGTGCCCGTGGTGTCGCACTCCTTATGGTTCGTGCCGATGTCGACCTGACGGTTGATTTCCGCCGTGTGACGGAAGTTGCCGGGGTTGTGGCCGGGGTCGACCACGACGACCTTGCCCTTGAGGGGGCCGTCGGCGGCGGGGCGGCGCGGGGGCGTCTTCGTGGCCGAATCGTTGTCGTCGCCGCCCTCGCCCTTGCCGCTCTTGCCGTCTTTACCCTTTTCCTCCTCCTCATTGGACTTGCCGGGCTTGCCGGGCTCGCCGGTTCCCGAGGAGGAGGACGCGTCCTGTCCTGGGGACGCGCTCGACGACGCCGGCAGCGATCTCGCGGGTTCGTTCCCGTCGGACCCGCTCGTCGCCTGGTGGACGAGCCAGCCCACCAGACACGTCGGTACGAGCACGGCGACGGCCACCGTCAGCGGACGGCCGATGCGGCGCTTGGGCGGCTGGGACGGATCGAATTCCGGACCTACGTACGACACGAGGGCGAGCCTATCCGTGGGGCAGGATCCCCGCTCGGGTACGGGGCGGCGGTCGGATCCCCTCGGGGCGGGCGAGGGTCAGATCCCCGCGCCCGTCCGGCGCAGCACCCGCAGTGACTCCGTCACCGCCGTCTCGGTGAACGCGCCGGACTCCAGAGCCCTGAGGTAGACGCGGTACGGCGCCTGCCCGGTCATGATGTCGACCGGGTCGGGGAACACGTCGTGGATGACGAGCAGCCCGCCCTCGGCGACGTGCGGCGCCCAGCCCTCGTAGTCGGCCGTGGCGTGCTCGTCCGTGTGGCCGCCGTCGATGAAGACCAGGCCGAGCGCGCCGCCCCACGCCTTCGCCACCTGCGGGGAGCGCCCGACGACCGCGATCACGTGGTCCTCCAGGCCCGCCCTGTGCAGCGTGCGGCGGAAGGTGGGCAGCGTGTCCATCCGGCCGACCTCGGGGTCCACCGTCTCCGGGTCGTGGTACTCCCAGCCGGGCTGCTGCTCCTCGCTGCCGCGGTGGTGGTCCACGGTGATCGCGACGACGCCGGCCTGCCGGGCCGCGTCCGCCAGCAGGATCGTGGAGCGGCCGCAGTACGTGCCGACCTCCAGGAGGGGAAGCCCGAGCGCCGCGGCCTCCGTGGCGGCCGCGTACAGCGCGAGCCCCTCGTCACGGGGCATGAAGCCCTTGGCGGCCTCGAAGGCGGCGAGAATCTCCGGCTTGGGCTCGACGGCCATGGCTTCCTCCGGGGCGGGTGCGTGCGCGGATGCGTGTGTGGGTGGGGGCGGTGCGGTCCGGCTCATGATGCACGGCACCCCCGCCACTGCGGTGACGGGGGTGCCGGGTGACGCTTGCCGTGTGCCCCGGTCAGGCCGGGACGTCGCTCTCGCTCTCGCGCGGCAGGGCCAGGTCCATCCGGACCGGGCGGTTCTCGCCGGGGTGGGCCGCCGCCGAGGCGAGCGGACCGTGACCCGCCGCGCGCACCGCCAGGACGTACGAGCCGTCCCCGGGCACCGCCAGCTCGTACTGTCCGCCGTCGTCCGTCAGGGCCGCGCCCGCCTGCTGCCCCCTGCGGTCGATGAGCGTCACCTTCGCGCGGGGCACGGGTGTCCCCGCCGCGTCCCGCACCTGGCCGTGGAAGCCGGCGAGCGCCTCGGCCGCGCGCTCCAGGTTGGCGTCCTCCTCGCTGCTGGCCCGCAGCTGCGTGGTCGTGGAGCGGCGCGCGGAGGGCAGCAGCAGCGCGAAGAGCAGGCCGACGGCGACCGCTCCCGTGGCGATCAGGAACGAGACGCGGAAGCCGTGCATGGTGGGCACGGCGACGCCGCCGACGTGGTCCGCGGTGTTGGCGAGGACCATGCCGATCACGGCGCTCGACGCCGACGTGCCGATCGAGCGCATCAGCGTGTTGAGGCCGTTGGCCGCGCCCGTCTCGGACGGGTCGACCGAGCCGATGATGAGGGCGGGCAGCGAGGAGTAGGCGAGGCCGATGCCCGCGCCGAGGAGCACCGCGATGACGACGGTCTGCCAGGCGGCGCTCATCAGGCCGAGCCCGGCGCCGTAACCGATCGCGATGATCAGCATGCCGAGGATGAGGGTCACCTTCGGGCCGTACTTCGCCGAGAGGCGGGCGTAGACCGGGGCGGTGAACATCATCGTCAGGCCGAGCGGCATCACGCACAGGCCCGCGACGACCATCGACTGGCCGAGGCCGTAGCCGGTCGCCGTGGGCAGCTGAAGGAGCTGGGGCAGGACCAGCGAGACGGCGTAGAAGGCGACACCGACCATGATCGAGGCGAGGTTGGTGAAGAGCACCGAGCGGCGGGCCGTGGTGCGCAGGTCCACCAGCGGGGCCTTCAGGCGCAGTTCCATCACGCCCCACAGGACGAGGACGACGGCCGCGGCGCCGAAGAGGCCGAGCGTCAGGGCCGAGGTCCAGCCCCAGTCGCTGCCCTTGGTGATGGGGAGGAGGAAGAGGACGAGGCCGGCGGAGAGGCCGAACGCGCCGAGCACGTCGAAGGTGCCCTGGGCGCGGACCGGGCTCTCCGGGACGAAGACGAGGGTCAGGACGATGGAGAGGACGCCGAGGCCCGCCGCGCCGAAGAAGAGGGCGTGCCAGTCGGCGTGCTGCGCGGTGAGCGCGGCGAGCGGCAGGGCGAGGCCGCCGCCGACGCCGATGGAGGAGCTCATCAGGGCCATCGCCGAGCCGAGCTTCTCGCGGGGCAGCTCGTCGCGCATCAGGCCGATGCCGAGCGGGATGGCGCCCATGGCGAAGCCCTGGAGGGCGCGGCCCACGATCATCACGATCAGGTTGTCGGTGAAACCGCAGACCAGGGAGCCGACGACCATCACGGCGAGGCTGGTGAGCAGCATCTTCCGCTTGCCGTAGAGGTCGCCGAGGCGGCCCATGATCGGCGTGGAGACGGCGCCCGCGAGCAGGGTCGACGTCATGACCCAGGTGGCGTTCGACGGCGAGGTGGCGAGCAGTGCGGGCAGATCCTTGATGACCGGCACGAGGAGGGTCTGCATCACCGCCACGACGATGCCGGAGAACGCCAGTACGGGGACGACTCCGCGTATGCCACGTGGGTGGGTCGTCGACATCGACATAGGTGGGGGCCTCCGGCGAAGGTCGGGTTCGGCAGGTACTTGTAGATCGAACCTGTATCCCTGGGCGACTATTCCGACGGGTGTCGTACGAGGGGAATTCTTGACCTGCTGTTAACCGAGTCATCAGCCGCGCGCCGAGGCCCCGCTCGCGAGACCATCCCATCTGACCTTCCGTCAGATTGAAACGTGTTCTACTCTGCCTCCGTCCCGGCAGCTGCCACCGGCGAGGATGCGCAGGGAGATCGCGATGGGCGTCGGAATCACGCGGGAACAAGGGGAGTTGGCCTCGGCGGTACGCGGCTGGCTCGCGCGCGCCGCACCCCCGGAGGGGAGGCGCGCACTGCTCGACGCCGCCGAGCCCTCGGAGGAGGGGCGCGCGTCGCCCGCTGCCGGCGGGCCCTCCTCGGAGGAGACGGGCGAGCTGCACGACCCCGCCTCCCCGCCGAGTCCGGGCGGGGAGGGCTCCGCCCCCAGTGCCGCCCGGCCGCCTCGCCCGGACGGGGATAGCTCCGCCCCCGGTACCTCCCCGCCGCCTCGCCCGGACGGGGAAAGCTCCGCCCCCGGCGCTGCCCCGCCACCTCACCCGGGCGGGGAGGGCTCCGCCCCCGGTGCCGCCCCGTCACCTCGCCCGGACAGGAAAAGCTCCGCCCCCGGTGCCTCCCCGCCACCCCACCCGGACCGGGAAAGCCCCGCCCCCCGCGGTGGTCCCCCCGCCCACTGGGAAGGGCTTGCCCGGCAGGGGCTGCTGGGGCTTCATCTGCCCGAGGAGTACGGCGGCGGGGGCGGCGGTCTCCTCGACCTCGTCGTGGTCCTCGAAGAGGCGGCGCGGGCCGCGCTTCCCGGGCCGTTCGCGGCGAGTTCCCTCGCCTCGCTGGTGCTGCACCGTGCCGGCGCGCGGACGCTCGCCGCCGAGCTGGCCCGCGGTGCGCGGATCGGCGCCGTGGCTCTGGGCGCGGGCACTCTCACCGCCGCCTCCCGGCCCGACGGATACGTCCTCGACGGCACGGCGCCGCCCGTCCTCTCCGGCGGCGAGGCCGACCTGCTCGTCCTGGCCGCGGCCTCCGCGGCCGGCCCGGTGTGGCTGGCCGTCGACGCCGCCGCGCTGACCGTGCGTACCCACCGGAGCGCCGACCCGACGCGGCCCACCGCCGAAGTGACCGCACGGGCCGCGCACGTCCCCGCGGACCGGGTCCTCGCCGTGGACTCCGCGCTCGTCCGCGACCTGGCGGCCACCGTGCTGGCCGCCGACGCCTGCGGCACCGCGGCGTGGGCGCTGCACACCGCGGCCGAACACGCCAAGACCCGGGAGCAGTTCGGCCGCCCCATCGGACGGTTCCAGGGCGTCAAGCACCTCTGCGCCGACATGCTGCTCCGCGTCGAGCAGGCCCGCGCCCTGACCTGGGACGCGGCCCGCGCCGCCGACGACCCGGACCTGCCGGACGACGTACGGGGCCTGGTCACCGCCCTCGCCGCGGGCACGGCCCTGGACGCCGCGTACTCCTGCGCCAAGGACTGCGTACAGATCCTCGGCGGCATCGGCTTCACCTGGGAGCACGACGCACACCTGTACCTGCGCAGGGCCGTCGTGGCGCGGCAGCTGCTCGGCGCGGGCGACGCCCACCGGCTGCGGGCCGTGCGGCTCGCGGAGGGCGGCGCGCGGCGCGAACTGCGCCTGGAACTCCCGGCGGAGGCGGCGGAGGAAGCGGCGGCCTGCCGCGCCAGGGCCCGCGCGGCCATCGCCCCGGCCCGCGGGCTCGCCCCGGACGCCGCCCGCAAGGCCCTCGCCCCCACCGGCTACGCGGCCCCCCACCTCCCCGCCCCGTACGGACTCGGCGCCGGACCCGTCGAACAGCTCGTCAGCCAGGAGGAGTTGAAGGCGGCCGGAGTCAAGATCGGTGACCTCGGCATCGCGACCTGGGTGATCCCCTCCCTCCTCGCGTACGGCACCGAGGCCCAGCGGCAGCGCCACCTCGCGCCCACCCTGCGCGGCGAACTGCTGTGGTGCCAGCTCTTCAGCGAGCCGGACGCGGGCTCCGACCTCGCCGCGCTGCGTACCCGCGCCGAACGCGTCGACGAGGGCTGGCGCGTCAACGGCCAGAAGGTGTGGACGAGCGCGGCCCAGTGGGCCGACCACGGCATCCTCCTCGCCCGTACGAACCCGTCGGCGCCCAAACACAAAGGGCTGACGTACTTCCTCGTCGACATGAAGAACACCCCGGGGATCGACGTCCGCCCCCTGAAGGAGATCACCGGCGACTCCCTCTTCAACGAGGTGTACTTCGACGACGTACTGCTCCCCGCGGACGCGGTCGTCGGACAGGTCGACGACGGCTGGCGGGTCGCCCGCCACACCCTCGGCAACGAACGCGTCCACATGGCCGACCAGTTGACCTTCGACACCGGGCTCGAAGCGCTCATCGCCCGCGCCGGTGAGCTGGACGGCGCGTACCGCGCACGCATCGGGGCGCTCGCCGCCGAGGCCCACGCTCTCGCCTGCATCGGCCTGCGCACCACCACCCGGCAGGTGGCGGGCGCGGAGCCGGGCGCGGGCGCCGCCGTCCGTAAACTCGTCCAGACCTCGCACCAGCAGAAGGTCGCCGAGCTCGCCCTCGAACTCCTCGGCGCGGCGGGCGCGGTGCGCGAGGGCCCGGGGGAGCGGGCGCTGCACGGCTTCCTGATGTCGCGCTGCCTGACGATCGCGGGCGGCACCACCCAGGTCCAGCTCAATGTCGTCGCCGAGCGGATCCTCGGCCTGCCCCGTGACTGATCCCAGGACTGATCCCATGACTGGAGGACCCTCATGAAGGCGTACGTCGTCGGTGTCGGGATGACCCGGTTCGAGAAGCCCGAGACGCGGGACTGGCAGTACTGGGACATGGCGAAGGAGGCCGGCGACAAGGCGCTCGCGGACGCCGGGATCACGTACGACCGCATCGAGCAGGCCGCCGTCGGCTACTGCTTCCAGGCCTCCACGGCAGGACAGCGCGCCGTCTACGAACTGGGCCTCACCGGCATTCCCGTCTACAACGTCAACAACAACTGCGCGACGGGGTCGACCGCGCTCATGATGGCGCGCCAGTTCGTCGAGGGCGGCCTGAGCGACTGCGTGCTCGCGCTCGGCTTCGAGAAGATGACGCGCGGGGCGCTGGGCGGAGGCGGCGAGGGCGACTTCGCGACGTCTCCCGTCGCCCGCCACTACGGCATCATGGCCGCGCGCCACGGCTTCGAGATGACCCCGCCCACCGCGCAGATCTTCGGCAACGCGGCCCGCGAGCACATGGAGAAGTACGGCACGACCGAGGCGCAGCTCGCCGCGGTCGGCGCCAAGAACCACCGGCACTCGGTGAACAATCCGTACGCCCAGTTCCAGGACGCGTACACCGTCGACGAGATCCTCGCCGCCAGGACCATCCACCGCCCCCTCACCAAGCTCCAGTGCTCCCCGACGTCGGACGGTTCGGCGGCGGCGGTCGTGGTCTCCGAGCGGTTCGTGGAGCGGCACGGTCTTGCGGGGCGCGCGGTGGAGATCGCCGCCCAGGCCATGACCACCGACACCGAAGAGTCCTTCGCCTCCGGGTCCTGCGTCGACGCCGTCGGACAGCCCATGTCGCGGGAGGCGGCGCGCCGGGTGTACGAGAGGTCGGGGCTCGGCATCGAGGACGTGGACGTCGTCGAGCTGCACGACTGCTTCTCCGTCAACGAACTCCTGACGTACGAGGCGCTCAGCATGTGCGCGCCCGGCGAGTCGGGAAAGCTCGTCGAGAGCGGCGCGACGACGTACGGCGGGCGCTGGGTGGTGAACCCCTCCGGCGGCCTCATCTCCAAGGGCCACCCGCTGGGCGCGACCGGCATCGCGCAGGTCGCCGAGCTGACCTGGCAGCTGCGCGGCGAGGCGGCGGCACGGCAGGTCGAGGGGGCGCGGGTGGGGCTCGCGCACAACATCGGCCTCGGCGGGGCGGCGGTGGTGACGCTCCTGCGCGGCTAGCGGGGCGGGAGGGGCGTTCGACCTAGGCCTCTGGGACCAGGACAGGGGGAGCGAATGCCCGATGCGTCGCTCGAATTCCGCTTGAGAGGATGGCTGTCATGGTCCAGACGCCCTCCACCGCTTACACAGCCGGTTCGGCTCCCGCCGCCTCTCCGGCCCGGTCCGCCCGGCCCGCTCGCCCGCCGAAGAAGTCCGTACCGGTGTGGGCGGTCCTGCTCACCGCCTGCGCCGGTCAGTTCCTGGTCGTCCTCGACGTGTCCGTGGTGAACACCGCGCTGCCGTCGATGCGCTCCGACCTGGGCATGAGCGCCATCGGTCTGCAGTGGGTCGTCAACGCGTACTCCATAGCCTTCGCCGGCTTCATGCTGCTCGGCGGACGGGCCGGGGACCTCTTCGGACGCAAGCGCATGTTCCTCGTGGGGCTCGGCCTCTTCACCGCCGCCTCCCTCGGCGGCGGCCTCGCGCAGGCCGAGTGGCAGCTCCTCGCGGCGCGGGCCGTGCAGGGCCTCGGCGCCGCCGTCCTCGCGCCGTCGACCCTGACGATCCTCACCTCCGCGGTGCCCGAGGGCCCGGCAAGGGCGCGGGCCATCGGTGTCTGGTCGGCGGTCGGCGCGGGCGGCGGCGCAGCGGGCGGTCTGGTCGGCGGTGTCCTGACCGACCTGCTCTCCTGGCGCTGGGTGCTCCTGATCAACGTGCCGGTCGGGGCGCTGGTGATCGTCGCGGGCCTGGCCTGGCTCACCGAGAGCAGGGCCGACCGGACGCGCCGCCTGGACGTGCCGGGCGCCGTCCTCGTCACGGCCGGACTCGCCACCCTCGCGTACGGCATCGTGCAGACCGAGGAGAAGGGCTGGACGGCCGCCCCGACCCTGCTGCCCCTGGCGGCCGGGCTCGCGCTCCTCGCGGCCTTCCTCGTGGTGGAGTCGCGCACGAAGGCGCCGCTGATGCCGCTGAAGCTGTTCAAGGTGCGGACGGTGTCGGCGGCGAACGCCGCGATGTTCGTGTGCGGCGGCGGCATGTTCGCCATGTGGATGTTCATGACGCTCTACACCCAGAACGTCCTCGGCTACTCCCCGCTCAAGGCGGGCCTCGCCCTCATGCCGTCCTCGCTCACCGTCGTCCTCGGCTCGATGCTCGCGCCGCGCCTGATGCCGGTGATCGGCGCGAAGAGCGTCTCCGCCCTCGGCATCCTCGTGGCCGCCGCGGGCTTCGGCTGGCAGTCGACGGCGATGACGGTCGACGGGGCGTACGTGACCTCGATCCTGCTGCCCGGCATGGCGATGATGCTCGGCGCGGGCCTCGCCACGACGCCGCTCGCCTCACTCGCCACCTCGGGCGCGGCGGCGGGCGACGCGGGGCTCGTGTCCGGCCTGGTCAACACCTCCCGCACGATGGGCGGCGCGCTCGGCCTCGCGGTGCTGTCCACGGTGGCCGCCGCGCAGATGAACGGCTCGGCGTCGCGCCAGGCGCTCACCGACGGCTACGCGATGGCGTTCCGGACGAGCGGGTTCATCCTGCTGGCGGGTGTGGTGGTGCTGCTCCTGTGGATGCCGAGGCAGCGGAGCTCCTCACAGGAGTAGGGGGGTCACAACCACCCCTGCTGCCGGGCCTCCCGGACCGCCTCCATCCGGTTCCGCGTCCCCGTCTTGCCGATCGCGGCGGACAGGTAGTTCCGCACGGTCGACTCCGACAGATGCAGTCTGCCCGCGATGTCGGCGACCGTGGCGCCGTCCACGGAGGCCTTGAGGACGTCCGCCTCGCGGCCGGTCAGGGGGCTCGGACCCGCGCTCAGCGCGGCCGCGGCGAGCGCCGGGTCGATCACCGTCTCGCCCCGCAGCGCCCGCCGGACCGCCTCGGCGAGCTCCTCGACGGGCCCGTCCTTGACCAGGAAGCCGACCGCGCCCGCTTCCATGGCGCGGCGCAGATAGCCGGGCCTGCCGAAGGTGGTGAGGATGAGGACCCGGCAGTCCGGGCACTCCTCGCGCAGCTCGGCCGCGGCGTCCAGGCCGCTGCGGCCCGGCAGCTCGATGTCGAGCAGCGCCACGTCGGGCCGGGCGGCCAGCGCCGCGTCGACGATCTCGTCCCCCGCCCCGACCTGCGCGACGACCTCGATGTCCGCCTCAAGCCCGAGCAACAGCGCGAGCGCGCCCCGCATCATGCCCTGGTCCTCGGCGAGGAGAACCCTGATGGATCTGGTGGGGCGGTGGTCCTGCGGCATCTCTTCCACGGGAGAAGAGTATGACGGCCAGTCAGGCACAGGGGATTCGCGTCGGCTCACGCTTCTCGGGCGCCCGTCGGGGCGGGTGTGAGGGAGGTGGCCGGGACGGGGTCGGTCTCGGTGGCCGGGAGGATCGCTGTGACGCGGAAGCCGGTGCCGGGGGCCGGGCCCGAGGTGAGGGAGCCGCCTGCTGTCGTGAGGCGTTCGGTCAGGCCCTTCAGGCCGGTGCCGGGTGCCCCGGCGCCCCCGCCGCGGCCGTCGTCCGTGATGTCCAGGCGGGTCTGTTCGGAGGTGCCGGTGACCTCGATCTCGCAGTGGGCGGCGCCGGAATGGCGTACGACGTTGGTGGCGGCTTCGCGGACCACCCAGCCGAGGAGCGCCGCCGTCTGCGGGGCGAGGGGCGGGCCCGACTGGCGTACGACCGTGTCGATGCCCGCCGCGCCGAGCAGATCGCGGGCGCGGTCGAGCTCCGTGGCGAGGCTGCCCTCGCGGTAGCCGGTGACGGCCTCGCGGATCTCGGTGAGCGCCTGCCGGCCGACGGACTCGATGTCGGCGACCTGGCCGAGTGCCGCGTCCAGGTCGCGGGGGGCCAGGCGGCGGGTGGCCTCCGCCTTCACCACGATCACGGAGAGCGTGTGGCCGAGCAGGTCGTGCAGGTCCCGGGAGAAGCGGAGGCGTTCCTTCTCGACGGCGGCGCGGGCCAGTTCCTCGCGGGTGGCGCGGAGTTCACGGACGGCCTCGGACAGGGAGAGGATCGCGGCGGTCACCATGGTGGAGAGGAAAGTGCCGTAGGCGATGTTCACCGCGTCCCAGCCCTCCCTGAAGCCGCCGATGCCGCCGGCCAGGACGCTCAGGCCCAGGCCGACGGGGCCGAGGCCGCGCCCCCGCACGACGGCTCCGGTGGCCAGGCCGAGGAGCGGGAAGAACATCAGCCAGTTGCCGCCGTAGCCCGCGGCGAGGGCGATGGTGAGCACGGCCAGGGCGCCGAGGGCCCGGAAAGTGGCGGGTGCGGTGCGCTTCTCCTTGTCGAAGGCGCGGAACACCACGGAGATGTAGAGGGAGTTGAAGGCGATCAGACCCACGCCCGCGATCCACGGGTTGGGCGTCTTGCCCTGGAGGAGGTGCGAGAAGGCGCCCATGCCCATGAGCAGCCAGGGCAGCAGGGCGAAGCCGTTGGGCGGGCCGAACTCGTGCGGGGGGATCTCGCCCGCCTTCTTCTTGGCGCGCCAGGCGGGCTTGGCCTCCGCCCATGCGGACTTCCACGTCCGGCGGGCGTGCTGCCACTCGTGCATCCGGCAGCTGACCTTGTTCTTCCAGGACATGTCCACGTTCCTCGTCCTCCGGCTCATGCGGCTCACGCGGCTCACGCGGTGCGCGCGGCCCGCCGGTACGAGACAACAGCGTACGAACCGAACGCGAGCAGCCAGCAGAGCAGGACCGTCACGGTGACGAGGCCCGGCGCTTCGTGCTCGGTCACGGCGACGCCGAGGTCCGCGAACCGGTGGGTGGGTGTGTAGTCGGCGACGGTGCGCAGCCAGTCGGGGAACTGGGTGATCGGGAACCACAGGCCGCCGAGGACCGAGAGGCCGAGATTGCAGGCGATGTTCACGACTCCGGTGGACTGGGCGGTGAGACGGTAGCCGTTGCCGAGTCCGAGGAAGGTGAACGGCAGCGAGCCGAGCCACAGCAGCAGCGCGGCCGCCGCCCACTGCCAGGCGTCCATGCGCACGCCGTTGACCAGGCCGCCCGCGACGAACACCGCGGCGATCGAGGGGAGCACGGTGACCGAGCCGTTCAGGGCCCGGCCCGCGACGACCTCGCGCGGGGTCATCGGCGTGACCCTGAGCTGCCGCAGCCAGCCGACGGACTTGTCCTCGGCGACGCCGGTGCCGGTGTTCATGGCCGCGCCCAGCGCGCCGTACGCGGCCATGCCGATCATCGTCTGCGTCTTCCAGGCGTCCGCGTCGTCCCCGCCGACGTTGGTGAACAGCAGAAACATCAGGACCGGCATCGCGACCGCCGAGATCACATAGCCGGGGTCGCGCAGCGTCCTGCGGACCTCGAGTCGGAGGTAGGCGAACATCAGAAAGTCTCCAGAGCGGTCGGGGAGGTGGAAGCGGAGGTGAGGGCGAGGAACGCGTCGTCCAGGGAGGCCGGTGCGACCTCGAGGCCCCGGATCGCGCCGAGCGAGGCGAGCGCGAGGACCGTCGCGTCCGAGTCGTCGGTACGCAGCCGGGCCCGGTCGCCGCGCACCTCCAGGGAGCGCACCCCGGGCAGCTCGGTGAGCCCGGCCGTGCCGCCGCCCGCCAGGTCGAAGGAGACGAGGCTGCCGCCGGCGGCGCGCCGCAGCCGGTCCCCGGTGCCGTCGGCGACGATCCGGCCGCGGTCGAGGACGACGATCCGGTCGGCGTGCGTCTCGGCCTCCTCCAGGTAGTGGGTGGAGAAGAGGACGGTGTGGCCGCGCCGCGCGTAGGTGCGCATCGAGGTCCAGAAGGCGATGCGGGCCTCGACGTCGAGGGCGGCGGTCGGCTCGTCGAGCACGAGCAGCGCCGGGTCGCCGGCCAGCGCCACGGCGAACCGCACCCGCTGGCTCTGGCCCCCGGAGAGCCGGTCCACGCGCCGGTCGGCGAGTCCGGCGATGCCCGCGAGGTCGAGGGCCCGGGCGACGGACAGCGGCTCCGGGTACGTCCGGGCGACGAAGGAGACCAGCTCGCGGACGGTGACGCGCGGCACCTGGCGGCCCTCCTGCAGCATCGCGCCGACCCGGCCGGCGGCCACGGCGTGCTCCGGGGAGCGCCCGAAGAGCCGGACCGTGCCCGCGTCGGGGTCGTTCAGGCCGAGCAGGAGGGAGAGCGTGGTGGACTTGCCCGCGCCGTTGCGGCCGAGCAGCGCGACGGTCTCGCCCCGCTCGATCCGCAGGTCGACGCCGTCCACGGCGCGGACCCCGCCGAAGGTCTTGACAGCGCCGTCGAACGCCACCGCGGGCGCGTCCTCCGATGTGTTCGTCATGGCTGCGACTGATGTCTTCGTCATGACCACGACGCTACGAATCCGGGGCGGGGCGGCGGCAGATGCGGTTGTACGGACCCTGCCGGTACAAATGTCACCGTCACCCGACGGTGCCCGAGATCTGACGTCGCGTCAGGAGGGTTCACAAGTGCTGGGGCCTCGGCTATACATGGGATCGCCGGACTGGAACGCGTTCTAGAACCGGCCGGTTCGCGGACCGTTCGCCGACCGGCCTCCGGCCCTGTCACGACCTCGGTGCGGCCGACGGTGCGGACGGTCGCACCGAGGTCTTCTCCCGTCGGCCCAAGGAGCTGCCCCCCGATGCCCATCGACGCCGAGAAGGCCATGGCCGCCGAGCCCCGGTCCGCCGAGATCGCCTGGGACCACAAGGACGTCCAGCTCTACCACTTGGGCATCGGCGCCGGGCTGCCCGCCACGGACCCGGACGAGCTGCGCTACACCCTGGAGTCCAGGCTGCACGTCCTGCCCAGCTTCGCCACCGTCGCGGGCGCGGGCATGGGCGTCGTCGGCGGACTCTCCGCGCCCGGCATCGAGGTGGACCTGGCCGCCGTCCTGCACGGCGGCCAGAGCATCACGCTGCACCGCCCCATCCCGGTCCGGGGCAAGGCCGTCACGACGTCCCGGGTCGCCGCGGTGTACGACAAGGGGAAGGCCGCGATCCTCGTCCTGCGCTCCGACGTCGCCGACGACGACGGGCCGCTGTGGACGAGCGACGCGCAGATCTTCGTACGCGGTGAGGGCGGATTCGGCGGCGAGCGCGGGCCCTCCACCCGTGTTCCCGCACCCGAGGGCGACCCCGACCTGGAGGTCGAGCGCCCCGTCCGCGAGGACCAGGCGCTCCTCTACCGCCTCTCCGGGGACTGGAATCCGCTGCACGCCGACCCCGAGTTCGCCGCGCTCGCCGGCTTCGACAAGCCGATCCTGCATGGCCTGTGCACCTACGGAATGACACTCAAGGCCGTCGTCGACACCCAGCTCGGCGGCGACGTGACCCGCGTCCGCGGCTACAGCACCCGCTTCACCGGCATCGTCTTCCCCGGCGAGACGCTGCGGATCCGCATGTGGCGCGCCGAGGGCCGCGTCCAGGCCACGGTCACCGCCGTCGAACGGGACGACGCGCCGGTCCTCGCCGACACCGTCGTCGAACACGTCTGAGGCGTCGAACACGTCTCCGTACGAGAGGAGCCGCGCCATGCGCGCAGCCGTACTGCACGAGACAGGCCAGGAGAAGCTCGAAGTCCTCGACGACCTGGAGACGGCGGGCTTCGGCCCCGGCAAGGTGAAGATCCGGGTCCGGGCCACCGGGCTCTGCCACTCCGACCTCTCGGCGATGAGCGGCGTGCTGCCGCAGCCCGCCCCCTTCGTCCCCGGCCACGAGGGCGCCGGCGAGATAGTCGACGTCGGCGACGGCGTGAGCGGCCTCGCCCAGGGCGACCGGGTCCTCCTCTGCTGGCTCCCCGCCTGCGGCACCTGCCCCGCCTGCAAACGCGGCCAGACCCACCTCTGTCTCGCCGGGTTCATGAACGCGGGCACCCCCAACTTCAAGCGCCCCGGCGGTGACGTCTTCGGCTTCGCGGGCACCGGCACGTTCGCCGAGGAGGTCGTCGTCGACGCCGGGTGCGCCGTGCCGATCCCGGACGACGTGCCCTTCGACATCGCGGCGCTGATCGGCTGCGGCGTGACGACGGGGCTCGGCGCGGCCGTCAACACGGCGGACGTGGCGGTCGGTTCGTCGGTCGCCGTGATCGGCTGCGGCGGCGTCGGCATCTCCGCGATCCAGGGCGCCCGGCTCAAGGGCGCGGCGCAGATCGTCGCGGTCGACCCGGTCGCGTCGCGCAGGGAGGCGGCGCTCGCGTTCGGCGCCACGGAGGCGGTGGCGCCCGGCGAACTGGCCGACGCCAAGCAGCGGATCACCGCGGGCGAGGGCTTCGACTACGTCTTCGAGGTCGTCGGCAAGTCGGCCACGACCCGCACGGCGTACGAGACGACGCGGCGCGGCGGCACGCTCTGCGTCGTCGGCGCGGGCGCCATGGACGACCACCTGCAGCTCAACATGTTCGAGCTGTTCTTCGACGAGAAGCGCATCCTGCCCTCCATGTACGGCGGAGGGGACGTCCTCACGTCGTACGAACGGGCCATCGCGCTCTGGCGGGCGGGCCGCATCGACCTGGCGGGGATGATCACGCACCGCGTGCAGCTCGCCGAGGTCAACGAGGCGCTGGACCAGATGCGCACGGGTGTCTCCCTGCGCACCTGCATCGAGATCTGACCGCTCCGAGCGTCGAAGGGATGCAGATGTCACTGCCACTTGAGGGCCTGTCCGCGGTCGTCACCGGTGCGGGCCGCGGGCTCGGCCGTGCCGAGGCGCTGGAACTGGCCAGGCTCGGCGCGAGCGTCGTCGTCAACGACTTCGGGCAGCCGGGACGCGACGGCTCGGGCGAGGCGTCGGCCGCGCCCGCCGAGGAGGTCGCCGCCGAGATCAGGGCGGCGGGCGGGCAGGCCGTCGCCCACACCGGTGACGTCGCGGACCACGAGCAGGCCGGCGGCCTTGTGCGGTCGGCGGTCGAGACGTACGGAAAGCTCGACATCCTGGTCAACAACGCGGGCATCCTGCGGGACCGGATGATCTTCTCGATGAGCGAGTCCGAGTGGGACTCGGTCATCCGCGTCCACCTCAAGGGCCACTTCAATACGACTCACTTCGCGTCGGCCCACTGGCGCGAGCGCTCCAAGGCGGCGGGCGGCCCGGTCTACGGCCGGATCGTCAACACGTCGTCCGAGGCCTTCCTCGCCGGGTCGGCGGGCCAGCCCAACTACGCCGCGGCGAAGGGCGGCATCGTCGGCCTGACGACGTCGACGGCGCTGGCCCTCGCCAAGTACGGGGTGACCGCCAACGCCATCTGCCCCCGGGCCCGTACGCGGATGACGGAGGACGTCTTCGCCGGGTTCGAGGAGCCGTCGGAAGGCCGCCTCGACCCGTTGGCGCCCGAGCATGTCGCCCCGCTGGTGGGGTACTTGGCGTTGCCCGCCGCGGGGCGGGTCAACGGACAGCTGCTCGTCGTCCACGGCGGCATGGTCGCCGTCGTCGAGCGGCCCAAGGTGGCGGCGAAGTTCGACGCGGCGAAGGAGGCGTTCACCTTCGACGAGCTGGACGAGGCGCTCTCCCCCTACTACGCGGACCGCCCGGCGAACGAGACGTTCGCGGCGGCGGAGGTCCTGGGCCTCAAGCGGGGCTGAGCCCCGGGCCGGGGAGGGAGAGGAACGGAGAAAGGCCCCGCCCCGTGCCGCTCGTGACGGCGTGGGGCGAGACCTTTCTGCGACGAGCCACTCGGCGTCAGGACTGCGGGTCCTGCCTGCGGTGCCGCCCCCGCGGCGCCGTCGCCTCGTCGTGCTCGGCCACCGGGCCCCGGTGCCTGCCGGCGCCGACGTGCGCGCCGGTGGGCACAGTCGTCGGCCGCTGTGGCGCGGTGTTCTGCTGTGTCTCCGTGACGGTCTCGGTCATAGTCAAGCCATTCACCCCGTAAAGAAGATCGTTCGTACAGCCGGGCGAGTCTAACCGCCCGCCGTCCGCCCGCCGAGGGGTGCCTGCTGCAGCGGTACGGGGCGTGCCGCCGCGGGCTTCGGGGGGTGGGCCGGAGGTGGCTGCGGGGTGGGTGGTGCGTCGGCCGGCGGGGGTTCGCCGGCGGCGGGCCGTGCGGGTTCGGGGGCGGGTGCGGACGTGGCGGCGGGCGCGGGTGCGGAGGCGGGCGGCGCGGGGCCCCGCACGCGGGCGACTCCGCACGGAGTCGCGCTCGTCGCGTACGGCAGACACAGGGTGCCCTCCCGCGTCCACCACCCCGAGCCGGTCAACCACCCCGGGGGCGCGGCCAGTTGCTGCACCTGTCGCCGGGCGGGCCGCCACAGCCCGAGCCAACTGCCCCCGCTTCCACGGCCCGCACCGCCCCCGCCGCCGGCCGCCGGGCCGTCGATCCGCAGCGCCACCCCGCAGGACTCCGGCGTGAGCACCTGCCCCGGCTGGATCGCGAACGGCGTCACCGCGAGGCCGGGCAGCCGCAGGCTCTCGGGGAAGCGGACCGGCCGCGTGCCGCCGAGGACGCCCCAGCCCAGGCGGTGCTCGCCCGGGGCGTCGGAGCGGATCAGGAGCAGGCCGCTGCCCGCGTCGGCGAGCAGCAGCCGGTCGTCGCTGTCCTCGGAGATCTGCAGGAGCGGGGAGACCTCGCCGCCGCGCTCCAGGTCCACCGCGACCGTCTTGGTGCGGCCGTCCAGCTCGCGGTCCAGGGCGAGCATGCGGTCCGTGCCGTCCAGCCAGACGCCGCCCGAGCACCGGCCCGGCACCTCGGCGAGGTGCTCGGGCCCGAAGGCGCCGCCCGCCACCAGCCAGACGTCCGAGGCACGCGCGCCGGGCGCGAGGGCGTACGCGCGAGTGCCGCCCGGCGCGGGCGGCAGCAGGCTCAGCTCGCCGCACTCCACGGCCCCCAGCGGCACCTCACCGGTGGCCGGACCCGTCGGGTACAGGAGGGCGAAGGTGTGCCGCTCGCCCACCACGCGGTGGATGAGGACACGGCCGTCGGCCATCGGGAGCACTTCCGTGGCCGGTTCCTCCGGCTGGTTGCCGGGCAGCGGCACGGCGTACGGCTCGGCGGAGCCGAGGGTCCAGCGTTCGGGATACCAGGAGTCCGGAGCGCCCGCGGCGCGGGCGAGGCGCGCGGCGTACGACCCGTCCGCCGCGATCGTGCACCCCGCGGCGCGGGCGGGGACACGGACGCGGGCGCGGGCCCGGGGCGGTGGCGGCACTGGGGGCGCCGGTGGCGCCGGTGGTGCTGGTGGCGCTGTCATCGTGGGTGTCACCTCCGGCCCCGAAGCTAGTTTTCGCACGCACTGACGTGGCACCGACGAGCGTCCGCTTCACACAGAAGGGTGGAGATGTCCGGATTCGCCTGAGGGAGCAGGAGCGGTTGTGCTGCGCGGGGCTCTTCCGTGCCGTCGGCCGGGTCGCTCGCGCGGTTCCCCGCGCCCTCTTCGGGGCCCTCCGTGGCGGTCCGGTAGCGGCGGGTGACGCACGACATGCCGGGCGCGGCGGGAAGGTAGCCTTTCTTCGTGCCCCGTCTGTCTGAAGTCATCGCCGCGCTCGACGCCCTGTGGCCCGCCGAACTGGCCGAGAGCTGGGACGCGGTCGGCACGGTGTGCGGAGACCCCGAAGCGGAGGTCTCCCGGGTCCTCTTCGCCGTCGACCCCGTCCAGCAGATCGCCGACGAGGCGGTCGCGCTGGGAGCCCAGCTCCTGGTCACCCACCACCCCCTCTACCTGCGGGGTACGACGACGGTGGCGGCGTCCACCTTCAAGGGCCGCGTCGTCCACGACCTGATCAAGCACGACGTCGCGCTGCACGTCGCGCACACCAACGCCGACCGCGCCGACCCCGGCGTCTCCGACGCCCTCGCGGGCGCCCTCGACCTCCGCGTCGTACGCCCCCTCGTGCCGGACCCCGCCGACCCGCACGGGCGTCGCGGCCTCGGCCGGATCTGCGAACTCGACCACCCCCTGACCCTGAGCGAGCTGGCCGAGCGCGCCGCGAAGCGGCTGCCCGCCACCGCGCAGGGCATCCGCGTCGCCGGCGACCCCGCCGCGCAGATCCGCACCGTCGCGGTCAGCGGCGGCTCCGGCGACAGCCTCTTCGACGACGTGCGCGCCGCCGGCGTGGACGCCTTCCTCACCGCGGACCTGCGCCACCACCCGGCGTCCGAGGCCCGCGAACGCACGCCTCTCGCGCTGCTCGACGCGGCGCACTGGGCCACCGAGTGGCCCTGGTGCGAGCTGGCCGCAGCCCAGCTCGACGAGATCTCCGACCGGAACGGATGGGGACTGCGCGTCCACGTCTCGAAGACGGTCACCGACCCCTGGACCGCCCACGCGGCGTCCACGACTTCTGACACTTCTCAATCCTCTGGAGCCCCCAACTGAACGCCGCGCCCGCCGACCAGATCCGACTGCTCGACGTCCAGGCCCTGGACGTACGCCTGCAGCAGCTCGCGCACAAGAAGAAGTCCCTGCCCGAGCACGCCGAGATCGAGTCGCTGACCAGGGACCTCACGCAACTGCGTGACCTGCTCGTCGCCTCGACGACCGAGGAGAGCGACTGCGCCCGCGAGCAGACCAAGGCGGAGCAGGACGTCGACCAGGTCCGTCAGCGCGCGGCCCGCGACCAGCAGCGCCTGGACTCCGGCGCGGTCACCTCGCCCAAGGACCTGGAGAACCTCCAGAAGGAGATCGTCTCGCTGGCCAAGCGCCAGGGTGACCTGGAGGACGTCGTCCTGGAGGTCATGGAGCGCCGCGAGTCCGCCCAGGAGCGGGTCGCCGAGCTCACCGAGCGCGTCTCGTCCGTCCAGTCGAAGATCGACGACGCGACGGGCCGGCGTGACGCCGCGTTCGAGGAGATCGACGGCGAGGCCGCGACCGTGGGCAAGGAGCGCGAGGTCGTGGCGGCCTCCATCCCGGCCGACCTGCTGAAGCTCTACGACAAGCTGCGCGAGAAGGAGGGCGGCGTCGGTGCCGCCAAGCTCTACCAGCGGCGCTGCGAGGGCTGCCGCCTCGAGCTCAACATCACCGAGGTCAACGAGGTGAAGGCGGCGTCCCCCGACACCGTGCTGCGGTGCGAGAACTGCCGCCGCATCCTGGTCCGTACGTCCGAGTCCGGCCTGTAAGGGCCTTCTGGGATGCGGGAGTTCATCGTCGAGGCCGACGGCGGGTCACGGGGCAACCCGGGGCCCGCGGGCTACGGCTCGGTCGTCATCGACGCGGCCACGGGCGAGACCCTGATGGAGGCCGCCGAGTACATCGGCGTCGCGACGAACAACGTCGCGGAGTACAAGGGCCTCGTGGCGGGCCTGAAGGCGGCCCACCAGCTGGACCCGGCCGCCTCGGTGCACGTCCGCATGGACTCCAAGCTCGTCGTCGAGCAGATGTCGGGCCGCTGGAAGATCAAGCACCCCGACATGAAGCCGCTCGCGGCGGAGGCCGCGCGGATCTTCCCCGCCTCCCGCGTCACGTACGAGTGGATCCCCCGCGAGCGCAACAAGCACGCGGACCGGCTCGCCAACGAGGCGATGGACGCGGGCAAGCGGGGCGAGCGGTGGGAGCCGTCGAACTCGACGGCGGACCTCGACACGTCCGCCGCGCGGGCGGCGGCCGGACCCCCGCCGGGCCCGCCGGGCGACGCGGCGGCGGGCGCGGCGCTGGCCCGCGCGGCCCTGGCGACGACGGCCCGGGGGCCGCAGCAGCCTCCAGCCGGAACCACCGCTCCGGGCGCTTCGGCTTCCGGGCAGGGCATTTCAGTCTCGGATGCGGCCGTTTCGGGGCGCGGGGCCGCTGCGCAGGGTGCCGTGGCTCCGGGCCACGGAGCCTCCGCGCCCGCGCCCGCGCCTGCCGCCGAGCCGGTGCCCTCCGGGGCCGGCGCGGCGGACCGCGTCGACGTTCGTGCGGCGCGCAACGCCGCCACCCCGCCCGTGGGCTGGGCCGCGCCCGCCGACCTCGGCGCCCCCGCGACCTTCGTCCTGCTGCGGCACGGCGAGACCGCGCTCACGCCGCAGAAGCGGTTCTCCGGGAGCGGTGGGTCCGATCCGGCCCTGTCGGACGTGGGGCGCGAGCAGGCCGAGCGGGCCGCGGCCGCGTTCGCCGCGCGCGGCACGATCCAGGCGGTCGTCTCCTCGCCGCTCAGGCGCTGCCAGGAGACCGCGCGCATCGTCGCCGCCCGCACCGGACTCGACGTACGCATCGAGGACGGCCTGCGCGAGACGGACTTCGGGGCCTGGGAGGGCCTGACCTTCGGTGAGGTGCGCGAGCGCCACCCCGACGAGCTCAACGCCTGGCTCGCGTCACCGGAGGCGGCACCGCCGGGAGGCGAGTCCTTCGCGGCGGTCTCCCGGCGCGTCTCGGCGGCGCGCGACCGGCTCGTCGGCGCGTACGCGGGACGCACGGTCCTGCTCGTCACGCACGTCACGCCCATCAAGACGCTGGTGCGGCTCGCGCTCGGCGCCCCGCCGGAGTCCCTGTTCCGCATGGAGCTCTCGGCGGCATCGGTGTCGGCCGTGGCGTACTACGCCGACGGCAACGCGTCGCTGCGCCTCCTCAACGACACGTCGCATCTGCGCTAGCGCAGGACACGTCACACTTGCGCCAGCGCAGGACGCGTCACACTTGCGCCAGCGCAGGACACGTCAACGCCTGCGTCAGCGCAGGGCCGCGGCCTCGCGGGCCAGGGACTCGACGCGGTCCCAGTCCTTGGCCGCGACCGCGTCGGCGGGAAGCATCCAACTGCCGCCCACACAGCCGACGTTCTTGAGCGCGAGGTAGGTCGGCGCGGTGCCGGCCGTGATCCCGCCGGTCGGGCAGAACCGGGCCTGGGGGAGCGGGGCGCCCAGCGACTTCAGGTAGGCGGTGCCGCCGGCCGCCTCCGCCGGGAAGAACTTCATCTCCCGTACGCCGTGTTCCAGGAGCGCCACGACCTCCGAGGTCGTCGAGACGCCCGGCAGGAACGGCACGCCGGAGCCCTGCATCGCGTCCAGCAGCGACTCCGTCCAGCCGGGGCTGACGAGGAAGCGGGCCCCCGCCGCCACGGAGTCGGCGACGTGCCGCCCCGTGATGACGGTCCCCGCGCCGACCACCGCGTCCGGCACCTCGGCGGCGATCGCCGAGATCGCGTCGAGCGCGACCGGCGTCCGCAGGGTCACCTCGATCGCGGGCAGCCCGCCCGCGACCAGGGCCCGCGCCATCGGCACGGCGTCCTGGAGGTCCGAGACGACGACTACGGGGATGACGGGGGCGAGGTCCAGTACGGAGGAGGTCATGAGGGCATCCTGCCCCGGTGGGAGCAGCACGCGCAAAGCCCGTTGCGCATGCTGCAATCCTTTAAAGTCAGGGCCGGTCAGTGGATCTCCCGCACCACCACGTCCAGCGCCCACGGCTTGCCCGGCTTGGCCGGAGCCTCCGCCTCCACCACGTGCCCCAGGTCGCGCAGCGCCTCGACCAGCTCGGCGGGGTCTTTCGGCTCGGTCCCCGTGGTCAGCAGGGAACGGACGATGCGGCCCTTCGTCGCCTTGTTGAAGTGCGACACGACGGAGCGCTTCTCGGTGCCGGTCTTCTCGTCGAGCTGCGCGTGCAGCACGCGTACGGTCGCCGTCCGGCCGGCGAGCTCACCCTTCGGCTTCCACGCCGCCGCGTACGCGGACGACCGCAGGTCCAGGACGAGGCCTTCGCCGGCCGCTTCGGGCATGACGGAGGCCATCGGCGTACGCCAGTACGCGCCGAGGGCGCCGATGCCCGGCAGCTTCACGCCCATCGAGCAGCGGTAGGAGGGGATCCTGTCGCCCACGCCGACGGCGCCCCACAGGCCGGAGAAGACCAGCAGCGAGCGGGTGGCGCGGCGCTTGGCGGCGGCGTCGAGGGAGGCGAGGTCGAGGGCGTCGTACAGCACGCCCGTGTAGATCTCCCCGGCGGGCCGGGCACCGGCCGTACGCAACCCGGCGTTCTTCGCGACCTCACCGCGGAGCCCCTCGCTCAGACCGAGCACGTCGCGGGCCTTCTCCTCGTCCGCGGTGCACAACTCGACGAGCTCGTCGAGAACGGCCTGCCGCGCGTCGGCGAGCCCCGGCAGCGACAGGGACTCCGGCTTGAGGGGGGCGCCCCGGCCGGAGGAAGCCTTGCCTTCGGACGGCGGCAACAGGACGAGCACGATCGGACTCCTTAAGCGGTACGGGGGAGGGGTGCGGCCCCGGTGAAAGCGTACGGGGCGGGTCCTGCCGCGAAACATCGCGGAGCAACCCCCACCCACCCGCCCCTACCCCCGCAGGCCGCCGCGGGGGCCCCCCACCCACCCGCCCCCACTCCTGCGGGGCGTCACGAGGGCACCCCCGCCCACCCGCCCCTACCCCCGCGAAACGGTGCGGGGTGAACGGGTGGGTGGGTGGGAGGTATCCGCCGCGGAGCGGCGGGCTTGGGGTTCCTGGCCCGGCGGGACGGCGACGTGACGCAAGGAGGCAAGCGCGTGCCGGAACCCCGGCGCGGCCCTACGCTCGGGACATGCCCCGCCGCCACCTCCGCCTCACCACCGCCCCCGACGCCCCGCTGCGAACCGCGCTGCGGGATCTGCGTACGAGACTGGACGTGCCCGGAGAGTTCCCCGCCGGCGTCCTCGCGGAGGCGGAGCGTGCCGCCGCCGCGCCCCGGCTGCCGGAGTGCGACGCCACGGACATCCCCCTCTTCACCGTCGACCCGCCCACCTCTGTCGACCTGGACCAGGCCATGCACCTGTCGCGGCGCGACGGCGGCGGCTTCCGGGTGAGGTACGCGATCGCCGACGTAGCCGCGTATGTCGCGCCGGGCGGGCCCCTGGACGCCGAGGCGCATCGGCGGGTCACGACCCTGTACTTCCCCGACGGGAAGGTCCCGCTGCACCCCGCCGTGCTGAGCGAGGGCGCCGCCAGCCTGCTGCCGGGCCAGAGCTGTCCCGCCGTGCTGTGGACCGTCGACCTCGACGCGGACGGCCGCGCCGTGGCGACCGACGTGCGCCGTGCCCTCGTACGCAGCCGGGCGAAGCTCGACTACGAAGGCGTGCAGCGAGCCATCGACGGCGGCACCGCGGAGGAGCCCGTCGCGCTGCTGCGGGACATCGGGCTGCTCCGCGAGCGGCAAGAGGTCGAGCGGGGCGGGATCTCGCTCGGCGTGCCCGAGCAGGAGATCGTCGAGCGCGACGGAGCGTACGAACTGGCCTTCCGCGCCCCGCTCCCCGCCGACGGCTGGAACGCCCAGATCTCCCTGCTCACCGGCATGGCCGCCGCCGAGCTCATGATCGCCTCGGGGGCGGGCATCCTGCGGACGCTGCCCAGCGCCCCCGACGGAGCCGTGGGCCGGCTGCGCCGCACCGCCGACGCGCTGCACATCGACTGGCCGCACCACATGCCGTACGCACGGCTCGTACGCTCCCTCGACCCGCGCGAGTCGCACCACGCCGCCTTCCTCCAGGAGTGCACGACGCTGCTGCGCGGCGCGGGCTACACGGCGTTCAGCGGCGGCAGGATCCCCGAGCTCACCACCCATGCCGCGGTCGCCGCCCCGTACGCCCACTGCACCGCCCCCCTGCGCCGCCTCGTCGACCGTTATGCCTCCGAGCTCGCCCTCGCGGCCTGCGCCGGCGCGCCGCCCCCCGAGTGGGTGCTCGCCGCCCTGGACGAGCTGCCCAAGGAGATGGCGGACGGGGCGCGGCGCGGCAACACCGTGGAGCGGGAGTGCGTGGACATCGTCGAGGCCGCCCTGCTGAAGGAGCGGGTCGGGGAGGTCTTCGACGCGGTGGTGGTGGACGTGAAGGAGGGCGAACCGGCCGCCGGCACCGTGCAGTTGACCGAGCCGGCGATCGTGGCCCGCGTCGTGGGCGGCTCGGCCCAGTTGCCGTTGGGGGAGCGGATGCGGGTCCGGCTCACGCAGGCCGACCCCGGCACGGCGAAGGTTCAGTTCGCGCCCGCGTGAGGGCGGTGGCCGCCGAGCGCCGTGAGGTGGTCCCGCAGGGCCGTGAGGAGCCGGTCCGGCTCGTCCGCGTGCAGCCGTACCGTCGTCACCTCGCGCCGCTTCCCCAGGAAGCCGACATCGGTGACGGGCCGGGCGAGCTCCAGGGTGAGTGACGTCGTCGACGCGACCGGCACGGCGAGCACGCCGTCGGCGGCCTCGTGCGTGAACAGGCGCTCGGCGCGTACGGCGGAGACCAGCTCCAGCGGTATCCGCAGGTCCCGGTGGGCGCCCTGGCGCACCCGCAGCGCGTCCCGCGACAGCACGTGCGGGCGGGTCACGGACGCGGCGTGGATGCCGATCATCAGGAGCACGCCGTAGACGTCGACGACCAGCACGACGGCGTGGAGGGTCGGCCAGTGCCGCAGCAGCACGGACATCCCGAACGACTCGACGACACAGACGAAGGTCAGGCCGTACATGATCGCCGCCTGTCCGCGGGCGTGCCCGAAGGCACGGTCGCCGGCCGCCGGGCGCACCCCGTGCCGCCGCCGGGTCACCCACATCAGGAGGCTGGCCAGCACGCGCAGCTCGTGCCCGACGAGCCGCCGAGCGGGTGTGGGCACGGCCGCCCGGAGGACCTTCGTCCAGGCGCTCCCTGTCCGCGTTCTCATCCCGCCCCCCGCCCTTCCGCCCTCTCGTCCGCTTCATTTCCGCGGCGCACGAGCAGCCGCATCGCGCGGCGTACGGCCTCGGCCTGCGCGGGCGCGAGGTCGGCGAAGAACGCTTCGAGGAAGCCGTCGTCGCGGCTCCCGCGGCCCTCGGCGAGAGCCTGGGCGCCCTCGGTCCCCAGCTCCGTCAGGAGCGAGTCCGGCAGCGCGTCGGCGAGTGTCCGCGCGGCCTCGTCCACGGCGGCGTCCGTGCCGGGTTCCGCGAGGTCGGCGTCGGCGAGGGCGTCGAGCCGCGCGTACACCTCGTGGGCCCGCTCCACCGCGCCGGGCGTGCCGAGCGCAGGACGCATCGCGGCGAGGAAGGCGTCCCGGTCCTCCGGCGAGGCGGTGGTGTCGAGCAGGACGAGGAAATCGCGGTCCTTCGCGGCCATCACGGACTCCGTGCCCTGGCGCCCCTCCGACGCGCGGGCCATCTCTCCGAAGAAATCGGCCAGTTCGGGGGAGACGGGGCCCTCGGGCGACAGGCGCCCGCGCTCCGCGTCGTCGAGCAGGACCCGCAGCCGTGCCCTGTGCTCCCGGATCGCGGTCTCCTGCCGGGCGAGGTCCTCGTCGAGTTCCGTGAGGACCTCGGCGAGGTCGCGGCCCGCGTCGGCCGCGAGCACGTCCCGCACTTCGGCGAGACCCAGACCCAGCTCGGTCAGCCGCCGGACGCGGGCCAGCACGACGGCGTGCCGCAGCCCGTACGCGCGGTAGCCGTTGGGCCGCCGTTCGGGCTCCGGCAGCAGGCCCTGGTGGTGGTAGTGCCTGATGGCACGCGTGGTGACGCCGACCAGGCCGGCGAGTTCTCCGATCCGCATGCCCTCAGTAGAAACGTTGACGCTGCGGCAAGGTCAAGCACACGCGGGGCCGGACCGCTGCCCGGCACGGGCGCCGGTGTGCCACGATCGCGGGAAAGGCTCCGAGCTCACGGAGGCCGACGATCCGATCTCGCCGGGGGAGCGGCCACATGGACCACGAGGCGACGGCGGCCGGGCGTCCGCGCGAGCTTGCGGTGTGGGCCCGGGCTCCCGTGGGGCCCCGCGGCCAGACCCTCGACCTGCTGACCGCGCGCTTCGACCGGCACCGCTACGCGCCGCACTACCACGAGGAGTTCACCGTCGGCGTCTGCGTCGGCGGCTCGGAGGTCATCGACTATCGCGGCGGCCGGCTCGACATCGGGCCGGGTTCCATCGTCGTCCTCGCGCCCGGAGAGGTGCACACCGGCGGCCCCGGCGCGACCGGCGGCTACGCCTACCGCGCCATGTACCCGGCGCCGTCCCTCCTCGGCGAGGGCACCAGGACCCTGCCGCACTTCCGCGACCCGGTCCTCGACGACCCCGGCCTGGCCGCCGCCCTGCGTGCCGCGCACACCGGACTGAGCGCGCACGCCGACCCGTTGGAGGCCGAGTCCCGGATCCCGTGGCTGCTCACCGCCCTCGCCCGCAGACACGGCACCGCCCGGCCCCTCGACGACCGCGTGCCCGGCGCCGACCGCATCGCCCGCGCCGTGCGCGACCGTCTCGCGGACGAACTCCTCACCCCGCCCACCCTCGCCGAACTCGCCGCACCGCTCGGCCTCTCCCGCTACCAGCTCCTGCGCGCCTTCCGTACGTCGACGGGGATGCCGCCCTACACCTGGCTCGCCCAGCACCGCGTGCAGCGGGCCCGCGCCCACCTGGAGGCGGGCCTGCGCCCGGCCGAGGCGGCGTCCCTGGTGGGCTTCGCCGACCAGGCACACCTCACGCGCTGGTTCCGCCGGGTGCTCGGGGTGACCCCGGCGGCGTACCGCAACAGCGTTCAAGACACCGGCGGCCGAGGCGGCCGAAACTGCGCGCATGACGGCACGCGGCTGGTTCCTCTTCTCCCTCATGGGTGTCCTGTGGGGCATCCCCTATCTCATGATCAAAGTGGCGGTCGACAGTGATCTGTCACCGTCGATGGTGGTCTTCACACGCTGCGCGCTCGGCGCGGCGATCCTGCTCCCCTTCGCCGTACGACAGGGCGGACTCCCCGGCGTACTCAGGACGCACTGGCGCCCCATGCTGGTCTTCGCCTGTGTGGAGATCCTCGGCCCGTGGTGGACCCTGACCGACGCCGAGCGCCGCATCTCCAGCTCCACGGCCGGGCTCCTCATCGCCGCCGTCCCGATCATCGGCGCGCTCCTCGCCCGCTTCTTCGGGGACACCGAGCGCCTCGGCGCGCGCCGCCTCACCGGCCTCGGGCTCGGTCTGGCGGGCGTCGCCGTCCTGACGGTGCCGCACCTGACGGGCGGCGACGCCTGGTCCCTCACGGAGGTCATGCTCACCGCCCTCGGCTACGCCATCGCCCCGCTGATCGTCGCCCGTCATCTGCGCGGCATCCCCACCCTGCAGCTCATCGCGCCCTGCCTCACCCTGGCCGCCCTGGTCTACGCCCCCGCGGCGGCGGCGAGCTGGCCGGAGACCATGCCGGACACCGAGACCCTGGCCTCGCTCGCGGGCCTCGGTGTCATCTGCACGGCCCTGGCCTTCGTCGTCTTCCTCGAACTGATCAGGGAGGCGGGGCCGACCCGCGCGGTCGTCTTCACGTACGTCAATCCGGCCGTGGCGGTGGCCGCGGGCGTCACGTTCCTCTCCGAACCGCTGACGGCGGACGTCGTGGCGGCCTTCACGCTGATCCTCGCCGGCTCCTTCCTGGCGACGGCGGCGACGGCGACAGCGGCGGCGACGACGTCGGGCGTGGCGTCCGGCCCCGGGACCCGCCGGGTACCATGGTCGGCACGGCAGACGAGCCGGGCGGGCGGCCGCGTGAAGACCCCTTCGGGGGCCCTTCCCGAGGAACGTCCGGGCTCCACAGGGCAAGGTGGTGGCTAACGGCCACCCGGGGTGACCCGCGGGACAGTGCCACAGAGAACAGACCGCCGAGGGCTCCGGCCCCCGGTAAGGGTGAAACGGTGGTGTAAGAGACCACCAGCGCCTGAGGTGACTCAGGCGGCTAGGTAAACCCCACCTGGAGCAAGGTCAAAAGGAGCGCCGTCACAAGCGCTCTGCGCGGACGTTCGAGGGCTGCCCGCCCGAGTCCGCGGGTAGACCGCACGAGGCCGACAGCAATGCCGGCCCTAGATGGATGGCCGTCACCGCGACGTCCGCGAGGACCCGCGGTACAGAACCCGGCGTACAGCCCGACTCGTCTGCCTTTCTCTCAGCCATCCGGTGGAAGGGCGCCGGAAGGTAGGGTGTAAGGGGTGGGCGGTGCGCCATGGCCCGGGGGTGTCGGTCGTAGGTCATAGGGCCGACGGTCCGGGTGGTGTGGCGGATTCGTGGTCCTTCATCCGTGCCGGGTCCGGATGGACAGCCGTTCACGTCCGCCGCCGGGCGCCCCGGCGACAGCCGTTCGACACCTGCCGAGCCTTCCTCGGTACGTTCCCCACGTTTCCCGCCGGAAGGCTCACCGTGAATCACCAGGACCGCCCCGACCGCCCCTCCTCCTTCGCCGAGCTCGAACTGCCCGGTGAGCTGTTGCGGGCGCTCGACCGGCTCGGGGTGCGGGAGCCCTTCCCCATCCAGGCCGCCACCGTGCCCAGCGCCCTCGCCGGACGTGACGTCCTGGGCCGCGGGCGCACCGGGTCCGGCAAGACGCTCGCCTTCGGGCTGCCGCTGCTCGCCAGGATCGCCGGGCGGCGCGCCGAGCCGAAGCAGCCCCTCGCGCTGGTCCTGGTGCCCACGCGCGAGCTGGCCCAGCAGGTCACGGAGGCGCTCACGCCGTACGCCGAGGCGCTGCGGCTGCGCCTCGCCACCGTCGTCGGCGGCATCTCGATCGGCCGCCAGGTCGCCGCGCTGCGGGACGGCGCCGAGGTCGTCGTCGCCACCCCCGGTCGGCTGCACGACCTCATCGACCGCAAGGCCTGCCGCCTGGGCCGGGTCGGGATCACCGTCCTCGACGAGGCCGACCAGATGTGCGACATGGGCTTCCTGCCGCAGGTCACCGAGGCCCTCGACCAGGTGCGCCCGGACGGCCAGCGGATGTTGTTCTCGGCCACCCTGGACCGCGACGTCGACCAGCTGGTCAGCGACTATCTCCACGACCCCGTCGTCCACTCGGTCGACCCGTCGGCGGGCGCGGTGACGACGATGGACCACCACGTCCTGGTCGTCCACGGCCCCGACCGGTACGCCGTCACCACGGAGATCGCCGCCCGCGACGGCCGCGTCCTGCTCTTCCTCGACACCAAGCACGCCGTCGACCGGCTCACCAAGCACCTGCGGGACAGCGGAGTGCACGCCGCCGCCCTGCACAGCGGCAAGTCGCAGCCGCAGCGCAGCCGGACGCTCGCCCAGTTCAAGGGCGGCCAGATCACCGCGCTCGTCGCGACCAACGTCGCGGCCCGCGGGCTGCACGTCGACGACCTCGACCTGGTGGTCAACGTCGACCCGCCCACCGACCCCAAGGACTATCTGCACCGCGCGGGCCGCACCGCGAGGGCCGGCGAGTCCGGCCGCGTGGTCACCCTGGTGCTGTCCGCCCAGCGCCGCGAGATGAGCGAGCTGATGGCGGAGGCCGGCATCGAGCCGAAGGTCACCAAGGTGCGCTCGGGCGAGGCGGAGCTGAGCAGGATCACCGGGGCGAAGGCCCCCTCGGGCACCCCGCTCGACCGCGGGCCCGCCGAGACCCGCCCCAAGAACGTCAACACCCCGTTCCGCGGCCTCGGCTCCAGCAAGGACGCCTCCCGCGGCACGGGTGGCGGCGGTGCGGGCGGCAAGTCCCGCAAGGGCAGCGAGGCCCGCAAGCTCGCGGAGGCCCGCAAGGCGGCCCGGGTGCGGCGCGGGGGCTGAGCGCCCGCCCCCGCCCTGCCGGGCGCTAGCAGTTCTCGGTGTGGCTGAGGTGGATCAGATGGGCCACCGTGGGCGCGGTGCGCTTGCTGCGGATGCGGCGCAGATACGTGCTCACGGTGTGCACGCTGATGCCCAGGCGTCTGGCGATCTGCTTGTGGGAGAGGCCTGCCGCGATGTGGGCCAACACCTGACGCTCCCTGTGGGACAACGCCGGTGCGTTCTGCGGGCGGCTGTCTACTGGCATCTTCCCTCCGGGAGGGACTGTCAACACGTACGGCGGCTGTGGCCGCAACGTGATCTAACCACGGTCGTGGAGAAACAGAAAGGAATCCCCGCATACCCAGGGGAAACGCTGCGCTACTGAGCGCCATCGACCATGTCAAGTCCCCAATTCGGGTGACTGTAGGCGTGCTTCGGTGCGGGCGAGTGTGAAGGCGGTCTCGGCTGAGCGGCAGCCGTACACGTTCTGAATGGCAGCCCGGCGCGGACCAGGGGGGAACGCTTGCTCCACTTTCGCCTGCTCGTCGCGGGTAACGCCGTCTCGGCGTACGGCAGTTACCTGAACATGGTCGCCCTGAACGTGTTCGTCTACGAGGTGACCGACAGCGCGCTGGCCGCGGGGATCTTCATGGCCGTACGCCTGCTGACCAGTGTCGTGTCCGGCTTTGTGAGCGGACGCCTGGTCTCGGCGTACGACCGCAAGAGGTTGATGGTCGGCGCCGATCTGACGCAGTGCGCCGCCATGATAGCGCTGCTGATCGCCCCCGACGCGGGACGTGCGGGGCTTCTCTACGTCCTGGCCGTCGTGACCGGCTTCTGCTCGACCCTGTCGGGCGTGGCGCTGCGCAGCAGCATCCCGGAGATCGTCGGCAGCGACCTGCGGCTGCGCGCCAACTCGCTCCTCGCGACCGGGCGTTCGCTCGCGATGATCGCCGGTTTCGCCTCCGCGGGTGTCGTGGTCGCCCAGCTGGGATACGTCGCCGCCATCTCCCTGGACGCCGCCACCTTCGCGGTCTCCGCGTGTGTGCTGCTCTCGCTCCCGATCCGTACGAGGGCGGAGGCAGGGGACTCCACGGGCTCCGAGGGCTCCGGCGGGAAAGAGGACGCCGGGCGGAAGGCGGAGCGGCGTGGGGCCGGGGCGCTTCTTCTGCTGCGGGCCGCCCCTGTCCTCACCCTCATGATCGCCCTCCGGGCCGCCGACGGCCTCGGGTCCTCGTCCCACAACGTGGCCCTGCCCGTGTACTCCAGCGACCTCGACCCGTCCCATCCGGCCACGTTCATCAGCCAGTTCTGGGCCACGTGGGCCATCGGCAACATCGTCATGCAGCAGGTGTGCGGGCGGTGGGGCGGGCGCGGCGGCCGGCAGGGGCCGGGGGAGCGGGCGTTCGCGGTCGGGGCCTGTGTGATGTCGGCCGCGTTCATCGTGGTCTTCGCCGGGCTGCCCACGGGGGTGGCGGTCGCGGCGGCCCTGGTGGCGGGCATGGCCGACGGACTGACCGAGATCGCCTACGTCACCCGTCTCCAGGCGGCCCCCGACGAGCAGCGGGGCAGGCTCTTCGGGCTCTCCGCTTCGGTCGAGAACACCGGCTTCGGCCTGGGGATGCTGGTCAGCGGCGCGCTCCTTGACCACTTCTCACCGTTCCAAGTGGTGGGCCTACTGCACGGATTGGCGATCGCCCTGTGCCTCGGGATGTTCGTCGTCATGGTGCGTCAGGGCCGACGGGGCACGGCGGCACCGCCACCGGAGGGCGGCACGTCGACGAAGCCCGGGAACCCCGTGAAGAGCGAGAGTGAGCCCCGATGACCACGCCTGCCACAGGCCCCGCCTCCGGCCCCGACGTCTCCGTCGCCGTCGTCGGCATGTCCTTCCGGCTGCCCGGCGCGGACACGCCGGAGGAGTTCTGGCGCACGATCCGCGACGGCGCCGACCGCATCCGCCGCTTCACCGACGCCGAGCTCGCCGCCGCCGGGGTGCCCGAAGAGGCGTACCGCGCGGAGGAGTTCGTCGGGGCGAGCGGGGTCCTCGACGGCATCGCGGGGTTCGACGCCGGGTTCTTCGGAATGAGCGCGCACGAGGCCCGGATCACCGACCCGCAGCAGCGGCTGTTCCTGGAGTGCGTGCACCACGCGCTGGAGAACGCCGGGTACGCGGGCGGCGACGAAGGGGCGGCCGGGGACCGGGGCGGCCACGGTCACGACGTCGGCGTGTACGCCAGCACCGGCTACCACCTCTACTCCCTCCAGACCTATCTGCAGAACAACGTCCTCCGGGGCGGCATCGCGGACTGGGTCGCCGGACTCCAGGTCACCATCGGCAACTTCACCGACTTCACCGCCAACCGCGCCGCCTACCGCCTCGGCCTCACAGGACCCGCCGTCAACGTCCAGACGGCGTGCTCCAGTTCGCTCACCGCGGTCCACCTCGCGGCGCAGTCCGTCGTCGCCGGGGAGTGCGACATCGCTGTCGCCGGTGCCACCGCCCTCCACGTGCCGCAGGTGCTCGGCTACCAGTACGTCAAGGGGTCCATCCTCTCCAAGAGCGGCCGGCTGCGGCCCTTCGACGCCGGCGCGGACGGCACGGTCGGGGGCACGGGCGTCGTGGCGGTGGTGCTCAAGCGCCTCGACCGGGCGGTGGCGGACGGCGACCACATCCACGGCGTCATCCGGGGCTGGGGGGTCAACAACGACGGCGCGGACAAGAAGGCGTTCACCGCGCCCAGCGCGGCCGGCCAGCGCGGCGCGATCCGCCGTGCCCTGGCGCGGGCGGGCGTCGACGCGGCCACCATCGGCTACCTGGAGACGCACGGCACCGGCACGTTCAAGGGCGACCCCATCGAGTTCGAGGGCGCCACCGCCGCGTTCCGCGCCGACACCGACCGTACGGGGTACTGCGCGCTCGGCTCGGTCAAGGCCAACATCGGGCACCTCGACGTGTGTTCGGGCCTCGCGAGCCTGGTCAAGGCCCTCCTCGTGCTGCGGCACGGCGTCATCCCGCCGATGGCAAACTTCCGCCGCCCCAACCCTGCCCTCGACCTCGCGGCCAGTCCGTTCTACATCCCCGAATCCGCACGGCCGTGGCCGAAGGGCGACGTGCCGCGCAGGGCGTGCGTCAGTTCGTTCGGCGTCGGCGGCACCAACGTCCACGTCGTCCTGGAAGAGGCCCCCGAGCCCGCGCCCCGGCCCGCCGACGCCCCACCGCCCCCGGGCCTCCTGCTGGTCGCGGGCCACACCGAGGAGGCGCTCGCGGCCAACGCCACGGCCCTCCGCGACCACCTGCGCGCACACCCAGGGACACATCTCGCGGACCTCGTGACCACGCAGGCCCTCGGCCGCGCCCACCGCAAACACCGGCTCGCCGTGCGGGGCGACACCGTGGCCGCGCTGACCGGCGCCCTGGACGACTGGCTCACCCGGCCGCATCCGCAGCCCCGGCCCCGGACGTCGGGCGCGGGTGGTGCCGGGTTCCTCTTCACGGGGCAGGGCAGCCTCCACCGGGGCGCGGCCCGCGCTCTCCACGAGCGCTTTCCCGTCGTACGCGAGGTACTGGACGCCTGCGAGCGGCAGTTCGCCGAGCTCACCGGGGGCGACAGCCTCCTCGGCCCGCTGCTCGGCGAAGCGGGCGGAGAAGCGGGAGCGGAGGAGCCGGTCTGGCCCACCGAGGTGGCGCAGCCCGCGCTCTTCGCGCTGCAGTGCGCGCTCGTCCGCCTGTGGCGGGAGGCCGGGATCGCGCCGGACGTCGTGGCCGGGCACAGCGTGGGGGAGTACGGCGCGCTGTACGCGGCGGGCGTGCTGTCCGCCGAGGACGGGCTGCGGCTGACCGCGGGCCGCGGCAGGCTCATGCGGCTCCGGTGCGAGCCCGGCGCGATGGCCGCGGTCCCGACGGACAGGGCCACGGCGGAGAGGCTGGCCGCCGAGGTGCCCGGCGTGGAGCTCGCCGTCACCAACGGCGAGCACAACCAGGTCCTCGCGGGCCCGGTGGCCGCCATGGAACGGCTGACGGAACGGCTCGCGGCGCGCGGCGTCCACGCACGGGAACTCCCGGTGCGGCACGCCTTCCACACCGCCCTCATGGACCCGGCCCTCGACGGGCTGCGGCAGCTGGTCGCCGACGTGCGACCGCGCCCGGCCGAGGTGCCGTTCGTGAGCGGTCTGGACGGGCGCACCCGGCCGCCCGGCTGGGTGCCGGACGCCGACTACTTCGTACGGCAGGCGCGTGAGCCGGTGCGTTTCGCGGACGTACTGGAGGAGTTGAGGTCGGCGGCGTACGACGGCGTGGGCGCGCTGGTGGAGATCGGGCCGCACACGACGCTCAGCGGCCTCGCACGCCGGGAGCTCCCCGACCGGGCGGCCCTTCCGTCGCTGCGGCGCGGCGCCGGGCTCGAACCGCTGTGGGACGCGGCCGCCGGTCTGTACCGGGCCGGCGCGCCCGTCGCCTGGCGGGTCTTCATGGGCGGGACGGGGCGCAGGATCCCCCTGCCCGGCTACCGATTCCAGCACAAGGACTACTGGACAGGGCCGGAGAACTTCCTTCCCCGGCCCGTACAACCCGAACAACCGGCAAAGGGTGGGGCGGAAGTGGCACAGGACGAGGCAGCGGTCGAGCGCGTGCTCCAGCACATCATCAAGGTCACCGCGAAGCACCTCAGCTACGACACGAGCGAGATAGCCGAGGACGCTTCCTTCTTCGACCTCGGCGCGGACTCCCTCCAGATGATCGGGGTGCTCCGGGAGCTGGAGGAGGAGCACCAGGTCAAGGTGTCGATGCGGGAGCTCTTCGAGGAGGCGGGCACGGCACGGGGGCTCGCGGAGATCATCGCGGCGAAGGCGACGGCGACGGCGGGGCGCGCCGAGCCGCGGCCCGAACGACTTCCGGACCCTCTGCCGGAGCCGCAGGTCCAAGCGGCGCCCACGAGCCCCGCGCCCACGGCCCCCGCACCGGCGGTGGCGCCCGCCCCCGCGGCGTCCACGGAGTACGCCACCCGGCAGGAGGTCGAGGACCTCGTGCGCCAGGTGCACCAGCTCACCCAGATGCAGCTGCAGCTCATGGGCCAGCTCTCCCAGCTGCTCGCCGCGCAGACGGCACAGACGGCACAGGCAGCGCAGACAGTGCAGCCCACGCAGCCCGCGCGGGGTGACCGATGACCGCGCACCCCGGCTCCGTCTCCGCCGCGGTCGACGCGGACCTCGCCGCGATGGCCGAGCTCTCGCGGCGCATCACCGAGCAGATGGGGGCGACGGCAGCGGCCGAGGAGACTCCGGCGCCGCGCCCGGCCCAGCACGGCCCCCGCCTGGAGGTGTCCCGCGGCTCCGGAATGCTCCGCGGCAACGCCTCCGACAGCCAGCGGGCCCACCTGGCCGACCTCGTCCGCCGCTACACCGCCAAGACGCCCACATCGAAGAGCATCACCCAGCGCTACCGCCGTGTGCTCGCCGACAGCAGGGCGGCGGTCGGCTTCCGCAGCAGTACGAAGGAGATGCTGTACCCCATCGCGGGGCGGCGGGCGAAGGGCTCCTGGCTGGAGGACGTCGACGGCAACCGCTATGTCGACATCACCATGGGCTTCGGCGTCCTGCTCTTCGGCCACGAGCCCGCCTTCGTCACCGAAGCGGTCCGCGAGCACCTGTCGCGCGGCATCCAGCTCGGCCCGCGCAACGTGGAGACCGGCGAGGCCGCCGAGCTGCTCGCCGAGCTGACCGGCATGGAGCGCGTCGCCTTCGCCAACTCCGGCACGGAGGCGAACTCCGCGGCCATCCGGCTCGCCCGCGCCGCCACGGGACGCTCCCGCATCATCACCTTCGAGGGCGCCTACCACGGCCACAACGACAACGTACTCGGCCGCTCCCCGCACACCGGCGGCGACGGCCTCACCACCGTGCCGATGTCCGCGGGCGTGCCGCACAACGCCGTCGCCGACCTGCTCGTCCTGCCGTACGGCAGCGAGGAGAGCCTCGCCGTCATCGAGCGGGAGGCCGCCGGCATCGCGGCGGTCGTCGTGGAGCCGGTGCAGAGCCGCCACCCGTCGCTGCGGCCCGCCGAGTTCGTGCGCCGACTGCGCGAACTGACCCGGCGGCACGGCATCGTGCTGCTCTTCGACGAGATGCTGACCGGCTTCCGCCCCGCGCCGCGCGGCGCGCAGGAGCTCTACGGAGTCACGCCCGACCTGGCCACGTACGGCAAGCTGCTCGGCGGCGGCTTCCCCATCGGCGCCATCGCGGGCCGCGCCGACATCATGGACGGCATCGACGGCGGCCACTGGCAGTACGGGGACGACAGCTACCCGCGGGCCGACACCACGTTCTTCGGCGGTACGTACATCCAGCACCCGGTGTCGATGGTCGCCACGCGTGCCGTACTGGCCCACCTCAAGGAGCACAGCCCGCGGCTCCAGGAGCGCCTGAACGCCCGCACCGACGACATGGCCGCCACGCTCAACGCCTTCTTCGAGGCGGAGGGGTTCGCCCTGCGCATGAGCCACTTCGGCTCGATGTTCCGCTTCGAGCACCGCGCGGACATGGAACTGCTCTACCACCACCTCATGCTGCGCGGCGTGCACGTGTGGGAGTGGCGCAACTTCTTCCTCTCCACCGAACACTCCGACGGGGACATCGAGTTCATCGTGGACGCGGTGAAGGACTCGCTGCGGGAGCTGCGCGCGGCGGGCTTCCCGCTCGGGAGCCCCGCCAAGCCCTGCACCAAGGCGCCTGCGAAGGCACCTGCCAAGGTCTCCGCCAAGCCACAGGCCATGGCCTGGAACAGCGCGGCCACCCTCCAGCAGGAGCAGTCGGAACCCGCCCGCCCCCTCGACTTCGGCGTCTACTTCTTCGGCGACTACCCGCAGGACGAGGCGACCCCCCGGCACGGCAAGTACGACCACCTCCTGGAGACGGCCCGGTTCGCCGACCGCAACGGCTTCCACTCCCTGTGGATCCCCGAACGGCACTTCCACTCCTTCGGCGGTCTCTTCCCCAACCCCGTCGTGCTCGCCGCCGCGCTCGCCCGTGAGACGAGCCGCGTCCGCATCAACGCGGGCTCGGTGGTGCTGCCGCTGCACGACCCGATCCGCGTCGCCGAAGAGTGGTCGATGGTCGACAACCTCTCCGGCGGCCGCATCGGCATCGGCTGCGCCAGCGGCTGGAACGCCGACGACTTCGTCTTCTTCCCCGAGCGCTTCGGCTCGCACCGGGAGATGATGTACGAACAGGTGGCGCAGGTCAGGCAGTTGTGGCGCGGTGAGCCCGTGCGCCGCACCACCGGGGACGGCGAGAGCGACCTGCGGCTGTTCCCCCGCCCCGTCCAGGACGCCCCGCCGATGTACACGGCCGTCGTCGGCAACCCGGCGTCGTACGAGCTGGCCGCCCGCCACGACGTCGGCATCGTCACCAACCTCATGACGCAGAGCGTCGAGCAGCTCCGCGACAACATAGCCCTCTACCGGCGCACGCGCGCCGAGTGCGGCCTGGACCCGGACGCCGGGCACGTGGCCGTGCTGCTGCACACCTACCTCGCCGAGGACCACGCGACGGCCCGTGCAGAGGCGCGCGATCCGCTGTCGCGGTACATGCGCTCCTCCCTCTCCCTCTTCGGCAACGTCGCCAACAGCCTGGGCCACCGCATCGACCTGTCGGCGATGACCGAGGACGACCTGGACGTGGTATTCCGCCGCGCCTACGACCGCTACTGCGACCAGCGGGCCCTCATCGGCAGCCCCGAGAGCGTGCGGCCCGTCGTGGACGCGGTGCGCGCCGCGGGCGCCGACGAGATCGTCGGCCTCGTCGACTTCGGTGTCGCGCCCACCGCGCTGCGGGACGGCCTGGTCCACTTCGACGGGCTGCGCCGGGCGTACGTGGCTTCCTCTGCACCGGAGCCGGTCGCCGACCGCGGGGCGCCCCTGTCCCCCGGGCAGCAGCGCGTCTGGTTCCTGGAGCGGATGCTGCCGGGCCGTACCGCGTACAACGAGACCAAGGCCATCGAGCTCGAAGGCCCGCTGGACGTCCCCGCGCTGCGCGCCGCCCTGTCCGACCTCGCCGAACGGCACGACCAGCTGCGCACGGTGTTCCGCGAAGTGGGCGGTGAGGCGCGGCAGTTCACACTCCCCCCGGGAGAGGTGGACTTCGAAGTCGTGGACGGTACAGGAAAGGGCACCGGCGCCGGTGACCCCGTCGCCGACGTGCTCAAGGCCGAGAGCGAGCGCCGCTTCGACCTCGCGAACGGCCCCCTGTTCGTCACGCGCCTCGTCCGGCTCGGCGAGCGGCGGCACGTCCTCGTGCTCTCCCTGCACCACATCGTGATGGACGCGGCATCGGCCGCCGTGCTCGCCCGCGACGTCTCCGCCCTCTACCGCGCCCACCTGCCGGGCGCACCGGCCGCGGAACTCCCCGCCCTCACCCGTACCTACGCCGACCACGCCCGCGAACAGCGCACCGCGCTCACCGGTCCGAAGGCGGCCGAGGACCTCGCGTACTGGAAGAAGACGCTCGACGGCGACCTGCCCGTGCTGCGGCTGCCCACCGACCGGCCGCGGCCCGCCGTCATGACCTCCAACGGCCGCGCCCTGTTCCGCACCCTCGACCCCGAACTGTCCGACAAGGTGCGGCAGTTCGCGCGCGAGCGCCGCAGCACCCTCTTCATGGCCCTGCTCGCCGGCTACGCGGCCGCCCTGCGCCGCGTCACCGGCCAGGACGACCTGGTCATCGGCACCCCGATGTCCGACCGCACCCCCGAGTACGAGGACGTCGTCGGCTTCTTCGTCAACACCCTCGCGCTGCGCCTCGACCTCTCCGGCGACCCGGACTTCGGCACGCTCCTCGACCGGGTACGGGGGGTGGCCCTGGACGCGTACGACCACGCGGACGTGCCCTTCGAGGCGGTCGTACGGGAGCTCGCGCCGGCCCGCACGCTCGACCGGACGCCGGTCTTCCAGACGCTCGCCGAGTTCGAGACCGGCGACCCCTTCAGCTTCGACCTGCCCGGCGTGCGGGCGACGCCGCTCGACTCGGGGCCCGACAAGGCGCTGACGGACCTCAGCGTGTACTTCACCGACCAGCCCGACGGCATCCGCTGCCACCTGGAGTACCACACCGACCTCTTCGACGAGGCGACGGTCGACGCGCTCTTCGGCACCTTCCGCGAGGTCCTCGCGGAGGCGGTGGGGGCCGGGAGCGCGCAGGCCGCGGTGGCGCGGGAGTGGCGGCACGGGCCCGTCCGGCAGCGGACGCGCAGCACCGTCGACGCCCTGGCCTCGCGGTGGGCCGAGGTCGCCCCGGACCGCGTCGCGGTGATCAGTGGCGAAGTGACGCTGACGTACGGCGAGTTGAACGCCCGTGCCGAGCGACTGGCGGCCGTGCTGCGGACGGCGGACGGCGGCGGCGCGCCGGTCGCGCTGTGGCTGCCGCGCGGCGCCGACCTGATCGTCGCGATGCTCGCGGCCCTCAAGTCGGGACGCGGGTACGTGCCGCTGGACCCCGGACAGGGCAGGGCGCGGGCCGAGGCCGTTCTGGCGGAGAGCGGCGCGCGGATCGTGGTGGCGGACGGGACGCAGGCCGCGGATGCCGGCGCACGGCCGACGTGGCCGGCCGGGACGACACTGCTGGACGTCACCGCCGCCACCGTCACCGACGCGGCCCCGACGCCCCCGAGCGGCCCGGCGGCGACACGGCCCACCCCCGACTCCCTCTGCTTCGCCATCTACACCTCGGGCAGCACCGGCGCCCCCAAGGGCGTGGCCGTCCCGCACCGGGCCGTCGTGGACCTCTGCCAGTGGCACCACGAGCGGTTCGGGTTCACGGCGGACGACCGCAGTGCCGCCGTCTGCAGCCAGGGCTTCGACGCGGCCGTGCTGGAGATCTGGCCGGCGCTGACGGCGGGCGCCACGGTCGTCGTGGCCGACGAGGCGGTCCGCAGGGACCCGGCGGCGCTGGCCCGCTGGTACGCGGACCGGCGGATCACCTTCTCCATCCTGCCGACGGCTCTCGGCGAGGCGGTCCTCGCGCTCCCCGAGCCGCAACAGCCCCCGCTGCGGCACCTGTTGCTGGGCGGCGACGTGCTGCGCACCCGCCCGCGCCCCGGCGTCCCGTACGAGACGGTGAACGTCTACGGCCCGACCGAGGTGACGGTGCTGTGCACGGTCGCGACAGTGGAACCGGACCCGTCCGACGGCCCTATCCCGATCGGCCGCCCCGTCGACAACGTCACCCTGCGGGTGCTCGACGAGCGCGGCAGGGAGGTGCCCGCCGGTGAGGTGGGGGAGCTGTACGTCGGCGGGCCCGGGGTGGCCGCCGGCTACCTGGGCAGGCCGGACCTCACGGCGGAGCGCTTCGTCGACGACCCGCTGGGTGCCGAAGGGCGGATGTACCGCACGGGCGACCTGGTCCGCTGGACCGGCGACGGGGCGCTGGAATTCCGGGGCCGGGCCGACGACCAGGTGAAGATACGAGGCCACCGCGTCGAACCCGAGGAGGTCACGCGCACCCTGACCGGCCTGCCGGAGGTCCGTGACGCCCTCGTCCTGGCCCACCGCGACCGCCGGGACGACGCCTACCTCGCGGCCTACGTCGTACCCGCGTCGCCCGCCCCGGCGCGGGAGCGGGAACTCGCCGACCGTCTGACGGCGGACCTCGCGGCCCGCCTCCCGGACCACCTGGTGCCCCACGCCTGGGCCGTGCTCCCCGAACTCCCCATCTCCCCCAACGGCAAGGTGGACCGCGCCGCACTCCCCGCCCCCGCCCTCACCACCTCGACCGCCCCGCCCCCGCCGACGCACACGGTGCCCTCAATACCCCCGGCACCCTCGACGTCGGACATCGAGGCGCGCCTGAAGCGTCTCTGGGCGGCGGAGTTCGAGGTCGACGCGGCGTCGATCGATTCCGGCGCGTCCTTCTTCGAGCTGGGCGGCCACTCGATCACGGCGATCCGGCTGGCGAACGGTGTGCGGGAGGAGTTCGGCACGGAGTACCCGGTGGCGCGCTTCTACGAGGAGCCGACGCTGCGGGCGATGGCGGCGTACCTCGCAGGAGACGCCGGGGGAGGCGAGGACGTGCCGGTGCGCGCCCCCGTCACCGCCCAGCAGGGCGCCTTCATCACCCGGCACCGCACGCACCCCCGTCCGCAGATCTACAACGTGGCGATGCGGCTCACTCTGACGGGAGCCCTGGACGTACCGGCCCTGCGGACCGCGCTCACCCAGCTCGTCGCCCGGCACGAGGCCCTGCGCACCCGCTTCGTGGAGGACGGCGGCGAATGGTGGCAGGAGGCGCTGCCGGCCCGGCCGGTGGAGCTGCCGGAGGAGGATCTGTACGCGCGGCACGGATCGGCGGCCGCCGCCGACGAGCAGGCGGCACGCACGGCCGCCGACGTGGCCGCGACCCCCTTCGACATCGAGGCGGAACTCGCCCCGGTCCTCCGCCTGTTGCGCACCGGACGCGACCGGTGGACGCTGCTCTTCGTCCTGCACCACGCGGCCTGCGACGGCTGGTCGGTCAGCGTCCTGCTGCGCGAACTCGCCGCGCTGTACCGGGCGGCGGCCACCGGCACCCCGCACGGCCTGCCGGACGACGTCCCGCAGCCGGGGGAGTACGCGCGCTGGCAGCGCGAGCGGAGCCGTACGGAGGACAAGGGCCGGCTCGTCGACTACTGGACGCGTCAGCTGAAGGGCGCCCCCTTCGGTATGCCGCTGCCGCTGGACAGGCCCCGCCCGGCGGAGCTGAGCGGGGCCGGGGACGTGGTCCTGTTCACTGTGGACCGGGCCGCCCGCGCCGACGTCGAGGCGCTGTCACGGCGGCACCGCACGACGCCCTTCGTGGTGACGGCGGCCGCGCTGGCCCGCCTTGTCGCGGAGGTGGGCAAGGAGCCGGACGTCGTGCTCGGCATCTCCTACGCCAACCGCGAGCGGCGCGAGTTCGAGGCGCTCGCGGCCTGCACGGTCTCGTCCTTCACGCTGCGGGTGCGGGGCGGCGAGGCCGCGTCGTTCGGGGCGCTGGTGGACCAGGTGGCGCGCAGTTCGGTCGGGGCCATCGACCACGCCGCGCCGATCCGGGCGGTGGCGGCGGACGTGAGCGCCGCACTGGGCACGGAGGTGCCCGAGCGGCTGCCGCTCGGCTTCCAGTACCAGAGCTCCCTGGAGACGGAGATCGAACTGCCGGGCGTTACCACGGCGGTCGAGGACCTCGCGGTCCCGGGCGCGCGCTCCGAGTTCAACTTCGGCCTGATCCCCACGGGCGACGTGCTCTCCGGATATCTGGAGTACTCGACGGACCTGTGGGACCGCACCACGGTCGAGGCCTGGACCGGCGCGTACGTCGAACTCCTGGCGAGGGAGGCGGCGGAGGCGCTGCGGGACGGAGGCGCCCCCGGCGACAGCCGGTGACGTCTTCCACCCGCTCCACGAGGATCCGTCGGCATGGGGCCGTGGGGCCGAGCGCCCCACGGCTGGAATTGAGCGTGCCATGTCAAGAATCTTGGGGATCGGCCTTGTCGCCCCAAGACCCCTGTGCCTCAATGGGCAGCGATCCGGCCTGCTGACTGCCCGTCAGGCCGCGGGCCGGCACTCGCGTCCCCCCTCACTCCCCCCACCTCATGAAGGCAGGTCCTCCATGCGACACGGCAGCAGACACGGCAGCAGGCACGGTAGACTCGGCGGTACCGGCAGACTCGGCAGAGGCATCGGCTCGGCCCTCGGCGTCGGCGCGTTCGCCGTCGGCGCGCTCGCGATGGCGCCCGCGGCCGGTGCCGTGGAACCGCAGAGCGCCACCCTCTCGTTCGACTGCGGATCGTACGGCTCCGGAACGGCGACCCTCACCGCCGCTCAGGACGGCACCAACGCGACCATCAGCGTGTCCACCTCGGCGATCACCGCCCCGATCGACCTCGGCGCGGGCTCCGTCAACTCCACCCTCACCCTCACCAAGAACGGCACAGGGACGACCGACTTCACCGGCAGCTCCAACCCGGCCATCCCGGCCGGCGGCGCCGTCTCCACCGGACCGCTCACCGGGACCGTCGCCGCGGGCGACAGCCTGGAAGGGAAGTCCCTGAAGATAGTGGTCTTCGGGATCACGGTCACCTGCAACGCCACGTCGGCGCAGTCACCGGGCCCGTTCGTGTTCTGACCCGGCTCCGCCCGCACCTCCGGCGAGGGGGCGCCAGTACTGCTCCGCCCCCTCGTCGCGTACGACGAAACCGAGCCCCCGCACCGTCTCGGCCAGGTCCCTGGCGTCCTGCGGGGCCTTCCGCCGCAGCGCGGCCTTGCGTGCCGCGAGAAGCGCGTGGACCTCGGCGGGCAGGTCCGGGGTGCCGGGGATCCAGCGGTGGAACAGCGACGCGTGCGGGTCGCCGTCCCGCCACGGGTAGCCGTGCGCGCGGAAGGCGGCGGCCAGCGCGGCGGCCCGCGCACTGGGCTCGCCCCGCACGAGCTCGCCCGAGTCCGTGCCGAGCAGCACCAGGTGCTTGCCGTCGAGGAACACCGCGGAGACGGCAGCGCGTTCGAAGGTCCGGGTCCGGCCGTCCTGTTCGACGTGCACCCGCGCGTCGGTCAGCTTCAGCGACACCGTCTCGGCGATCGCCGTGAAGGCGAGGACGAGCCCGGCCACCAGGCCGGCGGCCACCACGAGCGCGGTCTGCCAGGGCGCGTCGAGCCTGCCGACGAACTCGATGCCGTCCCGCCACGGCAGCACCGGCGATCCGGAGGCCCAGCGGGCGAGCCGCGGCACGACGAGGCCGAGCAGCAGCCCGAGGAGAGGGAGACCGACGAGCAGGAGCAGCAGATCCCCTCGCGGATGCCCGAGCTCCGTGACCGTGCCCTGCGCCTTGCCCCGCTCGTCCCGCGTCTCGCCCCGCCTCTCGCCTCGCGCCTTGCCGAGCTCTTTGCCCGCCATCCCGTGCACTCCGTTCCGCCGCCCCGCCGGTCGTCTCCTCCACGACGCTAGGAGCGGGGATCGGGCCCGCACAGCCGCCGAAAGTCGCGCGCGGCCCTACTTCGGTAGGTGCCGTGCGCGACGTTCAGGGCGTCAGACCGTTTCGAGGGGGCGGTGCGGGCCCTCCGGCAGGACGACCTCGATCACGTCGCCGGGCCGGACCTCGCCGCCCTGCCGGACCACGCTCATCACCCCGGCCTTGTGGCGGACGGCCCCGGACGCGTCACGGCCGACGACCTTCTTCATCAGACCGGCCCGGAACCCGTCGATCTGGCGGCACGGGTTGCGCAGGCCGGTGATCTCGACGACGGCCTCGTCACCGAGGCGCAGCAGCGCGCCCACGGGCAGGCCGAGCAGGTCGATGCCGCGCGTGGTGATGTTCTCGCCGAGTTCGCCCGCCGCCACGGTGTAGCCGTCGTCCGCCAGCTCGTCGAAGAGCTCCTCGTGCATGAGGTGGACCTGGCGGAGGTTCGGCTGGTCGGGGTTCCGGGCGACACGGAAGCGGTGCTTCACCTTCGTACCGGCATGCACGTCCCCCTCGACGCCGAGGCCCGCGAGCAGCGTGACGCTCTCGCGGTTCGGCTTGGAGAAGGAGTACGTTCCGTTGCTGCTGACCGCAGTGACCATGGCGTCCATGGTGCGCGACCCTAGCCGCTCTCAGCCGACCGGCCCGACCGGCCCGACCGGCCCGACCGGCACCAAGGTCAGGTACGCGATGCCGAGCACCCGGCGATAGCCGCGCAGCCAGGAGGAACGCTGCGCGTCGACGCGCTCGCGGGTCTCGGCGGCCAGCGGGTGGCCGGGGTGCGCGGCGAGCCACTCCTCGACGTCGGAGCGGTAGCCCGACTCGAACTCCTCCCACTCCTCGACGCTCGCCGTCTCCACCCACAGCGGGCGGAACCCCGCCTCGATCGCCGCGTCCACCAGGTCGCCAAGCGCCAGGTGCTCGCCCGCGTCGGCGTCCGGCCACATCGCGGCGAGCTCTTCCGCCGTGGGCTCGCGCTGCCAGAAGCCCTCGCCGAGCACGACGCGGCCGCCCGGATTCACCAGGCGGCGCAGCGCGTGCAGCGCCTCGGTCGTCGTCCGGGGCGGCTCGGCGGAGCTGAGGGCCTGGCTCGCGCCGAGGCACAGCACGACGTCGGCGGGGCCGCGGGCGGTGTCCGTCGCCGACTCCTCGGCGAAGAGGGCCCGGCCGTCGAGCCCGCGCGCCGCGGCGTTCGCGCGGCCGCGCTCCAGGTCCTCGCCCTTGATGTCGACACCGACACCGGTCGCCTCCGGCACGGCTTCGAGGACGCGCAGCATCAACTCGCCCCAGCCGCAGCCGATGTCGAGGACGGTACGCGGACCCGCCGCCGCCAGCCGCTCCACCAGCCGGTCCGCGCGGGCCTCGGAGAGCGGGCCGTGGAAGGTGAGGCGGGTGAGCCGCGGGGGATGATCGGTGTCAGTGGTCATGACCCGGCACGCTAACCCGCCGACCGGCCCCTGGACCAGCACTTTTCCTGCCCCGCCAGCTCGGTCAGTCCTCAGCCTCCCCGGCCCCCCTGGACCGCTGGTCGACGCGGTGCAGGTGTCCGGCCAGGACCTGTGCCGCGTCCGGGGTGAGCGTGCGCAGGGCGACCATGGCCGTGACGATGACGTCGCAGAGCTCCGCCTGTACGTCGTCCCAGGTGTGGCTGGTGCCCTTGCGCGGATTCTGGCCGGTGGCGCCGATGACCGCCTGCGCGACCTCGCCGACCTCCTCCGACAGCTTCAGCATCCGCAGCAGCAGGGCCTCTTGGGGCGCTTTGCGGTTGTGGGAATCCAGCCATTCGTAGAGGCGGTCGACGGTCTCCCACGCATCCCGCAGGCCCCCCGACGCCGACGCGCCCCGCTGATCGTCGTCCATGCCCCGCAGCCTGCCACGGCGGCTACGCGTCGGACGAGCCGCCCTCGTCCCCCGCCCCCGCCGCCCGGACGGTCTTCTTCCGTGCTCCGAGCGTCACGAGTACGCCGACCGCCGTGCCCGCGAGTGCGGCCGGGACCATCCAGGCGCGGTTGAGGGAGTGGCCGAGGGCGTGGTCGGCGGAGTAGCGGCCGGGCCCTGTGACGGCGAGTGCGGCGGAGACCATGCCGAGGAACGCCGGGTACTCGTAGCCGCCGCCCTGGCTGAAGAAGCCGTTCGGCGCGTGCACGGCCGCGGCACCGGCCATCGCGCCCGCCGCGGCCGAGCCCGCCGCGGGGGTGGCGAGGCCGAGGGCGAGGAGGACGCCGCCGCCCGCCTCGGCGAGCCCCGCCACGACGGCGTTCACCTTGCCCGGCGCGTAGCCGACGGACTCCATGAAGGCGCCGGTGCCCGCGACGCCCCCGCCCCCGAACCAGCCGAACAGCTTCTGGGCGCCGTGCGCGGCGAGCACTCCGCCGGTGCCCGCACGGAGCAGCAGCAGCCCGACGTCTCGGCGGTCCGGACACGAGCAGGTGGTCATGGGGAACTCCCGGTTCGGCCCCTCGGCGGGGTGGCGGATACGTCCGCCTCCACCGTCCACCGGACCGGCCCGCGCCACCCGGCCCGCGGGTCCGTCCGGGTGACCCGCCCGGTGCGACCGGGGGAGGGCGGCGGCCCCGGTGGCGACGCGCGCCGACCGGTGTGACCGTGGGCCCATGAGTATTCAGGTGAGCCGTCTCTCCGACCCCACGGTCCGGTCCTTCGTCGCCGCGGTGAACGCCCACGACAAGGACGCCTTCGAAACCCTGCTCGCGCCCGGCGCGACCATGTCGGACGACGGCTCCGACCGGGACGTCGCGGACTGGACGGACCGCGAGATCTTCTCCTCCAACGGCCACATGGACGTCGAGACGGAGTCGGACGGCGGCCGCGTGCTGGTCGTCTCCTACCGCAACGACACCTGGGGCGAGATGCGCACGAAGTGGCGGTTCACCGTCGACGGCGGCAAGATCTCCCGCTTCGAGACGGGCCAGGCCTGAGCGGCCGCCCTTCCCCCTGACAGCGGTCAGTGGCAGCTGACGGAACCGGAGCCGAGCCGCGCCCACGAGCAGGAGTCCTGCTGCGCGCCGCTCGGCTTGATGAGGCGGGCCTTGTCGCCGGTGTTGTTCCAGACGTAGTTGGTGCGGCCCCAGTAGCGCACGCCGGAGGCGTTGGTGCCCTTGCCGGTGCGGACCTTGACGGTCTTGCCCGCGCCGATGTTGTAGCTGCCGAAGGTGTACGTGTAGCCGGTGTCGTCCTTCAGCTTGTAGCCCTTGAGCTGGATCGCCGAGCGGGTGTTGTTGTGGATGTTCACCCACTCCGCGTTCAGTGAGGAGTTCGAGCGGGTGTCCCGGCCCGGGCTGTCGTACTGGATGGAACCGAGGTGCAGCCCGCCCTGGTGGCGTGCCGTCGCCGCCGACGCGGGGGACGCGGCGAGCAGGGCCACCGACAGGGCGGTGGCGGTGAGGACGGCGGGGGCCGCGGTACGTATGCGCAAGGAGTGCTCCAAGTGTGAAGTTCTCGTGGAGAGAAGCCGAGCATACGGGGATCTCCGACCGGCCTTGATGCGGTATGCCGCATTCCACTTGTGGAGATATCGGCCCCGGCGCGCTGCACCCTCCCCGCGCGTCAACCCCGCCCGATGTACGGCATGTTGGTCGCGAGCACCGTCGCGAACTGGACATTGGCCTCCAGCGGCAGCTCCGCCATGTGCCGCACCGTGCGCGCCACGTCCGCCACGTCCATGACCGGCTCGGTCGCGAGCTGCCCGTTGGCCTGGGGGATCCCGGACTGCATGCGCTCGGTCATGTCGGTCGCGGCGTTGCCGATGTCGATCTGGCCGACCGCGATCCGGTAGGGCCTGCCGTCCAGCGACAGTGACTTCGTCAGGCCCGTCAGGGCGTGCTTCGTCGCCGTGTACGCCACCGAGTGCGGGCGCGGGGCGTGGGCCGAGATGGATCCGTTGTTGATGATCCGGCCGCCCTGCGGGTCCTGCTCCTTCATCTGCCGGAAGGCCGCCTGCGCGCACAGGAACGCGCCGTTCAGGTTGGTGTCGACGACGTGCCGCCAGGCCTCGTAGGGAAGCTCCTCGACCGGCACGCCGCCGGGACCGAACGTACCGGCGTTGTTGAAGAGGAGGTCCAGGCGCCCGAAGTCCGCGCGGACGCGGGAGAAGAGCGCCGCGACGTCCTCGGGGCGCGACACGTCCGTACGGACACACAAGGCGCCGCCGGCCTCCCTCGGCGCGAGGGCCGCCGTCTCCTCCAGCGTCTCCGTGCGGCGCCCCGCGAGCGCCACGGACCAGCCCGCTGCGAGCAGTTCCAGGGCGACGGAGCGGCCGATTCCGGAGCCGGCTCCGGTCACCACGGCGGTCTTCGGCGATGCAGTTCGCTCAGCGTTCATGGCCCCGCAGCGTACGGGAGGGCCGTCCACGCGGACATCATCCGCCCGCCATGCGGCTGTTGTGTACGCGACAGTCCCACGTCGTCCCCCGCCACTTACATGCCCCTGACAGCAATCGTCAGGGGAGGGCCACATGACACCCGCAGGCCAGCACCACGCACCGGAACTCCGTGCCGCCGCCCGCCACTTGGGACGCCGCAGGTTCCTCACCGTCACCGGCGCCGCCGCCGCGCTCGCCTTCGCCACCAACCTGCCCACCGCGGGCGTCGCCGGTGCCGCCGAGCTCGACGCCCGCCGCATCAGCAAGAACCCCTTCACGCTCGGCGTCGCGTCCGGCGACCCGCTGCCCTCCTCCGTCCTGCTGTGGACCCGGCTCGCCCCCGCACCGTACGAGCCCGACGGCGGCCTGCCCCGCGAGCGCGTCACCGTGGACTGGGAGCTCGCCCACGACGCGAGGTTCCGGCGCGTCGCCAGACGCGGCAAGGTCACCGCCCACCCCGAGTTCAGCCACACCGTGCACGTCGAGGCCGACCACCTCGACGCGGGCCGCACCTACTACTTCCGCTTCAAGACGGGCCGCTGGGTGAGCGAGACCGGCCGCACCCGCACCGCGCCGCCCATCGGCAGCCGCGCCGGCGCCCTCACCCTCGCCGCCGTCTCCTGCCAGGCGTACCACGACGGCTACTTCACCGCGTACAAGCACCTGGCGCAGGACGACGTCGACGTCGTCTTCCACCTCGGCGACTACCTCTACGAGTACGCCGTCAACGCGGTCGGCGGCGCCCGCAACTACACCGACCGCACCCTGCCCGCCCACTTCAACAAGGAGACGCAGACGCTGGAGGACTACCGCCTGCGGTACGCCCTCTACAAGTCCGACCCGGACCTGCGCGCCGCCCACGCCGCGCACCCCTTTGTCGTCACCTGGGACGACCACGAGGCCGAGAACAACTACGCCGACGACATCGACGAGAACGGCAACCCGCCGGCCGAGTTCCTGCTCCGCCGTGCCGCCGCCTACCGCGCGTACTGGGAGAACCAGCCGCTGCGCCGCGGGCAGCTGCCGAGCGGGCCCGACGCACAGCTCTACCGGCGCCTGAAGTGGGGCCGCCTCGCCCAGTTCGACATCCTCGACACCCGGCAGTACCGCTCCGACCAGGCGTACGGCGACAAGGCGCACGTCCCCGGTCCCGAGACCGACGATCCGAGGCGCACCATCACCGGCGCCACGCAGGAGCGCTGGCTCATCGACGGCTGGCGCCGCTCGCGGGCGCTGTGGAACGTCGTCCCGCAGCAGGTCACCTTCTCCCAGCGCAAGCTCGACCTCAACGCGCAGGCCAAGCTCTCCATGGACGCCTGGGACGGCTACCGCGCCTCCCGGAAGCGGGTCCTCGCGGGCGCGCGCTCGGCGGACATCGAGAACCTCATGGTCCTCACCGGTGACGTGCACGTCGGCTACGCCTTCGACATCAAGGCCGACTTCGACGACCCGTCCTCGAAGACCGTCGGCACGGAGATCGTCGCCACGTCCATCGCCAGCGGCAAGGACGGCGCGGACAAGCCGGCCAACTGGGACACCTACACCAAGGCCAACCCGCACCTGAAGTTCTACAACGGCCGCCGCGGCTACGTGACGGTCGCGCTCGGCTCCGACTCGGCGCGCGCCGACTTCAAGACGGTGTCGGCGGTGACGACGCCCGGCGCCCCCATCAGGACGGCGGCGTCGTTCGTGACGGAGGCGGGCGACCCGGGGCTGCGGCCCGCGTAGCGGTCGGCGGTCTCCCGCGGCGTCCTGCGCGCCAGGGCCAGGTCGTTGTTCACGGTGAAGTAGGGGCGCACGGAGACGGCGGCACCGGCCTCGTCGGCGAGGTGCCCGGCCGGATACACGTCGGTCCGCTTGCGGGCGACGACGTCGCCGATGACGCGCGCCAGGCGGACCGGCTCGGCCCCGGGGGACAGGGACAGCGCCAGGTCCCACGTCTCCGGGGCGGCGCCCTCGCCGGCGGCCGGCAGCCGGGAGTACGCCAGGGAGAAGCGGAAACGGTCCTTCCCCGACGTCGTCACATCGGCCTCGAAGGCGGCGGCGGGGTCGTGGCGCGGTACGGCGAGGAGCCGGGGCGGCTGTCCCGGGGCGAACTCCGCGCCGTACAGCGTCCCTTCGACCGCGCACGACGTCCCGTCGGTGGCCACCGTGTGGGCCTCCGCGTGCGCGGGGCGGCGCCAGGACCGCACGGAGAGGTTGTTCTTGACGGTCGCGTAGGGGATCCACCAGGCGAACGGCGCCTCCGGCGCGGCCCGCAGGCTCAGCAGGCCGCGCTGTTCGACCGTCGTGGCGGCGACCCGGCGCCGCGCCCCGTCGTCGGAGCGGACGATGTGGAAGTCCCAGCGGCCCTCGGCGAGCGGGTGGGCGCGGCGCTCCAGCACGGCCGTCCAGGGCTCGTCGTCGGTCTCGGGCCGCCGCAGCGGCACCTCGACCAGCTGCTCGTCCCGGCCCTCGGAGCCCCGGAGCGTCGCGGTCAGTGTGAACGCGGTGCCTGGCATGCCGGCCCGGTCCAGGCGTACGACGAGATCGCCCGCGGCGTTCACGGCGCAGGTCGAGCGCGGGCGCAGCGCGGGGCCCGCCGGGCGCCGCCGCCCCGCCCTGCGCACGGTCCGCCGCACGGCCTGCCGGACGGCCGCCCGGGCGCGCCCCGCACCGGCCGCCAGCCGGCAGTCGAGCGGCACCGGGGCGGGCGGGGAGGCGGCGCGCAGCTCGGTGAAGAGTTCCTCGTAGCGCCGGGCGACGTGGTCGGGTGCGTACCGCTCGACGTTGCGCCGGGCGGCGCCGCCCATGGCGCGGCGCAGGTCGGCGTCCTCGATGAGCCTGAGCAGGCCCCGGGCGACGGCCCCGCTGTCGCCCGAGCGGACGAGCAGGCCGTCCTCGCCGTCGCTGATGATCTCGGCGGGCCCGTGGGGACAGTCGGTGGCGACCACCGGGGTGCCGCACTGCATGGCCTCCACGATGGTCATGCCGAACGACTCCTCGCGCGAGGTGACGGCGGCGATCGACCCCTTCGCCCACTCGGTGGCGAGAGAGGGGATGGCGCCCATCAGGAAGACGTGGTCGCTCAGGCCCAGTTCGTCGATGCGGGCCCGCAGCGGCGCGTGCTTGGGGCCGCGGCCGTAGATCCGCAGCTTCCACTCCGGGTGCGCGGCGGCCACCGTCGCGAAGGCGTCCACCAGCAGGCCGTACCGTTTCACCGGGATGAGGCGCCCACCGGCGATGACGAGCCGGGCCTCGCCGTCGGATGCGGTGGTGAGGGGCGGCGGCGGTGAGGCGTTGGGGACGGACACGATCGGGGTGCCCGTGCCCGCCAGGTGCCTGCGGTGCGTGACGGCGTCCGCCTCCGTGACGGTGGTGTGCGCGTCGAGCGAGGCGATGGCGGCGTCCTGGGCGGCGCGGATCCCGGGCTCGTGCGTGCCGTACACGCGGTGTTCCTGACCGATTCTCAGGTAGTGGTCGCGGCCGAACTCGGCGAGGTACATCACCAGGCCCGGCCGGGTGGCCACCACCACGTCGGTGTCGGTGCGGCGCAGGAACCGGGCCACCCGGCGGTCGGTGAGCCGGTCGAAGCCCGCGCCCCGCGCCTCGGCGGGCGGCACCAGCGAGGTGGTCTCGCCCAGCAGCGCGTCGCCCAGGTCGTTGCGCGGCGAGTGCGGCCGGCTGTCGATCAGGTGCCGCAGCCGGACCTTTCCGCCGAGCGGCAGGCTGGGCCTGTCGCGCGGGCGCCAGACGCTGACGATCTCGACGTCGTGCCGCTCGGCGAGGGCACTGGCGGAATTGAAAGTGGCGCGGATGGTGCCACCGATTCCATAGGCGTTCTGCAGCAGGAAGGAGATTCGCATCGAGCCTTGTCCAGATCGGCGGTCGGAGCCGGGGCCCGAATTGCCCGGCGATGTTGCTAAACGAGTGAAGCGTGCTGACGTCACATGTCCGGCACCTACGACGTCGTACATGCGGTCCCGACCACGCGTCGGGAGCTGCGACCATGGAGAGCGGATCCGATCGACCGGGAGGGGCGCGATGCCTGAGCGTGGGCAGACAACGGCAGAGGACCGGATAACAGAGGCGGCGGAGCCACACGGGCCCGTCGCCGTCCGTCGTACCGGAGCCCTCGTCACCCTCGTCCTCGGCGGCCTCACCGCCGTCCCCGCGCTCTCCATGGACATGTACCTGCCGGCCCTGCCGGAGGTCACCGACGCCCTGAGCTCCCCGGCCGCCACCATCCAGCTGACCCTGACCGCCTGCCTCCTCGGCATGGCGCTCGGCCAGCTCGTCGTCGGCCCGATGAGCGACAGGTGGGGCCGCCGGCGCCCCCTCCTCGTCGGCCTGCTCGTCTATGTGATCGCCACCGCGACCTGCGCCTTCGCGCCCACCGCCGAACTCCTCATCGGCTTCCGCCTCCTCCAGGGACTCGCGGGCTCCGCCGGCATCGTCATCGCCCGCGCGATCGTCCGAGACCTGTACGACGGCGTGGCCATGGCCCGCTTCTTCTCCACCCTGATGCTGATCTCCGGCGTCGCCCCCGTCGCCGCCCCCCTCATCGGCGGCCAGGTCCTCCGCTTCACCGACTGGCGCGGCATCTTCGTCGTCCTCACCGTCGTCGGCACCGCGCTGACCCTGCTCGTCTGGCGCCGCCTGCCCGAGACCCTCGCCCCCGAGAAGCGGCACGGCGGCGGCACCGTCGAGGCGCTGCGCACCATGAGGTCGCTCCTCGCCGACCGCGTCTTCGCCGGCTACATGATCGCGGGCGGCTTCGCGTTCGCCGCGCTCTTCGCGTACATCTCCGCGTCGCCCTTCGTGATCCAGGAGATCTACGGCGCGTCCCCGCAGACCTTCAGCCTCCTCTTCGGCGTCAACTCCGTCGGACTGATCGCCGCGGGACAGCTCAACGGCAAGGTCCTGGTCGGCCGGATCAGCCTCAACAAGGTCCTCGCCGCCGGCCTCGCGATGATCACGACCGCCGCGATCGCCCTGCTGCTCATGACGACCGGCGTCCTCGGCGACGTCGGCCTCTTCCCCGTCGCCGCCGGGCTCTTCGTCCTCATGTCGTCGATGGGCCTCACCCTGCCCAACACCCAGTCGCTGGCGCTGATCCGCACCCCGCACGCCGCGGGCTCCGCCTCCGCGCTGCTCGGCACCTCCTCCTTCCTCATCGGCGCGGTCGCCTCCCCGCTCGTCGGCATCGCGGGCGAGGACACCGCCGTCCCGATGGCCGTCGTCCAACTGGTCTGCGCACTGGCCGCCGTCACGTGCTTCGTGGGACTGTGCCGCCCCTGGCAGCACGAGCCGACCCAGGAGGCGGACCACTGAGCGCACCCAGACTCCTGCGCCCCGGCACACCGGACCGCGCGGGCCTCGACCCCGACGAGATCGGCCGCCTCGTCACCGGGGTGCGCGACCTGACGCGCGGGCCGCGCCCCTGGTGCGCGGGCGCCGTGGTCCTCGTCGGCCGCGGCCCCGTGATCGCGGCCGAGGAGGCGGCGGGCTGGGCGGTGCGGTACGCCTCGTACGACCCGGAGAGCGACACCGGCGTCGAGCTGCCCCGCGAGTGGCGGGTGCCCATGCGCACCACCACCCCCTTCGACCTGGCGTCCCTCACCAAACTCTTCACGACGATCGCCGCCGTGCAGCAGCTGGAGCGCGGCACGCTCGGCATCGACGCGCTCGTCGGGGCGTACGTCCCCGAGTTCACGGCCGCCGCCGAGCACGGCATCACGGTCCGCCAGCTCCTCACCCACACCTCGGGGCTGCGGCCCGAACTGCCGCTGTACGACTGCCCGGACGCCGCCGCACGCCTCGCGGCCCTCCGCGCGGAGGCCCCGGCCACCGAGCCGGGCGAATACGTCTACTCCGACCTGAACATGCTCCTCCTCCAGCACATCCTGGAGCGCCTCACCCGCCGCCCCCTCGACGCGCTCGTCCGCGAGGGCATCACCCGCCCGCTCGGCATGGCCGACACCGGCTTCGGCCCGTGCCCCGAGGCCGCGGCCACGGAGGACCAGCGCAGGCCCTGGGCGAAGGCCGACCGCGGAATGCTGCGCGGCACCGTCCACGACGAGAACGCCTGGGCGCTGGGCGGGATCGCCGGGCACGCCGGCCTCTTCTCCACCGCCCGCGACCTCGCGGTGCTCTGCCGCACGCTGCTGTGCGGCGGCTCGTACGGCAGGGCCCGCATCCTCGGCCCCGACTTCGTCGAGCTGATGCTGGCGGGCGACGGCCTCGGCTTCGCCATCGACCAGCCCTGGTTCATGGGCGAACTAGCGGGCCGCGGCGCGGCGGGCCACACGGGTTTCACCGGCACCTCCCTCACCCTCGACCCGGCAACGGACACATTCCTGATCCTCCTGGCCAACACGGTCCACCCCCGCCGCCGCCCCCCGGACAACACCCCTCGCGCCACAGCCGCCACCCACCTGTCCCGCGCGGCCCGGGGCCGATAGCGGGGGGGGGCACGGGACGGCACGGGGTGCCGAAGGGTTTCAGGGGCGCGGGGAACTGCGCGACCGGCCCACCCGGACCCGCACCCGCCGGACGGCCGCCATGGGGCAGACGCGAAGGCACGGGACCGAGTCGGCTCAGGCACACCCCACACCCGCCCCCGCCAGCGCAGCGCAACGCCCCCGCCAGCGCAGCGCAACGCCCCCGCCAGCGCAGCGCAACGCCCCCGTAGAATCACGGGGTGAACGCCCCGATCCCCCCGGCACCCCACCCCCCGGCCGAGACCCTGCGCACCTCGCTCGCCGGGCTCCTGGACGGCCTCCCGCCCAAGCAGGCGACCCAGGCCGTCGACCGGCTGATCGCCAACTACCGGGGCCGCACCCCGACCGACGCCCCGATCCTGCGCGACCGCGCGGACGTCGTCGCGTACGCCGCGTACCGCATGCCCGCGACCTTCGAGGCGGTCCGTGCCGCGCTGGCCGCCCTCGCGGACGCGGCGCCCGAGGGCTGGGCGCCCGGCAGCCACGTGGACGTCGGCGGCGGGACCGGCGCGGCGACCTGGGCGGTCGCGGCGACGTGGGCGGGGGAGCGCCCGGTGACGGTCCTGGACTGGGCCGAGCCCGCGCTCGCACTCGGGCGGGAACTGGCCGAAGCGACACCCCGGCTGAGCGCCACCCGATGGCAACGCTCCCGTATCGGATCGACGCTCACCATCGAGAGCACCGCTCTCGTCACCATCTCGTACGTCCTCGGAGAGCTCACGGAGGCCGACCGCCGCTCCGTCGTCGACGCGGCGGCCCACGCGGCGACCCAGGCCGTCGTCATCGTCGAGCCCGGCACCCCCGACGGCTATGGACGGATCATCGAGGCCCGCGACCGGCTGATCGCCGCCGGCTACCGGATCGCCGCACCCTGCCCGCACAGCTCGGCGTGCCCCATCGAACCCGGCACGGACTGGTGCCACTTCTCCGCACGGGTCAGCAGGTCGTCCCTGCACCGCCAGGTCAAGGGCGGCTCCCTCGCGTACGAGGACGAGAAGTTCAGCTATGTCGCGGCGGTCCGCTTCGACCCGGACCCCGCGCCCGCCCGCGTGGTGCGCCGCCCGCAGATCCGCAAGGGCCAGGTGCTCCTCGACCTGTGCGGGGTCGAGGAGTCCCTGCGCAAGGAGACCGTGACCAAGCGCCACGGCCCCCTCTACCGCGCGGCGCGCGACGCGGACTGGGGCGACGCGTGGCCGCCCCCGTCCGCGCAGTGACTCACGCGCCCCAGGTGCCCTGGTTGACGGCGCAGTTCCAGCCCGTGCCGCGCACGGAGAACTTCACCTTGTAGGACCTGGTGTTCAGCAGGCGCGTGCGCACCTTGACGCCGAGCTTGGCCTTGCCCGCCAGGCTCTTGTCGTACACGGTGACGGTCTTGGACGTCTTGTGGGTGACCTTGCCGCCCTTCGGCGTCGCCCGGCCGAAGCGGATGTTCTTCACGTTGGTCACCGTGAAGCTGACCTTCTTGAAGCTCTTCGTGCTCTTGTTCTTGATGCCGAAGTACAGGCCCCCGTTGGTGACCCAGCCGTTCCGGTCGACCTGGAAGCGAGAGGTGTACACGATGTCGATCGGGCAGCCGGAGACGGCACTCGGAGACGCCTTCGGCGCGGCCTTCGGAGCGGTCGGGCCGGTCGCGGCGGACGCGGACCCGGCGAGGCCGAGCTGAGCGGCGGTCAGGGCCCCCGCGGTGGCCAGCACTGCGGCGGACGTGCGCATACGGTTCACTGCGCTGATACCTCTTCTTCCCCCTGGGCCCCCGTGGACCCAACTGTTTGGTTGTGGTGACGCGTTCGCACAGGACTGTCTGCGTACCTGTGCGTCCGTATTGTTAGCACGCCGTCGGCCAGATGGCTGAACTGCCCCTCTTCTTAAAAGGTTCTTAGAGGCGGCGACTATCCACATCTCCATGCCAACCAAGAGCAGTTCGCCCGGCCACGCCCGCAGGCGGTCGGAGACCCGATTCCTCGCCCTGTCCGTCGCCCTCGCGGTCGTCGCCGCAGGAGCCACCACGTACGCCTTCACCGCCGGAGCCGAGCCGCCGCACGGCCGGCACGTCGAACTCGCCGTCGAGGGCGGCACCGCGGTCGTCGACACCGCCACGCTCGCCGTCCGCGCCCGCACCCGCGACGGCCGCGACCTCACCCTCTCCGACGCCTCGGGCACCGACCTCGGCAAGCCGGGCCCGGTGACCCGCACCGGCACCGGCCGCGCCCGCTGGAGCTACCCCGAGCGCGGCATCGACGTGACCGCCCGCACCGACCACGGCCGCCTCTCCCTCAGCATGAAGGCACACCGCGACACCTCGGTCAGCTGGCCCGTCACCGGCACCGACTCCGCCGCCACCGCACTCCAACTCCCGCGCGGGGAAGGCCTGGACATCCCCGTGAAGGACGCGTTCTGGACCAAGGGGGAGGACGGCCTCGCGGGCAGCGGTGTCGACGTGAGCGAAGGCCTGACGCTGCCGCTGTGGGGCTACTCCCTCGGCAAGCGGGCCGGCGTCAGCTACCTCACCCCCACCGACATCGGCACGAGCCTCGGCTTCGCCGCCCCGGGAGGACGGTTGCGCACCACCGCCGAGCACACCTTCGACCGCGGCGAGGGCACCCGCGACTACACCGTCACCTTCGCCCTGACCGACGGCAACGCCGTCGCGCCCGCCGCCGACTACCGCTCCTACCTCGCCGAACGCGGCCGGCTCGGCAGCCTGAAGCGGAAGATCGCGAAGAACCCCGCCACCGGCAAGCTCCTCGGCGCCTTCCACGCCTACACCTGGGGCGACGCCCGCAAGCGCGCCGGGATCGAGGAGCTGCGCAAGCTGGGCGTCGACCGCATGTGGCTCGGCTACGACGGGAAGCCGTACCCGGACAAGGCGGCGGTGGGCGCCGCGAAGAAGGCCGGGTACCTCATCGGCCCCTACGACTCCTTCGCCAACGGCCAGGACCCGAAGACCGCCGACGCCCCGAACTCCGTCTGGCCCGGCACGGTCTACCCGGACTTCTGCGTCCGTGACGCCAAGGGCGAGCCGGTGACGGGCTTCGGCGGCCGCGGCTGCTACCTCAGCTCTTCCGCCTTCGAGAAGGCGGAGAAGCACCACCACTACCTGGCCGACCGCACCCGCCGGATGGTCGCCAACGGCGCCGACAGCTACTTCCTCGACGTCGACGCCACCGGCGAACTCTTCCGCGACCACGGCAAGGGCCACCGGATGACCAAGGCCGAGGACCGCGAGCACCGCCTCGCGCGCATGCGGCGCATCGCGGACCGAGGTCTCGTCCTCGGCTCGGAGACCGCGCAGGCCTGGGCGAACAAGACGCTCGCCTTCGACCACGGCGGCGCGACACCGGTCGCCGACGGCCTCTGGAAGCTCCAGAAGGACCGCGAGAAGTGGGGCGGTTACTACCCCGAGAACGCGCCCGGCGTCTTCTTCAAGCCGGTCGACCTGCCCGCCGGCCTCGCCAAGGCGATGTACGACCCCCGCTACCGTGCCCCGCTCTACGAGACCGCGCTGCACGGCTCGCTCGTCAACACCGAGCGCTGGGAACTCTCGTACGAGAAGCTGCCCGCCCAGAAGACCCCCCGCGCCCTGCTCGCCATGCTCTACAACACCCCCCTCAACTACGTCCTCGACGGCCCCTCGCTGAAGAAACACGGCGCCGAACTGGCCGCACTCCAGAAGTACTTCTCGCCCCTGCACAAGGCAGCGGGCACCGAACAGCTCACCTCTTTCCGCCGGCTGACCGAGGACCGCACCGTCCAGCGCACGGTCTTCGGCAAGGGCACGCTGACGGTGACGGCGAACTTCGGCACCAAGGCGTACGGGGGGCTGCCGGGCGGCTGTGCCGACGCCCGGCTCAAGGGCGACGACAAGCCGCGCCGGCTCTGCCCGGCGGAGCTGCGGAAGGGCTAGCCCCGCAGCTCCTGCGTGCAGCACTTCACGCTGCCGCCGCCCTTGAGCAGCTCGGTCAGGTCCATCCCGATGGGTTCGTAGCCGCGCTCGCGCAGCGGCTCGAAGAGGCCGAGCGCGGCCTGCGGAAGCAGCACGTGGAGCCCGTCGGAGACGGCGTTGAGCCCGAGCGCCTCGGCGTCGGGCTCCTCGGCGATCAGCGCGTCGGGGAAGAGCCGCCGCAGCACCGCCCGGCTGCCGGGGGAGAAGGCGGGCGGGTAGTACATGACGTCGTCCGCCGCGTCGTCCAGGACGGCGAGCGCGGTGTCCAGGTGGTAGTAGCGGGGGTCGACCAGGTCGAGCCCGATCACCGGGCGGCCGAAGAACTCCTGCGCCTCGCCGTGCGAGAGCGGGCTGGCCCGGAAGCCGCGCCCGGCCAGGACGTAGGAGGAGGTGACGGCGAAGTCGCCCTCGCCCTCGTTGATGTGGGTGGGTTCGTGGATCTCGGTGAAGCCGTGCGCGCGGAACCACTCCAGGTGGGCCGCGGCCTCCTCCTCGCGCTCGCGGTAGGCGAAGCGCGCGCCGAGCACGCGTCCGCCGACGACGGTCGCGCCGTTCGCCGCGAAGACCATGTCCGGCAGCCCGGGCCGGGGGGTGAGCTCCTCGACGGTGTGGCCGAGGGAGACGTACCGGTCGCGCAGGTCCTCCCACTGGGCGACGGCGAGGGGGACGTCGACCGGTTTGCCGGGGTCCATCCAGGGGTTGATGGAGTAGGTGACCTTGAAGTGTGCCGGTGGGCACATCAGATAGCGCCGGTGTGTGGCGCGCCGAGGAGAGCGAGGAAAACGGGACAATGAAGGCTCCTCACGTACCGCAGGTCATGTGCTGCCCATGGTGGGGCAGTTGATGCCCATAGTGCGGTCTGGGAGAGCTTTCGCGCAGTGAACCGAACGGGTGGTTGCGAGATTGGCCGAACGGGTGGTGCCCGGCACGCCCCCGCGGGCGAGACGACGCGTCTTGTCTAGACGGTACGTCTCGGTTCGGCCGCTGCTACATTCGACGGCATGGCCCAGAAGACAGCTCCCGACTCCACGCGCCGCAGCGAACGCTCGCGCCGCGCGATCTACGACGCAGCCCTCGCCCTCGTCGGTGAGGTCGGCTACGCGAAGCTGACGATCGAGGCCATCGCGGCCCGCGCCGGCGTCGGCAAGCAGACGATCTACCGCTGGTGGGCGTCGAAGGGAGCCGTCCTGCTCGACGCCTTCCTCGACCTCGCCGAGCAGGCGTCCCGGGAGGCCAGTGAGAACGCGGGCAGGGCGGAGATCGAGACCGAGATCCCGAACACCGGGGACCTGGAGGCCGACCTCAAGTACGTGATGCGCGCCACCGTCGACGAGTTCAACGACCCCAGGTACGACGCGCCCTACCGCGCGCTCGCCGCCGAGGGGCTGCTCAACCCCGAGCTGGGCGCCGAGTTCGTCGAGAAGCTCCTGGAGCCGCAGCTCCAGCTCTTCGTGAAGCGCGTGGAGCAGGCCCGCGAGGCGGGGCACGTCGTGCCCGACATCGACCCCCGCATCGCCCTCGAACTGTGGTCGAGCCCGCTCGCCCAGCGCTGGCTGATGCGCTCGGGCCCCCTCACCCACGACTACGTGGACAAGCTCGTCGAGTACGCGCTGTACGGCATCACGCCCCGGCCGTACTCCGCTTCCTGACCGGCGTACGCGAGAGCAGGCCGGGAGCGTCCGTGATCACGCCGTTGCAGCCGAGGCGCAGCACCCGGTCGCGCTGCTGCGGAGTGGTCACCGTGTGCGCCCACACCCGCGGGACGCCCGAGTTCACCGCGCGCAGCAGATCGCTGTCGCGCGCCTTGTAGTCCACGTCCAGGACGTCGACGAACGACGCCCACTCCTTCGGGCGGTCCCGCCGCATCTGCGCCTTCGAGCGCCACAGCTGGGCCAGCAGGCCGAGGCGGTGGGCGCGCCGGGCGACCGCAGGGTCGTTGGTGTTCACGAAGACCGAGCGGGTGAGCCCGCGGGCGCGGATCAGCCGGGCGAGCGGCTCCAGGCTCTTCGGGTCCTTGGCCTCCAGCATCAGCATGATCCGCCCGCCGAACCGGTCGAGGACCTCCGCGACCGTCGGCGGCCGCTCCGGGCGCCAGCGGCCGGGCACCGTGGCCGGGGGGCGCAGCCGCACGGCGAGCCAGCCCCACCGGTCGAGCCGGTGCACCGGGCCCGACGTGTACGTCGTGCGGTCCAGGGTGGCGTCGTGCATGACCACCGGCGTCCCGTCGCGCAGTATCCGCGTGTCGAAGTCGATGACCTGGGCGGTACCGCGTTCATAGGCGGCCAGCAGGCCCGACATGCTGTTCTCCGGAACCTCCAGGGCACCGCCGCGGTGCGCGGTGTAGACGACGCGGGGCAGCGCGTCCACGGTCAGCGGCCCGCTCCACTCGATCGGGGTGAGGAAGCCGTTCGGTGCCGTGAGGGTCAGCGCCGTGAGGCTCGTCAGCACAGTCCTAATGACCATGGCGCCCACGGTAGGCGGGTAAATCCAAACTTGCACCGGAAAGACGCGCTATGTCATCCCGCGGTGGGCATACCCCGGCCACCCCGGATGTGGCCTCCGGCCCCCCGAGGCGCAGGATGGTGGGACCATGGGTCATGCTTTCGGCACAACGGCGAGGTGAGGGGCTAGATGGGCGCGGAGTTCGGCAGCCGGTCCGGCGGACAGGGCAAATTCTCCCAGTGGCTCCGACGGCGCCCCAAGGACACGGCGGCGGATGACCGGGCCCGCGAGGAGCTGCTCCTCGCCGCCGCGGCGGCCGGACTGCCGCTGGCCCCGGCCGCGTATCCCTCGGGGTACCGATGTTCCTGCGACCGGATCGGCTGTCCCACCCCCGCCCGGCACCCGGTCTCCTTCGCCTGGCAGACGCAGTCCACGACGGACCGCGGCCAGATCGAGCGGTGGGCCCGCCACCAGCCGCAGGCCAACTTCATCACCGCGACCGGCATGATCCACGACGTCCTCGACGTGCCGCTGGACGCCGGGCTCGAAGCACTCGAGCGGCTGCTCGCCGCCGGGATCGAGGTGGGCCCGGTCGCGGAGTCGGGCGGCAGCAACGGCCAGGGGCGGCTGCTCTTCTACACCGCGACGCGCGGCACCCCCGAGGACGAGGACGAGTGGTGGCCGTGCGAGCTCGACTGCCACCCCGAGACGATGGACGAGCACCCCGGCCTGCGCTGGCACTGCCGCGGGTCGTACGTCCTGGTGCCGCCCGCCCGGCTCCCCGACGACCGGGAGGTGCGCTGGATCCGCGGCCCCGAGCATCCGCTGCCGGACCCGCTGACGCTCCTCGCGACGCTCACCGACGAGTGCGCGCGCGTGGCGGGCGAGCCCCAGCAGGACGTCGCCGCCTGGCCCCTGCGGGGCTGACCCGGCGACCGCTCCGGAGGACCCGGGTGGCCTCTCCGGGGGAGGGGCCTACTCGCCCGTCGCGCCCGTCAGACCCTGGAGGCGGCCCAGGAACGCCACCTTGTCGCCGCCCGGCTTCTTCGGGTCGACGACCACCTGGTTGGAGACCCGGTGCAGCAGCAGGGACTGCCGCACCTCGCCCTTGAGCAGCGCCTTCGCGTCCGCGTCGACCTTCGGGCTGAGGCCCTTGAACGCGGTCTGCTTCTCGTAGTGGCGGGTGGCGAAGAACACCAGCGCGCCACCGTCCTCGGTGCGCAGCCCCAGCGGCGCGAACGTGCCGCCGTTCTCCGGCTCGTCGAGGTACTGCACGGCGAGGCCGGCCCGCTTGGAGTTCCGGTCGCGGTAGGCCTTCCAGCGCGACGTGTGGTCGCTCGGCGCGAACGCGTCGCCGCCCGACTTGAGGTACGACGTGTACTCCTCGCCGAGGTCGGCGGGGGCCAGCGCGAGGTCCTTCGCCCGCAGGCCCACCGGCTCGGCCCAGCCGTCCCCGTCCTTCTTCAGCTTCGGCATCTTCTCCGGCGACACCAGGTTCAGATAGGTCGCCCGCCACAGCTGGTCGGGGCCGCTCTTCGTGAAGACCCACAGCCACCGCAGGTCGGAGCGGCGGTTGGCCTTGGTGTCCGCCAGGAACCAGCGCGGCCAGCCGGCCTTCTTCGGTATCGCGTACGTCACGTCCGTGAGTTCCAGCGGCACGTGGTTCTTGTTGCCCTCCGGATGCTGCACGCGCCGGGACTTCAGGCCGCCCTGGTTGATGGCGCCCAGCGGCCCGGTGATGCGGGCGGCGTCCGCGGCCGGGTCGTAGGCCTTGTCCGCCTTGTTGTACGCGGTGAGGAACTCCCTGAGGGCGCGGTCCGCCTCGGACTTGGTGGCCGCGGGGACGACCTCCCGCTCCCCGTGCACGGTCACGCAGCCGCTCGCCGTGAGCGCCAGGACCGTCACCGCCGCCGACACCGTGACGGACCGGCCGGGACCGCGAACCCTGCGAACGTTGCTCATCGGAATGCCTCCACCTACCCCTTCCCGGGCCCGAACCTTATCGGGCCCGGAAAAGGGGTGTGCGGAAGGGGTGTGCGGGTGCGGGTCAGATCTCCTGGAGGCGCGTCGCACGCGACCTCGAGCCGCGTGCGAGGAGGAGCAGCGCGGGGACCGCGTACAGCGGCCAGATCACCGTCTGGACCACTGTCGGGTCGGGGCGGAAGCCGACGACGCCCGCCAGGAGCGCGCCGTACCAGCTGTCCGGGGGGACGGCCCCGCTGATGTCGAACGCCGTGTTCCGCGCGCCGCCGAGGAGTTCGGCCTCCTGCAAGGCGTCCACGCCCTGCGCGAGGAAGCCCGCGGCCACGACGATCAGCGCGACGCCGGACCAGGTGCGGAACCGGTCCAAGTCGGCGCGGACCGCGCCCAAGTGGAGCAGCCCGACCAGGACGAGCGCGGTGAGCAGGCCCAGGACCACGACGAGCAGCGGCCCGTGCGCACCGTCCCTCGACGCCTGCACCGACGCCCAGAAGAACAGGGCCGTGTCCAGCGCCTCCCGGCCCACCGCGAAGAACGCGGTCACCGCGAGCAGCGCCGTCATGTGCCGCGCCTCCGCGCGCCGCATCCGAAGGGCCACCCACGTCAACAGGCCCACGGCGGCGAGCGACAGCGTCCCGCCGAGCGTCTCCCGTGCCCGGGGCGTCAGCTCCTGCGAGCCGAACGTCAGCGCCCAGCCGAAGCCGAGCGCGAGAAACGCCGCGACACCGATGCCTGCCCCGACGGGCCGCAGCGCGTCCCGCCGCCCGGTCCTCGCGGCGAAGGTGAGGAGCAGGCCGGCGGCCGCGCCGGCCTCCAGACCGGCGCGCAGCCCGATCAGATAGTTGTCGAACATCTCCGGAAGAGTAGCCGCGCCCCTTTCCCCGTCACTGCCCGCCGTCCCTGAGCGGGGCCACCACGGGGGCGCCGGTGCGCGGGTGCGGGAACACCTCGACGGGCTGCCGGTACACCTCGGAGAGCAGCGTCGCCTCGAACACGTCGCCGGGGGCACCCTCCGCCGCGACGGTCCCGCCGCGCAGCACCGCGACCCGGTCCGCGTACGCCGCCGCGAGGCCCAGGTCGTGGAGGACCACCACGACCGCGTCCCCTGCGGCCGCCCGCTCCCGGCAGATGCGCAGCACCAGCTCCTGGTGGCGCAGGTCGAGCGCGGCGGTCGGCTCGTCGAGCAGCAGCAGCGGGGCGCGCTGGGCGAGGACGCGGGCCAGCGTGACCCGGGCGCGCTCACCGCCGCTGAGCGCGGAGAAGGGGCGCGCGGCGAAGCCGCCGACCTCGGTGGCCGCCATCGACTCGCGCACCACCCGGTCGTCGTCGTCCGCCGCCCGGGTCCCGGCCCAGGGCGCGCGGCCCATCCGTACGACATCCGCCACCGGGAAGGGGAAGGAGAGCGCCGCGGACTGCGGCAGCACGGCGCGGCGCAGGGCGAGTTCGGGCGCGGGCCAGTCGGGGGCGGGCCGGCCGCAGAGGCGTACGACTCCCTCGTCGGCCGGGAGGTCGGCGGCCAGCGCGGCCAACAGGGTGGACTTCCCGGCGCCGTTGGGGCCGACCAGGGCGAGCACCTCGCCCGCGCGGGCGGCGAGCGAGACCCCGCGGAGCACCTCGCGGCCGCCGAGCCGCACCCGCAGCCCCTCGGCCTCGGCGAGGACGTCCCCGCGCGCGACGGGCCCGGGCGGCACGCGCTCCCGCCCCCCGAAGAGCCTCCTGCTCAGCTGTCCGATCACGCCCAACCTCCCTGCCTGCGACGGGTCCTGCGGAGCAGCCAGAAGAAGAACGGGCTGCCGAGGAGCGCGGTGAGCACGCCCAGCGGCAGCTCGGCGGGCGCGGCCACCGTGCGCGCGGCCAGATCGGCGGCGACGAGGACCAGCGCGCCGCCGAGCGCGCTGCCGGGCACGAGGAAGCGGTGCCCGGGGCCCGCGGCCATCCGCAGCAGGTGCGGCACGAGGAGGCCGACGAAGGTGATGATCCCGGCGACGGCCACCGCGGCCGCGGTCAGCAGGGCCACCACGAGGACGAGGACGAGCCGCAGCCGCTCCACGTCCACGCCCAGATGCCGGGCGGGCCGCTCACCGAGCGCGAGCAGGTCCAATCGCCGCGCGTGGAACGGCGCGACGGCCAGCCCGACGAGCGCGCAGGGCAGGACGGCGAGGACCTTCGGCCAGGTCGCCTGGGCGAGCGAGCCGAGCTGCCAGAAGGTGATCTGGCTGATCTGCGCGTTGTCCGCGAAGAAGATGCACAGGCCGATGAGGGCGCCCGCGAAGGCGTTCACGGCGATGCCGGTGAGGATCAGCGTGACGACTTCCGTACGGCCGCCCTCGCGCGACATCGCGTACACCAGCAGGACGGTCGCGAGCCCGGCGACGAACGCGCAGACGGTCACCGTCCAGTTCCCGAGGAAGCCGAGGCCGAGCGCGATGGAGGCGACGGCGCCGACCGCGGCGCCCGACGAGATCCCGATGACGCCGGGCTCGGCGAGCGGATTGCCGAACACACCCTGCATCAGCGCGCCCGCACAGCCGAGCGAGGCGCCGACGAGGAGGGCGAGCACGACGCGCGGCAGCCGCACGTTCCACAGCACGCTCTCGCCGACCCGGTCGAGCGCGGACCCGCCGAGCCCCAGGCGGTGCTGGACGGAGGAGACGACGTCGCCGAGGGGGATGTCGTACGCGCCGGTGCCCGCGGAGAGCAGGCAGAGCAGGACGAGGACGGCGGCGAGCACCGTGGTCAGGGTGAGGGCGGCACCGCGGCGGCGGGGGACCGCGCCGTCCGGCGTGGGGGCGGACACGTCCGGGGCCACGTCCGTGTCCGTGCCCGCGTCCGTGTCTGCGGCTTTGGCTTTGGCGAGCACGCTCACTCGGCGTCCCCGTACAACTGCTCCACCAGGGACTTCAGCACCTGGTCGGTGCGCGGCCCGTAGTTGAGGAGCACGCCGTCGTCGATGGAGACGACGCGCCGGTCCAGGCCCGCGGGGGTCTCGGCGACGCCCGGGACCTTCAGGAGCCCGTCCACGCCGTCCACCGACGCGAGTCCCTTCCGCATCACCAGGATCGCGTCGGGCGCGGCCTTCGCGAGCGCTTCGCTCGTGATCGCCGTGAAGTCCTTCCGCAGCCCTGACTCCTTGCCCGCGTCGACCGCGCCCGCCGCCTCCAGGAGCGAACTCGCCCCGGACTCGCGCCCGCCGAGCAGATAGACGGAGGCAGAGCCGCGCAGATAGAGGAAGGCGACCCGCGGCTTCTTCTTCCCCTTCCCCGCCGGGATGTCCTCGCGGACCGCCGCGATCCGCTGCCGCGTGCGCTCCGTCAGCTCGGCGCCCGCCTTCCGCACGCCCAGCGCGTCGGCCACCGCCTCGATGCGCGGGCCCACGTCGTCGAGGCTCTTCGCGGGGTCGAGGACGACGACGGGGATGCCCGCGTCACGGATCTGGTCGATGGCCTCGGCGGGCCCGGTGGTGGTCTCCGCGAGGACGACGGTCGGCTTGAGGGAGAGCACACTCTCCGCCGAGACGTCGTGTGCGCGGGTCACCACCGGCAGCTTCTTCGCCTGCTCGAAGGTGGCGGTGATGTCGCGGGCGACGACGTTCCTGCCGAGTCCCAGGGTGAAGACGATCTCGTTGAGGCTGCCGGTGAGCGGCACGATGCGACGGGTGTCCTTCACCGTCACCTTGTGACCGTCGGCGGAGGTGACGGTGGCGGGGAGCACGGGTTTCGGCTCGGTCTTCAGCGGCTCGACCCGGTCGGGCGCGGAGGTCTTCGCCTGCGCCCGCCGCGCGTGGGGGCCGCCGTCGCCGTCCGGCGTTCCGCACCCGGTGAGACCGAGGGCGAGCACGGCGGCCCATGCGCCGGCGATGCGGAGTGAGCGCGGCATACGCACCGAAGTCCACCGTCCTGTCGAGCTGTTGAGGTCTGCTCCGAGGGCTGGGTTCCGGTTGGGGGTTCCAGCCCGGAGCGTTCGTAGTTTAGGTTAGCCTTACCTAATTCGCCAGACCGCAGGAGGGGTCCCATGCCGTCGTCCGGACAGGCGCGTGCCACCGTTCGCGCCGGAGCCGTGGCCGTGCTCACGGCACTCGTCGGAGCGCTGCTCCCGGCGGCCGCCGCGCACGCCGAGGACCGCACGGTCCGGGGCGGACGGCTCGACTGGGGCATCAAGTCCTCCTTCCAGAGCTACGTCACGGGACCCATCGCCCGCGGCGCCTCCACCCTGCAAGGGGGTGCGGCCACGGTCGGCGGGAGCCAGTTCCGCTTCCACTCGGCGAAGGGCTCGTACGACCCGGACAGCGGGGCGTTCACCGCGGGTTTCTCGGGCGGGGTGCGCTTCACCGGGCACAAGAAGGGCGGCTCGTACGAACTCGACCTCACCGTCAGCCGCCCCACGGTGAAGGTCTCCGGCGGTTCCGGCACGCTCTACGCCGACATGGTCAGCAAGGAGAAGGGCACCGGCAAGGTCACCAGGACCGCGCAGGTGCCGCTCGCCTCGCTCGACATCTCCGGCATCGACATGAAGGGCGGCACCGGTCCGATCGCCCTCACCAACCTTCCCGCGACGCTCACTTCACAGGGGGCGAAGGCCTTCGCCGGCTACTACACGGCGGGCACCGCCCTCGACCCGGTGAGCCTGTCGACGGACCTCGTCGCCAAGAGCCCCCCGAAGAGCAAGGGCGCGAAGAGCAAGGGCACGAACAAGGGGAAGAAGAACGCGGAGGCGGGCCGGACCGGCCGCATTCAGGACGCCGCCGTCGACTGGGGCGTGCGCCGCACCTTCCGCGAGTACGTCACCGGGCCCATCGCCAAGGGCGAGTGGAAGCTGTCCGCCGGCGCCCAGGACGGCGGCGCGCTCTTCCGCTTCCCCAGGGGCAAGGGGACGTACGACGAGAAGAAGGGCACCCTCACCGCGGACTTCGCGGGGGCGGTCCGCTTCACCGGCGAACACGGCCTCGACCTGACGCTCGCCGGGGTCGCCGTCGAGATCGAGGACGGCAAGGGCACGCTCACCGCGGACGTCGACGGCAAGGGCGACCGCGGCACCACCCTCAAGAACGCCCCGCTGATCACCTTCCCCGCGAAGGAGCTGCGGCCGAAGGACGGCCTCGTCTCCCTCACCGAAGTTCCGTCGAAGCTCACCGCCGAGGGCGCCAAGGCGTTCGGCGGCATGTACAAGGCGGGCTCCGCCATGGACCCGCTCTCGCTCGCCGTCGCCCTCGACGCCGACGCGGAACTCCCCGCGCTGCCGGACCTCGGCTCGTCCGCGAACTCCGCGTCGGAGCCGACCCCGAAGCCGGACCCGAACTCTTCGAAGACCGCGGCGGCACCCCGCACCGAGAACGCCGCCGAGTCCTCCGACTCCTCGTCGAACGCCGTGCCGATCGGTGTCGGCGCAGGCGTCGCGGTCCTGCTCGCCGCGGCGGTCGCCTTCGGAGTCGTACGCAAGAAGCGCGCGACGCCGGACACGCGGGACACCCCGGACGCCTGACCACCTCACTGTTGCCTGCCCCCTCCTCCCCCTCTCAAGGAGAAGCCTGATCATGGCCGCCACCCGTCGCCCCACCGTCCTCGCGGCAGCCGTCGCGACCGCCGTCGCCCTGGGCGCGAGCGCCCTCACGCTCCCGGCGGTCGCCGCCGACGCCGCCCCGGCCGCCCCGCCGAAGCTGGAGCTCAAGGACGGCACGCTGGAGTGGGGCCTGAAGGAGTCCTTCCGGAAGTACGTCACGGGCATGGCCCACGGCAAGATCGAGGCCAAGGACGGCGCCCGGCAGGCCGCGGACAACGGGGTGTTCACGTTCTCCGGGGGCAAGGGCACGTACGACACCGGTACGCACGCCACCGACACCGCCTTCAAGGGCAGCGTCCGCTTCACCTCCACCCTCCACCGCTTCGACATCGGCGTCACCGACGTCAAGGTCCGCACCCAGGGCAAGACCGGTGCCATCCAGGCCGACGTCACGCTGAACGGCTCCGTCCAGAACGACATCGACCTCGCCGCGCTCGACCTGAGCACGGTCAGGCCCGGGCAGGGCGAGGGCGGCGCGATGGTCTTCAAGGACATCCCGGCGGCGCTGACCGCGGACGGCGCGAAGGCGTTCAACGGCATGTACGAGGCGGGCGAGAAGCTCGACCCCGCCACGCTCACGGTGACGGCGGGCGGACCGGTGACCGAAACCCCCACGCAGAAGCCGACGCAGAAGCCCACGGAGAAGCCGACCCAGAAGCCCACGCAGCGCCCCACGAAGAAGCCGACCGACGGCCCGTCCGAGCCCGGCAAGGCCCCGAAGCCCACCGCATCGCAGGGGTCGCGGGAGTCCACGGGCGATGTCGCCGGCGGCCGCCTCTCCTGGGGGCTGAAGGAGAGCTTCCGGAAGTACATCTCCACCGGCGGGAAGGCGACCGTCGCGGGCGGCGCCAAGAAGATCTCCGACGGCTACCGGTTCCCGTACGCCAAGGCGGAGCTGGACTCCGCCGCCAAGAAGGCCGACGCCTCCTTCGGTGGCAGCGTCCGCTTCACGTACAAGGCGCACGGCATCGACATGAAGTTCAGCGACCTCAAGGTGCGGGCGAGCGGAGCCAAGGGCACCCTGCTCGCCGACGTCACCACGCCCCAGGGCAAGAACAACGACGTGAAGTTCGCCGCGCTCGACCTCTCCGGGGTCTCGTACAAGGCGAAGAACGGCGTCGTGCTGTTCGACAAGGTGCCCGCGACCCTGACGGCGGCGGGCGCCAAGCAGTTCGCCAATGACACGACCGGTTCCCCGTACCGGCCGGGCGAGAAGCTCGACCCGGTGACGGTGGCGCTGTCCTCATCGGCGGGCGCGATGCTCCCGGCCGGCGGCAACACCGGGGCAACGGCCTCCGGTTCGTCCGTCTCCGGTGCCGGCTCCGTGGGCGGCGGCGGTTCCGTCGGCGGCTCGGGCTCGCTGGCGGACACCGGCTCCTCGGTCCCCTCCACCGCGCTGCTCGGAGTGGCGGGCGTGGCGCTCGCGGCGGGCGCGGGCGCGGTCGTCGCGGCCCGGCGGCGGGGGAGCGCCGCAGCGGTGTGATGCTTGAATGCGAGGGTGACTGAACCCTTCGACGTACTGCGTGTGTTCTGCGGGCCCGACGGTCGGCACGGCAACGAACTCGGTGTCGTGCGCGACGGGGCCCGCATGCCTGATCTGGCGGACCGTCAGGCGTACGCAGGGAAACTCGGCTTCAGCGAGACGGTGTTCGTCGACGACCCCGAGCGCGGCGTCATCGACATCTACACGCCGACGCTCAGGCTGCCCTTCGCCGGCCACCCCTGCGTCGGCACGGCCTGGCTGCTCGACGTGCCGGAGCTGGTGACACCCGCGGGTGTGGTGGAGGCGCGCCACGACGGCGAGTTCAGCTGGATCACGGCACGCGCGGACTGGGCGCCGCCGAGGACGCTGCGGCAGTACGGGACGGCGGCGGAGGTCGACGCGCTCGACGTGCCGCCGCCGGGGGAGTGGATCTACGCCTGGGCCTGGGAGGACGAGGCCGCGGGCCGCGTGCGCGCGAGGGGCTTCCCCGGGCGGGGCGACGGCATCGACGAGGACGAGGCGACGGGCGCGGCGGCACTCCTGCTCACCCACGAACTGAGCCGCGCCCTCAACATCACCCAGGGCCGCGGCTCCCAACTCCTGACGGCCCCGGGCCCGGAAAACTCGATCGAGGTCGGCGGCCGGGTCCGACGATTCAGCCCCTCCGGCGTTTGAGGAGCGGGGGTCCGGGGGCAGAGCCCCCGAGTCGTCACCCCGTCAGGCGCTGAGCGGAAACTCTTCCCCGAGCTCACGAAACACCGCCGTATTCAAAGCGAAAGCGAACTTGCACTCGTCGACGATCCGCCGCTTCTCCAAGTCGTCCGTGACCACCACGTCGATCCCGTCGAGCAGTTCGCGATAGCCCCGCTTGAACGCGGCCGGGTTGGGGATCCCCTCGAAGACGTAGAACCGCACGCCGTCGCCCTTGCGGGCGAAGCCCCAGGTCCGCTCGGCCTTGCCGCGGATGATCTGGCCGCCGGAGAGGTCGCCGAGGTAGCGCGTGTAGTGGTGGGCGACATAGCCGCCGGGCCAGGTGCGCGCACACTCCGCGATCCGTGCCGCGTACGCCTCCGTGGCGGGCAGCGGGGTGAGGCCGGCGCGCCAGTCCGCGCCCCGCAAGTGTGCGAGGTCGCGCTCCAGCTCGCTGACGCGGTGCAGCTCGGGCCGGATGAAGGGTCCCGCGACGGGGTCCTCGCGCAGGGCCTGGGCGCCGTCCTCCAGGGCGCGGTACACGAACCAGAGCTGTTCGGTGTAGCGCGTGTACGCGTCGACGCCGAGCCCGCCGCCGAGGAGGTCGCTCATGAAGGTCGAGGTCTCGGCCTCGGTGTGCTGCTCGTGCGACGCCGTGCGGATGACCGTCGAGAAGGGCGTGAGCGGCGAGTCCATGAAGACCTCCAGGGGAGCCGGGAAGGACGGGGCGGCGGAAACCGGTGACCTCTGCAGATCATGCAAGTTAGGCTTACCTAAGTCAACCGGTTCCCGACACTCTGTCGGTAAAAGACTTACCCGCTCCCGACCCCCGGAACCTCCCGTTCAGCGATCTTCCGCATCCCTGCTGGGCTCGTCCTCAGGGGAGCGTGAGGATCTCCGCCCCGGTCGCCGTCACCACCAGCGTGTGCTCGAACTGAGCGGTCCGCTTCCGGTCCTTCGTGACGACGGTCCAGCCGTCCTCCCACATGTCGTACTCGTACGTCCCGAGCGTCAGCATCGGCTCGATCGTGAACGTCATGCCGGGCTGGATGAGCGTCGTGGCGTGCGGGCTGTCGTAGTGCGGGACGATCAGGCCGGAGTGGAAGGACGTGTTGATGCCGTGGCCGGTGAAGTCGCGCACCACGCCGTAGCCGAAGCGCTTGGCGTACGACTCGATGACCCGGCCGATGATGTTGATCTGGCGGCCGGGCTTGACGGCCTTGATGGCGCGGTTCAGGGCCTCCCGGGTCCGCTCCACGAGCAGCCTGGACTCCTCGTCGACGTCGCCGACGAGGTAGGTGGCGTTGTTGTCACCGTGCACGCCGCCGATGTAGGCCGTCACGTCGAGGTTGATGATGTCGCCGTCGTTCAGGACGGTGGAGTCGGGGATCCCGTGGCAGATGACCTCGTTGACCGAGCTGCACAGCGACTTCGGGAAGCCGCGGTAGCCGAGCGTCGAGGGGTAGGCGCCGTGGTCGCACATGTACTCGTGCGCGACGCGGTCCAGCTCATCGGTGGTCACGCCGGGCGCGATGTGTTTCGCGGCCTCTTCCATGGCGCGGGCGGCGATGCGGCCCGCGGTGCGCATCAGCTCGATGGTCTCGGGGGTCTGCACCTCGGGCCCGGTGTACGGGGTCGGCGCGGGTTTCCCTACGTACTCGGGGCGCCTGATGTTGCCGGGTACGGAACGGATGGGGGAGAGCTCCCCTGGGACGAGCAGTGACTGGCCAGACATGTGAGCGAGTCTAGCCAGCCGTCGTGGGGCAGCATGGCCTCAGAGAATGTGACCCGATCGGGGACGGAAGGAGCGGGGCATGGCGCTGTTCAAGAAGCGGACCGTCGGCAAGCCGGGCGAGTGGTTCTACTGCCTGGAGCACCAGAAGGTCGAGGAGGGGCCCGACTGCCCCGGCAAGGACCGGATGGGGCCCTACGCCTCGCGCCAGGAGGCGGAGCACGCGATGCGGACGGCCGCGGAGCGGAATCTCCAGTGGGAGAACGACCCCCGCTGGCACGACACGGCGGCCCGCAGCGACGACAAGGCCGACTGACCGCCCGGCGGCGCCCCCGTGGGGGACGACCGCCGCCGCCCGGCCCGCCCCCGTCGGGGAACGCCCCGCCTCTGTCCGGCCCGCCCCCGTCGGGGCGCCGATGCGCCTCCGCCCGGCCCGCCCCCGTCGGGGGGCGATCCGCCTCTGTCCGGCCCGTTCCCGGTCTGGGCGCCGATGCGCCTTTGCCTGGCCCGCCCCGTCGGGGGCGATCCGTCTCTGTCCGGCCCGTTCCCCGTCGGGGAGCCGAAGCGCCTCCGCCCGGCCCGCCCCCGTCGGGGGGGCGGTCCGCTCCTGTCCGTTCCCCGTCGGGGAGCCGATGCGCCTCCGCCCGGCCCGCCCCCGTCGGGGGCGATCCGCCTCCACCCGGCCCGTTCCCCCTCGGGGAGCTGATGCGCCTCGGCTTGGCCCGTCCCCCGTCGGGGGCCTGCCTCCCTCCGGCCCGCCCTTCGTCGGGGGGCGACCTGCCTCCACCCGGCCCGCCCCCCGTCAGGGGGCCACCGCCTCCGCCGTCCTCTCGCCCTGCTCCCGGCGCCGCCTAGCGTCCGGGTCCGTCGTTGCGTCGTACGACACGAGCCGTGGCAGGAGTGTCGCGAGGACGCCGACCGAGGCCACGCAGGCCAGGCCGCCCGACCAGATGGCGGGCCGCGTGCCCGTCCAGCCCGCCGCGGCGCCCGCGCGGACCTGGCCGAGCTGGGGACCCACGCTGTACGACAGGACCTCGATCCCGGCGAGCCGGCCCCGCAGCTCGTCCGGGATGGTCTGGTTCCAGATCGTGGAGCGGCCGAGACCGCTCGCCATGTCGCCCGCGCCCGCGAGCGCGAGACAGCCGAGCACCACCCAGATGTTCGAGAACCAGCCCGCCGCGGTGACCGCGAGGCCCCAGCCCGCCGCGCCGAAGACCACGAGCAGCCCGTGCCGCCGCACCCGCGACGTCCACCCGCTGGTGAGGCTGAACAGCAGCGAGCCGACCGCCCCGGCCGCGTACATCAGGCCGAGCGCCCACTCCGCGTCCAGGTCGTCCGCGAGGAACGGAAAGATCGTGTTCGGGAAGGCGAAGAACATCGCCGCCATGTCGATCGCGTACGTACCGAGCAGCACCGGCCGCGACCACGCGTACCGCGCGCCTTCCGCCAGGCCCTTCAGCGACGGCTTCTCCGCGTCGTGCGCGGCCGGCGCGGGGGAGAGGCGGGTGCACAGGAGCACGGAGACCGCGAAGCAGCCGATCGTGATCGCGTACGCGGAGGCGTGCCCGGCGTACGCCACGACGAGGCCGGCGAGCGAGGGGCCCGCGATGGCCCCCACGTTCCAGCGCAGGGAGTTCAGCGCGGCGGCCGCCGTCAGCTGGTGGTGCGGCACGATCCGCGCCATGAGGGAGTCGAGCGCGGGGCGCTGCAGGCCGGCGAGGGCGGAGACGCCCGCCGCGACGACGTACAGCGGCCACAGCATCGGGTCGGGCAGCAGCGCGTTCACCAACAGGACGACGGCCAGCAGGCCAAGCGCCGCCTCGGTCAGGAGGATCACCTTGCGCCGGTCCACGGCGTCGGCGAGCGCGCCGCCGTAGAGCCCGAAGACGATCAGCGGCACCAGCTCGACCGCGCCCATCGCACCGACCGCGACCGGCGAGTCCGTCAGCTCCTTGATCTGCAGCGGCAGGGCCACCATCGCCATGAAGCTGCCGAAGTACGTGACGAGGCCCTGGATCCACAGCAAGCGGAAGTCGCGCGTGGAACGCCAGGGGGAGAGATCGGGCAGTATCGCGGAGAGAGGCACGAAAAGCCATGTTCAGGGCGGTCCGGTGCCGCGAGCAACCGAATTACGCTCCGCGCGGGCGCGGCACGTCACCACCGCGCCGGCGGCGGCGACGTCAGCTGGTCGGCGAGGCGGGACAGGCGGTCGCGCAGCCGCCTGCGGCCCCGCGGCTCGGGCAGCGCGTTCTCCCCGGCGGCCGCGCTCACCAGGTGCTGGACCGTGTCGAGGTCGAGGTCGGCCGTCTCGGGCACCGCCAGCGCCTCGTGCGACAGGGCGCCCAGGTCCCGGTCGCCGGAGCCGAGCGCCAGCACCGTCGCCCCCGCGCGCCGCGCGTCGTGCACCCGCGTGAGCAGCTCCGGATCCGGCGCGTCCGGCGCCACGACGAGCAGTGTCTCGCCGCGCCGCGCCGCCTCGATGCGGCCGAGCCCGGTCGACAGGTGCGCGGGATCCGCGGCGCGCACCCGGTGCCGTACGAGCGTCGGGGTGAGCTCCGGCGTGCCCGACCAGGCCGCCTCGTCGACCAGGTGCGCGGCCAGGTGCCACGGCTCGTACGCCGCCGTGCCCACGAGCAGCAGCCCGCCGCCGTGCGGCACGACGGAGGACCGCAGCGTCCCCGCGAAGCGGCGGGTGGCGCCGAGCCACTCGGTCCCGGCGAGCACTTCGCGCAGCAGCGCGACCCGTACGGCGTCCATGGCGAGGCATCCTGCCCCAACATGCCAGTCGTCACCGGGAGTTCACCGCGAATTCCCCCGGGATGGGGAGGCGCGGAGGATGACTTATGAGACGTCTGTTCCCTTCCGCGCGGGCCGCGAGGGATACGCGAGCTTCCGCATCCCGGCCGTCGTCACCACGGCCTCCGGCACCGTCCTCGCCTTCTGCGAGGGCCGCGTCGGCTCCTCGGAGGACTTCGGCAACATAGACATCGTCCTCAAACGCTCCGCCGACGGCGGCCGCACCTGGGGCCCGCTCCAGGTCGTCGGCAAGAACGGCGCCGACCTCGCGGGCAACCCCGCGCCCGTCGTCCTCGACACCGGCCGCGTCCTCCTCGTCCACGTGCGCAACGCCGCCGCGGCCACCGAGGACGCCATCCGCCGCGGCAAGGTCTCCGCGGCCAACGGACGCCGCGTCTGGGTGCAGCACAGCGACGACGACGGCCTCACCTGGACGGCGCCGCGCGAGATCACCGGCCAGGTGAAGCGGACGAACTGGCGGTGGTACGCGACCACGCCCGGGCACGCCGTACAGCTCACCACGGGCCGCGTCGTCGTCCCCGCCAACCACTCCCTGCCGCCCACCGGCACCGACAACGGCACCGAGGGCAAGTACAACGGCGGGCACTGCCTGCTGAGCGACGACGGCGGCGCCACCTGGCGCATCGGCTACATCGACGACAACGTCAACGGCTACATCAACGTCAACGAGACCACCGCCGCCGAACTCCCCGACGGGCGCCTGTACCTCAACACCCGCAACGACTCCCCGGCGCCGGGCAACCGCGCCGACGCCCACTCGCGCGACGGCGGCCAGAGCCTCGTCAAGCCGTTCCGCCCGCAGGCCTCGCTCACCGGCCCCGTCGTCGAGTGCAGCGTCCTGCAACTGCGCGACCCCGACGTACTCCTCTTCTCCGGCCCCGCCGACCCCGACTTCCGCGCGCTGATGACCGTGCGCCGCTCCACCGACGGCGGCACCACCTGGCGGACCGCCCACACGGTCGACGGGCTGCCGGCCGCCTACTCCGATCTCGTACGGCTCGACGAGCACACCGTCGGGCTCCTCTACGAGACCGGCGACTTCAGCGCCTACGAGACGATCTCGTTCCGCCGGATACCGGTGGCGGAACTCGCCGGATAGCCCCTGACCGGTGACCACCGGGTGCGGAACCGGTGCGTAAGGTCGCCCCATGACCTCTACAGACAGTGCGCAGAACGCTCCCGCCAAGGCCCCCGCCAAGGATCCGTGGGAGCTTCCCGACGTGTCCGGGCTCGTCGTCGGTGTCCTCGGCGGCACCGGTGACCAGGGGCGCGGCCTCGCCTACCGGCTCGCCCGCGCCGGGCAGAAAGTGATCATCGGCTCCCGCGCGGCGGAGCGGGCCCAGGCCGCCGCCGACGAGCTGGGCCTCGGCGTCGAGGGCGCCGACAACGCCGAGTGCGCGCGGCGCAGCGACATCGTGATCGTCGCCGTGCCGTGGGAGGGCCACGGGAAGACCCTGGAATCCCTGCGCGAGGAGCTGAGCGGCAAGCTCGTCGTCGACTGCGTGAACCCGCTCGGCTTCGACAAGAAGGGGGCGTACGCCCTCAAGCCCGAGGAGGGCAGCGCGGCCGAGCAGGCCGCCGCGCTGCTCCCCGACTCGCGCGTCACCGCCGCCTTCCACCACCTCTCGGCCGTCCTCCTCCAGGACCCGGACGTCGAGGAGATCGACACCGACGTGATGGTCCTCGGCGAGCGCCGCGCCGACACCGACGTGGTCCAGGCACTCGCCGCCCGCATCCCCGGCATGCGGGGCATCTTCGCCGGGCGGCTGCGCAACGCCCACCAGGTGGAGTCCCTGGTCGCCAACCTGATCTCCGTCAACCGGCGCTACAAGGCGCACGCGGGGCTGCGGGTCACGGACGTGTAGGGACCCGTGCCGGGCGGGGGCGGGCATGGGGGACACTGGTTGCGTACGCGCACGCGTACGCAACCGTGCTTGCCACGCTTCACCGGACAGGAGCCGTTCCCCATGCCCCGCCTCGCCGTGTACGCCCTCGTCGTCTGCGCCCTCGCCGTCGCCGCGGCCGTGATCTCGTTCGTGCAGGGCAGCTGGCTCGGTGTCGTGTGGGTGCTGCTCGCGGGGCTCTCGTCGAACATGGCGTGGTTCTACCTGCGGCGGGCCAAGCTGGAGCGGGACGCGGCGGCCGCCTCTCCTGCTGCACACTGACCTGACTGCCTGCGCACCGACTCACGCCGCTGGGGGAATCTCCTCCGAGGTCTGCCAGAAGCGGTACAGGTCCTGGCCCCAGTAGGTGTCCCACTCGCTGACGCCGAGGGCGCGGAGGACCGCGTCGATGGCGTCGAAGAACGCGTGGTTGATCTCCGGGATCCACAGCACGGCGAAGACCGCGATCAGCCCGAACGGCGCGAACGGCTCCACCTGGCGGCGGATCCGGTGCGAGAGCCAGGGCTCGATCACGCCGTAGCCGTCGAGGCCCGGGATGGGCAGGGAGTTCAGGATCGCGGCGGTCACCTGGAGCAGGGCGAGGAACGCGAGCGCGTACCGGAAGGTGTCGGGGACGCCGTCCAGGGCGTCGAGCCAGAACGGCGCGGTGCAGACGACGGCGAACGCCACGTTCGTCAGGGGGCCGGCCGCCGAGATCAGGCTGTGCTTCCAGCGGCCCCGGATCCTGCCCCGCTCGATGAAGACCGCCCCGCCGGGCAGGCCGATGCCGCCCATGATCACGAACAGCACCGGCAGCACGATGCTGAGCAGGGCGTGCGTGTACTTGAGCGGGTTGAGGGTCAGATAGCCCTTCGCGCCGATGGAGATGTCGCCGCTGTGCAGGGCGGTGCGCGCGTGCGCGTACTCGTGCAGGCAGAGCGAGACGATCCAGGCGGCCGTCACGAAGAGGAAGACGGCGAGCCCGGGGTTGTCCGCGAAGCCGGTCCAGGCGGCCCAGCCGGAGACCGCCGTGACGGCGGCGATCCCCAGGAAGACGGGGCTGATCCGCCGGTCGCTGCGGCGGATGGGGGCGGTGGTCATGGGGCGGGGCTCCTGGAGTCCGACGGCCTGGCGTGCCCGACGCTATCGGGTCCGTGCGGTGAGAACGTCCGGTGAGGGGGCCGGGTTCCTGCTCCCGCCTCAGGTGACGTCGGGTTTCCTGGGCGAGAAGAGCCACGTGTCGAACAGGTCCGTGAGGTCCTCGCCCGATTCCTTCTCGCACAGGGCGATGAACTGCTCGGTGTCGGCGTTCCCGTGCCGGTGCTCGCGCGTCCACGTGCGCAGGATGGTGGAGAAGGCGTGCTCGCCCACGGCCTCGCGCAGCTGGTGCAGGGTCATGGCACCCCTGCCGTACACCGGCGAGTCCGAGACGCGCGCGGCGGTCGGCGGGTCGGCGGGCGGGAAGCCCCAGATGCCGTCGCTCTCCGGGTGCGTCCCGTCGTAGAAGGAGTCGAAGGTCTCTTGCGCGGTGGGGCCGCCGTGTTCCTCGTCCCACAGCCACTCGGCGTACGTCGCGAAGCCCTCGTTCAGCCACATGTCCTGCCAGGAGCGGGGCGTGACGCTGTTGCCGAACCACTGGTGGGCCAGCTCGTGGACGACGAGGAGGGCGTCCGGGGCCTCTTCGAAGTACGGCTTGGTCTGGGTCTCCAGGGCGTAGCGGAGGTCGGGGAGGTGGTCGACGACGGCGCCGGCCGAGGAGAAGGGGTAGGGGCCGAAGCGGTCCGCGGCCCAGTCGAGGACCTCGGGCACCAGCTCCGGGACGTCGACGGGGCCGTCCGCCTCGTCGGGGTCGACGGCCGTGTAGAGAGGCAGGCCGTCGTCGGTCTTACCGGTGGAGACGTCGAAGACGCCGGTGACGACGGTCGCGACGTAGCTCGCCATGGGTTCTCGGTTGCGCCAGCGGAACGTGGTGCGCTTGCCGCGCCTGTGGGTCTCGTGCAGCGTTCCGTTGCTGACCGCGGTGTAGTCGGACGGCACGGTGACGTCGATGTCGTACGTCGCCTTGTCGGACGGGTGGTGGTTGCCGGGGAACCACGTCATGGAGCCGCTGGGCTCGCCGAGCGCCGCCACGCCGTCGTCCGTCTCGATCCAGCCCTCGTCGCCGCCGTCGCTCGCCGTGAGCATCCGGGGCACCCCGCCGTACCGGACGGTGGTCTTGAAGGTCTTCCCCTCGGCGATGGTGCGCGAGGGCGTGAGCGTCAGCTTGTTCCCGCTCCTGCCGACGCGGGCCTCGGAGCCGTCGATGTCGGCGCGGCGCACGCGCAGGCCCGCGAGGTCCAGGCTGAGGCGGGGCAGGTCCCGGGTGGCCCGGGCGGTGATCACCGCGGTGCCGGTGAGCCGGTTGCTGTCCGGGGTGTAGTCGAGGGTCAGGGCGTAGTGCATGACGTCGTAGCCGCCGTTGCCGAGCGCCGGGAACAGGTGGTCGTCGACGCGCTTCCCGCCTGCGTCGAGCAGGACGAAGTCCCGCACGGTGCCCACGCGGCCGCCACCACGAGCACCAAGATCGCGCACCCGGTCTACGTTGAGGCGTAGGTCGCCCGGCTGCCCTTGGATGTCACGATCCGGCCCTCGAACATCCCGAGATCCACTCGGTCCCTCGGAACGCCCTTAGCAACGGATTAGGCAGAGGGCCGCCGCGGAGGCGAGGGCGCGCTTCATGAGGGGGCTCCGTCCTGTTGCACGACGGGGAAGAGGGGCGGCGGCACCCTGAGGTTGCCGCCGCCCCTTGCTTCGAGGGGGATCTGCCCGCGGTTACTCGGGTGCCACGAGCTGGTTCTCCGCGCCGATGCCGGAGGCGTTGCCGTCGGCGTAGAGGGTCAGTTCGCCGTCCGACCAGCGCACGATGGTGTCGTCGGGCCTTGCGTTGTCGGTGAAGTCGCCGCCGCTGACGATCAGGGCGCGCTTCCACAGGCTGTTCGGGGCCTGCCACTTGTGCTCGCCCCGGAGGGAGCCGGCGCCGGTGAAGTCCTGGTACTGCGTCAGCTCGCCGTCGGACCAGCGCACGACGAGGTCCCAGGTGTCGTCGCCCGAGTGGTCGCCCGCGGCGATCTGGGTGGCGTGCTTCCACGTGCCGGTCTTGGCGGAGCCCGGCGGGACGACCTTGATCTCCTTGCCGAGCTTCTTGTTGCCGCCGGTGTTCCGGTAGAGCGAGACCTCGCCGTCCGACCAGCGCACGACCAGGTCGTCCTGCCGCTTGTTGCCGCCGAAGCGGCCCGCGGTCATCACCTCGGCGTGCTTCCAGGTGCTGTTCTTGGCGACCAGCCGGTGCTCGCCGTGGAAGCCCTTCTCGTCGACCGACGGGTAGAGCGTCACCTCGCCGTCCGACCAGCGGACGATCAGGTCCGAGCCGCTGTCACCGGTGAAGTCGCCGGCGACGACCTGCTTGGCGTGGTCGCGCCACAGGGCGCTCGGGCCCTGGATCTTGAACTCCTTGTCGAAGTGGTTCCTGGCCTTGCCCGCGCCCCGGTAGAGGCTCAGCGCGCCGTCCGACCCCATGACGAGCATGTCCGTCCGGTCCTCGGCGGCCGGCCCGTCGAGCGTGAAGTGGCCGTTCACGATGGTCTTGGCGCGCTTCCACGTGCCGGCGCCCGGCAGCACCGGGTCGGTCATCGGCGGCGGGTCGATGCTCGCCGGCTGCTTGCCCGCCTTCGCGGCGTCGTAGATCCGCTTGACGTCCTTGCCGAAGTACGACGAGTACGAGGTGTCCGCGCTGTGACCGCCCGTCATCCAGCCGCCGATGACGCCGATCAGCTTGGCCGGCTCGCCGCCCGCCGTGATGAAGGGGCCGCCGGAGGTGCCGCCGACATAGCCGTCGCAGTCGATCTCGGTGAAGGTGCCGCCGCGCCAGAGCCGGCCGCCGCTGTCCTTGACGTTGCCGGTGGTGTACTTCTTCGTCGGCGTGGTGCAGCTGAGCGGGTCCTGCTTCGGCTTGTAGCGGTCGCCGCCGTACATGTACGGGTAACCGATCACCTGCGCGGTGTGGCGGAAGCCGGTGTTGAAGCCCATCGGGACGGACCCGACGACGTCCTCGACCTTCTTGCCGTCGCCGCGCGGCTCGGTGGCGAGGAACGCGACGTCGACCGCGGTGTAGTTCTCCTCGCTCTTCTTGGACCCGGTGTAGCCGGGGTCCTTGAAGATGCGGCTCTTCTTGATGGGGAACATGCCGTGCGGCATGGGGTTCCTCGCGCTGTGCTGCGGCACGAAGATCAAGTTCTCCTGGCGGGCGCCACTGTCGAAGCAGTGCGCCGCCGACACGACCAGGTTCTTGCCCGGGGACGGGACGACGGTGCCGCCGCAGAAGCGGTAGTCGTAGCGGTCCGGGAAGTCGTTGCCCGCCTTCTCGGCCCAGTAGAAGGTGCCGACCTCCTTGCGGCCCTTGAAGGGGCGGGAGGGCGAGCGCAGCATGCCCTTGCGCGGCGCCGCGTCCTCCTTCTCCTCGGCCTTCTCCTCGGCGTCTTCGGCGGCCGCGGCCTCGCGGGCCTGCTGCGGCTCGACCGGCTCGGCCTCGGCCATGCGCTCCGGCGTCCAGAACTTCTCGAGCGTGCGGGCCAGTCCCTGGTCAGGGGCCTGGGAGGGCGACTTCGAGGGCTTGGACGAGGGCTTCGCCGACGACGTCGGCGGGGTCGGCGCCGGGTCCGGAGCGGACCACGCCGGAGCCGCGGCGGCCAGGAGCGCGGCCGCGGCGGCTGTCGCAGTCAGACTGCGTCTCATTCTCACAGTGGTGTTCCCCCACGAAAAACGGACCCCGGGCAACCGGAGTCCGATTGGTACACATCAAACGAGAAGTTACGTTACGCATGCATCTGATGATGTGTCGATTTGTTTGGAGAAAGCAGTTTGGAGAAAACAGTGGGGACGACGGGGCGCTTCGCCCGGACCGGAACGCGCGCCGGGGTGCTCGCGGCAGGCGCGCTGCTCCTGGCGGTGGGGTGCTCCGGGGGCGGGGACGGTGACAGCGGAGCCGCCAAGGACGACCCCAATCTGCTGCGCGGTTTCCGCAGCTGGCTGAAGACGAACGACTCGGAGCGCGACGACGCCCTCGCGGGCCACGCGCTGCACATCAGCCTCGACTACCTGCCCGGTGACCGCGACGGAGTCGTCAAGGTCCTCACGGACTACGGACCCTGGGGCGAGGCGGAGGGACAGGTCGGGCCGCTCGCCGAGGCGTTCACGGAGTGGTGGGACGAGGACCCCGCGGCCGGGAGCGCCCGCATCCTCGGGCAGGGCGGAAAGACCGCGAAGACACTCACGCTGTACGACGGTGACGAACCCTCCAACCTCGCGGACGAGTTCCGCTCCTGGACGGCGAAGAACTCCCCGGGCGGCGCGCGCCTCGCCCCGCACGTCACGGAACTCACCATCGGATACGGGGCGAAGGGCGCCGGCGCGGTCACCGTGGCGACGGACTACCTCACGTACAAGGACAAGAAGACCCGGCAGAACCTCGACGCCCTGGGGAAGGCGTTCGCCGACTGGTGGGACGGCGACGAGGGCGCGGGCACGGTCACGGTGACCAGCGAGGACCAGGGCACCCGAGCCGTACGGAAGCTGACCCGCCCGTGAAGCCCTCGTCCCGCCGGCCGCCGCCACCAAGAGACAATGGCCCCGTGCGATACCGCGTCCTGGGGCCGACCCGAGCCGTCCGCGCCGACGGAACCACCGTTCCCGTCGGCGGCGCCCGCCTGCGCGCCCTCCTGACCGCGCTCGCCCTGCACGCGGGACGCCCCGTCCCCGCCCCGGCCCTGGCCGAGGAGGTGTGGACCGGCGAACCCCCGGCCGACGCGACCGGCGCCCTCCAGGCGCTGGTCGGGCGGCTCCGCAGAGCCCTCGGCGCGGACGCCGTCGCCTCGGTGGACGGCGGCTACCGGCTCGGCGCGCGCCCCGACGACGTGGACGCGTTCCGGTTCGACCGGCTGGTCGGCGAAGGCGGGCGCGCGCTGGCCGACGGCGACCCGGCGAAGGCCGCCGCCGTCCTGGACGACGCGCTCGCCCTGTGGACCGGCGAACCCCTCGCCGACCTGCCGGACCGCACCGCGGACGCCGCCCGCCTGCACGCCCGGCACCTCGAAGCCCGGCGCGCCCGGATGGCCGCGGCCCTCTCCCTGGGCGAGGCGGAACGGGCCCTGCCCGAGCTCGCCGCGCTGTGCGAGGCTCACCCCCTCGACGAGCCCCTGCACGTCCTGCGGCTGCGCGCACTGCGCGACACGGGGCGTCCGGCGGAGGCGCTCGCCGCGTACGACGGCGTACGACGTGATCTCGCCGAGCGGCTCGGGGCCGACCCCGGACCCGAACTGAGCAGGCTGCACCAGGAGTTGTTGGAGGGTGGTGCGACGCCGCCCGCTCCCGCGCGGGGCCGGCCTGCCGGGAATCTGCGGGCCCGGCTGACGTCGTTCGTCGGGCGCGAGGCCGACATGGACGCACTGCGGGACGACCTCGGGCGGGCGCGGCTCGTGACCCTGCTCGGGCCCGGCGGGGCCGGCAAGACGCGGCTGTCGCAGGAGGCCGCGGAGGCCGTCGCCCCGGACCTGCCGGACGGCGTGTGGCTCGCCGAGCTCGCGCCGGTCGATGACCCCGCGGACGTCCCCGAGGCCGTCCTCACCGCGGTCGGCGCCCGCGAGACCGTGCTGCGCGGCGCCGGCGCCGAGGAGCTGCGGGCCCTTGCCGAACGGCACGGCGAGGACCCCGTCGCCCGGCTCGTCGAGCACTGCGCCGCGCGCCGCATGCTGATCGTCCTGGACAACTGCGAACACGTCGTCGACGCGGCCGCCCGCCTCGCCGACGAACTGCTCGCCCGCTGCCCCGGCCTGACGGTGCTCGCCACCAGCCGTGAACCCCTCGGCGTACCGGGCGAGTCGCTGCGGCCCGTCGAGCCGCTGCCCGAGCCGGTGGCGGTGCGGCTCTTCGCCGAGCGCGGTGCCGCGGCGCGGCCGGGGTTCACCGTCGAAGGGGATCCGGCGGCGGTCGCCGAGATCTGCCGCAGGCTCGACGGTCTGCCGCTCGCCATCGAGCTGGCCGCCGCCCGGCTGCGGCTGCTCACCCCGCGCCAGATCGCCGACCGTCTCGACGACCGCTTCCGCCTGCTCACCAGCGGTGCCCGCACGGTCCTGCCCCGCCAGCAGACGCTGCGGGCCGTCGTCGACTGGTCCTGGGACCTCCTCGACGACGCCGAGCGGACCGTGCTGCGACGGCTCTCGGTCTTCGCGGGCGGCTGCGACCTGGCCGCGGCGGAGGCGGTGTGCGCGGCCGCCGGCAGCACGTACGACGTCGCCGACCTGCTGGGTTCCCTCGTCGACAAGTCCCTTGTCGTGGCGGCCCCTTCGGAGGCGTACGGCAGTGGCATGCGCTATCGGCTCCTGGAGACCGTCGCCGAGTACGCGGGCGAGCGGCTCGACGAGGCCGGTGACCGGGCCGCGGCCGAGCGGGCGCACCTCGTGCACTACCGCGAGGTCGCGAGGACCACCGACCCCGAGCTGCGCGGCCGCGGCCAGCAGGCGGCCGTGCGGCGCCTCGAGGTGGAGTACGAGAACCTGCGCACCGCCCTGCGGCACGCGCTCGCCGCGCGGGACGAGCAGGAAGCGCTCTGCCTCGTCCTGTCCCTCTCCTGGTACTGGCAGATGCGCGGCATGCGCATGGAGACCCGCAACTGGGCCCGCGACGTCACGGCCCTCGGCCCCGACCCCTTCGCCCCGCCCGTCGCCCCCGCGCCCCCGCTCCACGAGTCGTGCACGGCCGCGCCCCCGCCGATGAGCCCCGAGCTCCTGGTGGAGGCCCGCCGAGGCGCGCATCTGCTCCTCCTGTCCTGCATGGAACTGGAACTGGTCGACTGGCAGTCGCCGGAGGCGACGGAGAAGCTGGCCGGCATCAGGCGCGCCTACCGGCCCGGCCTCCCGCAGACCTGCCGCACCCCCGGCAACCTCTGGTTCTACGCCGTGCTCCTCGGCGGCGACATGGACCTGCTGCGCGCCACCCTCGACGAGACCGTCGCCGCGTGCCGTGCCCTCGGATACGACTGGGAGCTCGCCGCCGCCCTCCAGCTGCGCGCCAACATCCTCGCCAACCGCGGCGACTGGGCGGGCGACGCCATCCGCGACGCGGACGAGGCGCTGCGCGGGTTCCGGCGGCTCGGTGACATGTGGGGCATCGCGGAGGCGCTCTCCGCGCGCGGCGAATCACGCGAGCGGCGCGGCGAGTTCACGGCGGCCGCCGAGGACTACGAAGCCGCCGTCGAATATGCCGAACAGCTCGGCGCCCAGACCCAGATGGGCCTGCTCAAGGCCCGCCTCGGCGCGATCCTGACGGACTCCCCGGAGCGGCGGGACCTCTTCGACCGGGGCGAGGCGATGCTGCGGGAGATCCTCGCCGAACCGGGCAGGCACCACACGGGCGAGGTCATGCCCGCCGCCCGGCTCTTCCTCGCCTGCGCACTGGGCCACGACCGCCGCACCGCCGAGGCGCGCGAGCAACTGCGGCTGCTGCGGCAGGAGTTCAACGGCATCGGTTACGCGGTCTTCGACAGTTCCGTGCTCGGCATCGGGGCCTGGCTCGACGCACTGGACGAGCGGTACGCCGAAGGGTTCGCCAGGGCGCGCGAGGCCTTCGAGAAGGCGCTCGACCCGCTGTCGCGGCTGGTCGCCCCGCAGATGGTCTCGGTCCAGCTGTCGCTCGTCGCGATGACGCTGGCCGGGGACGGGGGAGTGCCCGGGAACGGGCCCGGGGGCGGGTCTGATGGCGGCGCCCGTGCGCGCGACGCGGCGCGCATCCTGGCCGTCGCCGACCGGGAGCTGCCGCCCCGCCACTTCGCGAACACGATGGAGCGGGAGATCCGCGCGGGCGCGCGGGAGCGGTGCCGGGCCGCGCTCGGAGACGAGGCGTTCGAAGGGGCGTACGCGGAGGGCGGCGGCCTCTCCTTGGAGGAGACCGCCGCCCTGTGCGCCGCATGGGCCGAGTGACCCCACGGTGAACCGTGAACGGTGACCCGGTGATCAGTTCTTCGTGCGGAACTTGTGGATCGCGATCGGCGCCATCACCAGCGTGAGCGCCACCGACCAGCCGACCGTCACCCACACGTCGTGCGCGACGGGGCCGCCGACCATCAGGCCGCGCGCGGAGTCCGCGAGGGAGGACAGCGGGTTGTAGTCGGTGAAGCCCTGCAGCCAGCCCGGCATCGACTTCGTCGGCGCGAAGATCGACGAGCCGAACTGCAGCGGCATCAGGACCAGGAAGCCCATCGCCTGCACGGACTGGGCGCTCTTCATGGAGACGCCGAGGACCAGGAAGATCCACATGATCGACGTGCCGAACAGGGCGGAGAGGCCCACGGCGGCGAACAGGCCGAGCCAGTTCGTGATGTCGAAGCCCACCAGGACACCGACGATCATCATGATCGTCGTCGCGATGAGCAGCCGCATCAGCTCCACCACGATCTTGGCGAAGAGAACCGAGCCCTGACCGATCGGCAGGGTCCGGAAGCGGTCCATGATGCCGTTCTGGAAGTCCTGGTTGAAGCCCGTGCCGACGGCCATGGCGATGTTCATGCTCATCATCGCCATCATGCCGGGGACCACGTACTGCACGTACTGGTCCTGACCGCCGCCGAGCGCCTGCCCGATGGAGCCGCCGAACACGTACACGAACAGGAGCGTGAAGACGATCGGCATCAGGACCGCGTCGAACATCGACTCCGGGTCCTGCCGGATCCACAGCAGATTGCGGCGGACCAGGGCGCTGGTGTGGCGGACATGGCCGCGCAGACCGATGCGGGCGTCCGCCTCCCCCGTCTTGAGGGGGGCCGTGAGTGTGGTGGCGCTCATACGGCGACCTCCTCGAGTTCCGCGGGGCGGGCGTCCTGCGGGGCACTGGCCTTCTGGCCGGTGATGGACAGGAACACCTCGTCCAGGCTGGGCAGTTCGGTGGCTATCGAGCCGATCGTGATGCCGCGCGCGGTGACCGCGCCGACCACGGCGGTCAGCTGCTCGTCGCTGAGGATCGGCACGAGGACCGTGCCGGTCTCGACGTCGACCGTCGAGGTGGCGAGGCCGGTCAGACCGAGGTCGTCCAGGGCGTTCGCCAGCGGGCGCAGCTCCAGGGGGTCGGCCGGGCGGACGCGCAGGGTGCGGCCGCCGACCTTCGCCTTCAGCTCCTCGATGCCGCCGTTGGCGATGACCTTGCCGCGGTCGATGACCGTCAGCTCGGAGGCCAGCTGCTCGGCCTCCTCCATGTACTGGGTGGTGAGCAGCACGGTCACGCCGTCGCCCACCATGCGCTTGACCTCGGCCCACACCTCGTTCCTCGTGCGGGGGTCGAGACCGGTCGTCGGCTCGTCCAGATAGAGGACGGCCGGGCTGCCGATCATCGACGCGGCGAGGTCGAGGCGGCGGCGCATACCGCCCGAGTACGTGTTCGCCGGGCGCTTGGCGGCCTCGGTGAGCGAGAACCGCTCCAGCAGGCCGTCGGCCCGGGACCTGGACTCCTTGCGGGACAGGTCGAGCAGCCGCCCGATCATGTACAGGTTCTCCCGGCCGGACAGCTTCTCGTCCACCGACGCGTACTGGCCGGTGAGGCCTATCACGCGGCGCAGCTGGCGGGGCTGGCGCACCACGTCGTACCCGGCGACGAGGGCGGTGCCCGCGTCCGGGGTGATCAGGGTCGAGAGGCAGCGCACGAGGGTGGTCTTGCCTGCGCCGTTGGGCCCGAGCACGCCGAGGACGGTGCCCTCGCGCACGTCGAGGTCCACGCCGTCCAGAGCTTTGGTCTCGCCGTAGTGCTTGACCAGTCCCCTTACGGTGACCGCGCTCCCTGCGCCGCCGGGGTTCATGTCGATTCGCGTCATGCCCACAAGGTGTCAGACCCCACCGACAAACGACCGACATCCCACCGACAGCGGGGGCTCGCCGGGGGCGGGACGGGGTTCCGGGTGCGGGCACCCGTGCCGGGGGCGTTGGTGTGGTTACCCGTGCCGGGGACGTGGGCCGGGTTTCCGGGGGTGCGGCCACCCGTGGCGGGACTGGGGGGGGGGAGGGCTGGTTGGCGCCCTCTTGCCGGCGGCGGCTCGGGGCGGGCCGTTCCTGCCCCACCGCCTGGATACGGTGCCGGTGGGGGCGGCCGACCCTGTCCCGCCGCTTCACGGCGGATGTCCCACCGCCGTCCCACTGCTTCCGGTCCGGTGGGGGAGACCTTCCCCCGCCGCTTCGCGGCGAGCATCCCGCCCGCCCACCCATCACCCGTCTCTCCGGTGCGGGTCTCCTTGTCCCGCCGCTTCGCGGCGAGCATCCCGCCCGTCCACCCCATTACCCGTCTCTCTGGTGCGGGTCTCCTTGTCCCGCCGCTTCGCGGCGAGCATCCCGCCCGTCCACCCATCGCCCGTCTCTCTGGTGCGGGTCTCCCTGCCCCGCCGCTTCGCGGCGGATGTTTCCCACCCACCCACCCGTGCACCCCGAACCGACCGGGACTGTAGGGGCCCCTACCTGCACCTTGACTCGCGGGGCAAACGGGTGGGTGGGTGGGATGATCCGCCGCGAAGCGGCGGGACAGGGGTGCTCCGAGCCCGCAGACTGCGACGCGAGCAGCGCCCGGTCGGCGGTGGTTCGCCGCGAAGCGGCGGGACAGGAGGGTGCCCCGAGCCAGCAGCCTGCGACGCGAGCAGCACCCGGTCGGGGACGATCCGCCGCGAAGCGGCGGGACAGGGGCGTCCCGAGCCGGCAGCCTGCGAGGCGAGCAGCACCCGGTCGGGGGTGATCCGCCGCGAAGCGGCGGGGCAGGGGTGGGCCGAGCCGGGGCCAGGCGAGAGGGTCGTCCAAGCGCCCAGGGGCGAGAACAGGCAGCCCGTTGACGGGGGAATCGACGGGCTGCCATGGTGCCGCGATGGATCAGGGGAGGCGGGCGGAGGGGACCGCTCGCCCCCACGGTCTCAGTGGACCGCGTGCTCCGGCGCCGGGAACGCCCCGCCCACCACGTCCTCCGCGAACGCCTTCGCCGCCCCGGCCATGACGTTCCGCAACTCCGCGTACTGCTTGACGAAGCGCGGCATCTTTCCGCCGGTCAGGCCCATCATGTCCGTCCAGACCAGGACCTGCGCGTCGCACTCGGAGCCCGCGCCGATCCCGACGGTCGGGATGTGCAGGGAGCGGGTGACTTCGGCGGCGAGCTCCGCGGGGACCAGCTCAAGGACGACCGCGAACGCGCCCGCGTCCTGCGCGGCCTTGGCGTCGTGGAGGAGCCGGTGGGCGGCCTCGTCGCCGCGGCCCTGCACCCGGTAGCCCATGGTGTTCACGGACTGAGGGGTCAGGCCGAGGTGCGACATGACGGGGATGCCGGACTGGACGAGCAGCTCGGTCTGGGCGAGGGAGCGCTCACCGCCCTCCAGCTTCACCGCGCCGACGCCCGCCTCCTTCACGAGGCGCGTCGCCGACCGGAGCGCCTGGACGGCGCCCTCCTGGTACGAGCCGAACGGCAGATCGCCGACGATCAGGGCGCGCGAAGTGCCCCGTACGACCGCGGCCGACAGCATGGTCATCTCGTCGAGGGTGACGGGCACGGTCGTCTCGTACCCCAGGTGGCAGTTGCCCGCCGAGTCGCCGACGAGCATGACGGGGATGCCCGCCTCGTCGAAGACGGACGCGGTCATCGCGTCGTAGGCGGTGAGCATGGGCCACTTCTCGCCGCGCTCCTTGGCGGCGGTGATGTCGCGCACGGTGATGCGCCGGGTGCCCTTGCCGCCGTACAGCGCCTTGCTGCTGTCGGGGCTCTTGGGGGCGTCGGCGCTCTTCTGGGCAGCCGAAAGCTGCGTCATCGCAACGGCTCCTTCTGTCATCTCGAGGCGCCCTGACGGCGTCCCCGGATCACCTCCATGGTGGCACCACGTGCGGCCCCGGGGCTAGTGCGAGTTCAGGAGGAGCGGTTTCGGTAGCAAGGGACCCTTTCAGCAACAAGGGAACCTTTCGGCAGCAAGGAAACCTTTCGGCTCAAGGGAACCATTCGGCGGCAGGGGAACCAGTCGATGGTGAGGAGCCCCTTCGACAGCGCGGGGAGGCCTTTCGGTAAAGGCACGCCCTCGTGTTCGGCAAACCTTTCCAATACGAGACGGTCTCGTATCGAATTAGCTTTACGGTGGTCTGCATGTCCTCCCCTGCCATGCCCACCCCGCCCCGCATACCGGAAGCCGTCCACCGGCGCCGCTGGGCGATCCTCGCGGTGCTGATGCTCAGCCTGCTGATCGTCGTGCTCGACAACTCGATCCTGAACGTCGCCATCAAGACCATCTCCACCCCCGCCCCGACCGGCCTCGGCGCCACCCAGAGCGAGCTGGAATGGGCCATCAACGCCTATACGCTCGTCTTCGCGGGTCTCCTCTTCACGGCGGGCCTGCTCGGCGACCGGCTCGGCCGCAAGAAGGTCCTGCTGGGCGGCCTCGTCGTCTTCGGGCTCGGGTCGGCGCTCGCCGCCGTGTCCGGATCGCCCGTGCAGCTCATCGCGTTCCGCGCGGTGATGGGCCTCGGCGCGGCGTTCGTGATGCCGGCCACCCTCGCCGTCCTGATGAACGTCTTCGAGCGCGAGGAACAGCCCAAGGCCATCGGCATCTGGGCGGGCGGCGTCGGCCTCGCCATCGCCATCGGGCCCATCACCGGCGGCGTGCTGCTCGACCACTTCTGGTGGGGCTCCGTCTTCCTCGTCAACGTACCGATCGTGATCGTCGCCCTGGCCCTGATGGTGTGGCTGGTGCCCGACTCCCGCGACCCGAGGCCCGGCCGGATCGACCTCTTCGGCGTCGCGCTCTCCGTCGTCGGCCTGGTGCTGCTCGTCTACGGCATCATCAAGGGCGGCCAGCTGGCCGACTTCACCGACCCGGCCGTCCTCGGCACGGCCGGCGCGGGCCTCGCCGTCCTCGTCGCCTTCGTGCTGCACGAGAAGCGCAGCGACCACCCGTCCGTCGACATCACGTACTTCAAGAACCGGGTGTTCTCCGCGGCGATCTGCGCCATCGCGCTCGTCTTCTTCGCGCTGATGGGCGTGACCTTCTTCTCGGTGTTCTACACCCAGAGCGTGCGGGGCTACTCGCCGCTCCAGACCGGCCTGCTGATGCTGCCGCTGGCCCTGGCCCAGCTCGTCTTCGCGCCCCGGGCCCGCCTTGTCGTCGACCGTTTCGGCGTGCGCGCCGTCTGCACCGGCGGACTGCTCCTGGTGGCGGTGACCCTGACCGCCTTCACCCTCTTCGACGCCGACACGCCCATCTGGCTCCTGGAAGTCGTCTTCTTCCTGATGGGCACCGGCATGGCGCACATCATGACGCCGACCAGCGTCGTGATCATGCAGGCCCTGCCGCGCGAGAAGGCCGGCTCCGCGTCCGCGCTCAGCAACACCTTCCGGCAGGTCGGCGGCGCCCTCGGCATCGCGGTCCTCGGCTCCGTGCTCTCCACGGCGTACCGGAACGGGGTCGAGGACCAGCTGACCGTGCTGCCCGAAGGGGCCCGGCACACCGCAGGCGAGTCCATCGAGGCGACCCTCGGCGTCGCGGCGAAGCTCGGCCCCAAGGGCGAACCCCTGATCACCGCCGCCAACGACTCCTTCCTGCACGCCATGCACGTCACGGCGGTGTGGGGCGCGGGCGTCGCCGTGCTCGGCGCGCTGGTCGTCTTCCTCTTCCTGCCGGGACGTACGCCCGCGGAGCCCGGCCCGGCCGAGAAGGCGGACGAACCGGTGGGTGCCACCGGCCGCTGAGGCAGAATCGGCCCGGCGGCCGGGCGGGCATCCGGTGCGCCGAGAGCGCCGAGAGCGCCGAGAGCGCCGAGAGCGCCGAGAGCGCCGAGAGCGCGGAGACGCGCGGAGAGAGGGAGAGACGACGTGGTCCACCAGGGCGTGCGGGTCGCGGACGAGGGTGACGTCGCGAAGGAGCCGCCCCTCGTCAGGAGCGGCCGCGGGCGGCCCAGGAGCGAGGCTGTCGAGCAGGCGATCATCGAGGGCGTGGTGCGGCTCCTGGAGGAGGGCGTCTCGCTCACCGAGCTGTCCATCGAGCGGATCGCCCGCACGGCCGGGGTCGGCAAGGCCACCATCTACCGGCGCTGGGACGGCAAGGAGGCCCTCTTCGTCGACGTCCTGCGCGCCTTCGAGGAACCGGACCTCCCGCTGCCCGGCACCTCGATGCGCGACGACCTCGTCCGCATCCTGGAGAGCCTGCGCCGCCGCGGCCTGACCATGCGCTCCTCGGCCCTCCTGCACAACGTCTTCGCCCAGATGAAGGCCCTGCCCAAGCTGGCGGAGGCGTACCAGGAGACGGTCGTCGCGCCCCGCCGCCGCATGATCGTCGAGGTGCTGCGGCGCGGCGTCGCCGACGGCGAGCTGCGCACGGACGCCGACGTGGAGCTGGCCAACGACCTCTTCGTGGGCCCCATGCTGCTCCGCACGATCCTGCGGCCGGGCGCGCCGCTCGACGACGACCTCGCGGAGCGGATCGTCGACACCGTCCTGGAAGGGCTGCGGCCCACGCGGTGACACGGCCCACCGGATCCGCCGTCGGGGTTGTGCGCATTTCGTCACAGAGGGCGCTCTCCCCCGCAGATCAGGAACCCCTCGCGCCGCCCCGGACGTCATGGTGCCTGTACGGCCGTCGTGGACGGCAGGGACGACACCGGTTCATCCCCTAGGGTTTCAGGGGGGCGGGACAGACGGTGTGCACGGCAGGCAGTGAGGCGACGACAGCATGGCGCAGGCGTATATGACGGAGACGGGCAGCGGCGGCTCGGGGCCCGAGCGTCCGGGGTCCCGGCTCCGCCGCCTGCTCGACGGCTGGCGGGGCGACCCGGGCATCTGGCGGCGCGGGCTCGTCACGGCGGGCGCCGCGGTCCTGATCGCCCTGGTGATGCTCTTCCACGCGCAGATCCCCAACAACGTGGGCAACCTCGGCAGCCTGACCGAGACCTTCCTGCCCTGGCTCGGCGTCTTCATCCCGGTGTTGCTCGTCATCGCGGTGGTCCGCAAGTCCGCCACCGCGCTGATCGCCCTGCTGCTGCCCCTGATCATCTGGATCAACTCGTTCGGCGGCCTGATCACCGGCAAGTCGGGCGGCACCGGCGGCGACCTGACCGTCGCCACGCACAACGTGAACGCGGACAACCCCGACCCGACCGGCACCGCCCAGGACGTCGCCTCCTCCGGCGCCGACGTCATCGCGCTGGAGGAGCTCACCGCGGACGCCGTCCCCACGTACGAGAAGGCGCTGGCGGGGGAGTACAAGTACCACTCGGTGAAGGGCACCGTCGGGCTGTGGAGCAAGTACCCGCTGACCGACGCCAGGCCCGTGGACATCAAGCTGGGCTGGGTCCGGGCGATGCGGGCGACGGTCAACACCCCCAAGGGTGACGTCGGCGTCTACGTCGCGCACCTGCCCTCGGTCCGCGTGAAGCTCGACGCGGGCTTCACCGCCAACCAGCGCGACAACAGCGCCGACGCGCTCGGCGAGGCCATCGCCGACGAGAAGCTCGGCAAGGTCGTCCTGCTCGGCGACCTCAACGGCACGATGAACGACCGCGCCCTGAACGCGGTCACCTCCCAGATGCGTTCCACGCAGGGCGCGGCGGGCGACGGCTTCGGCTTCAGCTGGCCCGCGTCGTTCCCGATGGCCCGCATCGACCAGATCATGGTCAAGGGCGTCGAGCCGGTCGCCTCCTGGACGCTGCCGGAGACGGGCAGCGACCACCTGCCGATCGCGGCACGGGTCGACCTCTCCTCGTAACGTGCGCGTGGTGCGGGTGTGACCGTGCGGATGTGAGCGCACGGAATACTGGGCGGGCGCGGGTTTGTTCCGTACGTAAACTTATGGGTTCACTCTGCGTTGGTCCCCGGCGCTCTCCGCGCCCTCGACGCTCTCAGTGAAGCAGCCCCCCGCCCCCACCCCCGCTTCCGTTGGAAGGTACTTCTTCATGCCCCTGGCCCTGCTCGCCCTCGCCGTGGGCGCCTTCGGCATCGGCACCACCGAGTTCGTGATGATGGGTCTGCTGCCCAACGTCGCCGACGACCTGCACCTGTCCATACCCACCGCGGGACACCTCGTCTCCGCGTACGCGCTCGGCGTCGTCATCGGCGCCCCGCTCCTCGCCGCCGTCACCGCGAAGCTGCCGCGCCGCCGCGTCCTGATCGGCCTGATGGTGCTCTTCGTGGTCGGCAACGCGCTGTCGGCGGCGGCCCCCGACTACCACCTCCTGATGGCCGCCCGCTTCCTCAGCGGGCTGCCGCACGGCGCGTTCTTCGGGGTCGGCGCGGTCGTCGCCACCGGGCTCGTCGCCCCCGAGCGCAAGGCCCGCTCGGTCTCCCTGATGTTCCTCGGCCTGACCGTCGCCAACATCGTCGGCGTACCGGTGGCCACGGCGATGGGGCAGCAGCTCGGCTGGCGCGCCACGTTCCTCGCGGTGAGCGCGATCGGGCTCGCGGCCATCGCCTCGCTCGCCCTCCTCGTCCCGGCCGATCACGGCCACGGCGACGCGGCGGGACTCCGCGGCGAGCTCCGCGCGCTGCGCAGCCTTCCGGTGTGGCTGGCGCTCGGCACGACCGTCGCCGGCTTCGGGGCGCTCTTCGCGGCGTACAGCTACATCACGCCGATGCTGACGGACGCGGCCGGCTACGCCGAGTCCAGCGTCACGCTGCTCCTCGCGCTGTTCGGCGTGGGCGCGACGGCGGGCAACCTGCTGGGCGGCCGCCTCGCGGACCACTCCCTGCGCGGCACGCTCTTCGGCGGACTCACGGCGCTGGCCGTCGTCCTCGCGCTCTTCCCGCTGCTCATGAGCGCCGGATGGAGCGCGGCGGTCGGCGTCGTCCTGCTCGGCATGGCGGCGTTCACGACGGGCTCGCCGCTGCAGCTCATGGTCATGGAGAAGGCCGCGGCGGCCCCGTCCCTGGCCTCATCCGCCAACCAGGGCGCGTTCAACCTCGCCAACGCGGGCGGCGCCTGGATCGGCGGCCTCGCCCTCGCGGCGGGCTTCGGCGTGACCTCCCCGGCCGTGACGGGCGCGGTCCTCGCCGTGCTCGGCCTGGCGGTGGCCGGCGTGGCGTACGCGGTGGACCTCCGCAGGGGGCCCGTGACGGGCACGGAACGGGTCGTGGCGACCGGCACCCCGACGAGGGAGCCGGCCCGCCACTGAGCCGAGCTGCTCCGGGCTGATCCACCCCTTACCTGATCTGCCCCTGTCGCCGTGTGGCGACAGGGGCAGATCACGTGGGGCGCCGCCGGGCGTCCCGCGCCCGGAGTGGCCGGTCAGCCCGCGGAGGACTCGCGCCAGCGGTTGGTGATCGGCAGGCGGCGGTCCTTGCCGAAGCCCTTCGCGGAGATCTTCGTCCCCGGCGGGTACTGCCGCCGCTTGTACTCGGCGGTGTCCACCATCCGCAGCGTCTTGACGACCAGCTCCCGGTCGAACCCGGCGGCCACGATCGCGTCGGCGCCCTGGTCCCGGTCGACGTAGAGCTCCAGGATCGCGTCCAGGACCGGGTAGTCGGGCAGCGAGTCCGTGTCGACCTGGTCGGGGCGGAGCTCGGCGCTCGGCGGCTTGGTGATGGAGTTCTCCGGGATCGGCGGCGTCTGCCCCCGCTCCCGCGCGGCGCGGTTGCGCCACTCGGCGAGCCGGAAGATCGCCGTCTTGTAGACGTCCTTGATCGGGCCGTACGCCCCCACGGAGTCGCCGTACAGCGTGGAGTACCCGACCGCCAGCTCGGACTTGTTGCCCGGCGCGAGCACGATGTGCCCCTCCTGGTTGGAGAGCGCCATCAGCATCGTGCCGCGCAGCCGCGACTGGAGGTTCTCCTCGGCGAGCCCGGTGAGCCCCAGCGAACCCATGTACGCGTCGAACATCGGGGCGATCGGCACGGTGCGGAAGTTGAGCCCGGTGCGCCGCGCCAGCTCCTCCGCGTCACCGATGGAGTGGTCGGAGGAGTACCGGGACGGCATGGCGACGCCGTACACGTTCTGCGCGCCCAGCGCGTCGCAGGCGATGGCGGCGGTGAGCGCCGAGTCGATGCCGCCGGAGAGGCCGATCAGGACGCTGCTGAAACCGTTCTTCGCGGCGTACGCGCGCAGCCCCACGACGAGCGCCGAGTACACCTCCTCGTCGTCGTCGAGCCGCTCGGCGTACCCGCCGGTGAGCTCGGCCTCGTACGCCGGGAGGGGCTCATCGGAGAGCGTGACGTGCTCGATGCGCAGCCCGTCGTCGACGACGCCGGACGGCGGCACGGGCGCGGCGGCCGGCAGGTCGAGGTCGAGGACGACACAGCCCTCGGAGAACTGCGGGGCCCGGGCGATGACTTCGCCGTCCTTGTCGACGACGATCGAGTCACCGTCGAACACCAGCTCGTCCTGCCCGCCGATCATCGCGAGGTACGCGGTGGTGCAGCCGGCCTCCTGCGCGCGCTTGCGCACGAGTTCGAGACGCTGGTCGTCCTTGTTCTGCTCGTACGGCGACGCGTTGATGGAGAGCAGCAGACCCGCCCCCGCGCTGCGCGTCGCCGGCACACGGCCGCCGTCCTGCCAGAGGTCCTCGCAGATGGCGAGCGCGACGTCGACGCCGTGCACCCGCACGACCGGCAGCGTCTCGCCCGGCACGAAGTACCGGAACTCGTCGAAGACGCCGTAGTTGGGCAGGTGGTGCTTGGAGTACGTCAGGACGCACTCGCCGCGGTACAGCACCGCGCCCGCGTTGCGCGGGGCGCCCGCGGGCTGGCCGAACTTCGGCTTGGCCTCCTCGGTGCGGTCGAGATAGCCGACGACGACCGGCAGCTCTCCGAACCCCTCGTCCCGCAGCCGCACGGCGAGCGCGCGGAGCGCCGCCCGGGAGGCCTGGACGAAGGACGAACGCAGCGCGAGGTCCTCGACGGGATAGCCGGTCAGCACCATCTCGGGGAACGCGACGAGATGCGCCCCCTGCTCGGCGGAGTGCCGGGTCCAGTGGACGATCGCCTCGGCGTTCCCGGCGAGATCGCCGACGGTCGAGTCGATCTGATTCAGAGCGAGGCGTAGTTGAGGCACGGAATCAGTGTAATCGTCAGAGCGACGCGATGCCTTGCTGGGCTCGGTGCCTCGCCGTGGCGGGTGCGAGGGGTGTCCCCTCGCGTCACCGGGTGCTTCCGGACCAGGTCGCGTTGTCGTACTGGAGGAAGCCGGGTTCGACCTGGACCTCCAGCGTGTGCGCGGCGTCGGCCGGGAGGCTGACGGCGTAGGTGGCGGCGGACAGCTTGCCGGGCGCCAGCTTGCCGGCGAGCTCCCTCGGCAGGTCACCGTCGAAGACCTTGTCCGCCTCGGCGCCGTCGGCGTCCTTGAAGGTGACCGTGGTCAGGTCCAGATCGGCCGTCTCGTCCGAGCCGTTGACGACGGTGATCCTGACGGTCAGGGCCTTGTGGCCCTGGGTGTGGCCCGCAGCGTACGGACCCGGCTGGTAGGGGGCGGGTTCGGCGACGGTCACCTTCACGCCGTCGTCGTACGCGAAGGTCTCGCCGAACCCGAGCTCGCCGGAGTCGTCCCCCGCCTCCGTCTCCGTCCCGGCCTCCGTCTCCCGCTCCCGGCCGGAGCCGGACGGCTCGGCGGGTGCGGTCGACGCTTCCTTCTTGCCGCCGGTCCCGTCCAGCTCGTCCACCGTGTCGTTGAAGACCGAGACGCTGATGACGAGACCGACGACCGCCAGAACCGCGGCGACCGCCCCGAGCGAGGTGCCCCAGATCGCCATGCCCCGGTTGGTGGCCTGGCCTCTGCGGGCCCTGCCGATGCCGACGAAACCGAAGACCAGCGCCAGGACGGCAAGGACGCCCGCAGCCCAGAACAGCAGCGGCACCAGCCCACACAGCACACCGATGATGCCGAGCACCAGGGCCGCGGTACCGAGGCCGTTGCGCATCTGCTGCGGTGGTGGCTGCTGCGGGGCGCCGGGTTGCGGGACGCCAGGGGTGGTCATGGGGACCGGCCCCCTTCGGAAGGGGTGGCATGGGCCTGTGGCCTGGGATGCCTGCCGACTGCTATGCCGTTATTATCCCGCTTCTAGCGATAAGTGCCTACCCTTCTTCCGTGGTCGGCGGGCGGTCAGCTCCGGTAGCCGAGGACCGTCATCATTCCCGCCTCCGCGTGGTACACGTTGTGGCAGTGGATCATCCACAGGCCCGGGTTGTCCGCCTCGAAGTCCACCGTCAGGCTGCTGTTCGGCAGGACGATCGCGGTGTCCTTGCGGGGGCCGCCCGGGGTGTGCGCCAGGGCGAAGGTGTGGCCGTGCAGGTGAACGGGGTGCCACATCGAGGTCGAGTTGGCGAAGGTCAGGCGGACCCGCTCGCCGGCGCGGACGGGGTGGCGCCGGCCGGGGGAGTAGGGCTTCTTGTCGAAGGCCCAGTCGTACGCGGCCATGCCGCCCGTCAGTTGGAGCCTGATCGTGCGGTCCGGCTTGCGGGAGGGCAGGGCGACCGACTCGTGCGCCCTCAGCTCGGCGGCGGTCAGGAGGCGCCCCTTCAGCTCGTCGGGGCGGGTCGACGCGGTCGGCGCGGCCCCGCCGCCCGTGCGCAGCACCGCGAGCGCCGCCGCCTTCTTGCCCTCGGCGACGGCGGTCAACGGGAAGACGCCGTCCTTGGCGGTGACCAGTACGTCGTACCGCTCGCCCATGCCGAGGAGCAGCGCCTGTGTCTTCGCGTGCCGCACCGGGAAGCCGTCCGTGTGGGTCACCGTCATCTCGTGGCCCCCGAGGGCTACGCGGAAGGCCGTGTCCCCGCCGGCGTTGATGATGCGGAGGCGGATGCGGTCGCCGGGGCGGGCGCGGAACTGTGAAGGCGCCGCGGCCGTGCGCCCGTTGATGAGGTAGTGCGGGTAGGCCACGTCGCCCGCGTCGCCGCCCAGCAGGTCGCTCTTGGCGCCCATCATCATGCGGGAGGGGCCGGCGGAGCCGGAGGGGGTGCCCGGCATGTCGTGCCCACCGTGGCCGCCGTGGCCGCCGGAGTCCCCGCCGCCCATGTCGTGGTCGGCCATGCCCTTGCTCAGCTCGGCGAGCACGCCGTCCGGGGTCGAGCCGTCCACTCCGTCCACCCAGTCGTCGAGGACGATCACCCACTCCTTGTCGTACTTCAGCGGCTCCTTCGGGTCCTCGACGATCAAGGGTGCGTACAGCCCGCGGTCCTGCTGGGTGCCGGAGTGCGGATGGAACCAGTACGTCCCCGGGTGGGGCACCGTGAAGCGGTAGGTGAAGTCCGCTCCCGGTTTGATGTCCTGCTGGGTGAGGCCGGGGACGCCGTCCATGTCATTGCGCAGGGCGATGCCGTGCCAGTGCAGGGAGGTGGCCTGCGGCAGGTGGTTGGCCAGGGTGAGGGCGAGGGTGTCGCCCGCGGTGACCCGGACCTCCTTGCCGGGGAGCCGGTCCCCGTACGCCCACGACCTGACCGTGGGGCCGCCCAGGTCGAGCCTGGTCTCCACCGCCGTCAGCCTCACCTCGCGGGTCCGGCCGCCGCGGCCGCGCTTCTTCTCGGCGGCCGCGACCTCCTTGCCCGCGGGGTCCACATAGCCCTCGGGCCCGGACGCACCGCCCGGGCCGTGCCCGCTGTGGCCACCGCCCTGGTCCGCGTCCGAACAGGCCGTCAGGATTCCCGCCCCGGCGACGGCGGCCGCGGCACCGAGCACGGTGCGCCGCGAGGGAACGACGCGGGAGGGAACGGGCCGCGCGAGAAGGGGTTGCGCGAGGACGGATTGCGCGGGAACCGGCTGTGAGAGGGCGGGCTGTGACGGGACGTGCGGAGAAGCTTCTTTACGCATGGCTGGGTGACACCTCGTCGTGGTGGTGCGTGCAGATGGGCGCATCTGCTGCTTCTGGTACACCGCCCGACCCCCGCGGGTTCCCACAGGAGCACCACGAGTTCGGCGGGCAGCGCGAAGCAGCCGGTGCGCAGGCCTAAATGCGCAGCACCGACAGACGGGAGAGGAGTATGCGGGGCGGCGGCGGGTTGGGCCGCAGGATGTGGAGGAGCCGCCCGGGAGCGCGCAGATGGGCGACGCGCGGGCCCGGCCGCAGCAGGCCTGCCCGCACCAGCAGGGCGAGCGTGAAGGCGCCCAGCACCGCGAGGCACACGGACAGCGGGTCCATCGCCATCCCGCCGTCGTGCGGTTCGGAGGCGGAAGCGGGGCCGGCCGCGGGGGACACGGCCACGCGCATGCCACGGTCACCGTGACGGTCAGGGTTCATGAGGTCACCGTGACGGTCAGGGTTCATGAGGTCACCGTGACGCTCGGGGCTCATGCCGTCCCCGTGCCGCTCGGGGCTCATGCCGTCCCCGTGACGCTCGGGGCTCATGCCGTCCCCGTGCCGCTCAGGGCTCATGCCGTCCCCGTGCCGCTCAGGGCTCATGCCGTCCCCGTGCCGCTCGGGCCTCATGCCGTCCCCGTGCCGCAGGGATTCACCGACGGCCACATGCCGGTCAGCCTCGTGCCGGTCACCCCCATGCCCCCCGCCGGAGCCCCCCGAAGGATGCCCCAACGTATGCATGGTCACGATCCCGAAGAGCAGCGCGGCGAGCAGCAGCCACTGCCCGTGCCCCGTGCGGCTCCTCGTCCTCGCCATGAGGCGCACCCTACCCCCGCCGGGTATCCGGCGACATGCGGGCCCCCGCCGCTCCGACGATCATGAGCGCATGACGAAAAAGGACGAACCGGAGCAGACCGGTGCGGGAACCCTGCCGGAGCCGGACCCGGCCATTCCGCGGCAGTTCATCTCCTGGCTGACGCTCGCCCTGATGACCACCGCGTCCGTGGCCAGTCTGCGCCCCTCGCCCTCCATGGCCATCTACGGACTGGCCGCCGTCTTCCTCTACCTCCTGCCCGCCGTCGTCTTCCTGCTCCCCACCGCCCTCGTCGGCGCCGAGCTCGCCTCCGGGTGGTCCGGCGGCATCTACCGCTGGGTGAGCGAGGCCCTGGGCAAGCCGCTCGGGTTCGTCGCCGTCTGGTGCCAGTTCGCCATGACCATCGCGTACTACCCGAGCCTGCTCGCCTACGTCGCCTCGACGTTCGCGTACGTCGTCCATCCGAGCCTTGCCGAAAACGGCCTCTACGTAGCGATCGTCATCGTCGTCATCTACTGGACCGGCGTATGGGTCACGTGCCGGGGGACCAAGACAGTCGCCGGGCTGTCCTCCTGGGGGCTCGTCATCGGCACCCTCGTCCCGGGCGTCGTCCTCGTCGCGCTCGGGGTCGTCTTCCTGGGGCAGGGCAACCCGTCCGCCGCGCCCATGAGCGCCGACCACTGGCTGCCTCCGTGGACCGGCCTCGCCAGCCTGGTCCTCATCGTCAACAACTTCCTCTCCTACGCGGGCATGGAGATGAACGGCGTCCACGTGTCGTCGCTGCGCCACCCCCGCTCCGAGTACCCGCGCTCGATCTTCCTCGCCACCGGCCTCGTCCTGCTGATCTTCATCCTTCCGGCCCTGGCCATCAGCTGGGTCATGCCGTCGGGGCAGCTCAGCCTCACCGCCGGTCTGATGCAGGCCTTCCAGGCCTTCTTCGACCACTTCCACGTCGGCTGGCTGACCAAGGTCGTCGGGATCATGCTGGTCATGGCCGCGCTCGGCGGCATGCTCACCTGGCTCGCGGGCCCCGCCAAGGGCCTAGTGACGCTGGCCCGGCAGGAGGGCTATCTGCCGCCCGTCCTGCAGAAGTTCAACAAAGCGGGCGTCCCCCGGAACATCATGGTCGCGCAGGGCGTGATCACCACGCTGATCGGTGTCCTCTACGCCTTCAGTGACAACGTCTCCAGTGCGTACTGGATGTTCTCGGTCATCACCGTGCAGATCTACCTCATCGCGTATCTGCTGATGTTCGTGGCCGTCGTACGGCTGCGGAAATCCCATCCGGAGGTGCCGCGCGGCTTCGTGGTCCCCGCCGTGACGCTCGTCGCGTCCGTCGGCTTCGTCGCGTCGCTCGTCGCGCTGGCCATCGGCTTCGTGCCGCCCGACCAGTTCGGCAAGGGCCCGCTGTGGCGCTACCTGCTGATCGTCGGCGGCGGCCTCCTCGCGCTCGGCGTCCTGGCGCCCGCGGCCTTCCTCAAGTACCGCAAACCCAGCTGGATCCACCCCGAGCACCGGCCGGCCCATGCGCAGAAATAGCGTGTGCGCACCGGTGCCCTCCGCCACGACGGCAGCCGCCCCCATGGACGCACGTCCCGTCCGCCTCGCCAGGCCCGCCGCCGCACGTGTCCTCGTGGGCCTCCTGCTGGCCGCCGCCCTCGCGTACAGCACATGGTCGGCCGAGGCCTTCCTGCCGACCGGCCTCTCGTCACGCACGACGTACGTCAGTGAACTCGCCGCCGAGGACCAGCCGTACGGGACGTTCTTCCGCACCGCGGACTTCCTCGCGGGCCTCCTCGTCCTCGCGGGCGCGGCGCTCGCCCTGGCACGGCTGCCGCTCCGCGGGTGGTGGACCGCGGCGGGCTGGGCGGGGCTCGCGCTGTTCGGGGCGGCCACGGCGGCCGACTCCCGTCTCCCGCTGAACTGCGCGGCGACCGCCGACGCGGGCTGTGCCGCGCGCGAGCGGGCGGGCATCGTCCCCTGGACGCACTCCGCACACGCGGTCAGCAGCAGCCTGGCGGTCACCGGAGCGCTGGTCGCCATGGTGCTGCTCACGGTCGCCGCGCGCCGTCGTGCCGGCACGTGGCCGACGCTCGCGCGCACCGGGCCCGTCCTCGTCGTCCTCGAACTGGCCGCCACGGGGTGGACGCTGGCATCCGTCGCCGCGTTCGAGGCCGGGCGGGGGACGTGGGGGCTCGGGATCGGCCAGCGCCTCCAGGTGCTGTTGATCGCGGTGTGGTTGGTGACGCTCGCGTGGTCGGTGTCTAGGGACGCGAAGGGTCCGCCTTCGGAGGCAGGGCGGGGGTGACCGCGTGACCTTCGTACGCGTCGGGGGAGTCCCGCACCACGTCGAGGTGACGGGGAGCGGGCCGGTGTGCGTGCTCAGTGCCGGGCTCGGCCTCGGCTGGTTCGACTGGGACCCGGTGGTCCCGCTGCTCGCCCCGCACCGGACCGTCGTCCGCTTCGACCGCCCCGGCCTCGGTCTCAGCGGCCACGCGCGCGTGGCACCCACGTTGCGGGGCGAGGCGGACCGCATCCGGTGCGTCCTCGACGCGGTACGGCTCGGCGCGGCACGGGTCACGGTGGTCGGCCACTCCCTCGCCGGATTCCACGCGGAGGCGTTCGCGCGGCTCTACCCAGTACGTACGGAGGGACTCGTCCTGGTCGACTCCAGCGTCGAGGAGCGGCCGCGCGCCCTGCTGCCGCGCGGGGTCCGGGTGACGGCCACGCGCGCGTGCGGGACGCTGCTGTGCGCGGCGGGCCTGCCCCGGGCGACGGGCCCCGCACTGCGACACCTGGCGGCGCCCACCCCTTGGGCCCGTCTGTACGGGAGCAGCCGTGTGTGGCGGGCGACGCTCATGGAGTACGCGACGTACGCCGACGAGGCACGTGAACTGGCCGCCCTCCGGCGCGGGGCGCCCCTGCCGGCCGGTCTCCCGGTCACCGTACTCGCCGCGTACAAGGGAGGCCCGCGCCGATGGCTGAACCGCCAACGCGCCCTGTCCCGCAACCTGGACGCGACTTTCCAGGTGGCGCACCCATCGGGCCACATGATCATGCACGACCACCCGACGGCCCTGACAAGCGCCATCCTGACGACAACGCCATAGCCGCCCCCTACGTAGACGCCGACCGGGCGGACGACGGCCAGGCGTGATGCTTCAGGGGCGCGGGGAACTGCGCCCCCGCACCACCCGCACACTGTCCCGAATCACGATGTGCGTACCGAGAACATGCCGTTCCTGGCCCGAGGCCGGAGAGCCGGAGAGGGCGCGGCGGACCGCCGTGCGGCCCATTTCCTCCGCGGGGATGTGCACGGTCGTCAGGCCGGGAGTGATGTCACCGGCCACCGGGTCGTCGTTGTAGCCGACCACCGACATGTCCTCCGGCACCCGCAACCCGTACTCCCGCAGCGCGATGATCGCCGCCGCCGCGGCCCGGTCGTCGCCCGCGAAGACCGCCGTGAAGTCGGGCTTGCCGCCCGACCTGTCGAGCAGCTCCCGCATCGCCCGATAGCCGTGGTTTTGCCCGAAGCCGATGCCGTGGAGGACGGCCTCCTCGCGCGGCACCCCGTGGTCCGCGAGCGCCCGGAGGAAGCCGGCGAGCCGGTCCTCGCCGGTGGTGTTTCCCGGCTCGTAGCCGAGCAGCGCGATCCGCCGGTGTCCGGCGCCCAGGAGGTGGCTGGTCACCGCGTGGGCGCCCGCTTCGTTGTCGTACTCGACGACCAGCGCGGGCATGTCGGGCGTCGGCGCCGGCCGCCCGCACAGGACGAGCCGGGAGCCCGCCGCCGCGAGCGCCTCGGCGTACCGCGCCATCCGCTGCCGGTACTCGTCGTCCTGGACGGCCCCGCCGACCAGCATCACGGCCTCGGCGGCCTGTTCCCGCATCATCTGGACCAGGGCCAGCTCGCGCGCCGGGTCGCTGCCCGTGGACGCGACGAGGGTGAGGCGGCCCCGCTGGGCGGCCTCCACCTCCACGCCCTGCGCGACCTGCGCGTAGAACGCCCCGACCACGTCGTACATGAGCACCGCGATCGTCTTGCGGCCCGCGCCCGCCAACGCGCGCGCGTGCGCGTTGGCGACGTAGTCGAGGTCCTTGACCGCGCGCAGCACCTTGGCGCGCGACGCCGTGGACGTCGGGTAGTTGCCCGCGAGCACCCGCGAGACCGTCGCCACCGAGACGCCCGCACGCGCGGCCACCTCGCGGATGGTGACCCGCTCACCCACTGTGTCTCCCTCTCCTGGCCATCGGCCGACCGCCGTCCGGCGGCGAACCCGCCGGGTCCGGGGCCGAGTTGCCACTCGCCGGCGCCCTGCCCCCGGACCCATCATCCCGCGCCCCGCCGCCGGGTCAGTGCGCGGCCTCGTACTCCTCGAGGAACTCCTCGGCGGCCCGCTTGCCGCCCTGGGAGCGCCACTTGTCGTAGACGCCGTCCCAGTCGGAGAGCTTCTTGCGGCCGGAGACGATCGCGGTCACGCCGTCCTCGATGATCTGCTGCATGGAGGCGCCCTGCCGGTTGTACGTGTCCGACATGAGGCCCCAGTGGTCGTCGGGCACGAGGAGCGGGACGACCTTCTTCTCCCAGGCGTGCAGCCGCTCGGTGAGGTCGGGGAAGCCGGGGAAGTACAGCGGCTGCGGGGCGTCCATGAGGTAGGGGAAGGGCAGGTTGGTCCTGGAGTCGATCAGGCCGAGCTCGGTGGCGACCGGATCGCCGTCCTTGTTGTACTCGAAGTGGGTGCCCTCCACTCCGTAGTGCATCAGCTCGTACTCCTTCGAGCCGAACGGCGAGGCCAGCCAGTCGAGCACCCGCAGCATCAGCCGCACCCGCTCCTTGGAGGCCTTCTTGATGACGGTGTAGCCGAAACAGCCGCGGTTCTGCTGGTAGACGGGTGTGGCGCCGTCCACCGTGTAGGGCTCGGCGACGTCGAGGGTGAACTCGTCCTTGATGCCCTGGGCGTTGGAGATGACGGCGCCCCAGCCGTCGGTCATCGAGCGGACGGTGCCGTTGTAGAACTGGGTCTTCAGGTCGACCTGGGAGATCGACGTGGCGTCCGGGTTGTACGAGCCCGCCTTGCGCATCCCGGCCATGTGTTCGAGGGCGGCCTTGAACGCGTCGGTCCCGTACATGTCGGTGACCTTGCCGTCCTTGATCTGCCACTGGTTGGGCGCGCCGTGCCACATCGCGTGGTACATGTAGCCGAAGAAGCCCACCGTGGACGCGCCGAGGGCGTACTTCCTGTCCTGTGAGGCCTCTTTCGCCATCGCCCGGAAGTCGGGCGCGGACATCCCCGGCTCGTACCCGGCCCGGTCGAACGCCTCGCGGTTGATGAACATCGCGCCGTGCACCTTGGCGCGTTCGATCGGCAGTCCGTAGATGCGCCCGGCGATGCGGCCCATGCCCTCCCAGGCGTACGTGGGGATGTTGGCGAGGTTGGGATAGTCCTTGACCGCGTCGCCCGACAGGTGCTCGCTCAGGTCGGCGCACCGCGACTTCACGAACTGCGACTCGCGCGGCAGGACGTACCCGCCCCCGAAATTGATCATGTCGGGCAGGTCGTCGCCGGACATGAGGGTGGACATCTTGGCGCGGAAGTCCGCGTCCGGCACGACGGTGAACTCGACCTCGACGCCCAGGGCTTCGTTGACGGCCTGCCAGTACTCGTTGCGGCCGACCGGCTTCGGCGGCGTGCCGTAGGTGATGGTCATGACCTTGATCTTCTGCTTGCCGGTGCCCGGCTTCTCGCTCGTCGCCCGCACCAGCTTCTGGGGGTACTTCGTGTACCCGGGCTGGACGCCCTCGGCGGTCGGCGCGAGATCGGGGGTGGGGCCCTTCGCCGGCGTGTACGTCGGCCAGGGCGCCGCCTTCTTGCCAGCGTTGGCGACGTTGCCGCCGCCGTCGGAGCCGGTCGAGCAGGCGGTGAGGACGGACGGGGCGGCCAGGGCGGCGCCGCCGACGGCTATGGAGCGGAGCACGGTACGCCGCGACATCGAGGAACCGGACACGTGGATGGGCCCTTCTGGACGAGTTGGCAACGGGGCGAGGTATCAGCTCTTGATGGCGCCGGTGAGCACGCCCTTGGTGAAGTACTTCTGCAGGAAGGGGTAGACGAGCAGGATCGGCACGGTGGCGATCACCAGGACGGCCATCTGCGTCGTCTGCGGGGCGGAGACCTGGCCGGCCTCGCTCAGCCCGGTGTCGGCGATCTGGGAGCCGCCGATGACGTACGTACGCAGCACCTGCGACAGCGGCCAGTGGCCGGACTCCATGTAGATGGAGGCATGGAACCAGGCGTTCCAATAGCTCACGGCGTAGAAGAGGGAGACCACGGCGAGGGCCGCCTTGGACAGCGGGAGCGCGATCCGCCACAGGATGTGCCAGTCCCCGGCGCCGTCGAGCCGTGCGGCCTCGTACAACTCCTCGGGTATCCCCTGGAAGAAGCCGCGCAGCACGATCAGATTGAAGACGTTGATCAGCACGGGGGCGATCAGCGCGGCATACGTGTCCATCATCCCCATGCCCTTGACCAGCAGGAAGGCGGGGATCATGCCGGGCGGGAAGAGGAACGTGAACAGGATGAGCAGCAGCACCGGCTTGCCGCCGAAGACACCGGGGCGGGCCAGGGCGTACGCGAGGAAGGTGGTGCACGCGAGCGAGAAGAGCGTGCCCACGACCGTGAGGCCGACGCTCACGCCGAGCGCCTTGGTGACGATGCCGCCGTCGAGGATGGTCCGGTAGGCGCGCAGCGTCGGATCGCCCGGCCACAGCACCCAGCCGCCGTTCTCCACGACCTCCCGGTTGGAGGCGAGCGAGGTCGAGACGATGACGAGGAACGGCACGAGCACGAGCGCGAGAACGACCGCGACCGCGACGGCCTTGGCGGCCTTGGTGGCGAACCGGGGCTTCTCCATCCAGGCGGGCCTGGTGGCGTGTCCTGTACTCACTTGTAGACCCCCTGCTCGCCGAGCCGGTGGGCGATCCGGTTGGCGGTGAAGACGAGCGCCGCGCCGACGACGCCCTTGAACAGGCCCGCGGCCGCCGCGTATCCGGTGTCGCCGCCGACGATCCCCTGCCAGAAGACGAACGTGTCGAGCACCTCGCCGACCTCCGGGCCGACCGACTGCCGTTGCAGCAGCATCTGTTCGAAGCCGACCGAGAGGATGTCGCCGAGCCGCATGATCAGCAGCAAGATGATGATGGGCCGGATGCTGGGCAGCGTGACGTGCCAGAAGCGCCGCCAGGGCCCGGCCCCGTCGATGGCGGACACCTCGTACAACTGCTCGTCGACCTGCATCAGCGCGGCGAGGAAGATGATGGTCCCCCACCCCGCGTCCTTCCAGATCACCTCCACGACGACGAGCGCCTTGTACGCGTCCGGGTTGCCGATGATGTCGACGGTGTGCAGCCCCGAGTCGCTCAGGAACGTGTTCAACAGGCCTGTGTCGCTCAGCACTTGCTGGAAGAGCGCCACGACGACGACCCACGACAGGAAGTGCGGCAGATAGATCACGGACTGCGTGAAACGACGCAGCAGGTCCGAGGTCAGGCTGTGCAGGAGCAGCGCGAGGGCGAGCGGCGCGGGGAAGAAGAAGACCAGCTGCAGCACGGCGATGAACAGGGTGTTCCACGTCGCGTGCCAGAAGTCCGGATCCCCGAACATCCGCGAGAAGTTCTCCGTGCCCACCCACGGGCTGGCCCAGAGGCCGTCGAAGGGGACGTACTCCTTGAAGGCCACCGCGTTGGCGACGAAGGCGCCGTAGTGGAAGACCAGGAAGTACGCGAGCCCGGGCGCCATGAGCAGCACGAGGAAGCGCGTGCGCTGAAACCGCTTCCACGCCGTATCGCGTACCGATTTCTTGCCATCTGACCTGGTATCGCGCCTGCCGGGCGGCTTCACCGCCCCGGTTTCCGCCCGGTCCTTCGTCACCGTCGGCACGGCAACCCCTCCGTCGTCGGAATAAGGTGCCCGGAATCTAAAGCGGTTACATCGCCCGGTCAACCCCCCTTGCCTCGCTGTCTCTTGACCACTCTCCCGGATTGGTCCTAGCCTCCAGACGCTGGTTGGTAACCGGTTACTACGAGGGACGGTCACGCGTGGCAGATCAGGCAGAGCGGGCGGGTCGGGCGGATCGGCGAGAACGGAACGGCGACGGTCCGCCCATCGCGGCGCTGGCCATGGGCGTCGAGGTCGCGGAGCGCGTGTTCACACCGGATCTACGTGAACGACTCGCCCGCAGCGTCCGGTTGACCCAGCCGCTCCTCTCCGGCCCCCTCACGGCACCCGAGGCGGTGACCGTCCTGTCTGTCGCGGAAGTACTGGTCACGGGCTGGGGCTGTCCGCCCCTGACCCCGGAGATCCTGGCCTCCGCACCTGCCCTGCGCGCCGTCGTCCACGCGGCGGGCTCCGTCAAGCCGATGGTGACGGAGGCCGTGTGGGACCGCGGCATCGTCGTCTCCTCGGCGGCGGACGCCAACGCGGACCCGGTGGTGGCCTTCACGCTCGCAGCGATCACGTTCGCGGCGAAGGGGGCGCTGTCGGCCGCGGCGGGGTACGCGTCCGGGTGGCCGCCCTTCACCGACCGCACCGGGGCGGACGCACGCACCATCGGCGTCATCGGCGCGTCCCGGATCGGCCGCCGGGTGATCGCGGCGCTGCGGGGGTCTGACGCGGGCTTCCGCGTCCTGCTCACGGATCCCTATGTGAGCCGCGCCGAGGCGGCGGAACTGGGCGCCGAGCTGGTGGACCTGCCCGCCCTGTGCGAGCGCAGCAGCATCGTCACGGTCCACGCGCCGCAACTCCCGGAGACCCGGGGCCTCCTGAACGCCGACATGCTGAAGCGCATCCCGGACGGCGGGGTCGTCATCAATACGGCGCGGGGGTCACTGGTCGACACGGAGGCGCTGGCGCGGGAGTGCGGGGCGGGGCGCCTGGACGCGTTCCTCGACGTCACGGATCCTGAGCCGCTGCCGGCGGACCACGTGCTCCTGCGGCTGCCCAATGTGCTGGTGACCCCGCATGTCGCGGGGGCGCAGGGGAGTGAGGTGCGGAGGCTCGGGGAGTACGCGGTCTCCGAGGTCGAACGTTACGTCGCCGGAGCGCGGCTCCGGGGGGTCCTCGTGCGGGAGGACTTGGCCCGCCTGGCCTGACCTGACCTGGCCCCTGGGCCTCGAGCACCTCCCGTCTCCCCTGCGCCATCCCGCCGGAGTAGGAGCCCCAAGCCCGCCGCTCCGCGGCGGATGCTCCCCACCCACCCACCCGTTTGCCCCGCGCCGTCCAGCGGGAGTAGGGGCGGGTGGGTGGGTCTGCCCCGTGGCGTCCTGCGGGGGTTGGGGCGGGTGGGGTTTGCCCCGGGGCGCAGCTGCCGCGCAGGGGGCAAAAGGCGGGGTACCCCCGCCGGGCCGCAGCTGCCGGGCAGGGGAGCGAAGGCGGGGAAGCCCCACCGGCCCGGCAGCCGCTCGCGCTCGCGAGGGGACGTGGGGGTATGTGCGAACGGAGCACTGAGCGCGCTGTGGCGTCTTTGGACTTGAGGCGTGGCGCAGGGATGGCGAGTACGCACATACCCCCGCGGCCCCGCCCCACAGACGGGCCCCCGGCGTACCGCCCAGGCACAGCGCCAGCGCTACGGCTTAGCGCCCCGCGCCTTCAGCAGCGTAGACATCAGCGAGATCTCCGACTCCTGCGACTCCACCATCCCCCGAGCCAGCCTCCGCTCCGCGGAAACCTCGCACCGGTCCACGCACCCCTGCGCCATATGCACCCCACCCTTGTGGTGCCGTGTCATCAGTTGCAGATACAGCACCTCCGCCTTCTTGCCGCTCAGCTTCCCCAGCCGTTCGAGCTCCGCCCCCGTAGCCATCCCGGGCATCAGCGCCCCGTCCTTGCCGGGCGGCATGTCCCCCATGCCCATCCACTCCATGGGAGCCCCGTCCGGAACCTTCGGCAGCTCCCACAGGTCCAGCCACCCGAGCAGCATCCCGCGCTGGTTGGCCTGGGTCTGCGCGATGTCGTACGCGAGGCGCCGCACCTCCTCGTCGTCGGTCCGGTCCCGCACGATGTACGACATCTCCACCGCCTGCTGGTGGTGGACGGCCATGTCCCGCGCGAACCCCGCGTCGGCCGACGAACTCGCGGGCGTGCTCCCCGAGTCGGAGGAGTCCGTGGCGGCGACCGCCGCCGTGATGCCGCCGCCGGCGACGACCGCGGCGACGACGCCCCCGACGAGCCAGTTGGTACGCCGCCTCACTGCGCCAGCCCGCTCGTGCAGGCCGCACCCGGCTCCGGCGTCTGCTTGCCCTGGACGTACTTGGAGAAGAACTCCTTGACCTTCGGGTCGTCCGCGCCCGAGACCGTCCGCTGGTGTGCCCACGCGGTCAGCATGACGGGGTCCTTCTGGTCCTTGACCGGGCTCATCAACGAGTACGGCGTGGCCTTGACCTTCGCCTCGAGCTTCTTCAGGTCGGCCGGCTTCGCCTTGTCGTTGTACGTGACCCAGACGGCACCGTGCTCAAGGGAGTGCACGGCGTTCACCTCCGGGATCTCCTTCTTGTAGACGTCGCCGTTGCAGTTCATCCACACCTGGTTGTGGTCCCCGCCGACGGGCGGCGTCATGGGGTAGTCGACCTTCTTCGTGACGTGCGTACGGCCGAGTTTGCCCCAGACCTTCTCGCCGTCGGCGGAGACCTTGTACTTCGGCCAGCCCTTCGCGTCGTCCTTCGAGCCCGAGTCGTCGGACGCCTTGTCGAAGAGGAAGAAGCCGCCCACGCCGAGCGCCGCGACGAGGACCGCGCTGAGGGTGATCGTCAGGGCCCGCCCCCGCCGGTCACGCGCACGGTCCGCCCGGCGCATCTCCTCTATCCGGGCCTTGCGGGAAGCGTTGCTCGTGTTCTTGGCGGAACCCATGATGTGTCCTTCTGCGGAAAGGGCCGAACTGGACGACGAACGAGTCCGCTGATCGTAGTGCGAGGAAGGGCCGCTACCACAGGGCGTCCGGGCGCAAAATTTGAGCCACGGATGCGCATTACCTACGCTCGGGGACATGCGGCTCATGAGATCCACCGACCTGGCGCTGCGCACCCTCATGCGCCTGGCCGTGGCGACCGGAGCGGCTCCCACGACGCGCGAGGTGGCCGCCGACATGGCGGTGCCGTACACCCACGAGGCGAAGGTCGTCGCCGAGCTCCAGAAGATGGGCCTGCTGGCGGCCCGCAGGGGCAGGGGAGGCGGCCTCACACTGACGGAGGCGGGCCGCACGGCGTCGGTCGGCGCGCTGGTGCGGGCCTTCGAGGGCACGGGCGACGTGGTGGACTGCGAGGGCGGCGGCACGCCGTGCCCGCTGAACTCGGCGTGCCGCCTGCGGGACGCGCTGCGCAGGGCGCAGGAGGCCTTCTACGCCTCGCTGGACGCGCTCACGGTGGCGGACATCGTGGCCGCCCCGACGGGCCCGCTGCTCATCGGCATCACAACCCGCGACGCGACCCCCGAGTCACCCCGCGACGACATCTGACCCCCCACGTCTACTCAGCCCTGCGCCGCCAGCCACAGATCAGGCCCGAACACCTCGTAGTGGATGTCCGCGGCGGCGACACCGCGCGCGATCAGCTGGGAACGTACCGTCCGCATGAACGGCAGCGGCCCGCACAGGTACGCGCGCGTGCCCGGCGCGACCGAGGGAAGTGCGGCCAGATCGACGCGCCCCGTGAGCTCCGCAGGGTGACCTGCCTCGGGCCGCTCGTAGAAGAAGTGCGCGGTGGCGTCCGGGAGTTTGCCGGTGTACGCCTCGTGGTCGGCGCGCAGCGCGTGCTCGGCGGGGGAGCGGTCGGCGTGCACGACGGTGACCGGTGCGCGGTGTCCGGTGGCGGCGAGCTGCTCCAGCAGGGCGATCATCGGGGTGACGCCGATGCCGGCGGAGGCGAGCAGCAGCGGAACGTCCGTGTCGGTCTCGTCGAGGACGAGATCCCCGTACGGCGGGGAGACGCGCAGGACGTCTCCTTCACGCACGCGCGCGTGCAGGTGGTTCGAGACCTCACCCTCAGGCGCCCCCGCACCCCCCGGCACCCGCTTCACACTGATCTGCCACACCCCAGAGCCACCCCCAGGCCCAGCCCCACACTCAGCCCCCGCCCCACCCGACAAGCTGTACTGCCGTATCTGCCGCGCCCCGTCCCCGAGTTGCACCTGCACGGACACGTACTGCCCCGCGCGGAAGCCCGGTGCCGGCGCCCCGTCGGCGGGCCGCAGCCGGAACGTGGCGACGTCGGCGGTCTCCTCGACGCGGTCCACGACCTCCCACTCGCGCCAGGTGTCGTCGCCCGCGGTGACGCCCTGTTCGGCGTAGAGCCGGGCCTCGATGGCGATGAGGGCGTTGGCCATGAGCCAGTAGACGTCGTCCCAGGCGGCGGCGACCTCGGGCGTGACCGCGTCGCCGAGCACCTCGGCGATGGCGGCGAAGAGGTGCCGATGCACCGTCCCGTACTGGTCGGGGGCCACGCCGAGCGAGGCGTGCTTGTGCGCGATGCGGTTCAGCATGACGTCGGGCCGCTCGTCGGGGTGCTCGACCAGGTGGACCGCGAAGGCGGCGATGGAGCCGGCCAGGGCCTGCCGCTGGGTGCCCGCGGCCTGGTTGCCGCGGTTGAAGAGGTCACGGAGCAGCTCCGGATGGGCTGCGAAGAGCCGTGTGTAGAACCGCTCGGTGATCTCACCGATGGCGGCTCCGACGACGGGAAGCGTGGCACGGACGGTCGCGGCCGACTGTTCTGACAGCAACGTGGGCTCCTCACGCCGATGGACGCCGACGGACACCGACGGACACCGATGGACGCCGGTGGGCGTCGATGAGCGCCGATGGGCAGGACGCGGTACGGGAGGATTGCGCCTCCCTTGTCTGTTTCGGGACTCAAATTAACATCTCAGATGCAACTTATAGTCGCCGGGGGCCTGCGCCTGCCGCCGTTACGGCCGCGCGGTGGAGCAGGCACTATGGGCACAGAGCGACAAGCGGCACGCAGCGGCGAAGCGGCCACCGGCGCGGTTCGGACACCGCGGCACGGGGTCCGCAACGCGCGCGAAACCAAGGAGTGGGATGCTCGTGTGCCCGGTGTGCCCCGGGGCGCGCATGCAGGTGGCCTGACCAGCAAGGATGGGTGGAAGCGGAAGATGAACAAGCAGCAGGAATTCGTGCTCCGTACGTTGGAGGAGCGCGACATCCGGTTCGTGCGCCTGTGGTTCACGGACGTCCTCGGCTTCCTGAAGTCGGTGGCAGTGGCCCCGGCCGAGCTGGAACAGGCTTTCGATGAGGGCATCGGCTTCGACGGTTCGGCCATCGAGGGCTTCGCCCGGGTGTACGAGTCGGACATGATCGCCAAGCCGGACCCCTCCACCTTCCAGGTGCTGCCCTGGCGCGCGGAGGCCCCGGGCACGGCCCGCATGTTCTGCGACATCCTGATGCCGGACGGCTCCCCGTCCTTCGCGGACCCCCGCTACGTACTGAAGAGGGCCCTCGCCAAGACCTCCGACCTGGGCTTCACCTTCTACACCCACCCGGAGATCGAGTTCTTCCTCCTGAAGGACAAGCCGCTGGACGGCTCGCGGCCCACCCCCGCCGACAACTCCGGCTACTTCGACCACACCCCGCAGAACGTGGGCATGGACTTCCGCCGCCAGGCCATCACCATGCTCGAATCCATGGGCATCTCGGTGGAGTTCAGCCACCACGAGGGCGCCCCCGGCCAGCAGGAGATCGACCTCCGCTACGCCGACGCGCTCTCCACGGCCGACAACATCATGACGTTCCGCCTGGTCATGAAGCAGGTCGCGCTCGAACAGGGCGTCCAGGCCACCTTTATGCCGAAACCGTTCTCCGAACACCCGGGCTCGGGCATGCACACGCACCTCTCCCTCTTCGAGGGCGACCGCAACGCGTTCTACGAGTCGGGTGCCGAGTACCAGCTCTCCAAGGTCGGCCGCTCCTTCATCGCGGGCCTGCTGCGGCACGCCGCGGAGATCTCGGCCGTCACCAACCAGTGGGTGAACTCCTACAAGCGCATCTGGGGCGGCTCCGAGCGCACCGCGGGCGCGGGCGGCGAGGCCCCCTCGTACATCTGCTGGGGCCACAACAACCGCTCGGCCCTGATCCGCGTCCCGATGTACAAGCCGGGCAAGACCGGCTCGGCCCGGGTCGAGGTCCGCTCGATCGACTCCGGCGCCAACCCCTACCTCACCTACGCGGTGCTGCTCGCCGCCGGCCTGAAGGGCATCGAGGAGGGCTACGAACTCCCGCCGGGCGCGGACGACGACGTATGGGCACTGCGCGACGCCGAACGCCGCGCCCTGGGCATCGAGCCGCTCCCGCAGAACCTCGGCGAGGCCATCGCGCTCATGGAGAAGTCCGAACTGGTCGCCGAGACGCTCGGCGAGCACGTCTACGACTTCTTCCTGCGCAACAAGAAGCAGGAGTGGGAGGAGTACCGCAGCGAGGTCACGGCCTTCGAGCTCCGCAAGAACCTGCCGGTGCTGTAGCCCCAGCCCACAGCACTCTTCGCTCACTCCACCGAGAGGGCCCACGCTCACCGGCCGTGGGCCCTCTCGGCTGTCTGCCTGGGGCCGGGCCATCCGGCGGACGCGATGGCCGAGGGGTACCTCAATCTGGCACACAGTAGCCCGCAGCCTTTGTCCTCCCGGGGCAACCCGGGAGATGAGATTGTCGGCTTTTACGGGAAGCCGGTCTGATCACCTTGTCCGGCGCGCATGCTCCCGAATCGACAGGATGGCCTTGGCGGACCTGGCAGTAGAGCTGGCGGTGAACCTCGTCGGCGACGACGGCGAGCGCTATACGCCCAGCCCTGAGCCTAGCGACTCGGAGCGCTGAGCTTGGGAATCTATGGCGCATGCCTGCCCCGCATGGCTTCTGACCTGCAGTTTCCTACCCCCTTTTGGCCTTTGGCGCGACTGCCTCTGGGTGCCGGTTCTGACCGCTGTTCGCCGCTCCAAAGGGCACGGCTGGAGCACGTGAAGCCGGTGGCCTCCTGAAGCGGGGCACGCATGGCGGCACGCCGTTGTCCGCGACCACGAGCTGGATGGATCTGTAGGGATGCCTGCACCGGCCCGAGCCGTGACGATCGACGAAGTGGCTGTCGGCCGACCTCACCGCCCAAGCCGCAGATCCGCGCTGCGAGGTTGCTGCCGTGAGCAGGCCCATGCGGGGCCGCCCGGTGCGGCTTGGTGTGCTGCGTGATGCGTCCAGATTCGCTTTTGAGGTCTTGGTGGCGGCGCTCTCAACGTGGACGTAGGTTCCAGCGCATGGGCGAGTATCGATCCGTTGTCAATGGTCTGAGCGGTCACGTCGAGGGTCCCGTCGTGCAGGCGCAGTCGGTCCGAGATGTGTTCATGTCGAATCCGTCGAGCACGGTAAACAACGTGATCAAGGAGGTGCGTTCGCTGAAGGTCGTGGCGACGCTGTATCGGACGCTGGCCTCTCTCGCGGCACTCGCGACCATCGTCGGAGCCCGTCGCTGGGGTACACCGCTCGACGGGATGGCCACCGTCTGCGATGCGCTGGCGGTCCCGTCAAGCTGGACGGAATCCCCCGCGAGCTGGATTGCCGAGCGTGCCGGGCTGGTCGGTGGTGTGGCACAGATCTTGCTGATGGTGGGATTGCTGGTACTGCCAAGGCCGGGGCAGCTCGGCTGGGACCTTGGGCAGACGATGGAGTGGCGTGGTCCGTCGACTGTAGTGCTGTCCTTCGCGCTCTCGGTGCAGAGCGACCAAGTGTGGTCGGCGCTGTTCTTGGTCGGACTCCTTGCTGCTCTCGGCCTCTGGGTGCTGAGCTGGACCCAGCACCGGTACAGCCGATCGGATCGTGTGACGGTGGCCGTGGGCAGCATCTTCCTTGCAGTGATTTACGCCCCGCTCCTCGTGTTCGCTTGGCTTTTCGCCCGGGACGCGGGCAGCAGGCCGTACGCACTCGTCGACTCGTGAGTCAGGCATGGTGAAGTCCGAGAAATACAGACACCGACGAACCCCCAGACGGGCGACCTGAGCCCTCTCGTCTGAGTGGGCGACGGGAATCGAGCCTGCGTTCTGGGCTTGGGAAGCTCCTCCAGCAGTCTAGGTCCTAGAAGTTGATGACTATGGAAGTCCCCCAACTTCTGTGGACGGACTCAATCAGACTGTTCGAGCGGCCGATACGCGTTGCGGATGTCCGTGGGGGCTCGCGGGTGGGACTGTGGTGGGGCAAGTCCGTCCAGCGGACTGCGGAGTCACCTGGTGGGCCCCACCAGACAAAGGCAGGCGCAGTCCAATGGTGATCTACTGAACTGATCGCGTATCTTCGGCGAATGGGTGAACGGCCATATGTGCGGAACGAGTTGAGCGGCCGCGTTGAAGGCCCTGTCGTGTAGGCGGGCGCTGTCCACGGGGACCTCAACTTGAACGTTGCGCCACCCGCCGGGGCGCACGACGCTGACCATGCTGCGTTCCTAGCGCGCCTTCGGGAGCGCACGCAGGACGAATGGGCGGCCGAGGACGCGCAGAGGCGGCGGCGCGAGGTTGCAACTGCTCGGCTCGTCCGTTCGCGGAGGAGGTTCCGGCGTCTTTGCTGGTCTGTTCTCCTCATCGCGATTCCGTCGGGAGTTTTGTGGGCCAGAACCGAAGGCGGGGTCTGGTCAGCCCTTATTCCGGCCTGTCTGGCGGGAATCGGGTTGCTGTCCACCTATGAGCGTTGACTCGTCCCCTGAGGTGGTCGCGTAAGTGATGCCGCCTCGGATCGCGTGCGGCTACCAGGCCGGCTCTCGCGATTCAGGTACGAGGCGCGGCGGGCGCAGGGAGGCGCCACCTGCGCGGGGAGGCGCCACGGTCGCCAGAGGCGCTCGTACATGTTGGGGGCGTGCGACGTACGGTAGCTGTCGGTCTTTGATCGTCGAGCGCCATGGGTGCGGTGGCCGACTCGACTGCTAGTAAGGGGGATGGATGGAAGCAGAGTTGATGGCACTCGCTGCCGCGGGTGCAACGGCATTCGTTCAGCAGATGGCGACTGACTCTTGGGCACAGGCTCGTGATCGGATCGCCTTGTTCTTTGCGCGTCGCGACGGTGGCGAAGGAGTCGTGATCGAAGGCGAGCTGGAGACCTCGCGCGGAGAGCTCACGGCGGCGTTGGAGGCCGGTGACGAGCAGATGGTCTTGGACGTCGAGGCGGAATGGCGCACACGGCTGCGACGTACCTTGATGGCCAATCCGGCTGCTGCTTCTGAACTTCAGTCAGTGCTCGATGAACTTGCTCCCAGGCGAGGCGATCAACAGGTTGCGGAGGTGCACAACACGATCAGTGGGAGTGTGCAGCATGGTCCCGTGGTCCAGGCCGGCAGTGTGGGTTCGCTCAGCTTCGGGGTGCCTCCTGAAAGAGGTTGGGGTAGTACTCAGGCGTGATTTCGTATGGGGCCTTAACATCCCGGCGTGGACTCACCTCGTAGAGAACAGCCGTCCGTTCAGCACGCGACGGTTGCCGTGGCCAACGGGCTCGATAGCTCGACCGTGCACGGACCGGTGGTGCAGGCGCGAGACATCCAGCAACTAAGGATCACAGCCAGCACCTCAGCGCTACTCTCGGAGCGGTACCAGGCTTACGAGGGCTTCTGCACCGTGTGGGAAGACCTCCAAGGGCAGATCCTGCGGGTGGCGACCTCGCTATGGACCGTGAGGAGCTTCGATGAGTACCGGGACATGGTCTATCGCTCGGAGTCCCTGTGTCGCGATCTTGAACTGCGGCATCGTCGGATCTCGCTTCTGGACGGTGGAGATGCCCCGTCGCTCCCAGTGCTGGAAGCCGCCAAGCAGGCTGTCCAGGCGGTCGGACCCCACATGTACGCCTGGGGCCGGGGCAACGACGAAGCGGTGTCCAATGCCGCGGCCCGCAACTTTGCGTCATTGATGAGCCTCAGTGATGCGGAGGCTGCGTTCGAGAGCTTCATGCAACGTGCGAGCGGCAGGCTCGGCGGTGGGAGTGGCAACGTATAGTTCGATGCGGCCGCTTTAGGGGAAGCTACCGGTCCGGCAACGACTGCCGAACGGGTCGACGCGCTCGCCCGTGAGCCGGGCGTGCGGGAAGGTCGTCCGTCCGCATCGCCGCGTACGGTCCTGGCCGAACCAAGGCCAAAGACTCCGCTTCCGTATGCGCCGGAGGAACACGACCCCTATCCGTCCAGGTGGAAGCGGTCGGACATGCGCCGCAACTTCTCTCGCGTGGCTGCCCGTTCGGCGTAGACGATGCTGCGGAGCGTGGAACGGGCGATGGGATGGTTCCGTACGAGCTGGGGCGCGATCCGCTCGGCGGTCTCCAGCTCGCTGAGGGCCTTGTCCCGGTTGCCGTCCCACAGCCACGCGCGCGCGATGTCCATGTGGTGGTGCCCTTGACGGGAGTTGGGCAGGGCACCGACCAGGGCGGGGCTGGTGCGGCGGTTGATCTCCAGGGCCTTGCCCTGCTCGCGCTCCTCCAGGGCGACGCTGATCGCGTGGATCTGAACGTTCCCGGCGGAGAACGTCAGCGAGTGCCGGTCGTACACCGGCGCCCCGGCGCCCGTACGGCCAGCGGCTCGCCGTGCTCGTACGCAAGCTGCACCGCCCCGATCGCCTTGTCCGAGAGCGTCAGCGCGTCCGCCCAGTCGGCCGTGGCTCACATGTCCCGCACCCGCATCCAGTCCGCGACCGCCGGCAGCACGGGATCCCCGGAAAGGCGTGCCGACCAGGCGGCCCGCTCGCAGGCCATCGCCACCAGCTCGGGGTGGCCGAGGGAGTGGGCGGCGGTATGGGCGAACTTGCAGCACACCGCGTAGATGGCGTACGCCTCCTCGCGCTCGTGCCCCTCCGACACCTCGGCCAGCGTCCGCGCCTCGCGGAACAGGTCGGGCAGGACCCGGAGGATGGCCACGTTGGAGGCGGTGTCCCGGAGTCGGTTTTCCCTTCGCAGCGGCCTGCGAGTGGGAGGAAAAGCACTGGCCGGATCACCCATGTGATGCGGGTGCTGGCGTCAGCGATCGATGTCGTGCATGGCTCGGAGTAGTGCTCGTCGCGTGTCGATCCGGCCCTCGTAGTTCCGCTCCCAAGCCTTCGCGGAACGCTCAGGTTGAGCTCCGTATTGATGTTTCGCAGGACGATCGAGAGCTAATCATCGGCCTGGGCTGCTGAGTATGCGCCGAAGGATGTCGTGAGTGTTGGTCGGCCCTTGGGTGACAAGTCTTCCACCCAGCATTCGCACCAGAAGCTGCGGATGCTTTCGTCGCTCAGCATGGCGGCTCTCCTGGTGGTGCCTCCACATCGAACTCGCGCTCTCAGTTTGGGAAGCTGAGGTGTTTTGGGCCTGCTGGGCGCCTGATCTGCTGTCCGCTGTGCGGAACTGCTTCAATATCAGCGGTTCTGTACCCGGAATTCCCCGTGACCAGTCTGCACGGTGAAAGGCCGCGACCCTGGGTGGGATAAGGGTCGGCTGCCTCACCGTTCAGAGCCGTGCCAGATCCGTACCAGGTGGATCGGGGATCTGCGTCGTATCAGAAGTCACTAGGAGAGTGTCAGGTCTGTCGCAATGGTTTCCCAGAGGGCGTCGAACCACTTCTGCGATTGGTCGACGAAAGCCGCGTCCCGCATGCCTGCCCGACGCTCGTAGGAGAAGAGGAGGGACGCAGCGCCGAAGGTGTCGTACATCTCCAGGGTCTGGCTATCCACCTCCTCCTCCCGCTTGGTGATCGTGTAATACGCCATCAAGGCCTCCGTCCCGTTGAGGAGGTACAGCTTCATGGACGGGGTGAAGGGCAGCGCGCGGAAAGTCACACGGACATCGATGCCGTGCGACGAGCGAAGCGCCAGCAGATTGTGACGCAGGACTTGCCCTTGGCCGTTGCGCTGCTCGAGCCAGCGCTGGTGGACCGGATCGCCGTCGAGGATCTTCACAGATGTGTCTCTGGGGCTCTTCACAGAGATCGGGAACGCCAGGTTGATCTGTCGGGAGGGCAGCAGGATCCGCACGTCGATCGACCGGGGGCGGATGTGACCCTGGTGGATCAGCCGCACCGGTTCACCCAGCGCCAGCATCAGCGTCTCCGCGGTCAGGCAGGCCGCGTCCAAGCGGACTTCAGGCGCCGAGAACGCCTGCGCGAGCCTCGGTGGCAGCCCGACCATCGTCGGCTGTGGCTCGTCCGCGAGGCGCAGGGGCGACGGTGTGGCGAACGAGGTACCCGGTGGCGGCGGCGCTTCCCGTCTGGCTGTGCCTGCGCTGTCATCTCCCGCTGGCAGTGTGGCGGGTGTGGGGAGATCGTTCGCGAGTTCAAAGGCGCTGCGGCGCTGATGCCTTCCGGACCGCAAGAATGCGTCGTCGGGCTCAATGCCCTCCACCAGAGGGGTGGCCGCAACCGAGTCCCGGTCGGCCGCGAGCACTCTTTCCGCGTCATCCCTCGAAGACGCACGGCGGGCAGCGGCTCTGGCGCGCTCCAGAGTGTGCCAACGGTCCCTCCAGACCTGGAGTTCGGGGTCACGCCGGTCGGGTGGTTTCACCTCTTCACCGTCGTCATAGGAGAACAGGGCGCGCACCAGCCACAGCAGCCGGTCCAGGGAGGCCGGGCCCCGCCGCCCGGCGAACACCTCGCTCACCGAACCCTTCGACATCGCATGCCGCTCGCCGCACACCTTCTTTCCGCGCACGAGGATGCGGTCGTAGGAGGGGGCTCCACGATCCCGCTTCAGCTCGGTGAACGCCGCAGCCAGCTCCTGCAGCGTCGCCGCGTAACTGCCTCCATTGTTCCCGCCATTGGCTGCCACGTCGCCCCCCCGGAGCGTGCTTGTGGGCAGCAGCGTAAACCCACCCGACCGGAACGGCACTGAACACAGCAAAACGACCCGGAACACGACGGTGATGTGTTCGGTAGCGGGCGGTCCTGATCGGGCTAGGACTCAGCTTGTTCGATTGGTGCAGGTCGGCGGCACGTTTGGGGTGATGCTGCTGGCATGACCCGGATGACACCGCCGCCGGCGCAGCCCGGCCGGAGCGGCTCTGAAACGGAGCCGCCGTTTCTGTCCCTGCACACCACCGTCGTTCTGCTCACCGCGCTCGTGCTCGGCCTGCTCGTCGGCGCCCTCGCCGCGCTGACGGATGTCCCCCTGGCAGGCGCTGTGCTTGCTGGGCTGACCGCGGCCGGCTCCACGGTGCCGGTGCTGCGCTCGCTAATTGGCCAGCCTCGTGAGCGCTCCGGCCCATGAGCCTGCGATGGCGAGGACCAGGGCGCCGACGTCGAGGGTGGCACTGAGACGAGTCACCGCTCCGAGGCCACCGCGTTCGAGCCCCTCAAGCACCTGTAGGTGCTGTAGACGCTGCACGGTGCGGGCTCCCGTTCCCCCTTGAGGGGCCCGCGTTCACCGGCGCATGACCAGAGCGAGGACGGTCACCAGGCTCGCGCCGACGACCAATGCCGCTCCCAGCTCCGCGTTGCGCAGAGCCGCGTAGGTGCCCAGTGCCCCCACCAGCAGCAGGACCAGGGCTCGCAAGCTCATTTCCTCGTGCACCGAGAACCTCCGTGTCGATCGCTTCGTCGTGATGACTTCAGCAGGAACGGGAGGGTTCATGGGGCTTCCTGAACGGCAGCTTCGAAGTTGCGGTGACTTCGCAAGAAACGCCTGTTCACGGGAGGGGTTCACCTTAGAGTGGTGAAGCTTTGAACTCTGAAGGGGAGTGCGGTGCAGGTAATGAAGCGGGGGCAGTTGCCCGACCCGGCCCAGGTGTCGTCGCCGGCCGGACTCGCCGCCGCGGCCAAGGCGCTCGTCGCGGCGCTCGGGCTGAAGCAGAATCAGGTGGCTCAGCGCAGCGAGTTGTCCGAGGGCACGATCTCGGGTCTGTTCAAGGGGCGGTCCTGCCCGCGCGAGGACACCTTCGAGAGGTTCATCACCGAGGGATGCCGTCAGCCGTGGAAGCCGTGGCATGAGGCGTGGGTCCGGGCGTCATCGGAGCGTAGGCGGCCGTCGTCCCATGATCTTGCCGCGGAGGTGGAGGAGCTGCGCGCGCGGGTCGAGGAGCTGGAATCGGTCGTCGACGACCTGAGCGCCACGGTGCGCGCCCACGCACGGACGCCGGCGCAGGCGGAGGGCCTGAACGACTGGGCTCGGCAGTCGCGCCGCCAGCAGGGAGCCCAGTTCCTGGCGACGGTCGGACCTGCCGACTTTCACGTCGTGTCCGGGCTGATCATGACGGTGGTGCGCGTCGCCGAGGTGGACGCGTTCCTCGGGAAGGTCAAGGAGCTGGCTCTGCAGGACATGGCGGAACTGTCCGTCTTCGTACTGACCCATGCGGGATCCTTCTCGCCCGTCCTCGCGGACGAGCACTGGGACACCGGGTACGAGGAGACGACCGTCGACGCATACGTGAGGCGCCTCAGGCACGAGGTCGTCCGTCACCTCGGAGGTCCCGCGTTGGTGGCAGAAGCGCCTTCGCAACGCGACCGCCCTGCGAGGGATCCCTGGGCGGAGGACCGGTCCGCCGCGACGCTGCCGGCCATGGAGAGCCGCAGCGGGTGGGGCAGCAACGACGAACCGCCGTTCTGAGGTACGGACGCGGCGGGATGGTCAGGCCGCCGGCAGGGACGGTCGGGTGCCGGTAGAGCCTCCCGACCCGACCGGCGCACCCGGCTGCGGTCAGGCCTTCGCGACGATCGCGTCCCGCAGCGACGTCGTCGCCCGGACCCGGTACTCCTGGATCGCCCAGCCGTTGCCGTCCGGGTCCTTGAAGTACATGAACGTGCCGCCGTCCTGCGGCGCGTGCTGCACCGGCTCGCTGACGTCCAGGCCGCGGGCCGTCAGCTCGGCGTGCGCGGCCTTCGCGTCGGCGACGCACAGCTGCAGGCCCTGGTAGGAGCCGGCGGCCGGCTTCGGGCCCGCCATCGTCTCCCACAGCGCGTCGCCGGCCAGGGCGATGGAACAGCCCGAGCCCGGCGGGGTCAGCTGGACGATGCGCATGCCCGGCATGACCTCCGCGTCGATGTCGACGTGGAAGCCGAGCTTGTCGCGGTAGAACTCCATGGACCGGTCGATGTCGGTCACCGGCAGCGGGATCACTTCGAGTGTGTATTCCATGGGCCGCAGTACATCAGGGAGTTGGTGCCGTGTCAGCGTTCCGCGAGGGGTGTCGGGCTCACGCGAAACGCCACCGCTCACGCGAAACGTCACCGCTCACGCGAAACGTCACCGCTCACGCGAAACGCCACCGCTCACGCGAAACGCCACCGCGTCTGGCTGAACGGCTCGCCCTTGCCGAAGCCGAAGGCCGTGCGGGGCGCCACCGCGAAGACGTGCGCGTGGCCGGCGCCGTGGTGGAAGCAGCCGTCCCGCACCTCGTAGTGCCAGAAGCTGCCGTACTTCTCCTCCCAGGCCGCCGCCAGGCGCCGCAGCCGGGCCTCGTCGGTGACCCGGACCGCCGTGCCCTCCACGACGAGGTCGTAGCCCTCGTCCCAGGCGTTGGAGCCGGTCGTCAGGACGGTCTCCGGGTTGGCCGCCAGGTTGCGGGCCTTGCGCTCGTCGGGGCCCGTCGCGAAGTGCAGCGCGCCGTCCAGCCACACCGCGGGCAGCGGGGTGACGTGGGGGCGCCCGTCGGGTCGTACCGTCGAGATCCAGAACAGCTCGGCCGCCTTCAGACGGGGCTCGGCCGACGGCCACGGCGTCGCCTCCGCGCCCGCGCTGCTGTATCTGCTGTCCAGTTCTGTACGGGGCTCCAGTTCTGTACGAGGCTCTCGTTCTGCACGGGGCTCTTCGCTCGGCATGGTCCTTACCTCCCGGCGCGCCGTCGACACTCCTTCGCAAGGGCAGACTCCGCTCGCGCGCCGAGTTCATCGGTCAGGCCGTAGGCTCGGGCCGAGGAGTGATCGAACGGAGGATCGGCATGACGCTGCCGCAAGGGCGACGAAGCAGTACGTTCACGCGGTTGCTGCGGCACGGCTTCACCGACCCGTCCGCCGCCGAGCGGCTGCTCGACGACCCCGCGCTGAGCGCCGTACGCTCCGACCCGCTGCTCCTGGACGCGCTCGGCGCCACCGCCGACCCCGACCTGGCGCTGCTGGGCCTCGTCCGGCTCGTGGAGGCGCAGGAGAGCGACCTCGGGCGGCGGGAGCTGCTCGACACCCTCGTCACCGCGAAGCCCCTGCGCGACCGCCTCCTCGGCGTGCTCGGCGCCTCCGAGGCCCTCGCCGACCACCTGGCCACCCACTCCAGCGACTGGCGTGCCCTCGTCACGTACGAGTCGGCGGACCTGCACCCCGGCGTGGCGGAGTTCGAGCGGGGGCTCGCCGTCGCCACCGACCCGGTGTCGCTGCGCGTCGCCTACCGCCGCTGCCTGCTCTCCATCGCGGCCCGCGACGTGTGCGGCACGACGGACGTCGCCGAGGCGGCGGCCGAGCTCGCGGACCTCGCGACGGCGACGCTGCGGGCGGCGCTCGCCATGGCCTGCGCGGCGGCGCCCGGCGACGCGGCGCTGTGCAGGCTCGCGGTCATCGCGATGGGCAAGTGCGGCGGCCACGAGCTGAACTACGTGTCCGACGTCGACGTCATCTTCGTGGCGGAACCCGCCCAGGGCACCGAGGGCACCGACGGCGCCGACGAGGGCAAGGCGCTGCGGGCCGCGACCCGGCTCGCCTCGCACATGATGCGGATCTGCTCCGAGACGAACATCGAGGGCACCATCTGGCCCGTCGACGCGAACCTCCGCCCCGAGGGCAGGAACGGCCCGCTGGTGCGTACGCTCTCCAGCCACCTCGCGTACTACCAGCGCTGGGCGAAGACCTGGGAGTTCCAGGCCCTCCTCAAGGCCCGCCCCGTCGCGGGCGACCTCGCGCTCGGCGAGGAGTACGTCGCCACGCTCGCGCCCCTCGTCTGGCACGCCGCCGAGCGCGAGAACTTCGTGCCCGACGTGCAGAAGATGCGCCGCAGGGTCGTCGCGAACATCCCGGCGGGGGAGGTCGACCGGGAGCTGAAGCTCGGCCCTGGCGGGCTCCGCGACGTCGAATTCGCCGTGCAGATGCTCCAGTTGGTGCACGGCCGCAGCGACCCCTCGATCCGCAGCGGGTCGACGCTGGTGGCGCTGCACGCGCTCGGTGAGGGCGGTTACGTGGGGCGGGTGGACGCCGTCCAGCTCGACGACGCGTACCGCTTCCTGCGCTCCCTCGAACACCGCATCCAGCTCTACAAGCTGCGCCGCACCCACCTCGTCCCGGAGGACGACGCGGACCTGCGGCGCATCGGCCGCTCCCTGGGGATGCGCACCGAGCCGATCACCGAACTGAACCGCGCGTGGAAGCGGCACACCTCCGTGGTGCGCCGCCTGCACGAGAAGCTGTTCTACCGCCCGCTGCTCGACGCCGTCGCCCAACTCGCGCCCGGCGAGGCACGGTTGAGCACGGAGGCGGCCCGCGAGCGCCTCGTCGCGCTCGGCTACGCGGACCCCAGCGCCGCGCTCAGGCACCTGGAGGCGCTGGCGTCCGGCGTGTCCCGCAAGGCGGCCATCCAGCGCACCCTGCTGCCGGTCCTGCTGGGCTGGTTCGCGGACTCCGCCGACCCGGACGCGGGCCTCCTCGGCTTCCGCAAGGTGTCCGACGCGCTGGGCAAGACCCCCTGGTACCTGCGGCTGCTGCGGGACGAGGGCACGGCGGCCGAGAACCTCGCCCGCGTCCTGTCCGCGGGCCGCCTCGCCCCCGACCTGCTCCTGCGCGCCCCCGAGGCCGTCGCCCTGCTCGGCGACCAGCGGGGCCTCGAACCGCGCGGCCGCGCCCACCTGGAGCAGGAGGTCCTGGCGGCGGTGCGCCGCGCCGACGGCGCCGAGCAGGCGGTCGCGGTGGCACGCGGCATGCGCCGCCGCGAGCTGTTCCGCACCGCCGCGGGCGACATCATCGGCTCGTACGGCACGGAGGACAGCCCGGCCGAGGCCGATCCCGGCAGGCTCGCTGACCGGGTGGGCGGCGCGGTCTCCGACCTGACGGCCGCCACGATCTCGGGCACGCTGCGCGCGGTCGTCCGCGAGGGCTGGGGCGATACGCTCCCGACCCGCTTCGCCGTCATCGGCATGGGCCGCTTCGGCGGCCACGAGCTGGCCTACGGATCGGACGCGGACGTCCTGTTCGTGCACGAGCCGCGCGAGGGCGCCGACGAGCAGGAGGCGGCGAAGGCGGCGGCCAAGGTCGTCGCCGAGATGCGCAGGCTCCTCCAACTCCCGTCCGCAGACCCGCCGTTGCTCATCGACGCGGATCTGCGCCCGGAGGGCAGGAGCGGCCCGCTGGTGCGCACCCTCGGATCGTACGAGGCGTACTACCGCCGCTGGTCCCTCGTCTGGGAGTCCCAGGCGCTGCTGCGGGCCGAACCGGTCGCGGGCGACGAGGAGTTGGGCCGCGCCTTCATCGACCTCATCGACCCCCTCCGCTACCCGGCGTACGGCCTCGGTGAGGACGCGGTCCGCGAGATCCGCCGCCTCAAGGCCCGCATGGAGGCGGAGCGGATGCCGCGCGGCACGGACCCGACCCTGCACGCGAAGCTGGGCCGCGGCGGCCTCTCCGACGTCGAATGGACCGTCCAGCTCCTTCAGCTGCAGCACGGCGGTACCGTGCCGGGCCTGCGCACGACCCGCACGCGCGCGGCCCTGGCCGCCGCACGGGAGGCGGAGCTGATCCCGGCCGAGGACGCGGCGACCCTCGACGAGGCGTGGGTCCTCGCGACCCGCGTACGCAACGCGGTGATGCTGGTCCGCGGCCGCGCGGGCGACACGTTCCCCTCCGACGGCCGTGAACTGGCCGCCGTGGCCCGCTACTTGGGCTACGACACCGGGCACGTGGGCGACATGCTGGACGACTACCGCCGCACCACGCGCAGGGCGCGGGCAGTGATGGAGGAACGGTTCTACGGCTCCTGAGACGCGCCGGCGCCGTCGGCCCCCGCGCCACCACCCGCCGGCACCCCTCTCGCGCTGCCCCAACAGACACCGAACGCTGCCCTTGCGCACCTGGCCCGGCGGTCACCCCATGACGTATCCAGGAAGGGTCCCAGTCCGTCTCCCTGGAGGCCCCATGCGCGCCCGCGAAACCGCCCGACCCGCCGACGGCGACAGAACCGGCCGCGCCCCGGCGCGTCCCGCCGCGTCGCCGTCGAGCGCGGGCGGCACCATGAGCGCGCAGGAGCTCACGGCGCTGCAGCGCACCGCGGGCAACGCGGCCGTCGTCCGGGCGGTGCAGCGGTCCGCCGTCCACGACGTGCTCCGCGCCGGCGGACGGCCCCTCGACACCGCCACCCGCACCGACATGGAGGCCCGTCTCGGTGCGGACTTCTCCGACGTCCGCATCCACGACGACAGCGCCGCGAAGGCCTCGGCGGCCGAGGTGGGCGCCCGCGCCTACACCTCGGGCAGCCACGTCGTCATCGGCGACGGCGGCGCGGACCGCCACACGCTCGCCCACGAGCTGACGCACGTCATCCAGCAGCGGCAGGGCCCGGTCGCGGGCACCGACCACGGCGACGGGCTCCGCGTGTCGGACCCGTCCGACCGGTTCGAACGCGAGGCGGAGGCGAACGCCCACAAGGTCCTCTCGGGCCCGGCGCCCGCGGCCCACACGGAGGCGGCACCGGTGCAGCGCGCGGCCGCGACCGCGACTGCGGTGCCGGACGTGTCCGCCGTCCAGCGCGCCCCCAGCACCCAGACGGCTCCCCGAGTCGACTGGAACCAGCTCCTGGACATCATCGTCGGTCAGGACCGTACGCTCGCCGGGTTCCAGTTCGGCCCCGAGTGCCGCAACAACGGCGGCAACAACCTCATCTCCCGGCCCGTTGTGGTCACCGTGAGCGACGGCGGTACGACGGCCCAGCTCGCCGTCCACCTCAACGTGATGCTCACCAGCGGCGGCGAGGTGCAGGACCGCAAGACGGGCGCGTCCACGGCGTCGATCAAGGGCTCGCTCTTCCACCTGACGGCCCGCCCGGTGGCCGGCCAGAACCTGATCCACCAGGCCGGCGCGTCCGCCCTCACGGCGTCCGAGTCGATCCACGTGGGCCGCAACAACGCCGCCGGCTGGAACAACCGGCCCGGGAACACCCAGCAGCTCGCCGCCGCCGTCGGCGTCTCGACCGAGGCGCTGATCGGCGCGCTGGAGTCCAGGTACCCCCTGGGCGACGTACAGGACCTGATCGACCGCTTCAAGAAGGACGTCGGCCGCGCGGTGGTCCACGGCCTCGCCCCCGAGGTCGTCCACGTGAAGTGGGACGGCGACGAGTCGTTCAAGTAGCCCGTACGGATTCGGCCAGAGCGGCCGGAGGGGGTCGCCCGGGACGGGTGGGACGCGGCACAATCGCCACACGCCGGACGCGGCGGGACGTGGCCGGGCGCGCGCTGCGCGCAAGGGGGAACGGGGTGACCGGGATGTCGAACGCGCCGCCGACGCCTGCTCCCGCGCCGCCCTCGCCACCGCCGCCGGGACCCGGGCGGCGGTTCGTGGAGGTGGCGGCCTGGATCTCCGCGATCACCGGCCTCATCGGCCTGGTCCTCGGCTTCTTCGGACTGCCGACGGTGGTCAGCTCGCCGACCGCGAGGACCGTGACGGAGACAGCGACGGCCACGGCGACGGTTACGGCGACCGCCACCGTGACCGCCCCCGCCGACTCGCCCAAGGAGTCGGGCCCGGCCAAGAACCCCCGCGCCTCAGGTGTCCTCAAGTCGCCGACCGTCGACATCGCCGCCGACTACGGCATCAGCCTCGCCGACGATCCCATGCGGCCCGTCCACAAGGACACGGCGGACAAGGAGCTCTACTGGGACTCGGGCAACCTCTACGTCGGAGCCGGCGCGCAGATGGTGATTCTCGGCCGCAAGGAGAGCGGCACGTACGAGACGTGCAGCACCGTGAGCCGTTTCAGGGACCTCGTGGTCATCCCGAACATGCGGGTCGGCGAGCGGCTGTGCCTCATCTCGCCGACGGGCCTCGTCGCTCTCGCCGAGTACACCGACGGTGACGTCGACGCCGAGTTCATCCGGCTCAAGTTCACGGTGTGGAAGGGCGATCACTGACCGCCGTACTCACGCGTCGTACGCCGCCAACATCTCCCGCGCATGGGCGAGGAAACCCTTGAGCGCCAGCTCGAAGGCCTGTTCCGCGCGGCCTCGTGGCACTGCGGCGAGGGCCTCGGCCAGACGCGGCGTCGCCGTCTCGTCGGTCAGGACCCACATCGTCTCCGGCGCCGCCAGGTCGAGGGCCGAGCCGAGGACGAGGTTCTCCAGGCCCGTGATCACCGGCATGACGTCGGGCAGGGCGAACCCCGCGGCCAGGAGCAGGGCCACCGCCCGCTCGTACTGGTCGAGGACGCGCGGGGCCCGCACCGGGGACGTCGTCAGGAGCGGGATCGCCTTGGGGTGGGCCGCGAAGGCCGCGCGGTAGGAGCGGGCCCAGGCGGTCAGGGCCGCGTCCCAGGGGCGGCCAGGGGCCAGCGTGCCGGAGTCGATCGACTCGGCCACCCGCTCGCGCAGCAGTTCGACGATGCCGTCCCTGCCGTCCACATGGTGGTACACCGAGCCCGTCTGGACGCCGAGCCGCCGTGCGATCTGCGGCACGCTGAAGTCGCCCTGCTCGTCCACGAGTTCCAGTGCGGTCGTGGTGATGCGCTGCCGGTCGAGGAGTGGTGTGCGCGGCCGTCCCATGGTCCCGATCTTTCTCTGAAGCCTTCCCGAACTGCCCAGGGCGAGGCTACATTGCCGAAACCGAAAGCCTTTAGGTTTACGCCTCGCTTCCTGTACCCGCTCTCTGCTCCCTCCGCCCGCCGCAGAAGGGCCGTCCCTCCATGGCCAGCACGCTCCGCACCGGCACACTCGGCACCGCCGACATCGCCTTCTTCGTGGTCTCCGCCGCGGCCCCGCTCACCGTCATGGCGGGCGTCGCCCCCATGGCCCTCACGCTCGGCGGCATCGGCGCCCCCGTCGGCTACCTCCTCGCCGGCGTCACCCTCACCGTCTTCGCCGTCGGCTTCACCACGATGAGCCGCCACGTGCGCAGCGGCGGCGCCTTCTACGCGTACATCACCCGCGGCCTCGGCCGCCCGGCCGGCATCGCCGCGGCGCTCCTCGCCATGCTCGGCTACAACGGCATGGAGATCGGCGTCTACGGTCTGCTCGGCACCGCCACCCAGGACACCGGGCTTGCTCTCTTCGGCGTCGAGATCCCCTGGCTGCCGGTGTCCCTCGCCGGGCTGCTGCTCATCTGGTACGGCGGATTCCGGTCCATCGACTTCGGCGCGAAGCTGCTCGGCGTGCTCCTCGTCGCCGAGACCGGCATCCTCGTCCTGCTCGCGGGCGGCGTCCTCGTCGAAGGCGGCGCCGACGGGCTCGGGCTGCGGAGCCTCGCACCGGACAACGTCCTCGTACCGGGCACCGCCGCTGTCCTCGCCTTCGCCTTCGCCGCCTTCACCGGGTTCGAATCCACCGTCATCTACCGCCGCGAGGCCCGAGACCCCGACCGCACCGTGCCCCGCGCCACCTACATCGCCGTCGCCTTCCTCGGCCTCTTCTACGCCTTCGTCGTCTGGACCGTCGTCCAGGCCTTCGGCGAGGAGGAGGTCGTGAAGGCCGCGGGAGCCGATCCCGCCGGGCTCTTCTTCTCCGCCATCACCACCTATGTGGGCGGCTGGGCCGCCGACCTCATGCACGTCCTCATCGTCACCAGCGTCCTCGCCTCCCTGCTCGCCTTCCACAACGCCATCAACCGCTACAGCCTCTCCCTCGCCGAGGAGGGCGTCCTGCCCGCGGCGCTCGGCCGTGTCCATCCGCGCCACCGCTCGCCGTACGTCGCGGGCGCCGCGCAGACCGTCCTCGGCGCCGTCGTCGTCCTCACCTTCGCCGCGGCCGGCGCGGACCCCTACCAACAGCTGCTGCTCTGGGTCAACACCCCAGGAATGATCGGCCTGTTGGTACTCCAGCTGCTCGCCGCGATCGCCATACCCTGCTACTTCCGCCGGATCAGCCACCAGGAAGGCGCCCTGCGCACCGTCGTCGCGCCCGTCGCCGCGACCGTGCTCCTCACTGCCGCGCTCGTCCTGGTCGTCACCCACATCGACCTGTTCACCGGGGCCTCGCCGTTCGTGAACGGGGTCCTGATCGCGCTCGTTCCCGCCGTCCTCGTCCTCGGCCTCGCGCTGGCGGCGCGGCTCCGCCGGAGCAGGCCGGACGTCTACGCGGACTTCGCCGCCGAGCCGCCGCAGGAACAGGACCAACCCACCGGACCCCTCACCAGCACCACGAGCCCCACCGCATAGGAGCCACCCACCGTGCCCGCAGCAGCCGACCTCATCCTCACCGGCGCCCACATCCGCACCCTCGACCCCGACCGCCCCCGCGCCACCGCCGTCGCCGTCCGGGACGGCGTGATCGTCGCCGTCGGTGACCACGGTGACGTAAGAGCGGAACGCGGCCCCGGCACCGAGCTCATCGACCTCGCCGGCGCCACCCTCACCCCCGGCCTCGTCGACTCCCACAGCCACCCGGTGTGGGGCCTGGAGATGGCCACCGGCACCGACCTCTCCGCCGTGCGCGACCTGGACGCGCTGCGGGCCGCCCTGCGCGGCGCCGAGCGGACCGAGGGGTGGGTGATCGCCTGGGGGCTCGACCACAACGCCTTCGGCGGGCGGCCCGTCGACCGCGCCCTCGTCGAGGAGGTGCTCGACGGCGCACCCGCCTTCATCCGCCTGTACGACGGGCACTCCGCGCTGGTCAGCGGCGCCGCACTGCGGGCCGCCGGCATCGAGGGGCCGCGCCAGTTCGTCCAGCGGTCCACCGTGGTGTGCGACGCGGACGGGCGCCCCACCGGGCACCTCGTCGAGCACGCCGCCATGGACCTCGTCCAGGCCGTGCTGCCCAGGCCCTCGTACGCCGAGCGCCGCGCCCGCCTGGTCGAGCTGCTCTCCGCGATGGCGGCCACCGGCCTGACCGGCGCCCACGTCATGGACCTCGGCGAGGACGTGCCGCGGCTCCTCGCCTCGGTCGAGGAGGACGGCGACCTGCCGCTGCGGCTGCGGCTCGCCCCCTGGTGCATGCCCGGGGTGGGGCAGGAGGGGATCGAGGAGATCATCGCCCTACAGGCCGAGGCGGGGCGGCTGTGGCGGGTCGGCGGCGCCAAGTTCTTCATGGACGGCACCGTCGAGGGCGGCACCGCGTGGCTGGAGCACGCCGACTGCCACGGCCAGGGCACCGACGCCTTCTGGCCGGACCCCGAGGCGTACACGGACGCCGTGCGGCGGCTGCACGCGGCCGGAGTGCGCACGGCGACCCACGCCATCGGCGACGCGGCCGTGCGGCACGCCCTCGACACCGTGGCGTCGCTGGGGGAGAGCGGCCGCCTCGCGCACCGGATCGAGCACATCGAGACCGTGCCGGACGACACCGTCCCGCGCTTCGCCGAGCTGGGCGTCATCGCCTCGATGCAGCCGCCGCACACCGCGTACACGCGGGCGGACCACGGCGACGAGTGGTCGAAGCGGCTGGGCGACGCCCGGGCCGCCCGGGCCTGGCGCATGCGCGACCTGCGGGACGCCGGGGCCTATGTGGCCCTCGGCTCCGACTGGCCGATCGCGCACTACGACGCGCGCGAGGTCCTCGCCACGGCCCGGGCGCCCCGGGGCGCGGCGGGTCCTGCCCAGGGCCTCACAGGGCTGATGGCGCTGGAGGGGTGCACGTCGCACGCCGCGGTCGCGGGCGGGGAGGCGGACGTGGCGGGCCGGATCGCTCCCGGGTTCCGGGCCGACCTGACGGCCTTCGGGCTCGATCCGGTGGCCGCGCCCGCGGACGAGGTGGCGCAGGCGTCGGTCCGGCTGACGGTGGCGGGCGGGAACGTCACGTACCGCGACGCATGAGCATGCGGAGGGCCGCATCCGACCTGGGCGCGGCCCCCGCCACGTCGCGGGACAGCCGGTACGGCATCGCGCCGTACCAGAGCCGGGCCACCAGGAAGCCGAAGGCCAGGCAGATCATGCCGCCGACCGCGTCCAGCCAGAAGTGGTTCGCGGTGGCCACGATGACGACGAGCGTCGCGACGGGGTAGAGCAGGCCGAGCACCCTGGCCCACGGCACCGACGCCAGGGCGAAGATGGTCAGGCCGCACCACAGGGACCAGCCGATGTGCATCGACGGCATCGCGGCGTACTGGTTCGACATGTTCTTCAGGTCGCCGGAGGCCATCGAGCCCCATGTGTGGTGGACCACCACGGTGTCGATGAACGTGGTGCCGTTCATCAGGCGGGGCGGCGCCAGCGGATACAGGTAGTAGCCGACCAGGGCCACCGCGGTCGTCGCGAAGAGGACGAGGCGCGCGGCCGCGTACCGCCCCGGATGCCAACGGAAGAGCCACACCAGGACACCGAGCGTCACCACGAAATGCAGTGTCGCGTAGTAGTAGTTCATGCCGACGATCAGCCATGTCACCGAGTCCACGGCGTGGTTGACGCTCTTCTCGACGGCGATGCCCAGGCTGTGCTCCACGCGCCAGATCCAGTCGGCGTTGTGCAGGGCCTGGGACTTCTGCTCCGGCACGGCGTTGCGGATCAGCGAGTACGTCCAGTAACTCACCGCGATCAGCAGGATCTCGAACCACAGCCGGGGGCGGCGAGGGGTGCGGAACCGTCGGAGACGACGCAGCGCATTCTGCCCATTGCGGGCGTTCTCCGCGCCCGCGATGGGTGATGCATCGGGCCGCTGCCGGCCCTCGAGTGTCGTCACGGTCGTCTCACCCATAGGGACAGAGTCTGCCAGATTCCCACCCTCCGACCGATCATCCCCTGGTCGGGTTCGGGCCGCATTCTCTACGCCACAGGAACGACGCCGCGACCCCGGAGCGATCCCCGTGTTCCCCTAGGGGCGCCCGGGACCAGAAGCCGTTGAACCGCGAACCACCAGTTCGGGCATGAAGACGAACTCGGTCGGCGGCGCGGGGGTGCCGCCCAGCTCCTCCAAGAGGGTGCGCACCGCCGCCTGGCCCATGGCGGGCACCGGCTTGCGCACGGTCGTCAGCGGCGGATCCGTGAACGCGATCAGCGGCGAGTCGTCGAAGCCGACCACCGAGACGTCGTCCGGCACCTCAAGGCCGCGCTGCCGCGCCGCCCGTATCGCACCGAGCGCCATCATGTCGCTGGCGCACACGACGGCCGTGCAGCCGCGGTCCATCAGCGCGGCGGCCGCGGCCTGGCCGCCCTCAAGGGTGTACAGGGAGTGCTGGACCAGATCTGTCTCGATGTCGCCGGAGGCCGTGCCCACCTGGTCCCGCATCGTGCGTACGAAGCCCTCGATCTTCCGCTGTACGGGCACGAACCGCTTCGGGCCGAGGGCCAGACCGATGCGTGTATGACCCAGGGAGACGAGATGGGTGACCGCGAGGCGCATCGCCGCACGGTCGTCGGGGGAGATGGACGGCGCCTGCACCTTCGGCGAGTGGCCGTCCACGAGGACGAAGGGGACGCCCTGCGCCCGCAGCTGTTCGTAGCGGTGCATGTCGGCGGAGGTGTCCGCGTGCAGACCGGAGACGAAGATGATGCCCGCGACCCCGCGGTCCACCAGCATCTCGGTGAGCTCGTCCTCGGTGGAGCCCCCCGGGGTCTGCGTGGCGAGCACCGGCGTGTACCCCTGCCGGGTCAGGGCCTGCCCGATGACCTGCGCGAGCGCGGGAAATATCGGGTTCTCCAGCTCCGGCGTGATCAGCCCGACGAGGCCCGCGCTGCGCTGCCGCAGCCGCACGGGACGTTCATAGCCCAGCACGTCGAGCGCGGCGAGCACGGACTGACGGGTGCCCGCGGCGACGCCCGGCTTGCCGTTGAGCACGCGGCTTACTGTCGCTTCGCTGACCCCCGCCTGGGCTGCGATGTCGGCTAGCCGTGCGGTCACAGGATTGGACTGTACCGGTCGTATCTCAGGCTGCCCACCAGACCGTTGAATCAGCCGGCAGTACGGTCCATCCCGCGTCCGGCCCGGCCTCCGGCGCCACGTCCGCGCTCGCGAGGAGCGGCGTGCCGGGCGTGGGCACCGTGACGGGGGACGCGGAGACGTTCGTCGTGCACACGAACGAACCGGCGGCGGTGGTGCGGCGGAAGGCGAGCACGCCCTCGGGCGACGGCACCCACGCGACGTCACGGCCCGCGCCGAGCGCCGGATGCGCGCGGCGCACCGCCAGGGCGCGGCGGTAGAACTCCAGCGTCGATGCCGGGTCGCCCGTCTGCGCCGCCACCGACAGGTCCCGCCACGAGTCCGGCTGCGGCAGCCAGCTCGGACCGCCCTCGACCGGCCCGAAGCCGTACGGCGGGCGCTCACCGGACCACGGCAGCGGCACCCGGCAGCCGTCCCGCGTGCCGTCCTGCCCCGAACCGCGGAAGAACGCCGGGTCCTGCCGCACCTCGTCCGGCAGTTCGGTCACCTCCGGCAGTCCGAGCTCCTCGCCCTGGTAGAGGTACGCGGAGCCGGGCAGCGCCAGCATCAACAGCGTGGCGGCCCGTGCCCTGCGCAGCCCGCGGGCCCCGTCGCCGTCGGCGAAGCGCGTCGAGTGACGTACGACGTCGTGGTTGGAGAGCACCCAGGTGGCGGGCGCGTCCACCGCGTTCATCGCGGCGAGGGAGCGGTCGATGACGGCGCGCAGCGCGGCGGCGTCCCAGTCGGTCGTCAGATACTCGAAGTTGAAGGCCTGGTGCAGCTCGCCGCGGCGCAGGTACAGGGCGCTGCGCTCGACCGTCGGGGTCCACGCCTCGGCGACGGCGATCCGCTCGGTGCCGGGGCCGGCCCCGTACTCGTCCAGGATGCGCCGCCAGTCGCGGTAGATCTCGTGCACGCCGTCCTGGTCGAAGTACGGCACGGCCTGCTTGCCGAGGAGCCTGACTTGCTCCGCGTGGCCGATGTCCGGCAGGCCCGGCGCCTTGACGAGGCCGTGGGCGACGTCGATGCGGAAGCCGTCGACGCCGAGGTCGAGCCAGAAGCGCAGGACGGAGCGGAACTCCTCGTGGACGTCCGGGTGCGCCCAGTCGAAGTCGGGCTGCTCGGCCGCGAAGAGGTGGAGGTACCACTCGCCGTCCTCGACCCGGGTCCAGGCGGGGCCGCCGAAGACGGACTCCCAGTCGTTCGGGGGCAGGGACCCGTCGGCGCCCCTGCCGGAGCGGAAGAAGAAGCGCTCGCGCGCCGCCGACCCCGGCCCGTCCCGCAGCGCCTGCCGGAACCACGCGTGCTGGTCCGAACAGTGGTTGGGCACGATGTCGACGATGAAGCGCAGCCCGAGCGCGTGGGTCTCGCGGACGAGGCGGTCGGCGTCGGCGAGGGTCCCGAACATCGGGTCGACGGCGCGGTAGTCCGCCACGTCGTAGCCCGCGTCGGCCTGCGGCGACGCGTAGAAGGGCGAGAGCCAGACGGCGTCCACGCCCAGGTCGCGCAGGTAGGGCAGGCGGGCCGTGATGCCGGGCAGGTCCCCCATGCCGTCGCCGTTCCCGTCGGCGAAGCTGCGCGGGTAGACCTGGTAGATGACCGCGTCGCGCCACCACTCCCGGGCGGACGCGGAGCCGGTGGTGGGTGCGGTGGTGACGTTCTGGGTCATGGAGTCCCTTGCCGGTACGGGGAGTTACGGGGACGGGCGCGGGGGCGCGGGGCGGGGCGGGGCGGTCGGACACTCCGGTAAAACGCCCGGCGGAACACGAAGGTCACGACGGCCTGCGCCACACCGGTGCGTTCCGGCCCGGCGCACCGGGGGGAACACCGCCCGGAGGCGGGCGCAGATCGTATCGTCACAAGCCCAGGCCACGAGGAAAGTTCCTGGATCTTCACCGTTCCCGGTCGTAGCGTCGTCATCATCTCCCGGAGCGTGCGTCGGAGCGCTAACTTGGTCGGGCGGGCCCGAAGGGGGTCTGCCCCACCAGCCCCAAAGGGGCCCCCGAGTGAGCGTCAACGGCAAGGCACGCACCACGATCCTGGTGGTAGACGACGTCGCCGCCAGCCGATACGCACTGAGCGCCGTCCTGCGCAGGGACGGCCACTCCGTCGTGCTCGCGGCCAGCGCGAGCGAGGCGCTCATCGAACTCGACGTGCGCCGACGCACCGGCGACCTGCCGGACGTGGCACTCGTCGACGTCGGCCTGCCCGACATGAGCGGCTTCGAACTCTGCCGCCGCCTCAAGGAGTCACCGCCGTTCGCCGCGCTGCCCGTCGTGCACTTCTCGGCCGCCCGGATAGCCCCCGCCGACCGGTGCCGCGGCCTCGACGCGGGCGGCGAGGCCTATCTGACCGTGCCCGCCGAACCGGAGGAGATCCAGGCCGTCGTGCGGGCCGCCGCCCGCGGCGCCCGCCACCGCACCCACGCCGAGGCCCAGGCCGGACACCTCACCCGGCTCGCCGAGACCATCCTCGACGTGCAGTCGGCCCGCTGCCCGCGCGAGCTCGCCGAGGCCGCGGCGACCGGCGCGGCCCGCCTCACCCACGGCCCCGCCGCCGCGTTCGTCCTCGGTGACGACGGCGAGGTCCACCGGGGCCTGTCGCGGCGCAGAGCCACCGCCTCACTGCCCGACGACGGCGCGCACGAGGCGGTGGCCCTCCTGATCGAGCGCGACATGTCGGGCCGGGTCGGCGTGCGCGACCTCGTCGTGCCCGCACCCCTGTGGCCGGCCGGCTTCTTCCACTCCGACCAGGCCGACGACAGCGGCTTCCCGGGCGGCGCCCGGCTCACCCTGGCCCGCGCCCGCGAAGGGGCCGCGCCGGTCTGCCTCGCCACCCCTGCGTACGCAGGCGGACTCGTGCCCGGCACCGGCCGGTTCGTGGGGCGGCTCGCCCACGCCACCGCGGTCGCCGCCGAGCGACTGCTGATGTACGAGGTGGAGCGCCACATCGCCCTGACCCTCCAGCGCAGCTTCCTGCCCGCGCACGTGCCCCAGACCCCCGGCACGGAAGTCGTCGTCCGCTACGAACCCGCCTCCCGCGACACGGAGATCGGCGGCGACTTCTACGCCTCGCTCAGCACCTCGCAGGGCCTCCTCACCGGCATCGGCGACGTCGTCGGCCACTCCCTGGACGCCGCCACCGTGATGGTCGAGATCCGGCACGCGCTGCGCGCGTACTGCATCGAGGACCCCGACCCCGGCTCCCTCGCCCGGCGCCTCGACAACATGCTGCAGCGCTACCACCCCGAGGTGACCGCCACCCTCTGCCTCGCACTCACCGACCCGGCCACCGGCCACACCCGCGTCGCCAACGCCGGGCACATCCCGCCCCTCATCGTCGGGAACGACGGCACCGCCGACTACCTCAGGGCCAGCGGCCCGCTGCTCGGCCTCGGCCTGAACAGGCCGGCGCCCACCGAGACGGTCCTGCGCCGCACCGACCGGCTCCTCCTGATCACCGACGGGCTCATCGAGACCCGCGGCACCGACCTCGCCGTCTCCATGGAGCAGCTGCGCGCGGTCGCGGCCGAGGCACCCCTCGGCGTCGCGGCCCTCTGCGACACCCTGCTCGCCTGCCTCGGCCACGGCCGCGACGACGACATCGCCCTGCTCGCCATGCGGCTGCGCGCGGACGGGTCCTAACGCACCACGAGCGGCCGCTCCATGAGCAGCACGCCGTACGGTCTTCCGTCGGCGGAGGGCTTGTCCCGGAGCTCCCCGACAGCCGCGTAACCGGCCTCTTCGTAGTACGTGCGCAGGCGCGGGTTGCTCACCATGACGTCCAGGCGGCACAAGGCGCGGCCGGCCGCGGCGATGCGCCGCTCGGCGTCCCGCAGCAGCGCCCGGCCCGTCCCCGCGGGCGCCCCGCGCCGCGTCATCAGCCGGTGCACGTACCCGGCCACCGGCGGCTGGGCGCCCCACGCCTGCTCGTCGGACCACCACAGCTCGTACGCCCCGAGGATCCCCGCCCCGTCCCGCGCGAGCCACACCTCCGCCGAGGGGGACTCGATCAGCCGGCGGAAGTGCCGCTCGTCCTTGGCGCCCGGATTCCACTGGTCGATGCCGTGCTCCAGCATCCAGCGGGCCGCACCTTCGTAGAGGTCGACCAGTGTGGCCGTGTCGTCGATGTCCGCGCTGCGGACGGTCAGTTGCGCCGTCATGTCGATCACCGTAAAGGTGGGGATGACATCGACCGAACAAGGGGTGGCCCATGCCGCAGATCACCGTCGACTACTCCGAGCAGGTCGCGGACGGCTTCGACCGCAGAGGGTTCGCCCTCGCCCTGCACCCGCTGCTCGTCGACGTCGCGGGCGCCTCGTCGGACGCCTGCAAGACCCGGTTCGTCCGGACCGAGGAGTGCGTCGTGGGCGACGGCGCGGGCAGCGACGGCATCGTCCACGTCATGATCGGACTGCTGCCCGGGCGCTCCGAGGAGACCAAGGCGCGGGTCACGGAAGGCGCCCTGGACCTCGTACGGCAGTACGTGAAGCCCGCCGACGGGCTGCGGCTGCACGCCTCAGCCGAGATCCGGGACCTGGACGCCTCCTACCGGAAGTCCGCGGCCTGAGGCGCCAGCGCGAACAGCCGGTCGAGGAGCTGGGCGAACGGGCCGTCGGCCGGCTCCGCGGCGAGGATGCCGCGCAGCAGCGCCGCCATCTCCTCGTCGTACGCGGCGCTCACAGCGGCCAGCGCCGCGAAGTCGTGCACCAACTGCAACTCCAGTTCCCCGCGCGGGATGCGTCGGCCGTCCAGCCAGATCAGCGCCGTCGACTCGGCGAGCGAGATCCATGACCGCACGACGAGTTCGAGCCGGGCGGGCGGGTCGCCGACCCCCAGATGCGCGAGGATCTGGTCGTACGCCGCCTGCCGCACCGAGTCGATCAGCGCGTTCGTCGCGGAGGCCGTCTCCCGCGCGAGCGCCCCGCCCGCCGAGACCGCGGGACCGCCCCGCATCAGCGCGGAGAAGCCGGGGCCGTGCTCGTCGACGAAGGCGAGGAAGCGCCCCATCACCCGCAGCAGACGCGCCCCGAGCGGCCCTTCGCGCGGCTCCACGAACCGCTCGGCCAGATCCTCCGCCGCCCGGCGCAACGCCGCCTCGTACAGGCTGAGTTTGCCGGGGAAGTAGTGGTAGACCAGCGGGCGCGAGATGCCCGCGGCCGCTGCTATCTCGTCGATGGAGACGTCGTCGGGGGAGCGGTGGCTGAACAGTTCGAGCGCGACCCCGATCAACTGCTGCCGCCGCTCCTCGACACCCATCCTGCGGCGCACCCCGGTTGTCATGCGAACACCTTACCGAGCAGAACCGGCCCCTCGGCCGACCGGTGCGCGTCCGCCCGGGGTGCTCGCCTCACATGTCGAGGACGATCCGCTCGCCGCGCGCCCGCGAGACGCAGATGAGCATGGAGCCGGCCCGCTCGCCGTCCGTGAGCAGCTCGTCGCGGTGGTCGATCTCCCCTTCCACGACGCGCTGTTGGCACGTTCCGCAGAAACCCTGCTCGCAGCTGTACGCGGTGTTCGGCAGCGCGGCGCGGACGGCGGCGAGCACCGTGGTGTCCGCGGCGACGGCCACCGTGCGTCCGCTGCGGCGCAGTTCGACCTCGAAGGCGGTATTGCCGTCGGCCGACGTGCGTGGCGCGAAACGTTCGAGGTGCAGCGCACACCCGTCCGGCAGGACGGCGGCGACGGCGTCCATCAGGGCCTCGGGCCCGCACACGTGGACGGCGGTGCCGCGCGGCGTCCCGTCGAGGAAGGCGGCGAGGTCCGGCAGCCCGTCCTCGTCCTCCGCGACGACGGTGACGCGCCCCCGCCCGGCCCCGCCGAGCTTCTCGACCTCTTCGAGGAAGGGCATCGAGGCACGGGAACGCCCCCCGTACAGCAGCCGCCACTGTGCCCCGGACGCCTCGACGGCCCGCAGCATCGGCAGGATCGGCGTGATCCCGATGCCCCCGGCCACGAACACGTACGACGCCGCGTCGGCGAGCGGGAAGCGGTTGCGCGGCCCGCGCACCTCGACCCGATCGCCCTCACGGAGCCCGTGCACCTCGCGGGAGCCGCCCCTGCCGCCCTGCTCGGCCGTGATCAGCCGGGTCGCGACGGTGTACGAGGAGGAGTCCTCGGGGTCGCCGCAGAGCGAGTACTGCCGCACGAGCCCCGACGGCAGCACGACGTCGAGATGGGCACCCGGCTCCCACGACGGCAAGTCGGCGCCTTCCAGGCGCAGTTGTACGACACCGTCGGCGACCGTCTCGTGCCGGGCGACGCGGAGTCGCAGCGCCCGGGAGCGGGGCCGCCCGGAGACCGGCTCCGCAAGGGCGGGCAGCGGCCACAGCGGGGAGGCCTCGATGCGGCGCCGCACGGCCCGTCTGGTGAGCAGGGCGACGCCCGCGGCGAGGGCGACGGTGCGGATGCGGGGCATGTCAGACGGTCCCCTTCTCGGCGGCGAGAGCGGCGCGGGCGGCGGGCGAGGAGGCCAGATAGGCGACGGCCTGCTCCGTGCTGCCTTCCCGCGAAGGGTGGTAACTCCGGCTCAGATAGCGGGGGATGGAGCGGATCATGGCGCCGGTGGACGGAAGCGTCCCGGCGCGCCCGCTCCGGTGGAAGTCCTTGAAGGTCGCCTTGCCGTCGACGAGCGTCGGGTCGTTCTCCATGAAGAACCGCGCCCCGCGCTGCCAGAGGAACACCAGGGCGCCGAACGCGGTCGCCCACGTCCTGGCCCGCCGCCGGTAGCCGCCGTCGACGTGCATGAACACCTCGAAGGCGACGGAGCGGTGCTCGACCTCCTCCGCGCCGTGCCAGCGCAGCAGGTCCAGCATCGTCGGGTCGGCGCCCCTGCGGTCCAGCTCCCCGGCGTTGAGCACCCAGTCGCCGAGGAACGCGGTGTAGTGCTCGATGGCCGCGATCATCGCCACGCGCTCCATCAGCCACCACCGGCTCGCCCTGCCCGGTGGCAGCGTCCGGTCGCCGAGCAGCTTCTCGAAGAGCCAGTCGACCTGCGCGGTGTACGGCGTCGGGTCGAGTCCCTGCTCCTTGAGGTGCGGCAGGACCTCGTCGTGTGCCTGGGAGTGCATGGCCTCCTGGCCGATGAACCCGATGACGTCCGCGCGGAGCCGCTCGTCGCGGATGAGCGGCAGCACCTGCTTGTAGACGTGCACGAACCAGCGCTCACCGGCGGGCAGCAGCAGATGCAGCACGTTGATGGTGTGGGTCGTGAACGGGTCGCCCGGGAGCCAGTGGAGCGGGGTGTTCTCCCAGGAGAAGGAGACGTTGCGTGCCTTGAGCGGTATGTGCTCGGACGCGACGGGCTCCGGCGCCCGGCTCTGCGTATTAGACATGGCGTCAATGTACTGATGGGTAGGCCGGGGGGTACAGGGGTCTGCGCGGGGAACTTCGGCGGGACCCCCCGGCCGGAACTCCGGTCGCCTACCGCAGCGTCTGCACCTTCGTGCCGTCGCCGAGCCTGCCGCTGAGCCGCGCCTGCGCGGTCCGCTCCGTCCTGGTGGCCAGGAGGTTGCCGGCCACGCGCGTGCCACCGGACGCGGAGATGGAGGTGACGTTCTTGCTGCCCGCGCCGAGGAGGTACCAGCTCCCGGCCCGGGACTTCCACAGGACGCCCGCGAGCACGTGCGGGGCGCGGGCGCCGCAGGCGGGGGAGTCCCCGGCCTGCGCGGCGATGGCGCCCGCGGGCCCTTCGGGGGTCCGGAACTCGGCGAGGGTACGGCTGCCGAGGCCCCGCCAGGTCTCGGCGCGGGTGCAGGCCCAGTCCGCGACGCCGTTGCCCTCGGGCAGTGCCTGACGGGCGTACGTCCACGAGTTCACGGACCGGATGCCGTGCGAGCGCACCGACGCGAGGGAGCACGCGGACTTCGACCAGTCCGCGGGCGTGGCCTCGCGCGGGGCCCGCGGGCGGCCGGCCGTCAGATGGGCGGGGACGAGCTCGCCGAGGTCGGTCGACATGCGCACCGCGCCGGAGTGGTCCCGCAGCCGCAGCGCGTTCCACGACGTGCACTGCCCGGCCTGCGCGGGCCCCGCGAAGGGCTCGGTGACACCGTCATCGGAACGGCGCAGCGCGGCGGCCTTCGTGGCGGGCTTCAGCAGATCCTGCACCGCGGCGGACCGCACCCAGGGAGCCGTCAGATAGCGGATGTTCCCGTCGGCGCGGTCGACGACGACGGCGTTCGCCTCGGCGCTGGTCGCGCCGTCCACCCGCGCGAAGTCGAGCGCCGCGCCGCTCGTGCCCTCCTGCGGTTCCGCGTACCGCACGATGCGCAGGCCGTCGTAGAGCAGCACCACGCGCGCGGAGTCGACCTCGCCGGCGAAGAGCAGCTGGGTGGGGCCGGGCGGCGCACCGGCCGCGGTGCCCGGCGTCGCGGAGACCTGCACGGACTCGCCGGGCCGCGCCCAGACGGCGAGGGCGCGGCGGAGCAGCTCCTTGTCGCCGATGAGGTTGCCGCGGGCGGGCCACACGGAGAAGTCGGTACGGGCGGAACGTTTCCACGCCCCCGCGGGAGCCGCCCGCAGCTGCGCCGGATCGAGCGCGGCCTGCCCGGCCGGGTTCTGCGCATAGGGCGGCGCGGCGGCTCCGTCGGGTCCCCAGCCGTCGCCGGGCATGCCGAGCAGGGCCCCGCACACCAGCGCGGCGGCGACCGCGACACCGGCGGCCTTCATGTGCTGCCTGCGCCGCATCAGGTCGGTCGGCCGGGCCTGGAGGGTGCAGGGGTCGAACTCGGGCGACGCGAGAAGTTCGTACCGCTCCTCGACCTCGTCGGCCTCGTCGAGGGCGTCCTCGGGGTCGTCGCAGCCCGCGGCGGTGAGGACGTCATACACGCCGTCGTCGTCGAGGCCCTCCATCCCGCGCAGTACGTAGGCGGCGCGGGCGGCACCCGACAGGTCGGCCAGCCGCTGGTCCAGGTCGAGTTCGTCGGCGCCACCCGAGCGCGGGAAGAGCCGCAGCCCGCGGACCTGCGGCAGCAGCGGCGGCAACTGCGCCCGCTTGGGCCAGGAACGCCACCGCAGGGGCTTGCCGGCGACGAGAGCGCCGCACACCACTTGGAGCCGCACGTACGAGTAGGCCGGATCCCCCTGAGGCCCCCCACTCCCACCGCTCCCGCCGCTCCCGCTGTTCCGCTGGGCCGGGACGGCGACCGCCTCGCCCGTCCTGCGGCTGCGCGGCAGGGCGCGCTGGGTGAGGGCGTGGGCGGTCAGGACCCGGCGGTTGCGGCCCAGGCTCGGCGGCAGCACCAGATAGGCGAGCCGCACGAGCCGTGGGTAGTGCTCGACGAGGGCGGCCTCGGCCTGCTCCACGTCGACGACGGGGGCGGGGCCGCTGGACTTGGGTGACTTCGGGGACTTCGGCGGAGACTGCACATTCGACGACACGTTCAGCAAAACGAGCGAATCCTCGGTTGGTCACCTCATGACTGACCGTCCGCGACGAGCGCCCGGGCGTAATGGGCCATCGACCGCTGATAGCGCGGCAGATGGGGCGCGAGCGCCCCGAGCACGAGGGCGAGCCCCTCGCGCTCACGGCCGAGATCGGCGAGGCACAGCGCGAGACAGGCGCGCACGGCGTCGTCCAACTCGTCGGAACCCGCGTCCAGTTCGCGCCTCAGCAGGGCGACACCTTCCTCGGCCCGACCCACGTTCCGCAACGAACTGGCGAGCTGTACGGCCGTACGCCGCCTGCGATACCCGTCGAGGCCGCGCTCCAGGGCTTCCTGGTAGAGCGGGACGGCGCGGTCGGAGTGGCCGGTGGAATCGAAGGCGGAGGCGCGCTCGAAGAGGCCGACGGGGTGTGCAGGGGGCAACTCGCTTACGAGGTCGTCGATCACCCCCCGAAACACCGCGCCCTCCTCCTCCCCGTAGGAGTCGAACTTCCCCCAAGCCTCGGCAACCCGCTGCTCCCACGCTTCATCCATCCCCCCACGGTGACATCCACCCCACCCCTGGGCCACCCCTTTTCTTGGGCGGAGCGGGTGGGTCCCCCTGCACCGTCCCGCTGGGGCAGGGCCCCAAGCCCGCCGCTCCGCGGCGGATGCTCCCCACCCACCCACCCGTTTGCCCCGCGCCGTCCCGCGGGGGTAGGGGCGGGTGGGTGGGGGTTGCTCTGCGATGTCCCGTGGGAGTAGTGCGGGTGGGTGGGGGTTGCCCTGCGACGCAGCTGCCACGCAGGGGGCAAAGGCGTTGAACCCCCACCGGGGCGCAGCCGCGATGGAGACGGGAGGGGACGTGGGGGTATGTGCGCACGGAGCACTGAGCGCGCTGTGGCGTCTTTGTTCTTGAGGCGTGGCGCGTAGTGATGGCGAGTACGTACATACCCCCGCGGCCCCGCACCCACAGACGGGCAGAAGGCGCGACCCGCACCACGCGCACGCGCCACGCGCCACAGGGCCCGGCGCGCACGGAGCAGCCCCCTACCCTTCCACCCCCCACCCGCTGAACTCCACCGTCCCGCGCTCCCCGTCACCCCCGTTCGTCGCGCTCATGAACAGGCCCACGTCCTGAGCCGGTGCCGCGCCCGGGACCTGCACCGTTGCCACCGTGCGCCACGTCGCGCCGTCGTCCGTCGAGAACGCGCCCGTGAACGACGTGCCCGCGCGGGACAACCGCAGCGTCACCGGCGCCTTGACGCCGGTGACGCGCTGATACGTGTCCAGCGTGCCGTCACCGTTCGTGTCGTAGGAGAGGACGACCCCGTTGGCGGGGGTGACGGCGAGGTTGACGAAGCCGGGGGAGAGCGGCGTGCGCAGGGAGTTGCGGGTGATGAGGCCCGCCCGGGCCCACGGCCCCGTCACCGCCTGCGCGTCCACCCGTACCGTCACCGACACCCCGTCCCGCAGCGCCCCGCCCCGGTACAGCGTCCCGAACTCGGCGGTCCCCTTCCACAGATCGGCGCCGCCCCCGTCGATCGCGTACCGCCCCGCGAGCTCCCCGAACACGGCGGCGTTGTTGCTGTAGGTCAGCCACGCGTCGCTCACCGGACCGGCCTCGAACAGCGTGCCCTCGTACACGGACCGCACCCGGCGCTCGCCCAGCGGCCCGTACCGCACGGCGATCTCGTAGGGGAGCGGCCGCAGCGGGCGGTCCAGCGGGGTTCCCGGTGTGGTGGCCCGCCACGCCACCTTTCCCGTGCCGGCGGGCGCGACCCGTGGCAGCGACACGGGCCCGACCGGCTCCGCCTCGATGCCGGTCAACGTGAAGTCGACGCGCCCGGTGGCGCGCAGCCCGTTGACGTTGCGGAAGGTCGCGGTCAGCAGGGAACGGCCGCCCGGCGGGACGGCGGGCGGGTCCGCCGTGACCTCCAGGGTGCCTTGGTAGGGCGCCCGCGCCAGCACGTCCCGCGCGCGCGAGACCGTCCGGTACGGCGTGCCGATGGGGCGAAGCGGATAGTCCTTCCGCTCCCGCGTCCAGGGCTCCTCGAACGCGAACCAGTCCACCGGCTTCGCCGGCCGCCCGGCGGCCAGCGTGTCCGCCAGCTCGTCGAGCCACTTCTGCCAGCGCGGCACGTAGAAGTCGCCCATGAGGCCGTGCCATTCGCGGTTGCCGTAGTCGTGGAGCCGACCGGCGTCGGAGGTGGCCCGGTCGCCCCACACGGTGATCAGGACCTTCGCGGTGCGCTCGAACTCCGCGCGCTCCGCGTCGTTCGTCCCCATGCGGCGGGCGTCCTCGACCCAGGGGCCGAGCAGGAACGCCGGGTGGGTGCCCGTCACGTCGTCCGACAGCCGCATCAGCCGCAGCCACAGCTTCGACAGGGCGCCGAAGGCCTCCCGGTCCTTCCGCTCGTACGCGGCCCTCAGCTGCGGCAGGAGCTGGCGGCTGCGGTGCGCGAGGGCCTGCCGGGCGACGTCGACCAGGTCGTACCGGTAGGCGGCGCTGTCCCGCAGCGCGCCCGACACCCCGAGGAGCCCGGTGAGCGCGGCGTCGAACCGCCCCGGGTCGTAGGTGAGCGCGCGCGGCGCGTACTCCGCGGCGCGGGCGGCCGCGAGGTCGGGCCGGGCGGCGAAGAGCGAGTCGTGCGGGTCGCTGCGCTCGACGGCGGTGTGCTGGTAAGCGGTGTCGTGCAGCGCGCGCCACGCGGCCCGCGCGTCCCGGTCGCGTCCGCCGTACCGGAAGTCGGCGTACGAGGAGAACCACGCGGCCCGGTCCAGCGGGCTCTTCGTCCAGGCCAGTTCGGAGAAGAGCTCGAAGGCGGCGGGATCCCGGTCGGTGGCCTCCGGCATGAAGGCCGTGCCCACCAGCGCGCTGTTCTTCTTGTCGCGCCAGGCGAAGAACCTCTCGTTCCACAGGTGGGTGCGGGCGCCGATCGTCGTGCGCCCGCCGAAGTTGGGGATGGTCCCGAAGGCGTACGGCGTGCCGCCCCAGTCCTTCTCCCGGTCCGTGACGCTCGCGTACCGGTCCGAGACACCGTCGACGATCAGCATCCGCTTCTTGTCGACGGCGTCGAGCAGCGCGGGCAGCGGATTGGCCTCCCAGCCGAGTATCACCCAGGTCGCGCCGGGCCGCGCCGTCCGCAGGGCCGTCTCCACGCCCCGGGCGGCGGCGGGCACGGGCACGTCGCCCGCGGTGCCGCCCTCGTGCAGGAGGTCCATCTTGAAGAGGTCGGCGGGGCCGAAGAGCTGCTCCTGGTGCCGGTAGAAGGAGGCGGCGACCCGCGCGAAGGCGGAGGTGCGCGGGTCGAGCCAGTCGGGTCTCCGGAACCCGTGCCAGACGCCCTGCGGCACGACTCGCGCGTCGCCGCCGTTGCGCTCGACGAACCCGTCGGGGACGTGGCCGTAGTAGCCGGGCAGCACCGGGGCGATCCCGAGCTCCCGCAGCCGGCCGACGATGCGCCGCCCCAACCCGGCCCGGTCGTCGATGAGTTGCTGTGACAGGGGCCCGCCGTACCCGGACAGGTTCTGCAGCAGCCACCACGGCTGGTGCGAGGGGGCGGGCAGCCACGCCCTGGCCTCCGCGTCGGAGTAGCCGAACTCCTGCAGCACGCGGTGGTACACGGCCTCGGCGCCCGCTATGACCAGGACTTCGTTGCAGCCGTGCAGGGCGAGTACGTCGATCATGCGCTCCCAGTACGCCCAGTCGGCGTACGGCGCGGTGTACCCGTCGTTGGTGTCGTTCAGGGCGAACCGGTGGGGGAGCGAGGTGGACCGCTCCAGCGGCCGGGCCGGCGCGGGCAGTCTGCGCGGCAGGTCCAACTGGCTGCCGTTCCAGGTGATGTGGGCCCCGCACACGTACTTCAGGTACCAGTGGACGCCGGTGAGCAGCACCGCGGGCGTCGTGCCGGACACCTCGATCCGGCCCGTGGTGCCGGTGACTCTGAAGCGGTCCTCGCGACCCTCACCGCCGCGCGCGGGGACGAGTCTGAGCCGGATCTGTTGCGCGTGGTGCGGCAGGAGTCTGTTGAGCGCGGAGCGCGCGGCATCCGTATCCAAGGCGGGAGCCTCGGCGGGTCGTGCGGCCGCGGTGCCGGTCAGGGCCGGCAGGCCGCCGACCGCGGCACCGAGGCCGAGGGCCCCCGCGCTGCCGAGCACGGTACGTCGGGACGGTTCGGACATGTGTACCCCCTGGGGTGAAGGCTGCGCGCACGGTATCCGCGTCGCCCCGCGTGCTCAACGGTCCACGTGGAGCGGACGGGTCGAGATAGCTGAAAGGGAGTGCTGGGACGATGAGGGCAGCGCGAGGCACGCGGAAGGCGCGGACGGTGCGGGCAGCACGGAGCGCCCTTTCGGGCATGGCTGTGGGAGCCCTGCTGGCAGTGGTGGGATGCGGCTCGGGGGGTGACGACACACCGCGCACGGCGAGCGGCAGCCTGGAGCAGCTGGCGGCCGAGGCGGGATGCAGGCCCGACGTCCGGACGGACGCGGCCGAACTGCGCCAGGCCACCTGTGAGAACGGTGCCCGGCGCTATGTCCTCGTAACCTTTACAAACGCCCGTGGCCAGGCCGAATGGCTGGACGAGGCGAACGACTACGGCGGTACGTACCTCGTCGGCGGCAGCAGCTGGGTCGCGGTCGGGGACGCCGACGACATCTCGGCGCTGCGCGACCGGCTCGGCGGAACCGTGGTGGACGCCGCGGGGAGGCACGGCGACCACCACGGCCGGCACGAGGGGTGAGCGGTACCGCGGTCAGGCGCAGCGCTGCCCGGAGTTGACGCACTTCGCGACGCGCCGCATCAGCCGTTCGTCGAAGACGTTGATGAAGTCGCCGTGGTCGGTGACGGGTTTGTGCAGCTGCTCGGGGAACGAGTCGACGGCGAAGCCGGGCCCCGGCGGCACGTCGTACACGACGCGCTGCACCAGCTGGGGAATGGCGCGGAAGCCCCGCGGGCAGGCGCCGGTGCGCCGGTCGGCGAAGGCGACGTGGGTGCGGTGGTTGGCGCTGTCGGTGTTCTGTCCGTCCCAGCAGCTCTGGAAGTTGAAGGTCCTGACGACTTTGCTGCCCTCGGGGCAGATCGGGTATTTGTCCGTCAGCTGCCGGTTCTCGAATCCGGTGCAGCTCCATGACGCGTTGGCGTTGGCGTCGCCATTGGTGAAGGCTTTGGCGTCACCCGTGATGATGCGCAGGAAGCGCGGCATGGCGACGACCTTGCTCACGGGATTTCCGGCGAACTTCAGGGTCACCGACGACGGTGTCTGGATTTCGCCGACGTTCTGGTCCTTTCCGCCGCCGTCGGCCTGGGCGTCGTCCTCGTTCTGCCCGTTCTGGAGCCTCAGGACGGGCCAGTAATACGTCGACTTGTCGCCCTGATTGCGGCAACTGGTCTGCCCGGCGGCGAGATCGGCGTCACTGGAGAAGGCGTCCGTCGCCTGGTTTCCCACGTAGTCGTGCATGTGGTGGGCGCCATTGCTCACACCGGGCGCGACGATGACGTTGTCCGGATTGAATTTGCCGTTCTCGTTCCGTCCGCATTTCGTGGTGAAGGTGCCGCGGGAGGCATTGCGGCCGTCGCGGGGGCGCTTGACGTTCGGCTGAACGGATTCGATCTCGACGAAGTCACCGGCCTCGGGCCCGTTACCGCTCTGCCCTTGATCTTGACCCTGGTCCTGATCCTGCCCCTGCCCCTGGTCGTCGGCGCGCAGCGTGCAAGGCGCCATGCTGTCGATCCCCTCGGGGGGCCGGGCGCCGGCCTGGTCCAGAGCATTCGTGATGCCGCCGAGAGTCTCCCTGCGTTTCTCCGCCAGGGGCGCGAGCAGGGACTCCTTGTCCGGTGTCCGTGCGAATTGCCCGTACGCCTCCGTGATCTGGCCGTCGAGGTCGGCGAGTCGCCGGTCCACTTCGCCCCGCGCGGCATCGGGCACCTCGGGCAGTTGATTGCCCACGTCCGGGCAGCTGATGGTCGACACCTGCTGTCCGGAATCCCCGGAACCCCGCGGAGGGGGCCGGTCCGCGCCTTCTCCGGCATTCGCGTAGACGTTCACGGCGACCAGAGCGCCGCCGCCCATGATGAACGCTGCGGACGTGGCGACGACGCGCCGCGTCAGCCTTGATCGTTTTCGTGAGGTACGTCCCATGGGACTACATACGCATCAGCGGCCCGGCGTGTTCAGCGCCCCTGGTCCAGATACGCGAGGACGGCGAGGACCCGCCGGTTGTCGTCGTCGGAGACCGCCAGGTCCAGTTTCCCGAAGATGTTGGACGTGTGTTTCGCGATGGCCCGCTCGGTGACGACGAGCTGCGCCGCGATGGCCGCGTTCGACCTGCCCTGCGCCATGAGTTCGAGCACCTCGCGCTCGCGCGGGGTGAGCGCGGCGAGCGGCTCCTCGGCGGAGTGCCGCGACAGGAGCTGCTGGATCACCTGCGGGTCCATCGCGGTGCCGCCGGCCGCGACCCTGCGCACGGCGTCGATGAACTGCGCGGCGTCGAACACCCGGTCCTTGAGGAGATAGCCGACGCCGCCGTTCCCGTCGGCGAGGAGCTCGCGCGCGTACAACTGCTCGACGTGCTGGGAGAGGACGAGGACGGGCAGTCCGGGCCTGGCCCGGCGGGCGGCGAGCGCGCACTGCAGGCCCTCGTCGGTGTGGGACGGCGGGAGCCGGACGTCCACGACGGCGACGTCCGGCCGCAACTCCGCGAGCGCCTTGGTCAGTTCGGGCCCGCTCTCCACGGCCGCCGCGATCTCGAAGTCGAACGCCTCCAGCATCCGCACCAGGCCGTCGCGCAGCAGGAAGAGGTCTTCGGCTAGGACAACTCGCAAGGGATCTCCATGGTCACCATGGTCGGACCGCCCGCGGGGCTGCTGACGGCCAGTACGCCGTCGAATGTACCGAGTCGGCGTTCGACACCGCTCAGGCCTGACCCGGAGCCGATCGCGGCGCCGCCCTTGCCGTTGTCCGTGACGGCGATGCGCAGCATGCCGTCCGCGTGGTGCATGTCCACCCAGATGCGGTCGCCCCCCGAGTGCTTGATCGCGTTGGTCAGGGTCTCGCTCACCGCGAAGTACGCGGCGGACTCAACCGGCGCCTCGACCCGCCCCGCCAGCTCCACGTCGACCTCGGTGGCGATCGGGAGGCGCAGCGCGAGGGCCTTCACCGCGTCGCCGAGGCCGCGTTCGGCGAGGACCGGCGGGTGGATGCCGCGCACCAGGTCGCGCAGCTCGGTCAGCGCCTCGCCGGAGTTCTGCCGGGCCTTGGCGAGCAGCTCCTTGGCCTTGGCGGGGTTGGACTCGATCATCGCCTCGATGGTGCCGAGGTCCATGCCCATGGCGACCAGGCGGGCCTGCGCCCCGTCGTGCAGGTCGCGCTCGATGCGGCGCAGCTCGGCGGCGGAGTTGTCGACGGCGTCGTGCCGGGTCTCGGTCAGCCGGTCCACGCGCCGGGCCAGCTCGCGCTCCCGCATGCTCGTGGTGGGGGCCAGGAACGTACGGGCCAGGAGGAAGTGGGCGCGCACGAGGGACGGGTTGACGAGGACGCCGAGGGCGAAGAAGCCCATGCCGAGCAGCGCCGCCTGGTTGGCGGTGGACTGCGAGGTGACGTGGATGAAGGCGAACCACTCGCCGCCGCCCGCGTCGTGGATGGGCTCCCAGACGCCGAGGGCGAGCACCCAGCCGTACACCATGTAGAGCAGCAGCGCGGGGGCGAAGATGACGACGACCGGGGCCGCGGTCATGTTCACCAGGAGCCACTGGAGGTCGCGCCAGGTCGCCGGGTCCTTCAGCATCAGCGTGCAGCGCTCCACCTGACCGGTGACTCCGGGGCGCAGGTCGGCGGGGAAGGGGCGGTAGGCGTCCGGGATCGTCACGCCGGACCACTCGGCGGCCCGGCGGCGGTAGGAGTTCGCGTACGCGCGCACGCCCGCGAGGACGAGCGGGGTGGTGAGGATGCCGACACCCAGCAGGATGAACGCGATCGAGAGGACCGAGAACACGAAGAGGACGATCGAGCCCACCAACGCGAAGATCGTCAGATAGAGGCCCCTCGCCCCCGCGATCAGTGCGTCCTTGAGCCTCGTCATGGTCATCAGTCCCTCTCGTCGTCCCCGTGGGTCCGGCCGCGTTCCCCGCGTCCGGCACGGTCATATCTTCGCCGGTGCCGGGGTGCGGGTCATTGGGCCCGCCACCCGGGCCGGGGGTGTACCTGACGACACCCCCGGCCTCGCCCTGTGCCTCCGCGAGAGGGGGCTTCGGCGGCTGGGGCGCGCGGCCGCCGATTTCTAGCGTGAGTGACGTCTTATCCGACGCATACAGACGCAGATCTGATGGGGGCGAAGCGCCATGAGGCGGAATCTCGCGGCACGACTCGGTGTGTGGAGCGCACACCACCGGAAGGCGGCCATCCTCGGCTGGCTGGTCTTCGTTGTCCTTGCCACGGTCATCGGCGGGGCCTCCGGCACGGTCACCGCGTCCGACGACGAGATGGGGGTCGGCGAATCGGGCCGGGCCGCCGAGATCCTGAAGGACGCGGACATCGACGAGCCCGCGGGCGAGCTCGTCATGGTCAGCGCCTCCGACGGGGCGTCCGCCGGCGGCTGGCGGGACGCGGCGGCCGACCTGTCGAAGGCGCTGACCGCGACCGGTGACGTACGCGACCTCAAGGCGCCGCTGCCCTCCGAGGACGGCAGGGAAGCGCTGATCCGGTTTGAGGTCAAGGGTCCCTCCGATGAGGCCGCCGACCGCGTCGAGGCGGTCCTCGACGCCGTGGCGAAGGCGCAGGAGGACGGCGCGGCACACGGCATCACCGTCCACCAGTTCGGCGACGCCAGCTCCGAGAAGCACCTGTCCGACCTGCTCGCCGACGACTTGAAGAAGGCCGAGTTCACCGCGGTGCCGCTCGCGCTCGGCATTCTCCTGGTCGCCTTCGGTGCCGTGGTCGCGGCGCTCCTCCCGGTGGGGCTCGCGCTCACCGCGTGCGTGGCGGCCTTCGGACTGCTCTCCCTGGCCAGCCATCAGCTGCACCTGTTCGAGACGACGTACTCCGTGATGTTCCTGATGGGCCTCGCGGTCGGCGTCGACTACTGCCTGTTCTACCTGCGCCGCGAGCGGGACGAGCGGGCCGCCGGGCGGGACGCCGAGACGGCGCTGCGGATCGCCGCGGCCACCAGCGGCCGCGCCGTCCTGGTCTCCGGTCTCACGGTCATGGTCGCCATGGCGGGCATGTTCCTGTCCGGGCTGCTCCTCTTCAAGGGCTTCGCCGTCGCCACGATCCTCGTGGTGTGCGTGGCGATGCTCGGCTCGGTCACGGTCCTGCCCGCGCTGCTCGCCGCGCTCGGCGACCGCATCGACGCCGGCCGCATCCCGTTCCTCAACCGCCGTGCCAAGAAGGGTGTGCACGCCAGTGGCGGCACCGCGGCGACAATCCTGAGGCCCGTCCTCGCCCGCCCGAAGTTCTTCGCCGTCGGCGCCGCGGTCCTCCTGCTGGCCCTCGCCGCTCCCGCGCTCGGCATGAAGACCGAACAGCTCGGCCTGGAGAAGCAGTTCGGCTCCGACGCCCCGCTGTCCGTCTCCTACCAGCGGATCACCGATGAGTTCCCCGGCGGCCCCGCTCCGGCCCGGGTGGTCGTCGAGGCCGACGACATCGGCGCGCAGCCGGTGCGGGCCGCGCTCGACTCGCTGACCGAGAAGGCCGGTGACGGCGCCGAACTCACCGTCCACAAGGCGAAGAACGTCGCCGAGATCGAGATTCCGCTGCCCGGTGACGGCACCGACGCCGAGGCGAAGAAGGCCCTGCACGAACTGCGCGACGACACGGTGCCCGCGGCCTTCGAGGGAGTGGACGCGACGGCCCACGTGGGCGGTGACCTGGCATCGTCCGAGGACTTCAGCGACCAGCTCAGCAAGGGCATCGTCCCGGTCTTCGCGTTCATCGCCGCGGTGACCTTCCTCCTGATGCTCTTCAGCTTCCGCTCGGTGGTGATCGCGGTGACGTCGATCGCGCTGAACCTGCTGTCGGTGGGCGCCGCCTACGGCGTCATGACCGCCGTCTTCCAGTACGGCTGGGGCGCGGAGCTGATCGGCTCGGAGCAGGTCGGCGCGATCGAGAACTGGATGCCGCTGTTCGTCCTCGTCGTCCTGTTCGGCCTCTCCATGGACTACCACGTGTTCGTGGTGTCCCGGATCAGCGAGGCCCGCGACCGCGGCATGGACAACCGCTCGGCGATCCGCGAGGGCATCACGCGCACGGCAGGTGCGGTCACCGGCGCGGCCGTGATCATGGTGGCGGTCTTCGCGGTGTTCGGCACGCTGTCCATGCAGGACATGCAGCAGATGGGGGTGGGCCTCGGAGTGGCGGTCCTCCTGGACGCGACGGTCGTCCGCATGATCCTGCTGCCGTCCCTGATGGCCCTGCTGGGCGAGCGCAACTGGCACACGCCCCGGTACCTGCGGTGGCTCCCGCGGGTCTCCCACGGGGAGGAGGCGCCGGCCGCCCCGCCGCGGCCCGGCCCGTACAACACCCCGGTGGCCAGCCGCCGTTGACGAGACACCCCGCACACGTGAACGTGACCCCGGCGCCCACCCGGCGCCGGGGCCACGCCGTGTCACGTCACAGGCCCAGCGCCTTGGCCTCCTTCTCGGGGGCGAGCCCGACGACCGGCCGGTCGGGCCGCTGCGGCGCCGTCCCGCCGATGGACCGCAGCCACTCCCACGTGTCGCGCACCGTCTCGGCGGCGGACCGGGTCCTGAGGCCCGCCGCGACCGCCTTCTCCGACGACGTCCGGTGCATCGTGTCGTGCAGCTCGCCCGGAGCCAGCCAGACCGGCAGCTCCATCCACGGTTCGATGCCCGCGTCGAGCACCGTCTGCGGCTCCGTCCAGCGCAGCTCCGCCGCCGGACCCGCCACCTCCACGCAGGCGTCGAGGAGTTCACCCATCGTGATCCGCCCCATGGGGCTGACCAGGTTGTACGCCCCGTGCAGTCCGGCGGCGGCCGCGTCCAGGACGAACTCGGCGAGGTCCCGCACGTCGACGTACTGGATGTCGAGGTCCCGCGGCCCGGGAGCAAGGACGGGCCCGCCGCGCGCCACCCGGTTCAGCCACCACGGCAGCCGCCCGATGTTCTCGTACGGACCGAGGATCAGCCCGGCCCGAGCGAGCACCGTCCGCTCCGCCCCGAACTCGGCGATCGCCGCGAGCTCGCCGCCCCGCTTGTCCTCCGCGTACGCCGACGCTTCCGCGTCCGGGTCGCCGTCCACCACGGGGAAGCTCTCGTCGGAGCCGGCCTCGCCCGGGTAGCGGTACACGGAGCCGCTCGACACGTACACGTAACGGCCCGCGCGGGACGCGAGCAGCCGGGCCGACTCCCGCACCACCCGGGGCGCCGCCGACCAGGTGTCGACCACGACGTCCCACTCGCCGTCGGCGAGAGCGGCCAGGCCGCCCTCGACGGTGCGGTCGCCGTGCACGGCCCGCGCGCCCTCGGGCGCCGCGTGGTGACCGCGGTGGAAGACGGTCACCTCCCAGCCACGGGCGAGGGCCGCCTCGGTGACCGCACGCCCCACGAATTCGGTACCGCCCAGCATCAGAAGTCTCATGGCAGTGCACTCTGCCCCGGCGACCCGGGTCCTGTGAACCGGATTCTGCTCGGGGCAGAGAGGGGAACCGCAGCTCAGCGGGGGGTCGGCGGCGCGTACTTGTAACCGACGCGGCGCACCGTCTGGATCGTCCTGCGGTGCTCGGCGCCCAGCTTGCGCCGCAGCCGCGCGACATGGACGTCGACGGTGCGGCCGTCGCCCACGTGGCCGTACCCCCACACCGTCGTCACCAACTGGTCGCGGGTGTGCACCCGGTGGGGGTGCGCGACGAGGTGCGCGAGCAGCTCGAACTCAAGGTACGTGAGGTCGAGGGGGCGCCCGTCGACCTCGACGGCGCGCTGCACGGGGTCGACCCTGATGGGGCCGGGGGCGGGGGGCGCCTCGGGCAGGACGGACTCGGCGGCGCTGGCCACGGGTTCCTGCCCGGCCGGCACGAGAACGAGGTAGCCGACCATCGGCGGCTGTCCCGGCAGGGTCGGCAGGGTGTGCTGCGGCGCGGGCAGCCAAGTGGCGCCGGGCGGCAGGAAGTCGGTGATCTGCACCACCTCGTCGGGCGCGACGGCTCGCAGGCGGCCGCGGCCCGGGGCCGGGGGAGGGGTGAGGGTGGTGGGAGCGGAGGCAGTGAAGGAACGGGAGTTCGCCATGGGGGAGTCAGCTCTTTCGCGCGAAGAAGGAGTCGTCGAGAAACGAGACGTACGTCGTGCGCGTCAGGCGAAGGCCGGTTGCGGCGGCATCAGGCCGGGGGCAACGGCTTTACAGGGCCCGCGCGTTCATCGCGCGGCAACACACCCGGTCGAAGTCGTGATGCTGCCGGGAGGGCCAGAAGGGCTCGAGGTCATGACGACCCGTCGCGGTGATCCGGTGGCTGCCCATGGCTCCATTGAATCAGATGACGACGGGGTCGCCCACCGTGACCGGTGGACGACCCCTCGGTGACCGGTGGGATCAGACCTGGCCGGCCTTCTCCAGCGCGGTGCAGCACGTGTCGACGAGCAGACGCGTCACGACGTACGGGTCGACGTTCGCGTTCGGGCGGCGGTCCTCGATGTAGCCCTTCTGCTCCACCTCGACCTGCCACGGGATGCGGACCGAGGCCCCGCGGTCGGAGACGCCGTACTTGTACTCGTCCCAGGGGGCGGTCTCGTGCAGACCCGTCAGCCGGTCGTCGATGCCCGCGCCGTAGTTCTTGACGTGGTCCAGCGGCTTCGAGCCCTCGCCGAGCGCCTCGCAGGCGGTGATGATGGGCGCGTAACCCTCGCGCATGGCCTTCGTCGAGAAGTTCGTGTGCGCGCCGGCGCCGTTCCAGTCGCCCTTGACCGGCTTCGGGTCGAGGGTCGCGGAGACCTTGAAGTCCTCGGCGGTGCGGTACAGCAGCCAGCGGGCGATCCACAGCTGGTCGGAGACCTCCAGCGGAGCCAGCGGGCCGACCTGGAACTCCCACTGTCCCGGCATGACCTCGGCGTTGATGCCGGAGATGCCGAGCCCGGCCTTCAGGCAGTTCTCCAGGTGCGCCTCGACGACGTCACGGCCGAAGATCTCGTCCGAGCCGACGCCGCAGTAGTAGCCGCCCTGCGCGGCGGGGAAGCCGCCGACGGGGAAGCCGAGCGGGCGGTCGCCCTCGAAGAACGTGTACTCCTGCTCGATGCCGAAGATCGGCTCCTGCGCGGCGAAGCGGGCCGCGACCTCGGCCAACTCGGCGCGGGTGTTGGACTCGTGCGGCGTCATGTCCGTGTTGAGGACCTCGCACAGGACGAGTACGTCGGCGCCGCCGCGGATCGGGTCCGGGCAGGTGTAGACCGGCTTGAGGACGCGGTCGGACGCGTGGCCCTCGGCCTGGTTCGTGCTGGACCCGTCGAAGCCCCAGAGCGGCAGCTCGGCGCCCTTCGCGTCGTCCGCCAGGATCTTGGTCTTGGAGCGGAGCTTCGCGGTCGGCGCGGTGCCGTCGATCCAGATGTACTCAGCCTTGAAGGTCACGGGGCCTCATCCTCATAACGCTCGGTACGGCGCAGAACGTGCGGGTGCTGCGGTGCCGTGGTGATGGGCGGCAGCCTGGCAACCCGCGATTTCCCGACCGTTGCTCTTATGTGAACCCCGTGTTACCTGAGGCGGGTGTGTCCGGGCTCACGACACCGCCCGGCTTCACCGCCCCGCCGGCTTCACGGCACCGTCCGTCCTCGCGGTCTCAGCGCGACAGCGCGTCCCGCACCGCCTCCTCCGTGCGGGCCACCACCGCCGTGCCGTCGTCGGCCGTGATGATGGGGCGCTGGATCAGCTTGGGGTGGTCGGCGAGGGCCTTGATCCAGCGGTCGCGGCCCGAGGCGTCGCGGGGCCAGGCCGCACGGTCCTTCAGGTCCAGGTCCTTGGCGGCCTGCTCCTGGGTCCTGGTGATGTCCCACGGTTCGAGGCCGAGGCGGTCGAGGACGGCACGGATCTCGTCCTCGGTCGGCACGTCGTCGAGGTAGCGGCGGACGGTGTAGTCGGCGCCCTCCGCGTCGAGCAGCGTGAGCGCGCTGCGGCACTTCGAACAGGCGGGGTTGATCCAGATCTCCATGCCCCACACGCTACCTCCGGAACACCCGTCCCGGGCCGCGCGGCACCCCCGTATTCGAACAGCCCAAAGCCCCTCTGGCCAGCGGCGATTGTCAGTGCCCCGCAGTAGAATCACAGTAGTGTTCGAGGGCGCCCGACGGGGGGTCCCGACCGCGACAGGAGGATGCCCGTGCCCGCTGCCGCACTCACGTCCAAGCGTGTGTCCAAGACCGTACCGAAGCCCGTCCTGATCGACTTGCCGTACGCACCACTGGAGAAGAAGGCGCTGCCCCCGGGCCGCCCGCGCGAGTGGTACGTCAACCACAACCGCCGCCTCAAGGCCATGCGCCTGGCCATCGCCCTGCTCGACTCGGGCGTCTATCTGCCGAACCAGGCGAAGAACAGCACGATACGGCGCATGGCGGAGGACGTCGGGATCCATCCGCCGTCCGACATCACCTGTCACATGGTGCGGGCGCTCATGCGGTACAGCCGCTGAGTGGACCGCGGGGCCCGTGGAGGGAGCCGTCCTCCGCGGGCCCCGCACAGGTCTGTGCGGTCATGTGTGCGATGGGACATGCTGTGCCCCATGACCCAGCCGGAACCCGTCGGCGTGCCCCAGCCGGAACCCGTCGGCGTGCCCCAGCCGGAACCCGTCGGCATGCCCCAGCCGGAACCCGTCGGCATGCCCCAGCCGGAACCCGTCGGCATGCCCCAGCCGGAACCCGTCGGCGACCTGCCGCTCCTGACGACCGCCGAACTCCCGGACGGCACCCGCCTTCCCGTGCGCGCGCTCCGCGCCCCCGCACCGGAACGCTTCCTTCCGTCCGGCTCAGGCCCGGCACCCTGGCCGCCCCCGGCCCCCGCGGTGCTCATCCTGCCCGCGATGGGCACCCCCGCCCGCTTCTACCGCCGCTTCGCGCGCCAACTGCACGACGAAGGGCTGACGGTGCTCACCGTCGACCTGCGCGGCCAGGGCGAGGCGACCCCGCGCGCCATCGGTCCCGGCGCGCCGGGCCACGGCTACCGCGCGATCGTCGAGGAGGACATCCCCGCGGTCGTCGCGGCGATCCGCGCCGAGCTCGGCACCGAACCGCCCCTGTACGTCCTCGGCCACAGCCTCGGCGGGCAACTCGCTCTCGTATACGCATCGCTGGCCGCCGGCCGGGACGGCTCCGGAGTCGACGGGGTGGCGGTCGTCGCCACGGGATCGGTGTGGTTCCGCGCGTACGGCCCGTGGCGCGGCCCCGGCCTGCTCCTTGCGCAAGCGCTCATCACGGCGACGGCTGCCGTGCTCGGCCGCTGGCCCGGCACCCGGCTCGGCTTCGGCGGCGACCAGCCCAAGGGCGTCATGCGCGACTGGGCCCGGCAGGTGCGTACGGGCCACTACAGCGGCAAGGGCTCCACGCTCGACTACGAAGCGGCGCTCGCCACCCTGGAGCTGCCCGTCCTCGCGGTCTCCGTCGACGGCGACACGCTCGCCCCGGCCGCCGCCCTCGACCACCTGCTCGGCAAGGTCCCGCGGGCCCGCCTCACCCGCCGCCACTACACGGCGCAGGAGGCGGGCGACCGGCTCGACCACTTCGCGTGGACCCGCGCGGGCGGCGCGCTCGCCAAGTGGGTGGCGGCGTGGGCGGCGACACCCGGGACGTAGCCCGGGCCGCTCGGCCGACAGGGAGGACCGGTGACCCGGTTCAGCTGAGCAGCGCGTCCACCAGCCGTCGCCGGTCCTCCGCGTGGTCCCGCAGCCAGGCGCCCAACGCGTGGTCGGCGTCCGGCAGTTCGAGGCGATCGAACCGGGCCCGGGCGGCGAGCGCCTCGCCGACGGCCGACGTGACCTCGGGCGGGATCACCGCGTCGGTGCCGGGCACGACGAGCACCGCGCGCCCGCCGAAGTCCCGGTAGACGTCCAGCGCGGCGGACTCGCGCCACCGGCCCGGCGTACGGATGATCTCGGTGAAGCGGCCGTCGCCGTCGCCGAAGGGCAGCGGCCAGGCCTCCGGCGCGTACACGGCGGGCGCGCACAGGCCGATGCCCGTGACCCGCTCGCCGAAGCGCGCGACCAGGTCCGCCACGGTCTGCCCGCTCATGCTGAACCCGACGAACACCAGGCTGTCGGAGGCGGGCACCCGCCCCTCGACCACGGCCGCCGCCTGCGCGCACCGCCGCCGCAGGCTCAACTCCCGCAGCGCGCCCGTGCTTTCGCCGTGCCCGGAGAAGTCCAGCGCGAGCGCCCGGCAGCCGCGCGCCGCGAACTCGGCCTGCAGAGCGGCCAGCCGCGCCTTGTTGCCGCCGCCCGCGCCGTGCAGCAGGACCACGGTGGTGGCGGGGGCCGGAGCGACCCCGGCACCGGGCCCGACGCCGGGCAGCGCCTCGGCACAGCTCAACGTCTCGCCGTCACAGGCGAAGGAGAAGTCGGACAGGGCAGGTTCGGTCTCCGTGGCGAGGAATTCCTGAGTCATGCTCCCTATCCTGCGCCGTCAGCCGAATCTTGGGCCGCCGACCGAATCCTGCGCCGTCAGCCGATCTGGTCCGGCGTGACCGTCAGCCACCGCTTGTCGGCGGTCACCTTCTGGCCCAGCTCGCGCTGCCGCTCGGCGTTCTTCTTCTTCATCCCGTCGAGCTGCTTCATGTAGGAGTCCTTGCGGTTGACCCAGACGCGTACGCCGCCGTGTTCCACGTCGGCGGAGTGGAACAGCATCGGCCCGTCGCTGACCGGCGTGTCACCGGCCGCGAGGATCGGCTTCTTCCACTCGTCGATGTACGTGTTGATCGCCGCGGGCTTGCCCTCGTACCAGGTCAGCGGCGCCCACAGGTTCGGCGTCAGCTCGCGCTGTGCGAGCTTCTCGCGGTCCTTCTTACCGAAGCGGCCCTCGGCGATCTCCTTGCGTGAGCTGGTCACCTCACCGGTCCTGCGGTCCTTGAGCTGCATGGACACCCCGATGACGTTCTGCGGCTTCACGCCGTAGCCGTACTTCGGGTCGGCGAGGACCATGCGCACCAGGTCCTCGCCGGCCGCGCTGACCACGTACACCTCGATGCCGTGCGAGCGCAGCGTCCTGTACAACTGCTGCATGCCGCGCGAGACCTCCGGCGCCTTCACCTCGGTCTTCGTGAGCTTGCCGTCCTCGTAGTACTCGGCGGGGATCGGCTTCTTGTACCCCAGGAGTTCGTCGACGTACCCCTTGAGCTCCTTCAGCGTGAGGCCGGAGAAGATCTGCGCGGCCCAGGGGTAGCAGACCTGGTCGTCCACCTCGCACAGCCGGTTGTAGTAGCTGTAGAGGCTCTCCTTGTGCCCGGCCTTGTCCTTGAAGGGGATGACTTTCAGGGACGGGTCCATGGTCTTGCGGCTCAGGACGCCCTTCATCTCCAGGAAGGGCAGCAGCGACTCTTCGAGGTCGTTGCGGTACGTCGTGTTGTCCGCGTCGAAGACGGCGTACGCGCCCTTGTGGCCGTTCTCCGCGATGACCTTGCCGAGCTTCTTCGCGACGGGCTTCGGCCAGTGCGACAGCTCACGGGCGGTGGCCACGGAGGTGTCGGCGGCGGTCGCCTCGCTCGTCGGCCACAGTGCGCTGCCCGCGAGGACGGCGGCGGCCAGCGCCCCCGTGGCACCGATGACGGCCAGCTTGCCCTTTGCCCGTACTGCCATGTCTCTACGTCCCTGCCGTTTCCTGAAAGCGATGCGCGGCCCCGTCCGGAGCGGCGCGCCATGCTATGGGCCGGGACGCTCATTTCCCATGATCGAAGTCACCGGGGGCGGGGGGTATGGGGGAGGGGGACGGGGGTAGCGGTAGGGGACTCCGCGACGCGTCCGGGCCACGCCCCGCATACTGGAACGCATGGGCTCCCGTGAGTTCGTCCGGACCGTTCCACGGCTCGGCGGCATGGTCGTCTCCGCGGTCGGCTACCGCACCGCGGGGCAGCGGCCCGCCCTGCACCGGGGCCTCCCGTCCCCGTATCTGACCTTGATCTTCTCGCTGGACGGCCCCATCGCCACCGGCGCCACCCCCGGCCAGGCCACGGGACCGGACGCGGCGCGCACCGACATCGTCGTGGGCGGCCTGCACCAGAGCCCCGCGTACGTCGTACAGCCCGAGCACGAGGCGGGCATCCAGCTCGCCGTGCACCCCCTCGCGGCCCGCCCGCTCCTCGGTCTGCCCGCCGCGGAACTGGCCGGACAGCTCGTCGTCGGCGGCACCGACGTCCTCGGCGACCGCGCCGCCGACCTCCGCGAGCGCCTGTGCGAACTGGACCGCTGGGAGGACCGCTTCGCCCTGCTCTCCGGCTATCTGCGGCGGCGCGCGGCCGAGGACCGCGCCGCCGGGGCCGTGCGCCCGGAGGTCGCCGAGGCATGGGCGTGGCTGGCCAGGCACCGGGGCGCGGGCACCCTCGGCGGCCTGTCACGGCACGTGGCGCTCAGCGAGCGCCGGCTGACCGCGCTGTTCCGCGCCGAGACCGGGCTGAGCCCCAAACAGGCCGCCCGCCTGATGCGTTTCCAGCACGCCAAGGCCGCCGTGGTCCGTGCCGTCGCGGCGGGCGGGCCGCCGGACCTCGCCCGGGTCGCCGCCGACACCGGCTACTACGACCACTCCCACCTCGTCCGCGACTTCCGGCAGTACACGGAGGCGAGCCCCACCCGCTGGCTGGCCGAGGAGTGCCGGAATATCCAAGCCGGGGCGCACGACGGCGGAGAAGAGTGAGAGACATGAACACCACACCTGACACCACACCTGACACCACGCCTGGTGCCCCTGGCGCCCCTGGAACCGCACCCGCCCCCGCCATCTGGCCGGCGCTCCAGGCCGAGGACGCCCTCGCGCTGATCGACTTCCTCGTCGGCACCGTCGGCTTCCTGCGCACCGCCGTCTACGAGGACGGCGGCCGCGTGGCCCACGCCCAGCTCGACTGGCCCGAGGGCGGCGGCATCATGCTCGGCTCGTACGACCCCGAGTCGGCGGCCGCGGCCTGCGGAAAGCCGGGCACGTCCGGTGCCTACGTCGTCACCGACCACGTGGACGCCCTGTACGCCCGCCTCACCGAGGCCGGCGTCAAGATCACCCGAGAGATCGAGGACAAGCCGTACGGCAGCCGCGAGTTCGGCATCGAGGACCCCGAGGGAAACCGCTGGTCCTTCGGTACCTACCGCGGCGAGCCGAGGCCCGCACCGGTCCACGGCCCGGATCGCCCCCGCGAGGGCGCGTGATAACTTGCGCAAGCCAGTCAAACCCACACCTGGGCCAGGGAATCCGGTGCGAATCCGGAACTGACGCGCAGCGGTGAGGGGGACGGGCGGGGCCACGGCCACTGGGCGTTCCAGGACGCCCGGGAAGGCGCCCCGCCCGGTCGATCCCGAGTCCGAAGACCTGCTGGCGCCTCCGCTCGCACACCGGGCGACGGAGGTCGTGACGCAGGCCAGGCTCCGCGTATGAGCCGCGAGACCCAAGGGATCACGTGTCCTCGACAGCCCGTATATCCACTCTGTCCGCCCTGCTCTGTGCCGGCACGCTCACGCTCACCGCGTGCGGCGGCGGCTCCGCGGAGAAGTCGGCGGGCGGGAGCGCCGACGGCTATCCGGTGACGGTCGCCTCCTGTGGCAAGGAGGCGAAGGTCGACGCGCCGCCCCGGCGGGCCGTCTCCCTCGACCAGGGTTCCACGGAGATCCTCCTCTCCCTCGGCCTCGCCGACCGCATGGTCGGCACCGGCACCTGGACCGACCCGGTCCTGAAGAACCTGGAGAAGGACAACGCGAAGGTGGAGCGGCTCGCCGACCGCTACCCGGCGCTGGAGAAGGTCCTCTCCAAGGAGCCCGACTTCGTCAGCGCCTCCTTCCTCTACACGGTCGGCAAGGGCGGCGTCGCCGAGCGCACGAAGTTCACCGAACTCGGCGTCCCCGTCTACGTCTCGCCCACCGACTGCGCGGGCAAGGACAACGACAGCGGCGGCGACGGCAAACGCGTCAAGACCCTCACCATGGACACCGTCTACAAAGAGGTGCGCGACCTGGCGAAGGTCTTCCACGTCGGGAAGCGCGGCGAGAAGCTGGTCGCGGACCTGAAGGGCCGCATCACGAAGGCCACGAAGGACATCGACGAGGCGGCCGCCTCCGACGTGACGCTCCTGTACTGGTTCGCCAACTCCGACGCCCCCTACATGGCGGGCTGCTGCGGCGCGCCCGGCATCATCACCCGCGAACTCGGCGCGAAGAACGTCTTCGACGACACCCGCGAGGAATGGCCCCAGATCAACTGGGAGACCGTCGCCGACCGCGACCCCGACGTCCTCGTCATCGGCGACCTCACACGCAAGTCGCAGTCGGCCGAGAGCGCGGCCGCGAAGATCAAGTTCCTGGAGACCAACCCGGCGACGAAGAACCTGACCGCCGTGAAGAAGAAGCGGTACGTCCTCCTCAGCGGCCAGGCCATGAACCCCACGATCCGCACGGTCGACGGCATCGAACAGGTCGCCGCGGGCCTGCGGAAATTCGGGCTCGTCAAGTGACGGAGGCAGCACCCGGCAGGGACACGGTCCCCGCACCCGTCGTCTTCATACGGCACGGACTGCGGCTCGGCCTCCTCTGGGTGGCCGGGGTCGCCGCGCTCGTCCTGTCCGTCTCCGTGGCCGTCACCATCGGGCCCGCGGACATCTCCGTGCCGGACGTGTGGGCGACCGTCGTCGCGCACCTCGGCTGGGGCGAGAGCCCCCTCACCCCGATCAGGGACGGCATCGTCTGGAACCTGCGGATGCCCCGCACCCTGCTCGCCGCGGTCTGCGGCGCGGGCCTCGCGGTCTGCGGGGCGGTCATGCAGTCGCTGCTCCGCAACCCGCTCGCCGACCCGTTCGTGCTCGGGGTGTCGTCCGGGGCGTCCACGGGAGCGGTCGCGGTCGTCGTCCTCGGCGTCGGCGGGGGAGCGGTCTCGGCCTCGGCGGGCGCCTTCGCGGGCGCGCTCTGCTCCTTCGCGCTGGTCCTGCTCCTGAGCCACACGCTCGGCGACACGACGGACCGGGTCGTGCTGTCCGGCGTGGCGGCCATGCAGCTGTTCTCCGCGCTCACGTCGTTCGTCGTCCTCACGGCGGGCGACGCGGAGACCACCCGCGGCATCCTCTTCTGGCTCCTCGGCTCCCTCAGCGGTACCGGCTGGACGGACGTCTGGCTGTGCGGCGCGGTGCTCGCGGTCACGCTGGTCGTCTGCCTGGGCCACGCCCGCACGCTCGACGCCTTCGCGTTCGGCCCGGAGGCCGCGGCGGCGCTGGGCGTCCGGGTGGCCCGCACCCGGCTCGTCCTGCTCTGCACGACCGCTCTCCTGACCGCGGCCCTCGTCAGCTCGGCGGGCGCCATCGGCTTCGTCGGCCTCGTCCTGCCGCACGCGGCCCGCGCGGTCGTCGGCTCCGGCCACGCCCGGCTGCTCCCGGTCACCGCGCTCGCCGGCGCGGTCTTCCTGGTCTGGGTGGACACGCTGGCCCGCACGGCACTGGAACCCCAGGAGGTCCCGGTCGGCGTGGTGACCTCGCTCATCGGCGTACCGGCGTTCGTGGCCGTGCTGTACCGGACGCGGAGGACGTCATGACGTACGACGTGATGCTCCCGGGCGCCTCGGGTGACGCGGGCGCGCCGGACGGCACGGGCGCCCCGGATGCCCCCGGCCTGCGTGCCGACCGGGTCTCCCGTGAGGCGGGCGGGCGGCTCGTCGTCGACGGCGTCAGCCTCGCGCCGCCCGACGGCGCCATGGTGGGGCTCCTCGGCCCCAACGGATCCGGCAAGTCCACGCTCCTGCGCATCCTCGCGGGCGTCCTCGCCCCGGCCTCCGGAGTGGTCACCCTGGACGGCCGCCCGCTGTCCGACACGGGCCGCCGCGAGGTGGCGCGCCGGGTCGCCGTCGTCGAGCAACACGCCTCGACCCAGGTCGAGTTGACCGTACGAGATGTCGTACGCCTGGGCCGCATCCCGCACCGCCGCGCATGGTCGGGCCCCACGGCCCGCGACGAGCGGGCCGTGCGCGAGGCCCTGGCGCGCACCGGGCTCGCCGAGCGCGCGGGACAGGCCTGGCACACGCTCTCCGGCGGCGAGCGCCAACGCGTCCAGATCGCCCGCGCGCTGGCCCAGGAACCCCGCGAGCTCCTGCTCGACGAGCCCACCAACCACCTGGACATCCAGCACCAGTTGGACCTGCTGACGCTGGTGGCGGAGCTCCCCGTCACCAGCGTGATTGCGCTGCACGACCTCAATTTGGCGGCCATGTTCTGCGACCGGCTGCTGGTCCTCAAGGACGGCACGGCGTACGCGGCGGGCACCCCGGCCGAGGTGATCACCGAGGACCTGATCGCCGAGGTCTATGGGGTGCGGGCGGTGGTGACGCCGGGGGAGGGCGACCCTTCCGAGGGGGCTTTTCCGGAGGGGGGTCTTCCGGAGGGGGGCCGGCCTTCGGTGCGGTTCCTCCGCGGCTGAGGTGGCCCCCGTGGCCCCCGGTTTTCTCGGGGTTCGCCCGTCGGTCCCCGCGTCGCTCACTCCTCCGGCGCCCCGATGGGACGCACGTGCCGCAGCAACGCCATCGTGAGTCCCGCGAGCGCCGCCAGCAGCACGGCGCTGATCAGGGCGACCGTGCCGAGACCCGTGGCGAAGGCGTCGCGGGCGGCGCCGAGCAGCGCCTCGGCCGCAGAACCGTCCGGCAGCCCGCCGGCCGCGCCCCGCACTGCCGCGAGCCCCTCACGCGCCGCGTCGGCCGTCTCGTGCGGGACGGTGTCCAAGGCGTCCGCGTCGGCCAGTTGCCCCCGATAGACGGCCGTGCCGACGCTGCCGAGGACGGCGACACCGAGCGCCGAGCCGAGTTCGGCACCGGTCTCCGACACCGAGGCCGCCGCCCCGGCCCGCTCCGGCGGCGCCGACCCCACGATCATGTTCGTACCGAGCACCATCAGGGGCCCGAAGCCGAGCGTGACCACCGTGCTGCCGATGACGAGCGGGGCGAGCCCCGACGACGCGTCGACGCGCGAGATGAGGGCGAAGCCGACGCTCGCGAGGAGCAGCCCGCCCGCGATGACCCGGGCCGGCCGCACACGGCGAGCGATCCGCGGGGCGAGGCCGAGACCGGCGAACGTCCCTGCGACGAACGGAATCATCCACAGCCCGGCGCGGACCGGCGAGAGCCCCTCGACCAGCTGCAGGTACTGCGTGAAGAACAGGGTCAGGGAGTGCAGGGTGATCATGCCGAGCAGGAAGACGACGAGCGCCCCGCTGAACGCGCGCTCCGCGAAGAGCCGCAGGTCGAGCAGTGGATCGGCGAGCCGCCGCTGACGCAGCACGAAGATCCGGCCGACGACGAGCCCGGCGGCGACGAAGGCGAGCGGAAGCGGCTCGGCGCCGTCCCGCGCCACCTCCTTGAGGCCGTGCACCACCGGCAGGATCGCGGCGAGCGACAGCAGCACGCTGAGCGGATCGAGGCGCCCGGGCGAGGAGTCACGGTGCTCGGGCAGCAGCACGGGCGCGCAGATCAGGAGCAGCGCCATCACGGGCACACCGAGCAGGAAGACGGAGCCCCACCAGAACCGCTCCAGCATCAGGCCGCCCACGACGGGCCCGATGACCGCGCCCACCGAGAAGGCCATCATCCACAGCCCGAAGGCACTGGCCCGCTGTGCGGGCTGCCGGAACATCGTGCTGATCAGTGACATCGTCGAGGGCAGCACCGACGCCCCCGCGACTCCGAGCAACGCCCGCGCGGCGATGAGCAGTTCGGCGCTCGGGGCGAACGCGGCCAGCACGGAGGCCGCGCTGAACGCGGCGGCGCCGACCATCAGCAGGCGGCGCCGCCCGATGCGGTCGCCGAGCGTGCCCATGGTGACGAGGAAGCCCGCCAGCATGAACGGATACATGTCGGCGATCCACAGCGACTGCGTGCTGTCGGCGTGGAGATCGGCGCCGAGGGTGGGCAGCGCCATGTAGAGGACGGTGACGTCCATGGAGAGCAGGAGCGCGGGGAACGCGAGGACGGCGAGACCGATCCACTCGCGGGGGCCTGCGGGGGGCGGGGCGGACGGATCGGGCGCCGCCGAGGCAGGAGAAGCTGAGGAAGTAGACATGCCGTCAGGCTGGGCGGCAGGGGTTCCGGAAAGGTTCTGGAAGGGTTCCGGAGAGGGGCCGGCGGGGTTCCGGTGGAGAGCGGCCGACTCGGAAAGCAGAAATCCCGGAGTGATCAATTCCGGCCAGGCTGGACTACGTTGGGTGGCATGCGCTTCGCGATACTCGGCCCCCTGGAGGTGTGGTCGGCCGACGGCAGGCGGGTCCCCGTACCCGAGGCGAAGGTGCGCGCGCTCCTCGCCGACCTGCTGATCCGCGAGGGCCGCCCCGCCCCGGCCGACCGGCTCGTCGACGACCTCTGGGGCCGGGACCTGCCGGCCCGCCCCACCGGGGTCCTGCGCAGCAAGATCTCCCGCCTCCGCCGCGTCCTCGACGACGCGGAGCCCGGAGCCCGCGCGCTGATCACGCACCAGCCCGCCGGTTACGCCCTGAACGCCGCCCCCGGCACGGTCGACGCCCACCGTTTCCACGTACTGGTGGAGAGGGCGCGCGAGAGCGACGACCCGCGCGTACGCGTGGAGTTGCTGGACGAGGCGCTGGCGCTGTGGCGGGGGCCGGCGTACGCGGACGTGGCGGAGGAGGCGTTCGCCGAGGCCGCGGTCGCGCGCTGGGAGGAGGAGCGGCTGACGGCCTTGGAGGACCGTGCGGAAGCCCGCGCGGAGGCCCGCGCCGAAGAGGGCGACGACCGCAGACTCGCCGGTGACATAGCCGAGTTGGCGGACCTGGTGACACGCCACCCGCTCCGCGAACGCCTCCGTGCCGCACACCTGCGCGCGCTCTACCGCGCGGGCCGCCAGAGCGAGGCACTCGCCGCGTACCGCGAGCTGAGCGACCTGCTGCGGACGGAACTGGGCGTGGACCCGGGCCCGGCCCTGACCGCCCTGCACACGGCGATCCTTAACCACGCCCCGGAGCTGAGTCCGACCCCACCGACTCCACTGGCCGCAGCGGCCCCAGCGGCCCCAGCGGCCCCAGTGACCCCACCAGCCCTACCGGCCCCGTCGCCCCTGCTCACCACACCGATCCCGCCGAGGCGCCGTCGCCGTACCACCAACCTCCCCACCCCCCTCACCGACCTCATCGGCCGCACCCAGGCCGTGGAGGAGGCGCGGACGCACCTCAAGGACGGCCGGCTGCTCACGCTCACGGGCCCGGGCGGCGTCGGCAAGACGCGCCTGGCTCTTGAGGTCGCCGGACGCCTGTTGGACGAGACGGATGAGTACGGGGAGTACGAAGGGGTCCACCTGGTCGAGTTGTCCGCGCGCGGACAGACGCAGGCCGGGATCGTCGAGCTCGTGGCGGCGGCCCTGGACGTCCGCGACGACGTCACGACGACCGCTGCACCGCGGGGGGACCAGGCGACCCCGGCCGGCCTCCTGGACCGCATCACCGCGGCGCTCCGCACCCGCCGCGTCCTGCTCGTGCTCGACAACTGCGAACACGTGGTCGAAGAAGCGGCGGAGGTCGTGCAGTCGCTGCTGACGGCGGCCCCGGACCTGCGGATCCTGGCCACGAGCCGCGAACCACTGGCCGTACCGGGAGAAACCCTCCAGACGGTCCCCCCGCTGCAACTACCGCCACCCGAAGCCGAGCCGACGCCGGAAGAGCTGCAGGCGTCCAGCGCGGTCAGACTGTTCCTCGCCCGGGCCACCGCCACCGCCCCCGGCTTCGCACTCGACGCGGACAACGCCGCCCCGGTCGCGGCGATCTGCCGACGCCTGGACGGCCTGCCACTCGCCCTCGAACTCGCCGCAACGCGCGTCCGCGGCCTCGGCGTCCACGAACTGGCGGCCCGCCTCGACGACCGCTTCCGCGTCCTCACCGCGGGCCACCGCGGCGCCCCGCCCCGCCAGCAGACACTCCGCGCCGTGATCGACTGGAGCTGGGCCCTGCTCACGGAACCCGAACGCGTCGTCCTGCGCCGCCTGGCGGTCCACGCGGACGGCTGCACGCTGCGGGCGGCGGAGGCGGTGTGCGCGGACCCGGACGAGGCGGGACCCCGGGCGGCGGCCGTCCCCGCCGCCGACGTCCCCGACCTAGTCGCCCGCCTCGTCGACCGTTCCCTGGTCGCCACCGTCGACACGGCGGACGGCATCCGCTACCGCCTGCTCGAATCGGTGGCGGCGTACAGCCTGGAGCACCTGCGCGACGCGGGCGAGGACACCGACGTACGAGAACGCCACCGTCGCTACTACACCGACCTCGCCGAAGCGGCCGACCGCGACCTGCGCGGCCCCGCCCAGCGACGCGCCCTGCGCCTCCTGGACGCCGAGTCCGCCAACGTACGCGCGGCCATCCATGACGCGGCCCGGCACGGAGACGCCCACCGCGCGCTGCGCCTGGTCAACGCGACGACCTGGTTCTGCTACCTGCGCGGCCGCCTGGGCGGGGCGCGCCGCGCCCTCGACACGGCCCTGGCCGCGACGGGCGAGGCACCGCGGGGCGTACGCGCCGAGGCGCAGGCCTGGCGGCAGGCGGTCGGCACGCTGACCCGCACGGCGGAGGACGCGGGCCCGGGCACCCCGCCCGGACCACAGACAGCGCACGCCACACAGACCCCACCCACCACCATCGAGGACCCCGTACGACGGGCAAGGGTCCGCTGGTTCCAGGCCGCCGCGCTCCAGGGCTGCGGCGACCTCTCCGCGGGCGAAGACCTGATCACCCCCGTCCTCGCGGAACTGCGCGCCCTGGACGACCGCTGGGGGATCGCCGCCGCGCTCAGCACCCGCGCCCGGCAGGCGGCGACCCTCAGCGACCTGGCGACGCTCGGCGACGCGGGCGCGCAGAGCCTGCGCCTCTTCCGTGAACTGGGCGACGGCTGGGGCCAGTCGCAGGCCATGGCGCTGCTCGCCGTGCACGCCGAGGTCACCGGCGACCCCGAAAGGGCCGGCGCTCTGCACGGCGACGCGCTGCGCATCGCGGAGGACCTGCACCTCTGGATCGACGCCTCCCACGCCCTGTCGGGACTCGGCCGCGTCGCCCTGCTGACCGGCGACCACGACGGCGCCGACGCCCTGAACGAGCGGGCGCGCCGCCTCGCCGTCGAGCAGTCCGACGTCGTCGGCGAGTACTTCGCCGACCTGGGCCTCGGCCGCACGGCCCGCCGCCGGGGCAGGCCGGCAGACGCCGAGGCCCGCCTCCGCCCCTGGCTGGCCTGGACGCGGGCCATGGACTGGGGCCCCAAGACGGCCGCGCTCCTCACCGAGCTCGGCTTCCTCGCCGAGCAGCGGGGCGACGCGGAGGAGGCCCTGAGCCTGCACCGCGCGGGTTACGCGACCGCGCGCGCCACCGACAACCCCGGCTTGATCGCGCTGGCCCTCGAAGGGATGGCGGGCGCCCACACCCGCGCGGGCCGCCCGGCCCAGGCAGCCCACTTGCTCGCGGCCGCGGCCCACCTCCGCGCCACGACGTCCACCCCGATCCCCGCCACCGAACAGGCAGACGTAACACGCATAGAAACGGCGACACATAAGACCCTGAACGCCACATCCCCCGTCGCCCACCGACCGAACGAGGCCCCGCAGCGATGATGACCGTGATAGCGCACCTGAGCGACACCCACATAGACACGCGCGAAGAGGACGACGGCCGCAGCATCGCCCGCACCAAGGCGGTGATGACGTACCTGAACAGCCTTCCGTACGACTTGGACGCCATCATCGCCACCGGCGACATCGCCGACCACGCGACCCCGTCCGAGTACGAGACGGCCCGCAAACTCCTAGCCACCCGGCACCCCCTGCTGACCTGCCCGGGAAACCACGACGAACGCGCGGCGTACCGCGAACACTTCCTGGGCGAGCCCGCGAGCCGGGCACCCCTCAACAGCGCACTTGTCACAGCCCGCTTCACGCTGGCCCTGTGCGACACGTCGGTCCCCGGCGAGGACTACGGCCGCCTGGCGGACGAAACCCTGACGTGGCTGTCCACCCTCCTCGCCGACACCCCGCCCACGCACCCCGTCCTGATCGGCTTCCACCACCCGCCGGTCCCCCTGAACACCCCTTACGTGGACGACATCCGCCAGCACGACGAACACCGCCTGGCCGCCCTGACGTCACGCCACCCGAACATCACGGCCTTCCTCGCAGGCCACGCCCACACCCCCGCGGCCACCACCTTCGCGAACCGCCCCCTCCTGGTGGCCCCGGGCGTGGTCTCCACCCTCCGCCTCCCCTGGGAACCCCAGCCTCACCACGTACACCACGACCTGCCCCCGGCGGTCGCGTTCCACGTCCTGGACCCCACGAACCGCCTGACAACGCACTACCGCCCAATCCCCCTCACCACGTCCTGATCCCCCTACGGGACGCGGTACTGGTCGGCGTACTCCTCTCCGGCCGGGACGACGGTGATGACGTCGATCAACACCCCGTCGGGAGCGGCAACGATGAAGTGCCGCTGCCCGAACTCCTCGGTACGCAGCGGCAGTACCTCACTCAGCCCCGCCTCCACGACGAGTCGCTGATACTCGGAATCCACATCATCCACTTCGAAGTTGAGCAGCAGCCCGCCCCGAAGCGCGGCGCGATGCCCCTCAGGGACGGTCGGATGACCGGACTCCAGAAGAGCCAGCTCGTACTGCGGAGCATCGGCCCGCCGCAGACTGACGTACCAGTCCGCCTCGAAGGTCACCTCGAACCCGAGGTGACGGGTGTAGAAGTCACGGGCAGCGGCGACGTCCAGAGTCGCGAGCACCGGATAGAACCCGCTGAGCTTGGCAGTGGCCATGGCTGCACGTCCGTTCATCACGACGAAACCCCTCCCTCTTCACATACCCGAGGTATGTGAACGTTGGCCGCTAGCATACCCCCGGTACGCGAAATGAGAAGGGGCCAGTACGCCCGAGACGAAAGGACGGTGCGCGCGATGGCGGTCACCAGGGCGGAGCAACGGGCGGCCACGCGGCGGGCGCTGCTGGCCGAGGGGCGCCGCCAGTTCGCGGCGGACGGCTACCACCAGGTGGTCCTGGCCGAAGTGGCGCGGGCCGCCGGGGTCACCAAGGGGGCCGCCTACCACCACTTCGACAGCAAGGCGGGCCTGTTCCGGGCCGTCGTCGCCGAGGTCCAGCAGGAACTGGGCGAGCGGGTCGCGACGGCGGCCGAGCGCCACGAGGACCTCTGGGAGCAGTTCCGGGCCGGCTGCCGGGAGTTCCTCGCAGCGGGAACGGACCCGGCGGTACGCCAGATCCTGCTGGTCGACGGGCCGGCGGTGCTGGGCTGGGACGAATGGCGAACCCTGGACGAACAGTCCTCGGCCCGCCACCTCGCAGAGGCGCTGACAGCCCTCACCACAGCCGGCCTGATCGCCCCCGACCAGCCGGTGGAACCCCTGACCCGCCTCCTCTCGGGAGCAATGAACGAGGCGGCCCTCTGGATCGCCCGAGGCGGCACCCCCCAAACAGCAGAACAAACCCTGGACCGCCTCCTGACGGGCCTACGCGCCGATCCGCCCGCGCCGATGGCCTAGGGCGAATGCGAAGCAGAGCCCCAAGACCTCTGAAAACGAAGAGACCCCCACCTGAACCAGGCGGGGGTCTCTCCGATGCCCTGACGGACGGAATGGTCAGCCGGCGATGACCCCTGCACAGGGGCCACTTCGGCTCGGCCGAGCCGGTTCCTAGATGTCGAAGTAAAGGTCGACATTGCCTCCGACCTGTACGAATGCTCCTCTCAGAATTGTTCGGTGCACAACCGGTGCACTGGTGACATGCAGAGAACATGTGAGAGGTATCGGGCGTTCACTCGTTTTCAGTCCGCGCGGACGGCTCTACGTGAGTTTCACACCTGCAGGCCCTACCAACCGAACGCGCTGCTGCGGGACCGTATCCGACAACTCGAACATGCTCCTGCGAGGTCTCCCGGCATTCATGACCCGTGGGATTGTGCAGCTCGTCGCGTATTCGTCGCCAAGCGAGAATGATTGCAGGAAGCTTCGACAGCACCTCGCCTATTTGTGCCAGTACGAGCGTGAGGCAACCGAAAGAGGCAAGGATGATGAGGCTGAGGTTGTCCCAACTCATGGGGCGCGCTACCCGAACAGAGCCTGGCGAGAGATCCAGTCGAGGGCGTCCACCCCGAGCCGGTCGGGTGCCTCGAGCAAAGCAGCCTCCACCGCCTCGAGGTCCGTGAGCGACTCAGGTACCCCCGAGCGGTCCAGCACGGCGATTCGCTCCATCGCCGTGGCGACGGCATCCGGCCAGCCTGGCATACCGAAGTGATGGAGCGCCTTGAACGTGGCCGAAGCCGCCCTGTGCAGCAGCGCGGCGTGCCAGCCTTGCTCGCGCATCACCTCCGCGGTGAACCAGGTCCGATTGTCGACCTGTCGGACCAACTCCTCAACCAACTCCGACGGCGCCATCCGCAGTGTGAAGCGTGACCCTCCGGCCCAGGGGAGGTCCATGTCGGCGGCGACGCCCACAAACGCGAGCAGCGACTCGGGCCCATCGTCGCGCGAGGCTGTGAGAGCGGTATGGGCCCTGCGATACAGATCGACGCTCTGCGCGAAAATCTCCCCGTCACTCGGCTCGTCGGTCGCCTCGCGGATTTCGTCCAGCGGCCCCTCACGCCAGGTGTCGGCGACCAGACCGACAGCCGCCGCACTCACCAGGGCATCCGTGTCTTCTGCGGAGATACCGAAGTGCGCAAGGACCGCCGGTGCGTGCTCCTCGATGTCCGGGAGTGGTGTCTTCTCCTCGGCCGTGTCCTTCCTCAAGAGGGCGGCAAGACGCGGTGACAGAGGTTCGGGTTCCGGGGGCTCCACGGTGACTCCGTGCTCCGCCAGATCGTCGAAGACAGCGTCAGGGCCGCAGTCGATGTGCGAGGAATCATGGCGCCCTGAACAATCGTCGGCGCATTCCAATTCCCCGCACATATCAGGGTCCTCGGGCTGCGCCTCATTGATCAGGTGGTAGGCGAGCCGTTCCGCCACCGTCTCCCGCGCGGTAATCATGGCCAGGTCGAGCCGGAAAGCCTCGTCCTTCAGCTCCGTATCCGCAGGGTCCGCGGAAGCGGGTGGCTCCGGCGCTTCCGGGACCCAGGCGTACGCCGACTCCAGCGAGATGAGCAGCCAAGCGATGCGGAGAGCCTCGGTGTCCTCGTCTCCGGCCACCTCCGTCACGGCCTCAGCGGCTTCGCGTACACGGTTCAGCCGGGCAAGATGGCACTCACGCACCGGCAACCAAGCCGCGGACTCAGCGCGGGCCCGCTCGGCGTCTTGTGCCAGCGCGGCGTCCCGGGTTCTCCGCGCCCGGGTGACCAACCGGGTCAGGCAGGGGCGGCATCCGAACAGACCGGATGTAGGCGTCGGTCCGAGGGGTATGGCGGCGAGGTCATCCCCGAAGGACCTCCCGCACAGGCGGCACTCCAGGCCGCCCGCCTGCCGAGATGTAGGCACGCCGGATAGTACGGCAGCGCGGATCGTGTCATGGGCGTAGGAAGGGATGTGCATGTTCGGCGACTCCTTGGGCGAAGGCGCTCTGTTGGCGCCGTCTCCATGCTCACTTCGCCGAACGGCCGCGAGTCACGGTTTGGCGGGCGGGGAGGACAACTTGACGAATCCTGTCTCAGCCCTGGCCTGCGACTTCTACCGTATGGGCGGAACTTGACACTACAAGCCGGAGGAATCCCGTTGCCAGCTCCCGCCACCGCTCCTCAGCCCTCTGGCCCGCACAAGGAACTGACCGAAGCTCTGCAGGAACTGCACCGGGCCGCAGGCCGGTTGAGCTTCCGGAAAGTGAGCGAACTCATCGGTCGCCGGGAGGACCGGTTGTCGGCCGCGAGTCATGAGACCGTCCGCTCCGCGGTCAACGGGTTACGCGTGCCGCGCTGGGAGACCGTTCACGACATCGTCCTGGTGCTGGCGGGCCAGTGCAGTCCACCCCGCGACGAGACGTCGGAGACGGCCAGGTTTCTGCCGCTGTGGCGGGCGATCGGCGAAGGGGAGTCCGGAGCCCTGAAGTCGTTTCAGGAACTGCTCAATGGGGGCTGGGGAGGTGAGGACGGCCGCTGGACTCCGGAACTGTTCATGGGAACGCTGATCAACCCCTTCAGCGCCATCGAGATCCACCCCTCGCTGGCTGCACCGCACGAACCGCTGATCTCGGAAGACAACTGGGTCCACGGGATGCTGCGGATCATCGAGGAGCAGGGGGCCGAACACGCACTACGGATTCTGCTGCACCTGCTGAAGGGCGACTACGTCGGGGCGGACGAGGGCTCACCGTATGGATACCGCAACCCCGACCGGGAGGCATTGGAGGCGCAAGCGGCCTTTCAGTACGGCTGCCAGGAGATCCTCCGGCGCCTTAAGCGTGAGCCGAACCTCCTCGCGGAGTCGATCCGCGCGATGCGCGCCGACACGACGATGGACCGGGACGACAGGGCTGAGATGCTGGAGAACGAGTCCGATCCGAGCCTGATGCGCGAGGTGATGATCGTGACCCCCGACACCTGGAACGAGGTCTCAGAAGAGGCTCAGCACATGGTTTTCGGCTACCTGATCCAACAGATCAGCCCCGTACACCCGGTCGGCCCTCCGGGCTCGGACCGGTTCAGGATTGTCTGGAGGATCCCCGAACCGCTTGAAGAGTAGCCCGGCCACGCCGAAGGCCACCACCCTGGAGCAGGGCGGCGGCCTTCGTGCGGAATCCGTGATCTAGATGTCGAAGTAAAGCTCGAACTCGTGCGGGTGGGGGCGGAGCTGGATCGGGGCGATTTCGTTCGTGCGCTTGTAGTCGATCCACGTCTCGATCAGGTCGGACGTGAAGACGCCGCCCGCTTGGAGGTACTCGTTGTCCGCCTCGAGGGCGTCGAGAACCGCGGGGAGGGAGGTCGGGACCTGGGGGACGCCCGCGTGCTCCTCGGGGGCGAGCTCGTAGAGGTCCTTGTCGATCGGCTCGGCCGGCTCGATCTTGTTCTTGACGCCGTCGAGGCCCGCCAGGAGGAGCGCGGAGAAGGCGAGGTACGGGTTCGAGGACGGGTCCGGCGCGCGGAACTCGACGCGCTTGGCCTTCGGGTTCGAGCCCGTGATCGGGATACGCATGGCCGCCGAGCGGTTGCGCTGCGAGTAGACGAGGTTGACCGGGGCCTCGAAGCCGGGGACCAGGCGGTGGTAGGAGTTCACCGTCGGGTTGGTGAAGGCCAGCAGCGACGGGGCGTGCTTGAGGATGCCGCCGATGTAGTAGCGGGCGGTGTCCGAGAGGCCCGCGTAACCCTGCTCGTCGTAGAAGAGCGGGTCGCCGTTCGACCACAGCGACTGGTGGACGTGCATGCCCGAACCGTTGTCACCGAAGATCGGCTTCGGCATGAACGTCGCGGTCTTCTCGTTGCGCCAGGCGACGTTCTTCACGATGTACTTGAAGAGCATCAGGTCGTCAGCCGCCGCGAGCAGCGTGTTGAACTTGTAGTTGATCTCGGCCTGGCCCGCCGTGCCCACCTCGTGGTGCTGGCGCTCGACCTGGAGGCCGTTCTTGTCCAGCTCGAGGGAGATCTCGGCGCGCAGGTCGGCGAAGTGGTCGACCGGCGGGGCCGGGAAGTAACCACCCTTGTAGCGGACCTTGTAGCCGCGGTTGTTCTCGACCGCACCGGTGTTCCAGGCGCCGGCCTCGGAGTCGATGTGGTAGAAGCTCTCGTTCGCCGACGTCTGGAAGCGGACGTTGTCGAAGACGTAGAACTCGGCCTCCGGGCCGAAGTACGCCGTGTCGGCGATGCCGGTCGAGGCGAGGTACGCCTCCGCCTTCTTCGCCACGTTCCGCGGGTCACGGCTGTACTGCTCGCCCGTGATCGGGTCGTGGATGAAGAAGTTGATGTTGACGGTCTTGTCGCGGCGGAAGGGGTCCACGCGAGCCGTCGACAGGTCGGCGCGCAGCGCCATGTCGGACTCGTGGATGGCCTGGAAGCCACGGATCGACGAACCGTCGAAGGCCAGCTCCTCGTCCGGGTCGAACGCCGCCGCCGGGATCGTGAAGTGCTGCATCACACCGGGCAGGTCGCAGAAGCGGACGTCGATGAACTTGACGTCCTCGTCCGCGATGAACTTCTTCGCGTCGTCGGCGTTCTGGAACAACATCCAACTCCTCCTACTCCCGCCCGGGGCGGGACGGGGTTGCAGCTCGGGTTGCAGCTCGTCGTGCGGCCAGTGCGGTGGCACACGCTGGGACCCGACCATAAGGACGGGGGATTTCTCAAGCATGACCCATTTGTTTCGTCGAAGTTAACCGGAGGGCGGGGCATATCTGGCGGGCTCAGCTCCGTGTCCGGCGTATGCGGTCTTGTTTTCGGCCCCGCCCACCTCCGGGGAACACCCCGCCCACCTCCGGGGAACATCCCGCCCGTCCCCGGGGAACACCCCGCCCACCCCCGTGGAACAAGGGGCGCAGTACCTTTGACGGGTGGACAAGAGGCAAGCAATCGGATCGTGGCTGTCCGGCCCCCGCGCGGCCGCCGAGGAAGCCGGTGTCGACTTCGGATACCGGGGTCAGCAACTCGGCCTGCCCGAGGAGGGGCCTGGCTCGATCGCCCGTCCCGGCCGCCGCATCGGCGCCATCGCCGTCGACTGGGGCCTGTGCATGCTCATCGCATACGGTCTGTTCGCCGGCGGTGACCAGCAGGCGCTGGGCAACTGGGCCCTCGGGATCTTCTTCGTCATGAGCGTGCTGACCGTCGCCACGGTCGGCTGCACCCCGGGCAAGGCCCTCTTCCGGCTGCGCGTCATCGCCGAGGGCGGCGGGCGGCTCGCGCCGGGCTGGGTCCTGGTCCGCGGCATCCTGCTCTGCCTCGTCATCCCCGCCCTGATCTGGGACCGCGACGGCCGCGGCCTCCACGACCGCCTCTCCCGCGCCATCCAGATCCGCATCTGATCCAGGACCATCCTTTACGAGTGGTTCGTCCCGTGAAGGAATCGGGCTGCCACCCGTAGGTCTGACACAAGTCCCGCGTACGCCTCGTCCCTGTCCTTCGCGCGGAGCACCGCCGAAGGGTGCACGGTGGCGAGGAGGCGCCGGCCGTCCTCCTCCGCCTCCTCCCCGGCGGCCGCGAGCGGCAACTCCGGCTCCGGCCCCCTGTCCGTCGGAAGGGTGAGCAGCGCTCCCCGCGCCTCTGTCACCTTGAAAGAACTGCCCGGCAAGGACTTGCCCGCCGTCGCGCCGAGCGCCACGACCAGTTCCGGGTCCACCCGCCGCAGCTCGGCCGCCAGCCACGGGCGGCACGCGGTCAGCTCGCCGAGGCTGGGCGCCTTGTGGATACGGCGTTTGCGGCCCTTGGTGACCGGCGCGAACTTGAAGTGCTTGACCGCGTTGGTGAGGTACGCCTGGTCCTCCTCGATCCCCGCCTCGCCCAGCGCCGAACGGAGCAGGCGCCCGGCCGGGCCCACGAACGGCTCGCCGGCCCGATCCTCCTGGTCGCCCGGCTGCTCTCCGACCAGCATGAGGCGGGCATGGGCGGGGCCGGCGCCGAAGACGGTCTGCGTCGCGTCCGCGTACAACGGGCAGCCGCGGCAGTCGGCGGCCGCTCGGCGGAGCGCGGGGATCCCGCCCCGCGCGGGCACGTAGGCCGAAGCCCCGTCGGACCCCTTCCGTGCCCCGTCCGACCGGTTCCCGCCCGCCCGGTTCCTGTCCGACCGGTTCCCGCCCGTCTGGTTCCTGCTCGGCATGGCGCGCCTCCCTCCCGCCAGCGTCCCACCGGGCCCGCGCACCGGCCAACGGACGCACGAAGGCCCCGGAACCCATCGGTTCCGGGGCCTTCGTCCAGCGTAAGAAGGTGACGCCAGAAAGGGAGAAGCCGTCCGCTACTTCATCTTCGGGCCGCCGCGAGGCATCCGCATGCCCTTCGGCATCGGCCCCTTCGGCAACGGCATGTTCGACATGAGGTCCCCCATCGCCCGCAGACGGTCATTCGTCGCGGTGACCTGCGGGCCCGTGAGGACGCGCGGCAGCTTCAGGAGCGTCGTGCGCAGCTTCTTCAGCGAGACGGTGCCCTCGGTGGTGCCGACGATGACGTCGTGCACCGGGACGTCCGCCACGATGCGGGCCATCTTCTTCTTCTCGGCGGCCAGCAGGCCCTTCACGCGGTTCGGGTTGCCCTCCGCGACCAGGACGATGCCGGCCTTGCCGACGGTGCGGTGCACCACGTCCTGGCTGCGGTTCATCGCGACCGCGGGGGTCGTCGTCCAGCCGCGGCCGATCTTGTCGAGCACCGCGGCCGCCGCACCGGGCTGGCCCTCCATCTGCCCGAAGGCGGCGCGCTCGGCCCTGCGTCCGAAGACGATCGCCATCGCGAGGAAGGCGAGCAGGAAGCCGAGAATGCCCAGGTAGATCGGGTGACCCACCCAGAAGCCGATCGCGAGGAAGACGCCAAAGACGACGATTCCCACAGCCGCGATGATGAGACCGATCTTGGAGTCGGCCCGCCGGGTCATCTTGTAGGTCAGAGCGATCTGCTTGAGTCGCCCTGGCTCCGCGGCCGCATCCGCCGCGGTGGTTTCCTTCCTCGCCATGCCGAGAAGTCTACGTGGCCCCGGAGGCAACTACGACGTGCGGGTTGTCGTCACGGTCTCTTCGAGTACCCGCAGCGCCTCGACCCGGTCCTTGGCGCGGCGCCGGTCCTCCAGGACGGAAGTCCAGGCGTTGCGCCGTGCGGTGCGCTGGCCGCCGCTCATCAGCAGCGACTCGACGGCGCGCAGGGCGGTGGAGACGGACGGGATGGCGGTGGCGCGAACGGGCGCGGCCTGCATGATGGGGCCCTCCTGGAGAGCGGCTCGGGTGGGGGGAGCGGCTGGGGATGAGGCTGGGCTATGGGTAAGGCTCTACGTGCGGTAGTACCAGGGTCACTGATTGGTGTTACCAGGACGTGACCGACCGGTCAAACGCCGATGAAACCTTGATACGGGGGCCCAAAACGCTGACGCGGCCCATACGGTCCCGTTCACCTGCGGGGATCGTATGGGCCGCGTCATTACGGCCAGTACCGGGTGGTAGGCGCTTGTGCGCCGATTCACACAGTCGCTCCGTGCCCGGGCACGTGCCGGTGTCACACCGGTCCACGCCCGGCACGTGCCGGTGTCACACCGCCTGCGACGCCACGTACGCTCCGCGCTTCTCGATCGCCATCTGGTACAGGCGGCCCGCGCGGTACGAGGAGCGGACCAGCGGGCCCGACATCACGCCGGAGAAGCCGATCTGCTCGGCCTCCTCCTTCAGCTCCACGAACTCGGCGGGCTTCACCCAGCGCTCCACGGGGTGGTGGCGCGGCGTGGGACGCAGGTACTGGGTGATGGTGACGAGCTCGGTGCCCGCCTCGTGCAGCTGGCGCAGCGCCTCGCTGACCTCTTCGCGGGTCTCGCCCATGCCCAGGATCAGGTTGGACTTGGTGACCAGGCCGGCCTCGCGGGCCTTCGTGATGACCTCGAGGGACCGCTCGTAACGGAAGCCGGGGCGGATGCGCTTGAAGATGCGCGGCACCGTCTCGACGTTGTGCCCGAGGACCTCGGGGCGCGACGAGAAGACCTCGGCCAGCTGGTCCGGGTCGGCGTTGAAGTCGGGGATGAGGAGCTCGACCTTGGTGTAGCCCTCGGCGCGCTCCGCCGTCATGGCGTGGATCTGGCGCACCGTCTCGGCGTACAGCCAGGCACCGCCGTCCTCCAGGTCGTCGCGGGCGACGCCGGTGATCGTGGCGTAGTTCAGGTCCATCGTGACGACGGACTCGCCGACGCGGCGCGGCTCGTCGCGGTCGAGGGCCTGCGGCTTGCCGGTGTCGATCTGGCAGAAGTCACATCGCCGGGTGCACTGGTCGCCGCCGATGAGGAACGTGGCCTCGCGGTCCTCCCAGCACTCGTAGATGTTCGGACAGCCCGCCTCCTGGCAGACCGTGTGCAGACCCTCGCTCTTCACGAGTTTCTGGAGGGCGTTGTACTCAGGGCCCATCTTCGCCCGGGTCTTGATCCACTCGGGCTTGCGCTCAATGGGGGTCTGGGCGTTCCGGACCTCCAGGCGCAGCATCTTGCGTCCGTCGGGTGCGACTGCGGACACATCGGCTCCCTGTAGCTTCGATTCTTCGGCGTCCACCAGGGTACGCCCGTGATGTCATGGGGCTTACTTCCGGCCAACCTCTGGCCAACGGGGTGCATTCCCCGACGGCCGGAGCGGCCCTGTGCCGGGGTGCGTTCCCCGCGCCCGGGGCCGCCCTGTGCCCGGGATGCGTTCCCCGCGCCCGGGGCGTCCCTATGCGGAGGCGGGCTCCACGACGCGCGGCTTGAGCTCCGCGTTCTCCAGGACGTCCCGCAGGTGCCGCTCGGCGACCGGCAGCACGTCGGCGATGGTGATCTCGCGGTCCAGCTCGTACGCGAGGGACGTGACGCCCGCGTCGCGGATGCCGCACGGGATGATCCGGTCGAACCACGTGTTGTCCGGGTTCACGTTCAGCGAGAAGCCGTGCATCGTGACGCCCTTGGCGACCCGGATGCCGATGGCCGCGATCTTGCGGTCCTCGCGGCGCTGGCCCGCGTTGGACGGGGCGTACTCCGGGCCGTTGAACCGGGCGTCGAACTCGTCGTCCTGGAGGCGCGGGTCGAAGTCCAAGGAGAGCCCGCCGAGCGCGGGGCGCTGCTCCACCGGGTCGCCGAGGACCCACACGCCGCTGCGGCCCTCCACGCGCGTGGTCTCGAGGCCGAACTCCGCGCACGTCCGGATCAGCGCCTCTTCCAGGCGGCGCACGTGCGCCACGACGTCCACCGGGCGCGGCAGCTTCTGGATCGGATAGCCCACCAGCTGGCCGGGGCCGTGCCAGGTGATCTTGCCGCCGCGGTCCACGTCGATGACGGGAGTGCCGTCCAGCGGGCGCTCGCTGTCCTCGGTGCGGCGGCCCGCGGTGTAGACCGGCGGGTGCTCCAGGAGCAGGCAGGTGTCCGGGACCTCGTCGGCGAAGCGGGCGGCGTGCACACGGCGCTGCTCGTCCCACGCCTCCTGGTACTCCACGAAGTCCGGGCCGAAGCCCAGCCGGACGAACCGAAACTCACTCACGGCAGGTGCCTCCCTGAACATTCATCGTGCACATATCGCGCCCCTGCCACTGTACGGCCCCCCTCCGCCGGCAACCTCGGCCCGGGTTCCTCACACGATCGGATGAATGGCCGGAGAAGGCGCCTCCGCAGGCTGTGACGGCCGTTACATTCACGCCGTTCACGAGGCCATAAGGGCTGCTCAAGGCAGGCCCGAAAGGCAGGAGACCGCACAGCCGATGACGGAACGACCCCCGCAGCGCACTCCCAACCGCCAGCTAGCCGCTCTCATCTCGGAAGCCGGATTCTCCAATGCGGGCCTTGCCCGCCGCGTCGACCAACTGGGTCTCGAGCACGGCCTGGACCTGAGGTACGACAAGACATCCGTGACCCGCTGGCTCCGCGGCCAGCAGCCCAGGGGCACCACACCCGCGCTGATCGCCGAGGTCTTCACGAGACGCCTCGGCCGGCGCCTTTCCGCGCAGGACCTCGGGCTCGACGCGTGCGCTCCGGTGTACGCCGGTCTTGAATTCGCGGCCACCCCCGAGGAGGCCGTCGACATCGTCGGCGGACTGTGGCGCAAGGACTCCGGAAGCCACGCGGAGCTACGGAAGATCGCGTTCACCCCGGCCGGACTCGTGGTGCCGAGCCGGGACTGGCTGATCGGCCGCGCCGACGAACGCGTCGGACGCGGGGACGCCGACCCGTCCCACGCGCGCGTGCCCGCCCAGGGCCGCCCCGGAGTGCCCCGGCAGCGGCAGGGCCCCGAGCGCGGCCCGGGACAGCGGGTCAGCAGCGGCGACATCGCCGCGCTGCGCTCCGTGGGCGAGCTCTTCCGCGCGCTCGACCACGCGTACGGCGGCGGGCACGCCCGGCAGGCCCTCGTCCGCTATCTGGAGCACGAGGCCGAGCCGATGCTGCGCGGCGTCTACGGCGAACAGGCCGGGCGGCGGCTCTTCGCGGCCGCCGCCGACCTGACCCGCCTCGCGGGATGGACGTCGTACGACATCGCGGCCCACGGCCTCGCCCAGCGGTACTACGTCCAGGCGCTGCGCCTGGCGCAGGCCGCGGGCGACCGGGCGTACGGCTCGTACGTCCTGGTCACGATGAGCCGCCAGGCCGTCTACCTCGGCCACGGGCGCGAGGCCGTGCAGCTCGCGCGGGTCGCCCAGCAGGGCGTCGGCTCCGCGGCGCCGCACGTCGTGCAGGCCCTGCTGTACGCCGCCGAGGCGCGCGGGCACGGGGTGCTCGGCGAGGTGCGGGCCTGCACCGCGGCGCTCGGCCGGGCCGAGCGGTCCCTCGAGGCGGCGCGGCCCGGCGACGAGGTGCCGTACTGGGCGCGGTTCTTCGACGAGGCGCAGCTGGCGGACGAGCTGGGACACAGCTACCGCGACCTCCAGCAGTACCGCGCGGCGGCCCAGTACGCCGAGCGCTCCCTCCAGCTGCGCGCCCCCGCCTTCGCGCGCAGCCGGCTGTTCTGCCGGGTCGTCCTCGCCACCGCGCGGCTCGGCCTCGGCGAGCTGGAGGCCGCCTGCCAGCTGGGCGCCGAGGCGGCGCAGGCGGCGGGGGAGATGCGGTCCGCGCGGGCGCACGAGTACGTACGCGAATTCGAGCGCCGTCTTGAGCCCTACCGCGACGCGGCCCCCGTGCGGGGATACCGGGACAAGGTCGCCGCGCTGGGGTGAGGCGCACGGGGAGAAGCCCCCGCGTGGGGGGCGCGGGGGCTTCCGGGGGAGCGGGACCGGGGACCGGAGGGTCAGGCGGCGGTGGGCAGGGGCTCCTGGGTGTACGAGGAGTCGATGCCGAAGTCGGTGAGGACGGCGTGGGCCGCGCGCCGCCCCGAGTGCAGGGCGCCCTGGACGGTGCTGGTGTCGCGGTGGTCGCCGCAGACGTAGAGCCCGGAGAGCAGCCGCACCGGGCGCCGCACGTCGTGCGGGGGCGGCATCGCGGGTACGGCCTCGCGGGTGTGGTGGACGGCGAGCGTCTCCCAGCGGTCGGTCGGCGTCCCGTACAGCGTGGCGAGGTGCGCGCGGACGGCGGGCTCGTCCGGCGGCGGGCCGAGGACCGTCGAGGAGACGAGGACGCGGTCGGCGGGCGCGCGCGACGGGTCGACCCGGCTGATGACCGCGGTGTGGGCCACCGGGCCCGCACGGTCCGCGTCCAGGAGCAGCGCGGGCCCGTCGAGCGGCGGCTCGGGTGCCGTGTGGTGGACCACCGTCACCTCGTGGAAGGGCGGCACGCGCAGGCCGGGCAGGAGGTCGGCGGCGGCGCGCGCGTCAGTGGCGAGGAGGACGGCGCGGCAGGCGATCTCGCCGTGCTCGGCGGTCCTGACGGAGCTCGTGGAGACCGAGGTGACGCGGACGCCGGTGCGGACCACGCCGGGCGGCAGGGCCCCGGCGAGCAGCTCGGGCAGGACGTCCGCGCCGCCTTCCGGCAGGCAGAGGCGGCCGCGGGCGAAGGCGTGCAGGGCGAGGTCCGCGCACCGGCTCGACGTGGTCAGGCCCGGGTCGCAGAGGAGCGCGGAGAGCAGCGGGCGCAGGAAGCCGTCGATGGTGCGGGCGGGCAGCCCGCGCGCGGAGAGGGCGTCCGCCGCCGGGAGTTCGGGCCGGGCCAGGAGGCGCTCGACGGGGGTCGCGGCGATGCGGGCGAGGGCGGCGCCGAGCCGGGCCTGGTCCAGGGGGGCGCTCGTGAGGGCGCGCGCCGCCGTGAGTGCGCCCCTTGCGCTCCGTCCGGGCAGTCGCTCGACGGCGCGGTGCCTGCGGCCCTCGCTGTGCACGAGGAGGCCGGGCGCGAAGGGGCGCAGGACGAGGGAGTCGAGTCCCGGGGTCCTGCGCAGTTCCGGATACGAGGTGGTGAGGAGTTGGCCGATTCTGTCGAGCCGGAATCCGTCGATCTTCTCGGTCGACATCCGGCCGCCGACGTAAGGGGCGGCCTCCAGGACCACGGTCATGACACCGGCGCTGGTCAGCCGGTGCGCTGCCGAGAGCCCGGCGGCCCCGGCTCCCACGATGACGACATCCGCATGGTGCGCATGCTCTGGCACGTGCCCCTCCCGAGGTCGCGCGGCTGCTGGGGTGCTGATGCCCCCAACAGGGCTCCGGAATACCCGAGTTCGGCACGAGGGTAGGAGCGGTTCCGGTCAGAAGGAGTCGCGCATCGACCGGGCACGGTCGCACGCCGGTCGCACAGTGGTCACGTCCGGAGGCCTTCGGTCCCTTTCCGTCAGGGGCGTACGCCGGAGACATCCCCGTCGGCACCCGCCCCGGAGCGGCCGCGTCCGGTCACCGCGGCCGGCCAGGGCGCCTCACCTCAGCGCCGCCCGGATCGACTCCTCGATGCCGGGGAACGCGAAGGTGAAGCCCGACTCCAGGAGCCGCGTCGGGAGCACCCGCTGGCTGCCGAGGACGTCCCCCGCCATCTCACCGAGCACCACACGCAGCGCGGGCGCGGGCGCGGTGAAGAGGGTGGGCCTGCGCAGCACCCGCCCCATCGCCGCCGTCACCTCGCGGTTGGTGCGCGGCTCGGGCGCCGTGAGGTTGAACGGACCCGACAGCGTCTCCGTGTCGATCAGGTGCCGCAGCGCGGCCACCTCGTCGTGCAGGGAGATGTGGCTCCAGTACTGCCGGCCGTCGCCGAGGCGCCCGCCGAGCCCCGCCTTGAAGAGCGGGAAGAGCCGGCCCCAGGCGCCGCCCCCGCGGCCGACCACGAGGCCGTTGCGGGCGAAGACGGTACGGATGCCGGCCTCCTGGGCCGCGGCCGCGGCGGCCTCCCACTCGACGCACAGCGACGGCAGGAAGCCCCTCCCGGCCGGGGCGCTCTCGTCCACCGCCCGCGAGCCGGTGTCTCCGTAGTAGCCGATCGCGCTGGCGTTCACGAACACCCGCGGCGGCTCGTCCAGCGAGGCCACGGCGGCGGCGAGCGTGCCGGTGCCGAGCACCCTGCTGTCCCTGAGCTCCCGCTTGTAGGCGGCCGTCCAGCGGTGGTCCCCGATGCCCGCGCCCGCCAGATTGACGACCGCGGTGCAGCCCGCGAGCCCGGCCTTGTCGACGAACCCCTCCTGGGGGTCCCAGCGCACCTCGTCCTTGCCCCGCGGCGCCCTGCGCACCAACCGCACCACGTCGTGCCCGTCGGCGGTCAGGGAGCGCGTGAGCGCCGTACCGATGAGCCCGGAGGCGCCGGTCACGGCGACGCGCGAGTGTGTGGTTTCCATGCGTTCCATCCTGCCCCGGGAAACCGCGCGGGCGCCCGCTCCGCGCGGCCGACGTGGCGGCGATCCGGCCGCCGTACAGTGGCGTCATGCCGGACATGCACATACGTACCGCACGGCCCGAGGACGACGACGCGCTCGCCCGTCTCGACCGTGCCACCTGGTCCACGCTGCACGCGGTCCAGCCCCGCCCCGAGCCGCCCTACGAACCCTTCTTCAACGACCGCTTCGGGCCCCGCGACCACCTGGTCGGCGAGGTGGACGGGCGGATCGTCGGCTATGTGAAGCTCGGCTTCCCCACCCCGCTGCTCGTCAACGCGCACGTGCGCCAGATCCAGGGCTTCGTCGTCGCCGAGGAGGTGCGCGGCCGGGGCGTCGGCAGACGGCTGCTCCGGGCGGCCATGGACGAGGCCCGCCGTCAGGGCGCGGTGCGCATCACCCTGCGGGTCCTCGGCCACAACACCCCCGCCCGCAAGCTCTACGAGGCGGAGGGCTTCGTCATCGAGGGCGTGCTGCCCGGCGAGTTCCTGCTGGACGGCGCGTACGTCGACGACGTCCTCATGGGCCGTCCCCTCTGACCGGCGAATGACCCGACGGACCTGCCCGGCGTGCGGGGGCGCCGCGGTCGTAGGAGCGTGAAGGGATGATCAGGGCTGCGGCCAGACGGCGAGACGCGGAACAGCGCGACTGGCTGCTGCGTGGCACACCGCCCCCGCCCTGGGTGCGCTGGCCCCCGCCGCTGCTCCTCCTCGCGATCGTCCTCGTCCAGCTGGTCACCCCGAAGACGCTCGACCTCAGCTTCCTGGTCGCGGCCGTCCCGCCGCTGGCCGCCCTGTCGTACGGGCCCGCCGCGACGGCCCTCGTCGGGGGCGTCGTGGTCCTGCTGCTCTCCCTGCCGCACTTCGGCCTCGGCCACCCGGGCAACAGCGACGCGCTGACGATCACCTTCATCGCGGTGCTCAGCGTGCTCTTCGCCTGGGTGCGCAGCCGCCGCGAGGCCCAGCTCGTGACCGTCCGCACGGTCGCCGAGGCGGCCCAGTTCGCGGTCCTCCCACCGCTGCCGGAACGGGTCGGCAGGGTGCGGTTCGCGGGCCTGTACCAGGCGGCGGAGCACGAGTCGCTGGTCGGCGGCGACTTCTTCGACGTACGCAGAGGGCCGCACGGGGTGCGCGCCCTCATCGGCGACGTGCGGGGCCACGGCCTGGAGGCGGTCGGCACGGTCGCCGCGCTGCTCGGCGCGTTCCGCGAGGCGGTCATCGACAAGGCGGACCTGGAAGGGGTCGCCGCCCAGCTCGACCGCAGGCTCGTCGTGGACTCCGAGGGCGAGGAGCACGCCGAACTGTTCGCGACGGCGGTGCTCCTGGAGTTCCCCGACGACGCCTCCGTCGTACGCGTCGTCTCCTGCGGACACCCGCCGCCCCTGCTGCTGCGCGGCCCCGAGGTCACCGAGCTGGACGTGACCGCCGGCGCGCCGCTCGGCCTGGGCATCGCGGGCGTCGCCCCGCCCGAGGGACTGACCGTGCCGCTGCTCGCCGGTGACCTGCTGTTCGGCCTGACCGACGGCGTGAGCGAGGCACGGGACGCGTCCGGCGCGTTCTACCCCCTGGACGAGCGCCTCACCGCGCTGCTCAAGGCGGACCCGGCGCTGCTGGACGACCCGGCGGGGCTCGTGGAGCAGGTGTGGGCGGACGTGGTGCGGTACGCGGGGCGCGTACGGGACGACGTGACGATGATGGTGTTCGCGCCGGGCCCGCTCACCTCCGCGCAGCAGGCGTGACGGTCAGCGGTCCCAGCCGCCCATCAGCCCCCGCAGGCACCGCACCGCGAGCTCCGCGGGGCAGCCCGGGCCCGTGACGTCCGCGTCCGACTCGGCCCACACCTCCAGGGCGATCCGGATCGCGTCGGTCGCCGCGGCGGCCGCGACGCGGACCTCCAGCGGCCGCACCCCCTCGCCCGCGAGCTCCGCGACGACGGGCCGCAGCCGTTCCTCCGACTCCTGGTTCACGCGGTACCAGACCGCGCGCAGCGCCGGGTCGCCGGCGGCCGCGCGGAGCAGCCCGCGGACCTGCCGCAGCCCGGCCGCGGCGGCCTCGTCCCGGGCGGCGAGCGCCTCGGCGATCGCGCCCCGAAGGGCCTCGGGAAGTGCCACGCCCGGCTCGCTCCCCGCCAGCAGCGCACGCCACCGTTCCCCGCCGACGGCGAGCAGCGGGCCCACCGCGTCCTGCTTGGTGCGGAAGTACCGGTAGAAGGTGCGCAGCGCGACCCCGGCCCGGCCCGCGATGGCCTCGGCCGTGGTGCCGTCGGTCCCGTGCGCGGTGAAGAGCTCGGCCGCGGCGTGCGCGATCTCCAGCTGGGTGGCCAGCTTGCGGCGCTCCGTGAGGGAGAGGGGCGGGGGCGGCGACTGGTTGCTCACGCGCCGAAGCCTACGCCGAACGCGCCAGAAAGGCTTGGATAGGCAATGTGGCACAACGTGCCACCTGGGCGTACCGTGTATCGGGAAAGCACCACAGTCGCGAGAGCGGGAGTACGCCATGCAGAGCGCCACGCAGACCCTGAACCGTTACGAGGGGCGCCGCGCCCTGGTCACCGGCGGTGGCTCCGGCATCGGCCAGGCGACCGTCCTGCGCATGCTGGCCGAGGGCGGCAGCGTCGTCGCCGCCGACGTCAGCGAGGACGGCCTCAAGGACACCGTGACCAAGGCGGGAACGAACGCGGAGCGCCTCACCACCGTGGTCGTGAACATCGCCGACGAGGCCTCGGTCCACGCGGGCGTCGCCGCCGCCACGGCCGCGCTCGGCGGTCTGGACGTCCTCGTCAACGCCGCGGGCATCCTGCGCTCCTCGCACACCCACGAGACCACCCTCGACGCCTTCAACCAGGTCATAGGCGTCAACCTCACCGGCACCTTCCTGATGATCCGGGAGGCGATCCCCGCCCTGCTCGAGGGCGACAACGCCGCCGTCGTGAACTTCAGCTCCACGTCCGCGATGTTCGCCCACCCGTACATGGCGGCGTACGCGGCGAGCAAGGGCGGCATCCAGTCCATGACGCACGCGCTGGCCGCCGAGTACGGCAAGCAGGGCATCCGCTTCACCGCCGTGCAGCCCGGCTCCATCTCCTCCGGCATGACGGACGGCTCCGGCGCCAGCAGGCAGAGCGTCGGCCCCGGCCTGCCCGAGGACGCCGACATGAGCCTGTTCGTGAAGCTCGCGCCCGCCCTCGGCCAGGGCTTCGCAGGCCCCGAGACCGTCGCCTCCGTCGTCGCCATGCTCGCCTCGGACGACGGCCGCTTCATCACCGGCACGGAGATCCGCATCGACGGCGGCACGCACTTCTGACGGCTGGACCCCGAGCAGGCCTCAGTCGGCCATGAAGCGGTCCCACAGCTTCGGGTACCGCTCCGCGAGCACCGCCTCGTTCTCGAGGTCGAGCGGGGTGCCCTCCGGTTCGGCGGGGGCGGGCGGGATGCCGAGGTCCGGGGTGTCGAGGCCGGTGAGCTGCTCGTACGCCTCGTCCGCGGCGTACCCGAGCTCCTCGCCGTCCCCGTCGAGCTCCTCGTCGAACTCGTCCAGGAGGTCGGCGAGCGCGTCCGGATCGTGCACCGCGCCCTCGTAGACCGCCCTACCCTGCCCGATCAGCCAGCACCGGAAGTAGTCGAAGGCGTCGTCGCTTGCGCCGCCGAGCAGCACCGAGGCCGCGCCCCACAGATCCCAGCGGTAGGCGCGGTTGTAGCGGGCCTCGAAGTGACGGGCGAAGTCGAGGACCGAGTCCGGGTCGGACTGCAGCAGTCTCTCGACGAGCAGCTCGGCGTGGTCCTCGGGGTCGCCGTCGGCGGCCTCGCGGGTGCTGTCCACGATCTCCCAGAACTCCGTCTCGTCCATCACGGGTCCAGCATCGGTCCTGGGGAGTGGGGGCGCACGCGGAGTGCGCCGGAATGCGGCTGTGTCGTTATGCGCGCACATGCCCGTGGAAAGACCGACAGGAGATGTCCCCTTTTGGTGGCAGCCTCGCGGGCATGGACACCACCCAGACCCTGACCGGGAAGATCGCCCTCGTCGCGGGCGCCACCCGCGGCGCGGGCCGCGCCATGGCCGTGGAGCTCGGCCGCGCCGGAGCCACCGTGTACGTGACGGGCCGCACCACCCGCGAGCACGCCAGCGAGAGCGGCCGGACCACCGAGACCATCGAGGAGACCGCCGAACTCGTCGACGCGGCCGGCGGCAAGGGCGTCGCCGTGCCCACCGACCACCTGGAGCCGGAGCAGGTGAAGGCCCTCGCCGACCGGATCGACGAGGAACAGGGCCGCCTGGACATCCTCGTCAACGACATCTGGGGCGGCGACATCCACGTCGAGTGGGACAAGAAGATGTGGGAGCACGACCTCGACAAGGGACTGCGCATCCTGCGCCTCGGCATCGAGACCCACATCGTCACCAGCCGGTACGCGCTGCCGCTCCTCATCAGGAACCCCGGCGGCCTCGTCGTCGAGGTCACCGACGGCACCGCGGAGTACAACGGCCCCCACTACCGCAAGCCCTTCTACTACGACCTCGCCAAGGCCGCCCCGCTGCGCATGGCGCGCGACCTCGCCGAGGAGGTCGAGGAGTACGGCTGCACGGCGCTCTGTCTGACCCCCGGCTGGCTGCGCTCCGAAGCGATGCTCGACACCCACTTCAAGGTCACCGAGGAGGACTGGCGGGCGGGCTGCGAGCAGAACCCGCACTTCGCGACTCCGAGACGCCGACGTTCGTCGGCCGGGCCCTCGTCGCGCTCGCCGCCGACCCCGAGGTGGCCCGCCACAACGGCGCGTCGCTCTCCAGCGGCGGCCTCGCCAAGGAGTACGGCTTCACGGACGTGGACGGCTCGCGGCCCGACGCCTGGCGGTACATCACGGAGGTCGACCAGGAGAGCCCCACGGCGGACGTCACCGGCTACCGGTAGGGCCCCGGCAGGAGAGCGTCAGCGGTAGAGCGCCGCCGTCCGCGCCGCCGCGTCCGCGAAGCGGGCGCGCAGGCTCAGCGGCTCCAGCACCTCCACCTCCGGGCCGAGCGCCATGAGCTGCGTGTACGCCACGTCCTCGTTCTCGACGGGCAGGGTGACCGTCACCCGGCCCGCCGCGTCCGGCTCGCCCGCCGACTCCATCCCCTCGCGGGCGACGACGCGGTCGGTGGCGTACGGCAGCTGCCGCACGCCCGCCTCGGAGAGCCGCACCACGACCTCGGCCCGCAGGATCGCCCGCGCGAACTGCGCCGCCCGCTCCTCCCAGAACCCCGGCAGGTCGAACTCCTCGTCCCGCACGAACCGCTCCTCGCCGGCCTCCACCGCGGTGAACCGGTCGATGCGGTACACGCGGTACGCCCCGGAGTCGGGCACCCGCGCGCACAAGTACCAGACGCCCGCCTTGAGCACGAGGCCGTACGGCTCCAACTCCCGCTCCACCTCGGCCTCCTGGCGGCGGTAGCGGGCCGTCACGCACCGGTCGTCCCAGACCGCGTCCGCCACCGCGGGCAGCAGCTCCGGGGCGGGCGTCTCCTTGAACCAGCCAGGCGCGTCCAGGTGGAACCGCTGCGAGGCGTTCTGCGAGGCGTCCCGCAGCGACGGCATGAGCGCCGCCGACACCTTGAGCCGGGCCGCGGACGCCGCGTCCGCGAGCCCCATCTCGCGCAGCGCGCCCGGCACCCCGGAGAGGAAGAGCGCCTCGGCCTCGCTGCGGCCGAGCCCGGTCAGGCGGGTGCGGTAGCCGCCGACCAGCCGGTAGCCCCCGGTGCGCCCCCGGTCGGCGTAGACGGGCACGCCCGCCTCGGACAGCGCCTGCGCGTCGCGCGTGATGGTCCGCTCGGACACCTCGAGCTCCGCGGCCAGCTCGGCGGCGGTCATGGAGGGCCGTGCCTGGAGCAGGAGCACCATCTTGATGAGGCGGGCAGCGCGCATGGGTCCATGATGCCGCCCACGCAAACACCCGCCCGCCCGTTCACCGCGAAGCGGGCGAACGGGCGGGCGGGTGGGGGACATCCGCCGCGAAGCGGCGGGTCAGTGCTCCCGAAGACTCACAGACCGTACTTGGCCCGTGCCTCCTTCACCGCGGACGCGGGCACCTCGCCGCGGCGGGCGAGCTGCGCCAGCGCGGCGACGACGATCGACTCGGCGTCGACACCGAAGTGGCGGCGCGCGGCCTCACGCGTGTCGGAGAGGCCGAAGCCGTCCGCGCCGAGCGAGGAGTAGTCCTGCTCGACCCACTGCGCGATCTGGTCGGGGACCTGACGCATGTAGTCGGAGACGGCGAGCACGGGGCCCTGCGCACCCTCGAGTGCCTTGCGCACGTAGGGGACGCGCTCCTCGCCGCGCAGCAGCGCCTCGTCCGCCTCCAGGGCGTCACGGCGCAGCTCGGTCCAGGACGTCGCGGACCACACGTCGGCGGCCACGCCCCACTCCTCGGCGAGCATCTTCTGGGCCTTGAGGGTCCAGTGGATGGCCGTGCCGGAGCCGAGCAGCTGGATGCGCGCGGCGTTGGCGGCGGGGGAGAGGCCGGCGGACTCCGCCGTGTTGAAGCGGTAGAGGCCGCGCACGATGCCTTCGTCGACACCCGCAGGCTTCGCGGGCTGCGGCATGGGCTCGTTGTAGACGGTGAGGTAGTAGAAGACGTTCTGGTCCTCGCCGGGGGCCGCCTCGCCGTACATGCGGCGCAGGCCGTCCTTGACGATCGCCGCGATCTCGTACGCGAACGCCGGGTCGTACGTCAGCGCGGCCGGGTTCGTCGCGGCGATCACCGGTGAGTGACCGTCCGCGTGCTGCAGACCCTCACCCGTCAGCGTCGTACGGCCGGCGGTGGCGCCGACGAGGAAGCCGCGGCCGAGCTGGTCGCCGAGCTGCCACATCTGGTCGGCCGTGCGCTGCCAGCCGAACATCGAGTAGAAGATGTAGAAGGGGATCATCGCTTCGCCGTGCGTCGCGTACGACGTGGACGCGGCGATGAAGTCCGCCATCGAACCGGCCTCGGTGATCCCCTCGTTGAGGATCTGGCCGTCCTTGGCCTCCTTGTAGTACATCAGCTGGTCGCGGTCGACCGGCTCGTACGTCTGGCCCTTCGGCGAGTAGATGCCGAGCGACGGGAAGAGCGACTCCATGCCGAAGGTGCGCGCCTCGTCGGGGACGATCGGCACCCAGCGCTTGCCGGTCTGCTTGTCGCGTACCAGATCCTTGACCAGGCGTACGAACGCCATGGTCGTCGCCACCGACTGCGAGCCGGAGCCCTTGTCGAAGGAGGCGAACGTCTTGTCCGCGGCGGCCGGCAGCGGGGCCAGCGGCTGCGTGCGGCGGGCCGGGGCCGGGCCGCCGAGGGCCGCGCGGCGCTCCTGGAGGTAACGGACCTCGGGGGAGTCGGCGCCGGGGTGGCCGTAGGGCACCTGGCCGTCGACGAAGGCGCTGTCGGGGATCGGCAGACCCAGCAGGTCCCGCATGTCCTTGAACTCGTCCACCGTCAGCTTCTTCATCTGGTGGTTGGCGTTCTTGGACTCGAAGCCCTTGCCGAGGGTGAAGCCCTTGACCGTCTGCGCGAGGATCACGGTCGGCGCGCCCTTGTGGGTGAGCGCCGCACGGTAGGCCGCGTACACCTTGCGGGCCTCGTGGCCGCCGCGCGAGAGGTGGAAGCACTCGCTGATCTTGTCGTCCGTGAGCAGCTTGCCCAGCTCGACGAGCGCGGGCTCGGAGCCGAAGAAGTGCTCGCGGATGTAGGCGGCGTCGCGCGTCGCGTACGTCTGGAACTGCGCGTCCGGCACCTCGCGGAGGCGGCGGACCAGCGCGCCCGTGGTGTCGAGCTGGAACAGCTCGTCCCAGGCGTTGCCCCACAGGACCTTGATGACGTTCCAGCCGGCGCCGCGGAACTGCGCCTCCAGCTCCTGCACCACGCGGAAGTTGGCGCGGACCGGGCCGTCGAGGCGCTGCAGGTTGCAGTTGATGACGTACGTGAGGTTGTCGAGGCCCTCACGCGCGGCCAGTGCGAGGGCCGCCGTCGACTCGGGCTCGTCCATCTCGCCGTCACCCAGGAACGCCCACACGTGCGAGGCGGAGACGTCCTTGATGCCGCGGTTGGTGAGGTACCGGTTGAAGCGCGCCTGGTAGATGGCGGAGAGCGGGCCCAGACCCATGGAGACGGTCGGGAACTCCCACAGCCAGGGCAGGCGGCGCGGGTGCGGGTACGACGGGAGGCCGTTGCCGCCGGCCTCCTGGCGGAAGTTGTCGAGCTGCGCCTCGTTCAGGCGGCCGTCGAGGAAGGCGCGGGCGTAGATGCCGGGGGAGGCGTGGCCCTGGATGTAGAGCTGGTCACCGGAGCCGGGGGCGTCCTGGGATTCCTTGCCCTTGAAGAAGTGGTTGAAGCCGGTCTCGTACAGCCAGGCCGCGGACGCGAAGGTCGCTATGTGGCCGCCGACGCCGTGCTTCGAACCGCGGGTGACCATCGCGGCCGCGTTCCAGCGGTTCCACGCGGTGATCTTCCGCTCCATCTCCTCGTCACCGTCGATGGACGGCTCCGCGGAGGTGGGGATCGTGTTGACGTAGTCCGTCTCGAGGAGCTTGGGCAGCGCCAGGCCCGCGCCCTCGGCACGCTCCAGCGTGCGGCGCATCAGGTACGCGGCACGGTGCGGCCCGGCCGCCTGAGTAACGGCGTCCAGGGAGGCCTGCCATTCGGCGGTCTCCTCGGGGTCGCGGTCCGGGAGCTGGTCGAGCTCGCTCGGCTGGATTGCGGAGGGGTCGGTCATTGCGCCGCCTTCCTGAGTCGGAGGGGGTCCCCTGTTTCGGTAAGGGGTGGGGGTGCCCGATGTCTTTGGCAGGACAGGGCGTGAGGCTCTGGTGCGGAATCGTTTGTGTGGCTCCGCCACAGGGCCATCGACGACTGTAAGCCCGTGATCGATGATCGATCAAAGCGTTGAGCGAAAAACTTCCCCAGATCGCGAAAGTCGGCATCCGGTGCCAGCAAAGCGGGCACGCGGTGCCTTCGATTTGAAGGGTTTACGCAGGTGGGAGCACGTCTGCGGACCTGCGCCCACGGATGAGCGCGGGCTCAGGCCCGCGGCGCGCAGCCGAGCACGTGCGCCTTCACCAGGTCGGCGATGGCGGGGTCGCGGCGGCGGAAGGCGGAGACCAGTTCCTCGTGCTCCTCCGCGTACGACTGCTGGACCGTGCCCAGCCAGCGGATGGACAGCGCCGTGAAGACCTCGATGCCGAGCCCCTCCCAGGTGTGCAGGAGGACCGAGTTGTCCGCGGCCCGCACCAGCTCCCGGTGGAAGGCGACGGTGTGCCGCACCTGCCCGGTGCCGTCCGACGCGCGGTCCGCCTCGTAGAGGGCCGCGACGTGGGGCTCCAGGGCCGAGCAGTCCGCGGCGAGCCGCTCCGCCGCCAGCTCGGCCGCGATGGCCTCGAGACCGGCCCGGACGGGGTAGCTCTCCTCCAGGTCGGCGGCCGTCAGATTGCGTACGCGTACACCCTTGTTGGGCGCCGATTCGATGAGCCGCAGCGTCTCCAGCTCGCGCAGCGCCTCGCGGACCGGGGTCTGCGAGACCTCCAGCTCCACCGCGATCCGGCGCTCCACGATGCGCTCGCCCGGCTTCCAGCGCCCGCTGACGATCCCCTCCACGATGTGCTCGCGGATCTGTTCGCGCAGCGAGTGAACGACGGGCGCGGTCATGAGAGCTCCTCCGGCAGGGGCTGCGGGCCCCAAGGGCGTGTGACCCCTAGACAATACGGCGACGCCCCCGCCCGGATAACTCCGGACGGGGGCGTACGCGCTGATGAGACGAGTGTTACAGCCTCACGCGGAGGGCGGACTACAGGCCGAGCTCGACCTCGAACTCGCCCGCCTCCAGGATCGCCTTGACCGCGGTCAGGTAGCGGGCGGCGTCGGCGCCGTCCACCAGACGGTGGTCGTAGGAGAGCGACAGGTACGTCATGTCACGGACGGCGATGGTCTCGCCGAGGTCCGGGTGGTTGATGACGACCGGACGCTTCACCGTGGCACCGATGCCGAGGATCGCGGCCTGGTTCGGCGGCACGATGACCGTGTCGAACAGGGCGCCGCGCGAACCGGTGTTGGAGATCGTGAAGGTGGCGCCGGACATGTCGTCCGGGGTGAGGCCACCGCCACGGGCCTTGCCGGCCAGCTCGGCGGTCTTCTTGGAGATGCCGGCGATGTTCAGGTCGCCGGCGCCCTTGATGACCGGCGTCATCAGACCCTTCTCGGCGTCCACGGCGATGCCGATGTTCTCCGAGTCGAAGTACGTGATGGTGCCTTCGTCGTCGTTGATCCGGGCGTTGATGACCGGGTGGGCCTTCAGCGCCTGGGCGGCGGCCTTGACGAAGAACGGCATCGGCGAGAGCTTGACGCCCTCACGGGCCGCGAAGGAGTCCTTCGCCTTGGCGCGCAGCTTCATCAGCTTGGTGATGTCGACCTCGACGACCGAGGTCAGCTGGGCCTGCGAGTGCAGCGCCTTCATCATGTTGTCGCCGATGACCTTGCGCATGCGGGTCATCTTGACGGTCTGGCCGCGGAGCGGGGAGACCTCCAGGGCCGGGGCCTTCGGCGCGGCGGCCGGCGCGGCGGCGGCCGGAGCCGGAGCCGACTTCTTGGCCTCGGCGGCGGCGATGACGTCCTGCTTGCGGATGCGACCGCCGACACCGGAACCGGTGACCTCGGAGAGGTTCACGCCGTTCTCGGAGGCGAGCTTACGGACCAGCGGGGTCACGTAGGCACCGTCGTCGGCCGGGGTGGCCTGCGCCGGGGCGGCCGGGGCCGCGGGCTGCGCCGGAGCGGGAGCCGGAGCAGCGGGCTTGGCCGGAGCCGGGGCCGGAGCCTGAGCCGCGGGCTGGGCCGGAGCGGCCGGGGCCTGGGCGGCGGGCTGCGCGGGAGCCGGGGCGGCCTCCTGCTTCGGGGCCTCCTGCTTGGGGGCCTCCTGCTGCGCGGGGGCGGCCGGGGCCTCCTCCTTGGCCGGGGCCGGAGCGGCACCGGGCGCACCGATGACGGCGAGCTTGGCGCCGACCTCGGCGGTCTCGTCCTCACCGACGACGATCTCGAGCAGCACGCCCGCGACCGGCGAGGGGATCTCGGTGTCGACCTTGTCCGTCGAGACCTCCAGGAGGGGCTCGTCGGCCGCGACCTCCTCGCCGACCTCCTTCAGCCAGCGGGTGACGGTGCCCTCGGTGACGGACTCGCCGAGCGCGGGCAGGGTGACCTCGGTGCCCTCGGCGGCGCCGCCGCCGGACGGGGCGGGGGCCTCCTGCTTCGGGGCCTCCTCCTGCGCGGGGGCGGCCGGGGCCTCCTCCTGGGCAGGGGCGGCCGGGGCCTCGGCCTGCGCCGGGGCGGCCGAACCGCCCGCGTCGCCCGAGCCGTCGTCGATGACGGCGAGCTCGGCGCCGACCTCGACGGTCTCGTCCTCGGCGACCTTGATGGAGGCCAGGATGCCGGCGGCGGGGGAGGGGATCTCGGTGTCGACCTTGTCGGTCGAGACCTCGAGCAGCGGCTCGTCGGCCTCGACGCGCTCGCCCTCGGCCTTCAGCCAACGGGTGACAGTGCCCTCGGTGACGCTCTCGCCGAGCGCCGGAAGGGATACGGAAACCGCCATGGTTTCAGTTGCTCCTTACGAAAATTGCGGAAAGTCTGGTCGTCGCGCCCGAGTGACCGAAGGTCAGTCGTGGGAGTGCAGCGGCTTGCCCGCCAGTGCCAGGTGGGCCTCGCCGAGCGCCTCGTTCTGCGTCGGGTGGGCGTGGATGAGCTGGGCGACCTCGGCCGGCAGCGCCTCCCAGTTGTAGATCAGCTGGGCTTCGCCGACCTGCTCACCCATGCGGTCGCCGACCATGTGGACGCCGACCACGGCACCGTCCTTGACCTGGACGAGCTTGATCTCGCCCGCGGTCTTCAGGATCTTGCTCTTGCCGTTGCCCGCGAGGTTGTACTTGAGGGCGACGACCTTGTCCGCGCCGTAGATCTCCTTGGCCTTGGCCTCGGTGATGCCCACGGAGGCGACCTCGGGGTGGCAGTACGTCACCCGGGGCACGCCGTCGTAGTCGACCGGGACGGTCTTGAGGCCGGCCAGGCGCTCCGCCACCAGCATGCCCTCGGCGAAGCCGACGTGCGCGAGCTGGAGGGTCGGCACCAGGTCGCCCACGGCCGAGATGGTCGGGACGTTGGTCTGCATGTACTCGTCGACGAGGACGTAGCCGCGGTCCATCGCGACGCCCTGCTCCTCGTAGCCGAGGCCCTGCGAGACCGGGCCGCGGCCGATGGCGACCAGGAGGACCTCGGCCTCGAAGGTCTTGCCGTCGGCGAGAGTGACGCGCACGCCGTTCTCGGTGTACTCGGCCTTCTCGAAGAACGTGCCGAGGTTGAATTTGATGCCGCGCTTGCGGAAGGCGCGCTCAAGAAGCTTGGAGCTGTTCTCGTCCTCGACGGGCACGAGGTGCTTGAGGCCCTCGATGACCGTGACGTCGGTCCCGAAGGACTTCCACGCCGAGGCGAACTCGACGCCGATGACGCCGCCGCCCAGGATGATCGCGGACTCCGGGACGCGGTCCAGGGTCAGCGCGTGGTCCGAGGAGATGATGCGGTTGCCGTCGATCTCCAGGCCCGGCAGCGACTTCGGCACGGAGCCGGTCGCGAGGAGCACGTGACGGCCCTGGACGCGCTGGCCGTTCACATCCACCGAGGTCGGCGACGAGAGCTTGCCCTCGCCCTCGATGTACGTCACCTTGCGGGAGGCGACGAGGCCCTGGAGGCCCTTGTACAGGCCGGAGATCACGTCGTCCTTGTACTTGTGGACGGCCGCGATGTCGATGCCCTCGAAGGTGGCCTTCACGCCGAACTGGTCGGCCTCGCGCGCCTGGTCGGCGATCTCGCCGGCGTGCAGCAGCGCCTTCGTGGGGATGCAGCCGTTGTGCAGGCAGGTGCCGCCGAGCTTGTTCTTCTCGATCAGGGCGACGTCCAGGCCCAGCTGCGCTCCGCGCAGCGCCGCGGCGTAACCGCCGCTACCACCGCCGAGGATCACTAGGTCGAAAACGGTGCTGGCGTCGTTCGCCACGTCACGTCCTCCATGCATGTGCGCCGGACGCCGGACCCCTTTTCGCTGGGGACGACCGGTCGGTCGGCTGGTATTCGGCCGCTCTTGTTTCGGCCCTTTGGTGGGGGCCCTGTCCTGCCGAGAACCCATCTTCGCACTTGTCGCCGACAGACGGGACGCCGGGCCAGGCTGTGAGACGTCGGATCGACCGTCTCCAGGGCCTTGTGTTGCGTACGAACGTACGGATTTCGTTCAGGGCGAAATCGCCGAGGGCCCCGGACACCAGACGGGTCCGGGGCCCTCGGCACGTACGGATCAGCCCAGGTCGCCCGCGGCGGTGTGCTCGGCGAGCCGGACCAGGGTGCGGACCGCGGAGCCGGTGCCGCCCTTGGGGGTGTAGCCGTAGGGGGCGCCCTCGTGGAAGGCCGGGCCCGCGATGTCCAGGTGGGCCCAGGTGATGCCCTCGCCGACGAACTCCTGGAGGAAGAGGCCGGCGACCAGGCCGCCGCCCATGCGCTCGCCCATGTTGGCGATGTCGGCGGTGGGGGAGTCCATGCCCTTGCGCAGGTCGGCGGGGAGCGGCATCGGCCAGGAGGGCTCGCCGACCTCCTCGGCGACCTCGTGGACCGACGTACGGAAGGCGTCGTCGTTCGACATGATGCCGAAGGTGCGGTTGCCGAGCGCCATCATCATGGCGCCGGTCAGCGTCGCCACGTCGACGATCGCGTCGGGCTCCTCCTCGGAGGCCTTGGCGATCGCGTCGGCGAGGACCAGGCGGCCCTCGGCGTCGGTGTTGAGGACCTCGACGGTCTTGCCGCTGTACATGCGCAGGACGTCGCCGGGGCGGGTCGCGGAGCCGGACGGCATGTTCTCGGCGAGCGCCAGCCAGCCGGTGACGTTCACCTCCAGGCCGAGGCGCGCGGCGGCGACGACGGCGGCGAAGACCGCGGCGGCACCGGCCATGTCGCACTTCATGGTCTCGTTGTGACCGGCGGGCTTCAGCGAGATGCCGCCCGAGTCGTACGTGATGCCCTTGCCGACGTAGGCGAGGTGCTTCTTCGCCTTGGAGTGCGTGTACGACAGCTTCACCAGGCGCGGCGGGGCGTCCGAGCCCGCGCCGACGCCGAGGATGCCGCCGTAGCCGCCCTTGGCGAGGGCCTTCTCGTCGAGCACCTGGACCTTGATGCCGTGCTCCTTGGCCGCGGCCTGGGCGACGGCGGCGAAGGCCTCGGGGCTGAGGTCGTTCGGCGGGGTGTTGACCAGGTCGCGGGCGCGGTTCAGCTCCTGGGCGACGGCGGTGGCGCGCTCGATCGCGGCCTTGTACGCCTTGTCGCGGGGCTTGGCGCCGAGCAGCACGGCCTCGGCCAGCGGGGCCTTGGCGTCCTTGCCGTTCTTCTTCGTGGCCTTGGTGTCGGCCTGGTCCTTGTACGCGTCGAAGGAGTACGAGCCGAGGAGGGCGCCCTCCGCGACGGCGCCTGCGTCGTCGGCGTCCTCGACGGGCAGCGCGAACGCGGCCTTCTTCGCACCGGTCAGCGCGCGGGCGGCGGCACCCGCGGCGCGGCGCAGCGCGTCCGTGCCGTACGTCTCGTCCTTCTCCGGGACCCCGCCGAGACCGACCGCGACGACGACCGGCGCCTTGAAACCGGACGGCGCGGGGAGCTTCGTCACCTCGCCCTCACCGCCCGAGGCGCCGAGGGTCTCCAGGACGGACGCGAGCTTGCCGTCGTACGCCTTGTCCACGGCCTCGGCGCCGGGGGCGACGACCAGGCCCCCCTTGGATCCAGCGCCCTTCGCGACACCGACGACGATCGCGTCGGCGCGCAGGCCGGTCGCGGCGGCGGTGCTGAGAGTCAGAGCAGTCACGGTGGTGAGGTCCTCTTTCAGTGAGTTTCGTCGGGCTGTGGGGTGGTGAGCCCGTCGCGAGCCTACGCCCGTGAGCGCTGCGGTGCGCCTCACTGTGTGTGTTCGGCGCGGTGCCGACTCGGGGCGAGGCGGTGTCAGCCGAGGGCGAGCACGACCAGGGCACCGGTCGCCGCCGTCTCCGCGAGGCCGCCGAACACGTCTCCGGTGACCCCGCCGAACCGTCGTACGCAGTGCCGGAGCAGCAACTCCGCGGTGCCGAGCGCGAGGACGACGGCCGCCGCGCCCCGCACGGCGTCGGCCGTCCCGAGCGGCAGTCCGGCGGCCGCCGCCCCGCACGCGACGACGGCGGCGACGGCCCACGCGCGGCCGCGCGGAACCACCCCGGCGACGGCGGCGCCGAGCCCCTCGGGGCGGGCCGGCGGCACCCCGTCGCGGGCGGCCAGGGTCAGGGCGACGCGCGCGGTGGTCGCCGAGACGACGGCGGCGACGGCGCCGCGGGCCCACGAGGTCTCGTACAGCTGGAAGAACACGGCGACCTGGGCGAGCAGCACGAAGAGCAGGGTGATGACGCCGAAGGGGCCGATGTCGGACTGCTTCATGATGCGCAGCGCGTCGTCGGCGGGCTTGGCGCTGCCGAGGCCGTCGGCGGTGTCGGCGAGGCCGTCCAGGTGCAGGCCGCGGGTGAGGGCGGCGGGGGTCGCGACGGTCGCGGTGGCGGCGAGGAGCGGCCCCGCGCCGAGCGCCGTCAGGACGCCGCCGGCGCCCGCGGCGCAGAGGCCGACCACCAGACCGGCGAGGGGCGCGCACTGCATGCCGCCGCGCGCGGCCCCGCGGTCCCAGCGGGTGACCCTGACGGGGAGCGCGGTGAGGGTGCCGAAGGCGAAGCGGACGCCGTCGGACAGGGGGGTTCTTGGCACCGGCGAAGGTTACCCGGGGGTGCCGCACCGCCGGTCGGCACCCGGGTGCGGTGCGGTCGGCGGCCGCCGAGGATGGGGGCATGAACGACTGGTGGTACCGGAACGTCGTCGAGCCGGGGAAGCTGCCGCTGCTGCTCGCGCTGCTCTCCTTCGTGGCGTCGTTCCTGGTCACCAGGACGATCACGCGGCTCATCCGGGCGGGCAAGGGGCCGTTCCGGAACATCCGCACGGGCGACGTGCACGTCCACCACGTCGTGCCGGGGATCTTCCTCATGCTGGTCGGCGGGTTCTGGGCGGTGGCGGCGGGACGGCACGGCGCGGGGCCGCTGTACGCCGCCGTCATCTTCGGGCTCGGCGCGGGCCTCGTGCTCGACGAGTTCGCGCTGATCCTCCACCTCGACGACGTGTACTGGAGCGAGCAGGGCCGCAAGAGCGTGGAGGTCGTGATGCTCACGGCCGCCCTGGTCGTCCTCGTGCTCACCGGCTTCACGCCGCTCGGTGTCAACGACCTGACGCCCGTCGAGCGGCAGAACCGCGCCCTGTTCGCGCTGAACGTCGGCGTCAACTGCGCCTTCGCCGTGATCGCGCTCCTCAAGGGCAAGCTGCGCACGGCCCTGATCGGCATGGTGGTCCCGTTCGTCGCGCTGGTCGGCGCGGTCCGCCTCGCCCGGCCGGGGTCGGCGTGGGCGCGGCGCTTCTACCGCAACCGGCACCGGGCACGCGCGCGTGCGGGGCTGCGGGCCTTCCACCACGACCGCCGCTGGTCCGGTCCGCGCCGCAGGCTTCAGGACTGGATCGGCGGCTTCACGCCGGGTCCCTCGCCCTCCGAGCCCGACCCGCCGGAGCGGGTGCCGCCGCGCCGGTGACGTACCGCCGAGAGCGCGCACAGCACGACCACCGCGGCGATGGCGGCCAGGTGCTCCTTGCCGGCGAGGTTGTTCTTGACCAGTACCTCGACGACCATCAGGGCGGTGACCAGGGCCGCCGTGAAGTACGCCCGGTAGCGCCAGCACACGAAGACGGCGAGGCCGACCACGGCCGCCGACGGGCCGGTGTCGACGACCCGCGCGTCGGACGCGGGGAGCCCGAAGGGGTTTCCGGGACCCCACTCGATGGCCACGCGCGCGTAGAGCGTGCCGGCGAGTGTGGCCGCGTACGCGATGACGAGCGTCCGCCACCGGCCCAGGCAGATCTCCGCGATCCCGAAGACGATCAGGAGCTGCGCGAGCGCGCCCCACACCGGCAGGTCGAGGGCGGGCACGAAGAGGGAGAGCGGGGTGCGGAGCAGGGCCAGCCAGAGCGGGTCCTCGGCACGCACGCAGCCGATGTTCTGGACGAACTGATAGCCCCAGGGCTGGTTCTGCACGTACTGGAAGAGCGCCGTGAGACAGACGGCCGCCAGCGTCATGGGAACGGCCCGCCACCGCCGGGCGGCCAGCGCGTCGCGCACGGTGGAGAAGAGCGGCCCCCACTCGGCGCGTGCGGAGCGGGCCAGGGCACTCATCGTCTCGACTCCAGATGTTTGCGGTGCAGCCACTTCGGGAGCCCCGGCGCTTCGAGGAACCCCTCCGCCCGGGCGGCCGCGATGCCGATGCGCGGCAGATCGGAGCTCGTCTCGAAGAGGAGGAAGCGGGGCTCCCAGATCGGCCGGTACTTGGCGTTGGCCCGGTAGAGGGACTCGATCTGCCACCACCGCGAGAAGAAGCTGAGCAGCGACCGCCACAGGCGAAGGACCGGGCCCGCGCCGAGCCGCGCGCCGCGTTCGAAGACCGACCTGAACATCGCGAAGTTCAGCGACACCTGAGTGATCTTGATCTCGGGGGCGTACTGCAGGAGTTCGATGACCATGAACTCCATCAGGCCGTTCTCGGAGTCGCGGTCACGCCGCATCAGGTCGAGGGAGAGCCCGTGCGGCCCCCACGGGACGAAGGAGAGCACCGCCCGCAACACGCCGTCGCCGTCCCGGCATTCGAGCATCACGCACCGCCCGTCCGCCGGATCGCCCAGCCGCCCCAGAGCCATGGAGAAGCCGCGCTCGGTCGCTCCGTCGCGCCAGTCGTCGGCGCGCTCCAGGAGGGTCGCCATCTCGTCCGCGGGGATGTCCTCGTGCCGGCGGATGCGGACCGTGTACCCGGCGCGCTTCACGCGGTTGTACGCCTGCCGGACGGTCCGCATGGCCCGCCCCTCAAGGGTGAAGTCGGCGATTTCCACGATGGCTTCGTCGCCCAGCTCCAGGGCGTCGAGGCCGTGCCGCGCGTAGATCGTGCCCGCCTCCTCTCTCGCGCCCATCACGGCGGGGATCCAGCCGTGCTCGCGGGCCTCGGCGAGCCACGGCCCGATCGCGCCGGGCCAGGCCTCCGGGTCGCCGATGGGATCGCCGGAGGCCAGCGAGACACCGCCGACGACGCGGTACGCGACCGCCGCCTTGCCGGTCGGGGACCACACGACGCTCTTCTCGCGGCGCAGCGAGAAGTACCCGAGGGAGTCCCGGTCGCCGTGCCGGTCGAGCAGCGCGCGCAGCCTCTCCTCGTCGTCCTCGGTGAGCGGGTCCACGGCCCTGCGGGAGCGGAACGCCGCGTACAGCACCGCGCAGACCAGCAGCGCGCTGAGGACGTTGATGACGACGTCGACCCAGCCGGGCGTGGCGATGCCCTCGAAGCGCCGGTCGTCGGCGGCCAGCGAGACGAGGCGCATGGTGCCGTAGCGCCAGCGTTCAAGGAAGGTCGAACGGTGGTCGTCGTGGGCGTTGTTGGTGACGGTGACCAGCAGCGCCGCGAGCAGCGAGGTGACCAGGAGCCCGCCGACGGCGACGGCCGAAGCCAGCTTCGGGTTGGCGCGGTCGCCCTTGGCGTAGAACTCGCGGCGGCCGGCGACCAGGGCCGCGACGAACGCGGCGGTCAGGGCCAGGGAGATCCAGTTCTGCGCGTGCCGGCGGATCTCCGGGAAGACCATCGCGAAGGCGAAGAGCAGCAGGAAGAGGCCGCCGAGCACGAGGTTGAGGATCCACGCGGCGCGTTTGCGGCGCCGCATGGTGATCGCCAGGAACAGCGTGAACGCCCCGGAGGCGAAGCCCGCGGTCAGCATGTACGGGGTGAAGTAGTCCTCCGTGTTGTGCTGCCGCAGGTCCTGCCCGAGGGACACCCAGACCGCGCTCAGGAAGTTGATGAAGGCGACGGCCCGGAGGTACCAGACCGCGAACCCCGCGGCGCGGCGCTGTATGACGGTGCGTGACTTCTGCCGTCCGGTGACGGCCTGTTCGGCTCCCTGCTCATCTCCCATGAAAAGGGATCATATGGGCAAGATCGGTGCGGTCTCCTCCGCCGCCGGGCGCCTAGGCGGTGGGCGGCACCGAAGGTTCCGCTTCGCTCTCCGCCGCGTTGCCCGTTTCGGCCCCCGTCTCGTCCTCCGTCTTGTCCTCCGCGGCGGCGGGCCGCTCGGGGAGCTCCGCCGAGAGCGCCGCGGCGGCCTGCACCAGCGGCAGGGCCAGGAGCGCTCCGGCGCCCTCGCCGACCTTGACCCCGTGCGTCAGGAGCGGTTCGAGCGCCATCCGGTCGAGCGCCTTGGCCTGGGCCGGCTCCCCGCTGTCGTGCCCCGCAAGCCACCAGTCCGGCGCCCGGAAGGCCACCCGCTGGGCGACCAGCGCCGCGGCCGACGCCACGACGCCGTCGAGGATCACCGGCGTACGCCGTACCGCGCACTGCAACAGGAAGCCCGTCATCGCCGCCACGTCCGCGCCGCCCACCGCGGCGAGCAGCTCCAGCTGGTCGCCGAGCACGGGCCGGGCCCGCCGCAGCGCGTCCCGCACCGCCGCGCACTTGCGCATCCACGCCAGGTCGTCGATGGGCTCGCCGCCGCGCCCCGTCACGACGGACGCGTCGGTCCCGCACAGCGCGGCGACCAGCGTCGCCGCGGGCGTCGTACCGCCCACGCTCACATCGCCGAGCACGACCAGATCGGTGCCGGAGTCCGCCTCCTCGTCGGCGACGGCCATGCCCGCGCGCAGCGCCTGCTCCGCCTCTTCGACGGTCAGCGCGTCCTCGATGTCGATACGCCCCGAGCCGCGCCGCACCCGGTGTCCCGCGACCTCGGCGGGCAGCTCGCCCGGGTCGCAGTCGAGCGCCATGTCGACGACGCGGACGGGCACGTCGAGGCGGCGGGCGAGGATCGCCGCCGGGCTCTCGCCGGCCAGCACGGAACGCACGAGATCGGCGGCGCTCCCGGCGGGCCGCGCGGAGACGCCGAGTTCGGCGACCCCGTGGTCGCCCGCGAACAGCACCACGCGCGGCCGCTCGACCGGCCGCACCGGCACCGACGACTGGGCCGCCGCGAGCCACTCGCCGAGTTCGTCGAGGCGGCCCAGCGAGCCGGGCGGCACGGTCTGCCGCTCCCTGCGTTCCTCGGCGTCGCGGCGGACCCCGCCGTCGGGCCGCTCGATCAGGTCGGTGAAGTCGTCGAGATTCAGCGAGCTCATTCGCCGAACAGTACCGGGAGCGGCGGCGGTGCCGCTCGAACGCCCCTGCGGTCGGCACGATGCGTAGCGTCACTACTTGTGGGGGAGTGTCCCTTTACGTTCCCGTTTGTATCGGCTTCCTCCAGGAGTACGACCATGACCACGGATGCCGCCCGACAGGTCGCCGCCCGGCGCCCCGTCTACCTCGCCGAACTCGCCCAGGGCACCGAGCGGTTCCACGAGCCCCGCCGCACCGACTGCCCCTGGTGCGGCTCCGGGCGGCTGCGGACGAGGCTGCGCACCACCGACCTCATCCAGCGCAAGCCGGGCAGCTTCCGGGTCGACCGGTGCGGCGACTGCGGCCACTGCTTCCAGAACCCCCGCCTCACCGCCGAGGGCCGGGACTTCTACCGCAGGGACCTGCGCGGCAGGCAGCTGCTCGGCGCGGCCGCGTGGGCGGGCACGAAGCGCCGTCTCGCCGGCGTCCGCGCGGTGCGGGCCTTCGACGAGCCCGAGTGCTGGCTCGACGTCGACACCGGCGCCGCGCACTTCCCGGCCCTGGCCAAGCAGGTCCTGCCGTACACGTCCTTCGACGGCATCGACCGGGGCCGCGGCGTCGCGGAGGGCGTGCGGCGCGGCCGCATCGAGGAGGGCCACCGGGGCACGCTCACGGGGCTCGCGGGCTCCCTCGCCGGCCGCTACGACGCGATGAGCATGTTCCACTGCCTGCAACGCGGCCCGGACCCCCGCGCGGAACTCAGAGCCGCGAGAACCGTGCTGCGCCCCGGCGGCCACCTCCTGATCGAGGCCACCGACCCCGAGTGCCGCTACGCCGGGCTGCTCGGCCGATGGTGGATCTCGTACGGCCAGCCACAGCACCTGCACCTCATGCCGCTCGCCAACCTCCGGCGGGAACTGGAGCGGCTCGGCTTCACGGTCGTCGCCGTCGAGCGGCGCGCGGCGCACGTACCGGTCGACCTGAGCGCGGCGGTCGCGCTCTTCCTCACCGCCCGCCTCCCCGAGCCCGACGTCCCGTGGCGCGCCAGACCCGCCTCCCCGCTCCAGCTGACGCTGCGGCGGGCCGCACGGTGGGCGTCCGTCCCGCCGGTGGCACTCGCCCGCGCCCTCGACGTACTCCTGTCGCCCCTGCTCACCCGCGTCGGCTTCGCCAACACCTACCGGGTCGTCGCGCGCCGGGGCGCGGCGTAGGCGTCAGCCGCGCAAGGTGAGGGCCTGGCCCGCCACGACGAGCAGCACGTGCTCGCACTCGGCGGCGAACGCCGTGTTGAGGCGGCCCAGTTCGTCGCGGTAGCGGCGGCCCGACGCGGTCGCGGGGACGATCCCGGAGCCGACCTCGTTCGAGACGGCGACGACCGTGCGCCGGGTGGCCCGCACCGCCGCCGCGAGCTCGGTGACCCGGTCCCGCAGCGCCCGCTCCCCGCCGCCCGCCCACTCGGCGTCGTCCCACGCCTTCACCTCGTCCATGACGTGGGTCAGCCACAGCGACAGACAGTCGATGAGCAGCGGCGGCCCGTCCTGCGCGAGCAGCGGCACCAGGTCGCAGGTCTCGGCGGTCCGCCAGGAGCCGGGGCGCCGCTCGCGGTGCAGACTCACCCTCCGGGCCCACTCGGAGTCACCGCTCCTTGTCCCGCCGGTCGCCACGTACAGCACGTCGGGGAAGGCCTCCAGGCGCCGCTCGGCCTCCACCGACTTGCCCGACCGCGCGCCGCCCAGGACGAGGGTGCGGCGCGGCACGTCAGGGACGTCCTCGTAGGCGCCGACCGCCAGCGTCGAGCCGTCCGGCACGGCCCGCGCCCCCACGGCGGCGAGCCGGCGCGCCAGCTCACCGCCCGGCGGCGCCTCGTGGCCGATATGCACCGCGATCACGTCGGTGGTGGGACCGACGGCCCCGGCCGCACGCAGCCGGGCGAGCCCGTCGGGACGCCCGAGGACATCGCCGACGACCATCTCGTACGTCACCTGCCCGCCGTTCCCGTTCCCGTCGGCGAGCCCCGCGGGCGCCCCGCCCGGCGGCAGATACAGCAGCCGCTCCCCGTCCGGCCCCGCCACCTCGTACCCGGTGCCCGGCGCGTCCAGCGCCACCGCACGCACCCGGTGCCCGGTGAGCAGCGCCAGCTCCCGCCCGTCCGCGACCCGCCCGGGCTGCGGCAGCCCCGCGGGGACCTCGACGGGGGGACCGTCGTGCGGGTGGGAGAGCAGCACCTGACGGACTCCGCCGAGCGAGTGCCCGGCCCGGGCCGCCGCGAAGGCCGCCCCAGGGGTGAGGTCGAGGAGCAGTACACCGTCCACGAGGAGCGCGGTCGCGGCACGCGCCGCGTCGCCGAGCGCGGTCGCGCAGGCCGCGCAGGGGCAGTCGGGGAGGGGCAGTCCACCGGGGGCGCCGGTGCCGAGCAGAGTCAGTTCCACACGAAGATCCTCCCGCGTCGGGTCGAGCGCCGCGCGCCCGGCTAGGCTTCAAGCGGATTCAGGCGGTTCCACACCGCCACGGACCTCGGGAGGCTGACATGGCGGCATGGACGTGGCTGTTCGAGAAGGCGGACGGGACGGAGGTCCAGCCCGCGGTGCAGCCCGAGGAGTTCACCACGCAGGGCGACGCGGAGTCCTGGGTCGGCGAGTACTGGAAGGAACTCGCCGAGGGCGGCGCCGACCAGGTGACCCTCTTCGAGGACACGAACAAGATCTACGGCCCGATGAGCCTGCACATGGAGGCCGAGGGGGAGGACGCGGAGGCCTCGGCCTAGGCCCCGGCCCCCGGGGGCGGGAGGAAGCGGCGCCGCGATTCGGGCGCCGCCTCCGACGGGGGCGCGCTTCCCGGCCCCGGTGGGACTCGGCCGCTACATCTCCCCGAGTGTGACGTCCGCCGTCTTCTCGGCGCCGTCGCGGACGTACGTGACCCGCGTCTTCTGGCCCGGTTCGGCCGAGGCCAGCGTCTCGGAGAGGGAGTTGATCGTGGTGATCTCGTCGTCGCCGAGCCGGGTGATGATGTCCCCGGCCGTCATGCCCGCCTTCGCCGCCGCGCCGTCCTTCTGGGTCTCGACGACGGCGACGCCCGCCGGCCGGTAGTCGTCGCCGAGGACGGTGCGGCCGGTGATGCCGAGCGCGGCCCGGCCCGAGTCGGTGACCCTGCCGCTCTCGACGATCTGGTCGGCGACGGTCTTCACCATCGAGGACGGGATCGCGAAGCCGATGCCGGGTGCGGCGCTGTCGCCCATGTCCGGGTCGCTCGCGGCCAGCGTCGGGATGCCGATGACCTGCCCGTCGAGGTCGACGAGCGCGCCGCCGCTGTTGCCGGGGTTGATCGCGGCCGAGGTCTGCACCATGTTGGCGATGGTGGCCCCGGTCCCTCCGCCGGAGCGGCCCTCGCTGACCGTGCGCCCGGTCGCCGACACGATGCCCTGGGTGACGCTGGAGGACAGGCCGAGCGGGGACCCCATGGCCAGCACGATCTGCCCGACCTCGGCCTTGGTGGAGTCGCCGAACTTCGCGGCCTTCAGCCCCTTCGGCACGTCGCCCAGCTTGATGACGGCGAGGTCCTGCTCCGGGTAGGCGGCCACAAGATCGGCGGTCAGGGCCTCCTCGCCGGTCGCCGTCGTCACCTTGAAACGCTTGCCCTTGCCCACGACGTGGGCGTTGGTGACGATGTGGCCCTTGTCGTCGTAGACGACCCCGGAGCCGAGACCGTCGGCGGCGCCGATCTGGACGACGGACGGCAGGACGTCCTTGATCACCTTCTGGTAGTCCTCCTGCAGATCGTTCGCGGCGGCGGGCGCGGCCTGCGTGGTGGATCTGTCGGAGTCACCGGAGCCCGAGCCGGACCCCGCGGAGGAGCAGCCGCCGACGAGCGCGACGGTGATCAGGACGGCAGCGGACGGCACGGCACGCGTACGAGGAAGACTCATGTTCCGAGTCTCGGTTCGGCCGTACGGCGCCGCCCTGACTTAGGGGGCCGAACAGGGGCTCAGGGGGCCGATCAGGGACTCAGGGGGCCGATCAGGCGTCACCACCTCGTCGGCCACCGTCGGCCACCCGGACCCGCCGGGTCCTAGTCCCGCACCCCGCAGAGATGCAGCAACGCGGCGACCCGCCGGTAAGGATCGGTCCGCCCTGCCCGCTCCTCCGCGGCGAGCAGCGCCTCCAGCTCCCACTCCGGAGGAATCGCCGCTCCGTCGGCCACGGTGTCCGTGAAGACCCGCACGCCGTACCAGACCTGGAGCGGCGCCGCGAGCCCCGCAAGCGAGGAGGTCAGCGCGTCGAGCCGGTCCGCGCGGGCGTCGACCCCGATCCGGTTGCGGTACGTGACGGAGTCGAAGGCGGCGAGCGCCCCCGCCCAGTCGCCGGCGATGCCCGGCCGCATGGCCAGCGCCTCCGCGTTGCGCACGAGCAGCGAGAGCAGCCCGCCGGGCGCCAGCATCCGGGCGAGCCCGGCGAGGAGCGCGTCGGGCTCCTCCACGTACATCAGTACGCCGTGGCACAGCACCACGTCGAAGCTGCCGGGCATGAAGTGCACCCCGGTCTGGTGTCCGTCGCCCTCGACGATCCGCACCCGCCCCTGGATGCCCTCGGGCTCCTCGGCGAGCGCCGCGCGCGCGGCGGCGATCATGGCGGGGTCCTGCTCGACGCCCGTCACCTTGTGTCCGGCTCGGGCGAGCCGCAGCGCCTGCGTGCCCTGCCCCATGCCGACGTCGAGCACGCGGAGCCGCTGCCCCACCGGGAAGCGCCCCGCTATCTGCTCGTCGAGCTGGCGGGCCACCAGTTCCTGTCGCACGGCGTTGCGCAGGCCGCCCAGCTTCTCCAGCCAGGCCCCGGCTCCGCCGGTGAATCCGCTCAGGGTCGCTCTCCGCGCTTGACCTGCGGCTTGGGCAGCCGGAGACGGCGCATCTGGAGCGTGCGCATCAGGGCGTACGCGACGGCGCCCTTCGTGTTCTCGCCCGGGAACCGCTCCTTGAGGCGCTTCTTCAGGCGGAACGCGGTGGCGACCGAGTCGACGATGATGAGCACGATCACGCAGAGCCAGAGCAGCAGCGAGATGTTCTGCAGCTGCGGGATCTGCACGATGCTCATGACCAGGATGATCACCGCGATCGGCAGGAAGAACTCGGCGACGCAGAAACGCGAGTCCACGAAGTCGCGCGCGAACTTGCGCACGGGCCCCTTGTCACGGGCGGGCAGGTACCGCTCGTCACCGCTCGCCAGCGCCTCGCGCTGCTTCGCCATCTGGGTGCGGCGCTCGTCGCGCTGCCGCTTGGCGGCCTCCTTGCGCGACGTCGGCGTGTTCGTCACGCTGCGACGCTGCGACTGCGCCATGGCGCGCTTGGGGGTGGGGCGGCCCTTCGGGGCCTGCGGGTCACGGGGCTGGTTGGAGTCGGTCACCGGCGCCTGGGCGGCCGGGGCCTTCTCTTCCTTGGATCGGCTACGGAACACAAAAGCCAAGGGTACGGGGTGCGGGGGCATGGACGTCGGTCAGGCCGGGAACGATCCGGCAACACCAGGCGTCTTGATTTATGTGCCTAAGGGGACGTAGCGGGCGGTATGCGCCGGAGCCGGCCCCAGGGGTGCACCTACTCCTTACGCCGGAGTGGCGCGGGACGCAGTCGTCCTTGGGGATGAGCGCATCCGCCCGCGAACAGTGCGGTAATGGATGCAGGGCCCGTACTGTGGGTTCTGAGCAGTACCTGGAGCTGGAAGTCCGTCAGAAGGGGGCGCGCGAAGCCCATGAGCGGTGTCATGAAGCGTATGGGGATGATCTTCCGCGCGAAGGCGAACAAGGCCCTTGACCGGGCCGAGGACCCGCGCGAAACCCTCGATTATTCGTACCAGAAGCAGTTGGAGCTGCTGCAGAAGGTGCGCCGCGGCGTCGCCGACGTGGCGACCTCCCGCAAGCGCCTCGAGCTGCAGCTCACCCAGCTCCAGAAGCAGTCGTCGACCCTGGAGGACCAGGGGCGCAAGGCGCTGGCGCTCGGCCGCGAGGACCTGGCCCGCGAGGCCCTGTCCCGCCGCGCCGCGCTCCAGCAGCAGGTGACGGACCTGGAGACGCAGCACCAGACCCTCCAGGGCGAGGAGGAGAAGCTCACCCTCGCGGCGCAGCGCCTCCAGGCCAAGGTCGACGCCTTCCGTACGAAGAAGGAGACGATCAAGGCCACGTACACCGCCGCGCAGGCGCAGACCCGCATCGGCGAGGCCTTCTCCGGCATCTCCGAGGAGATGGGCGACGTCGGCATGGCCATCCAGCGCGCCGAGGACAAGACCGCGCAGCTCCAGGCGCGGGCCGGCGCGATCGACGAACTGCTCGCCTCCGGTGCCCTCGACGACTCCTCCGGACTGGCCAAGGACGACATCCAGACCGAGCTGGACCGCCTCTCCGGTGGTACAGATGTAGAGCTGGAACTGCAGCGCATGAAGGCGGAGCTCGCCGGAGGTTCCAGCGGCGGACAGCAGGCGATCGAGGGCGGCCAGGGCCGGCCGCAGTCGCAGCAGCAGCCGCAGGACACCCCGCGCTTCGACAAGCAGTAGCAACAGCCCTACACACGTCCGAGGAGGGCGACATGATCGTACGGATCATGGGGGAGGGGCAGGTGAAGCTGGCCGACAGCCACTTCGCCGAACTCAACAAGCTGGACGACGAACTCCTCGAGGAGATGGAGGGCGGCGACTCAGCCGGCTTCCGCCGCACGCTGCACGCGCTCCTGGACAAGGTCCGGGAGCTCGGCGACCCCCTCCCGGACGACGCCCTGGAACCCTCCGAGCTGATCCTCCCGTCCCCGGACGCCACCCTGGACGACGTCCGCACCATGCTGAACGACGACGGCCTGATCCCCGGCTGACATGCGGGCGCCCCTGGACGGGCGCCCGTCCAGGGGCGCCCGTCCAGGGGCGCGGGGAACTGCGCGCCCAGCCACACCAAACCCGCAGATGACCCGATACGACAGATCTGGTCAAGGCCTCCGGCCAGCCCCCGTAACGTTTGGCGAGTGACCACTCTCGTACGAGGCCGCGGCTGGGCCAGAACACACCCGCTGGCGGTGGACGCGGTGCTCGCCTCCGCCGTCCTCGTCTGCATGGTCGTCGGCTCCTTCGCCGAGCCCTATGGAGAGCACGGCCCCACCTGGGGCACCCGCACCCCCGACGTCCCGAGCCTGCTCCTGATGGCGCTCGGCGCGCTCGCCCTGGTCTTCCGCCGCCGCGCCCCTTGGTCCGTGCTGGCCGCGACCTGCGCCGCCTCCCTCGTCGAACTGCTCACCGGCGAGCCCCGCGCGCCCGTCGTGATGTGCGCCGTCATCGCGCTGTTCACCGTCGCCGCCACCACCGACCGCTCCACGACGTGGCGGATCGGCCTCGTCACCATGACGGGCCTGACCGGCGTCGCGATGCTCTCGGGCCCCCTGCCCTGGTACGCGCAGGAAAACCTCGGCATCTTCGCCTGGACCGGCATGGCCGCCGCCGCGGGCGACGCGGTGCGCAGCCGCCGCGCCTTCGTGGACGCCATAAGGGAGCGCGCCGAGCGGGCCGAGCGCACGCGGGAGGAGGAGGCCAGGCGCCGCGTCGCCGAGGAGCGGCTGCGCATCGCCCGCGATCTGCACGACGTGGTCGCCCACCACATCGCCCTGGTCAACGTGCAGGCCGGGGTCGCCGCGCACGTCATGGACAAGCGGCCCGACCAGGCCAAGGAAGCCCTCTCGCACGTACGGGACGCCAGCCGCTCCGCGCTCAACGAACTGCGGGCCACCGTTGGGTTGTTGCGGCAGACGGGCGATCCCGAGGCGCCCACCGAGCCGGCGCCGGGCCTGCACCGGCTCGACGAGCTCGTCGAGACGTTCCGCAACGCCGGTCTGCCCGTGGAGGTGGCGCTCGGCCAGGTCGGTCTCGATCTGGCGGCCGCCGTCGACCTCGCCGCGTTCCGCATCATCCAGGAGGCACTGACCAACGTGCAGAAGCACGCGGGCAAGGACGCCAAGGCGGAGGTGAGCGTGGTCCGCGTCGGCCCGAACGTGGAGGTCACCGTCATCGACGACGGCCCGGGACCCGGCAAGGGCGACGCCCAGAACACCGACGGCGGCGGCCACGGCCTGCTCGGCATGCGCGAACGCGTCACCGCCCTCGGCGGCAGCTGCTCGGCGGGACCCCGCTACGGCGGCGGCTTCCGCGTCCATGCGATCCTGCCCGTCACCACGGCAAAGGGAGGGACCGCGTGACGATCCGCGTACTGCTCGCCGACGACCAGGCGTTGCTGCGCAGCGCGTTCAAGGTGCTCGTCGACTCCGAACCCGACATGGAGGTGGTCGGCGAGGCGTCCGACGGAGCGGAGGCGGTCGAACTCGCCAGGTCGGAGCGGGCCGACGTGGTCCTGATGGACATCCGGATGCCCGGCACGGACGGACTGGCCGCCACCCGCCTGATCAGCGCCGACCCGGCGCTGGCCCATGTGCGCGTGGTGATGCTGACGACGTTCGAGGTCGACGAGTACGTGGTGCAGTCGCTGCGCGCGGGCGCCTCCGGGTTCCTCGGCAAGGGCGCGGAGCCCGACGAGCTGCTGGGCGCCATCCGTATCGCGGCGGCGGGGGAGGCGCTGCTCTCGCCGGTGGCCACCAAGGGGCTGATCGCGAAGTTCCTCGCGCAGGGCGAGGGCCTGGACGGTGACGTGCCGGTGCGCGGCGAGCGGCTCGACGCGCTCACCGGACGCGAGCGCGAGGTCCTGGTGCAGGTCGCGGGCGGCCACTCGAACGACGAGATCGCCGAGCGCCTGGAGGTCAGCCCGCTCACCGTGAAGACCCATGTGAACCGGGCGATGGCGAAGCTCGGCGCCCGCGACCGGGCCCAACTCGTCGTCATTGCCTACGAGTCGGGCCTGGTGCGGCCGAGAGCGGAGTAACGCCTGAGTGGTGCCGGGGCCTACGGAAGCGCGAGCATCCGCTCAAGCGCCAGCTTCGCGAACTGCTCGGTCTCCCGGTCCACCTCGATCTGGTTGACGAGGTTGCCCTCGGCGAGGGACTCCAGGGTCCAGACCAGGTGCGGCAGGTCGATGCGGTTCATGGTCGAGCAGAAGCAGACCGTCTTGTCGAGGAAGACGATCTCCTTGTCCTCGGCGGCGAAACGGTTCGCCAGTCGGCGTACGAGATTCAGCTCGGTGCCGATGGCCCACTTGGAGCCGGCCGGCGCCGCCTCCAGGGTCTTGATGATGTGCTCGGTGGAGCCCACGTAGTCGGCGGCGGCGACGACCTCGTGCTTGCACTCCGGGTGCACCAGGACGTTCACGCCCGGGATGCGCGCCCGCACGTCCTCCACGCTCTCCAGCGAGAAGCGTCCGTGCACCGAGCAGTGCCCGCGCCACAGGATCATCTTCGCGTCGCGCAGCTGCTCGGCGGTCAGGCCGCCGTTCGGCTTGTGCGGGTTGTAGACGACGCAGTCGTCCAGGGACATCCCCATGTCGCGCACGGCGGTGTTGCGGCCCAGGTGCTGGTCGGGCAGGAAGAGGATCTTCTCGCCCTGCTCGAAGGCCCACTCCAGCGCGCGCTTCGCGTTCGACGACGTGCAGATCGTGCCGCCGTGCTTGCCGGTGAACGCCTTGATGTCCGCCGAGGAGTTCATGTACGAGACGGGGACGACCTGCTCGGCTATCCCGGCCTCGGTCAGCACGTCCCAGCACTCGGCGACCTGCTCGGCGGTGGCCATGTCGGCCATCGAGCAGCCGGCGGCCAGGTCGGGGAGCACGACCTTCTGGTCGTCCGTCGTCAGGATGTCCGCGGACTCGGCCATGAAGTGCACGCCGCAGAAGACGATGTACTCGGCGTCCGGCCGGGCGGCGGCGTCGCGCGCCAGCTTGAAGGAGTCGCCGGTGACGTCCGCGAACTGGATGACCTCGTCGCGCTGGTAGTGGTGGCCGAGCACGAAGACCTTGTCGCCGAGCTTCTCCTTGGCGGCGCGGGCGCGCTCCACCAGGTCCGGGTCGGAGGGGGAGGGCAGGTCGCCGGGGCACTCCACGCCGCGCTCGCTCTTCGGGTCGGCCTCGCGGCCGAGCAGCAGCAGCGCGAGGGGCGTGGGCTGGACGTCGAGGTCCACGGGGGACTGGGCGGTGGTCACGACGACACCTACCGTTTCTGTTCTGCAGACGAGCCTTTTCGTCTAATTGACGTTATCTATCATATCCGCTTCACGTCAGTTTGACGATGGCCATAGTGTCGATGTGACGCATTCGCCGTTCCCCGCTCCGCCCTGCCGCCCGGCGCCATGTGCGAGCATGAAGGGGTAAGGACGTAAGCGCTCGGCCCGGAATGAATCCGCGGCCCCGCCGGTTGCAACCGTCGGCAAGCAGTCTCCGTACAACCCGGGAGAGAAGCAGATGTCCGTATCGGACGAGACCACCACCGTGAGCGACGGCATCCTCCTGTCGGACGCCGCCGCGGCCAAGGTGAAGGCCCTCCTTGAGCAGGAGGGCCGGGACGACCTGGCGCTGCGCGTCGCCGTGCAGCCCGGCGGCTGCTCGGGCCTGCGCTACCAGCTGTTCTTCGACGAGCGCTCGCTCGACGGCGACGTCGTCAAGGACTTCGACGGCGTGAAGGTCGTCACCGACCGGATGAGCGCTCCTTACCTGGGCGGCGCCTCCATCGACTTCGTGGACACCATCGAGAAGCAGGGCTTCACGATCGACAACCCGAACGCCACCGGTTCCTGCGCCTGCGGCGACTCCTTCAGCTAAGCCCGTAGGCGGGTGAGCCTGTAGGCACCCACGCACAAAGGCGGCGGCCCCCCGAGATCTCGGGGGGCCGCCGCCTTCGCGCGTACGCGCTACTTCCGCCGCACCGTCTCGCCCGAGGCGTCGACGACCTCGCGGTCGCCCAGCGGCTTGTCGAGGGTGACCGTCTCCTTGAGCTCCTTGGCCACCATGATGCAGACGTCGCCCTTGCGGCCGGTCTCGGTGACCGTGACCGTGACGCGGTCGCCGTCCTCGCGCGCGGACGCGGAGTACTCACTGCACGCGCCGCCCCAGAAGTGCACGGTCAGCGACTTCCCGTCGGCGCTGTAGGACTCGACGCGGGCCTGGTCCGTGCCGCTCCTGTCGCCCTTGCCCGGCTTCTCGGTGGGCGTGGGCGTGCCCGGGGTGCTCGGCGACGTCAGGTACTTGGGCGCGACCGCCGGGTGCGTCACCGTGAAGGTGTCCCGTGCGCCCTGCGGCTTCATGTCGAACAGCCAGGACGGTACGAGGGTCTGCTTGCCGCCCACGTAGTGCGTCGCGAGGCCGAACGTGGCGCCCTCGACGGCGACCGGCCGCGGCTTCGGAGGCGTCGACGACGGCTCGCACGGCGCCTGCTTCGATCCGCCGCCGCCCTCCGTCTTCGTGCTGTCGTCCATGTGCGGCACCGGGGTCGCGCAGCCGCCGATGCCGATGCGGCCGTGGCCGTCGCTCGACGCGTTCAGCCGGTCCAGGGTCTCCCGCGCGCTGATCACCGGGTACGTCGCACCCTTGACCGGCGCCTTCAACTGGCCGCTGCCGCCGACCACTTCGCCGCCCGCGCCGACCTGGATGCCGGTCGACCAGCCGTAGGTCGGCAGGCCGTCGACCTTCGGGTCGGCGTTCACGACGCGCACGGCACCCATGAGCTGGCGTGCGTCCAGCTTCGCGTCGTCCTGGCCGAGCGCCTTCAGGACGGGAGCGGCGGCCTCCTTGGCGGCCTTCTCGCCCACCGCGTCGCCCAGCTCGCCGTTCGGCGCGGTGGAGGTGCTGGAACAGGGCTTGCCCTTGGGGCAGTTGTCGGTGCCGCCGATGCCGTGCCTGGCGTAGGTCCAGGTGCCGGGCGCCTGCTTGTTCACCTGGAGCGAGGGCCCCGACCCGTCGTTGTCCTGGCCGACCCGCCAGGCACCGTCCCGCGACGTCGGCGTCCCGGTCACTCCGAGCGCCTTGGCCAGCTTGGCCACTTCGCCCCGGGTGACCTCGCCGCGCGCGTGGTAGACGGCGGCCGACTCCGGGCCCTTGGGCAGCTCGCCGGTCGCCCGGTACGTGGCGCCGCTCGGGTCGGGCTCGCCCGGCGCGATGCCGGGCTTGCCACCGGTGCCGCCGGTGCCGGTCCCGCCGTCGTTCTGCCGGTCGCCGGCCGGGTAGCCGTCCAGCGCGAGCGGCGGCGGGTCGCCGCCGTCCGCCGCGGGGGCTCCTTCGCCGCTGCCGCCGCCGGACGCGCCCGACGCGAGGTACGCGCCACCGCCGCCGACCAGCAGCACGGTGGCCGCGACCGAGACGACGGCCAGACGGGACCGTCGCCGCCGCGGCTCGGCCGCCTCATGAACGGATCGCTCGGTGCTCACCGCATCGCTCCTTCGCTGTGCCGCTGTCCCAGGAATCCCACAGGTGACTGCCACCGGCGGGCTTGTCGTATCCCAGTTCCCCTATACGGGGGACGGCGATGGGACGCAGCGGGGGAGCGCACGGTTCCCTTACACGCGCCGGACCTCCGGCGCCGGTCTCCCTCAGTCCCCGTACTCGGACATCTCGGAGAGCAGGCGGGCGGAGGCGGGCGGGACGCTGACGCCGTGGATCAGCGAGGGCGGCACGGGAGCGGTCGCGGCGACGGCGGGCACCACCCAGTGCGGCGCCATGCGGGCACAGTCCCCGCGCAGCGTCTCCATGCTCTCCGGGGCCTCCGCCGTGGACGCGGCGCGACGCCGCAGGACGACATCCTTCGGGATAACGGTCATAACGGCACCGTATGCATCCGACCGCCCACGAAAAAAGCCCTACTATCGGGTAGTTTTGCCACTTCAGGCCACTTCAGGGACGGTGCCTCGACAGCACCTCGACCCGGTAGCGTGAACTGTCAATCCCCGCCTCCCTCCACAGGAGCATCCAGCCGTGCGTATTGCAGTCACCGGCTCCATCGCCACCGACCACCTGATGACCTTCCCCGGCCGCTTCGCCGACCAGCTGGTCGCCGATCAGTTGCACACGGTCTCCCTCTCCTTCCTCGTCGACGCCCTCGACGTCCGCAGGGGCGGCGTCGCCGCCAACATCACCTTCGGCATGGGGCAGCTCGGCACCCACCCGATCCTGGTCGGCGCCGCCGGCTCCGACTTCGACGAGTACCGGGCCTGGCTCGACCGGCACGGCGTGGACACCGCATCGGTCCGGATCTCCGAGACCCTGCACACCGCGCGCTTCGTCTGCACCACGGACGCCGACCACAACCAGATCGGCTCCTTCTACACGGGCGCGATGAGCGAGGCCCGCCTCATCGAGCTGAAGACGGTGGCCGACCGCGTCGGCGGCCTCGACCTCGTCCTGATCGGCGCCGACGACCCCGAGGCGATGCTCCGGCACACCGAGGAGTGCCGTACCCGCAAGATCCCCTTCGCCGCGGACTTCTCCCAGCAGATCGCGCGCATGGAGGGCGAGGAGATCCGCACGCTCCTCGACGGCGCGACGTACCTCTTCTCGAACGAGTACGAGAAGGGGCTCATCGAGTCCAAGACGGGCTGGACCGACGCCGAGATCCTCTCCAAGGTCGGCCACCGCGTGACGACCCTCGGCTCGCGCGGCGTCCGCATAGAGTCCGTCGGCCAGGACCCGATCGAGGTCGGCGTCCCTGAGGAGGAGGCGAAGGTCGAGCCGACCGGCGTCGGCGACGCGTTCCGCGCGGGCTTCCTCTCGGGCCTCGCCTGGGGCGTCTCCCACGAGCGCGCGGCGCAGGTCGGCTGCATGCTCGCCACCCTCGTCATCGAGACCGTCGGCACGCAGGAGTACGAGCTGCGCCGCAGCAACTTCATGGACCGCTTCACCAAGGCGTACGGCCACGCCGCCGCCGCGGAGGTCCAGCCGCACCTCGCCTGAGGCTCACGAGCTCCGGCGGACCACATACGCCACGCCGTGGTCCGCCGGCCGCTCACCCACGTACTCCTGGCCCCGCGTCCAGCACCACGCCGGGATGTCGACCGCCGCGACCTCGTCGTCGGCGAGCACGGTGACGGTGCCGCCCACCCGCACCCCGCCGATCGCCTTGGCCAGCTCGATGACCGGCAGCGGACAGCTCATCCCGAGCGCGTCGACCGTCACGGCCTCGGCCTCCCCGCTGCCGCCCCCCACCGGCGCCCCCAGGGTCTCCCGCACCCCGCGCACCACCCCGGGCAGCACATCGAGGAACCGCTCGACGTCCGCCTCCTGCGCCCCGACCGGCAACGAGACCCGTACGTTCCCCTCGCTGACCACCCCCATGGCGCGCAGCACATGGCTCGGCGTCAGCGTCGAGCTGGTGCACGAGGACCCCGACGACACGGAGAAACCGGCCCGGTCGAGCTCGTGCAGCAGAGTCTCCCCGTCGACATAGAGACAGGAGAAGGTGACGAGGTGCGGAAGGCGCCGCACCGGGTCGCCCACCACTTCCACATCCGGCACGAGCCCGGGGACCCGCGCCCGGATCCGCTCCGTCAGCTCCCGCAGCCGCGCCGCCTCGGCGACGGCCTCGGCCCGCACCGCCCGCAGCGAAGCCGCAGCCGCGACGATCGCCGGGATGTTCTCGAACCCTGCGGCGCGCCCGGACTCCCGCTCGTCGACGGGCCCCCGCACGGCGAACCGCACCCCTTTGCGTACGACAAGAAGCCCGACACCCGCGGGGCCACCCCATTTATGGGCGCTCCCGGTCAGCAGCGACCAGTCCCCGTCGACGGCCCCCCAGGCCAGCGACTGCGCCGCGTCCACGAGCAGCGGCACCCCGGCGGCCCGGCAGACCGCCGCCACCTCCGCGACCGGCTGCTCGGTGCCGACCTCGTGGTTGGCGGACTGCAGACAGGCGAGCGCGGTGTCCTCGCGCAGCGCGGCGGCGTACGCGTCCGGGCGCACCGTCCCGCCCCGGTCCACCGCCACCTCGGTCACCGTCCCGCCGTCGGACTCGTGGGCCGCCGCCGAATGGAGCACCGACGAGTGTTCGACGGCCGACACGATCAGGTGGCGTCCGACGCGCCGACGAGCGGCGAGCGCCCCCGCGATCCCCGCGTGCACGGCACGGGTGCCGGAGGAGGTGAAGACGAGCTCGTCGGGCCGGCAGCCCACCGCGTCGGCGGCCGCCTCCCGCGCCGCGTCGAGCAGCAGCCGGGCCCGCCGCCCCTCCCGGTAGAGCCGCGCCGGATCGGCCCACCCCTCATCGAGCGAGGCCTGCAGCGCCTGCCGGGCAACGGGATGAAGGGGAGCAGCGGAAGCAACATCAAAGTAGGCCACACGCCAACGCTAAGCCGCCTCCCCGTGAGCCGACCGCAAGGGGCAGCCCCGAAGGGGCACCCCTCCAGGGGCGCGGGGAACTGCGCGCCCAGCCACGACGGACCCGCAGCCGCACCCCAAGAAGCCGGGCCGAGCCGGTGGGCGCCCGGACCGGGGCATTCCGCCGAGCTCCGAGGCGTCCCGACCCTCCGTCAGAAAGGGCCCGACGGCGCCCCGTCCCACCCTTCGGAGTGACCCGCGGCGCGTTAGGCACCCTCCCCGCGCGACCCCAAATAGCGTCCAGTAGGGTTTGGTCCGCATAAACATCCAAACCCCTGCCCGACGCAGGGCGGCGACCTACCAGCGTGAAGGCCGCAGCCGACCGCGCGGGCGAGACTCTCGGGAAGGCGCTACGTGAGTCCCAACGGCTCCGACCGCTCGTCGCGGCGCCCGATGCGGCGGAAGCTGCCGCAGGTGCTGACTGCGGGCCTGATCCTGGCGACCGCCACCGGTTGCACATACAAGGATTTCCCCCGCCTTGGAATGCCCACCCCGGTAACGGAAGAGGCTCCGCGGATTCTCTCCCTCTGGCAGGGCTCGTGGGCGGCAGCGCTCGCCACGGGCGTCCTGGTCTGGGGCCTGATCCTGTGGAGCGTCATCTTCCACCGGCGCAGCCGCACCAAGGTGGAAGTACCGGCGCAGACGCGTTACAACATGCCCATCGAGGCGCTGTACACCGTGGTGCCTCTCATCATCGTCTCGGTGCTCTTCTACTTCACGGCACGTGACGAGTCGAAGCTCCTCGAGCTCGAAGACAAGCCTGCCCACACGGTCAACGTGGTCGGCTATCAGTGGAGCTGGGGCTTCAACTACATCGAGGACGTCCCGGGTTCCGACAAGGACGACGCCAAGACGTCCAAGGACCTGGAAGCCATTCCGGACCGTTTCCGCAAGGACTTCCCGGCCAACGCCGGCGGTGTCTACGAGGTCGGCACGCCCGGCGAGCGGAACCCCCAGAACGGCAACCCCGGACCGACCCTCTGGCTCCCCAAGGGCGAGAAGGTCCGTTTCGTTCTGACTTCGCGTGACGTCATCCACTCCTTCTGGGTGGTGCCGTTCCTCATGAAGCAGGACGTCATCCCGGGCCACACCAACGCCTTCGAGGTGACTCCGAACAAGGAGGGCACCTTCATGGGCAAGTGCGCCGAGCTCTGCGGCGTCGACCACTCCCGGATGCTCTTCAACGTCAAGGTCGTCTCTCCCGAGCGCTACAAGCAGCACCTCGAGGACCTCGCGAAGAAGAACCAGACCGGTTACATCCCGGCCGGCATTGAGCAGACGGGCCCTGAGAAGAACCGGGAGACGAACAACCTGTGAGCATCCTCAACGAACCCCAGGGTGCCGCGGCAGCACCAACCGACTCGTACGAGAACGAGCTGCCCGTTCGGCGCAAGCAGCCGGGAAACGTCGTGATCAAGTGGCTGACCACCACTGACCACAAGACGATCGGCACGCTCTATCTGGTCACGTCGTTCGCGTTCTTCTGCATCGGCGGTGTGATGGCGCTCTTCATGCGCGCCGAGCTCGCCCGTCCGGGTACGCA